>NZ_JBFAME010000019.1:0-56700 GCF_040660275.1 Nocardiopsis sp. NPDC049922 | reverse complement strand
GGTGACTTTCCGAACCCGGTCGTTAAGTCCCTTTGCGCTGATGGTACTGCCCTGTGGTGGGGTGGGAGAGTAGGTCGCTGCCACGGTTTTTCTTGGAGGGGGTCGTCCCATGGGGGCGGCCCTCTCTTTTTTTACGGGCATGCTTGTGAACTCGTGAAACCGGTTCGGTTCTCACGAGTCCGCCGCGCACGGTCCGCGTGCAGCCCGAAGCGCGCCGCGGGCGGGGGGCTCTCCGGAGCACGGGGGAACTCCGCCCGGCACCTGCTCGACCGCCGCCGTGGGGCGGCCGTGCCGACGCACCACCGATCGCCCTGGGGGCGCCCCAGGGAGCCGCTCCTGGGGGTTACTGGTCCTCGTCGGCCTCGGGCGTGTCGATCAGCTGCCGCAGCAGCGCCACGAAGTCCTCTTCGCTCATCGCCGACCAGTCCACGTGCTCGTTCATGTTGAGCGATGTCCCCAAACTGCGTGGTGATAAGCCTGCGAGCGGCGTATTCGTTTGAGAAGTCTGGGTTAACGGGTCGTTAGCGCAGGTCGTGGCGTTGGCCGGACGTGGACACTACACGTGCTGCTGAAGCGCGCTCCGGCACTCGGGGCAGCGGCAGCGCTTGTTGTAACCCGTGACGGTGCCGTGCGGGAGGCTGGGGTCGCGCTGCTCGGTGAGCGTCGCGTCCAGCTGGTCGCCGAAGGACTGCAGGATGCGCGCGGTCGCGAAGATCGCCCTGGGGGTGATCTCCAACTCGGACGCGGCATCGTCGATGTGCTTCCCCATGCGGAGTTTCGCGATCAGGCGGGAGCGCGTGCTCGGCGGCATCTGCGCCTCAGCGTTCGCGATCAGCTGCTCGGCGTCGTCGATGGGGTGGTTCATGGATGTCCTCTACATGTGCGGGAACGCGTGTCCATCGTACGCGGTTTCCTCCTGCGACATATGGGGCGCGTGTGACGTCCTATTTCTAGAAACGCATTGCTAGATGCTAGATGCCATGTTTCGCTGGGGGGCACACCTTCACTCTGCGTCATTGGAGCCGTGTTATGAGCAGCCCCACGGTTCGTCGTCGTCGACTCTCCGCCGAACTCCGCCGTCGCCGTGTGGCGGCGGGAATGACCCTCAGCGACGTGGCGGACGAACTCGAGTGGTCACCGGCCAAGCTCGGCCACATCGAGACGGGCATCCGCAAGTGGCCCTCGGTGATGGAGATCTCGGCCCTCCTGCACCTGTACGGGGTCACCGGAGGACAGCGCGAGGCCATTCTCACCCTGGTACGGGAGTCACGGCTGAGGCCGTGGTGGACCGAGTACGAGGACGTGATCTCCTCGGCCTATGTGGGCAATGAGGCGGGAGCGGTCGCCGTGCGCGTCTATTCGGGCATCCTCGTCCCCGACCTCCTCCAGGTCCCCGACTACACCGCGGTCGTCGCCCGGGCCCTGGGCCATGGCGAGGAGGGCGCGGAGCGTATGGTCGCGGCCCACCTCAAGCGCCAGGAGGTGCTCGACGGCGGGGGTCTGGTCCGCTACCACGCCGTCGTCGAGGAGGACGCCCTCCACCGGATCGCCTCGGACCTGGCCCTGCTCAGGGCCCAGACCACCCGGATGCTCGAACTCGCCGCGTCGGAGCGCGTGACGATCCAGCTCCTTCCCACCTCCGCCGGTCCCCATCCCGGTGTGGCGGGACCGTTCTCCGTCCTTGAGTTCGACGAGGGCGAGGCGGCACTGGCCTACGTGGAGGCGACCCAGGGCGGGACGATAGTGGAGGCGGAGGAGGCGGTTGACTCGTGTGAACGCGTGTGGTCCGAACTGACCCGCATCTCTGCGTCCCCCGAGGCCACCGTCGAGATCCTTCGGCGCATGGCCCTGCTCACCTGAGCCAAGGGTCGGATCCCTTGCTAGTCTCTTGGTGACAACATCATAAAGTTCTCTGTGGAGCTCCCGCAGTCGGCGGGCGCTCGTGTGTTGGAACTCGATGAAAGGGTCCAGACAGTGAAGAAGATCATCATTCTGGCGCTGGTGGCCCTCGGGGCCTTCGCCGTCTACCGCAAGATCCAGGCGGACCGCGCCGAGCTCGACCTGTGGACCGAGGCCACGGCGGCCAGCGACAGCTGATCGGACGGCGGACGAGCGGGGTGTCCCGCGCTCGTCCGTCCGTGACACGAAGACGTGGGTGGGCCGGTTGTTCCCGTGGTGCGACCCACGGCTTCGCGGTCTCTGTGACCGGGACCGCCTTCTGATGAAGGTATGCTCTCCTTGGGTTCAGGGGCCATAGCTCAGCTGGCAGAGCGCCGGTTTTGCATACCGGAGGTCAGGGGTTCGACTCCCCTTGGCTCCACTCATCTCTTGCCACGTCACGGACGTGAGGACGGCCACCCGGGCGATCGCCCCGGGTGGCCGTCGCGCATAGGGGGCACATTCCCCGCGTCGTCTCCCCCTGGCTCCACTCCACCCCGGAACGACCTCGCTCGGGGGACTCCGTCCGTCGCGCCGGGTCGTTCCGTCATTTCCCAGGGGAGGGCGACCCCCGAACCCCTCCGACGGTCACCCGGGCGCCCGCCTGGGCGGCCGTCGCGGTGTGTGCACGGTTCTAGTCCGATCGGGTGGGGTGACCGCTTCGTCCCACCCGGCCGGGCACCACGGGCATGCGGGGAAACCGCAGGTCATCCCGGTATCCATGGAATGCCTTCACCTCTACCACATGCGATCACTCTCCGTGTGTGTATGATGACACTTCCCCGAAGTGCAATGGCCCTAGTGGGCCATATGAGAAATAGGCCACTTGGGGACTGTTGGTGAACAGGGACGATCCGTAGTTTCGACACCAGCGACAACGAGGAACACAGCGTGCCGAAACGATCAACCCCCGAAGACGAGCCGCGGCCCCCCGTCTGGCAGTCCTCGGATCGGCCGTTCCTCCTCCCCCATCGGCGGTCGCGTCAGCCGGGGGATTTCCGATCACCACACATGCTGATCTTGGGAGTGGGGCAACATGTGGAATGAGAAGATGGCGGCCCGTGCCAAATGTCGGGAGATCGACCCCGACGCCCTCTTCGTGCAGGGTGCCGCCCAGAACCGCGCCAAACTCATCTGCCGGGGCTGCCCCGTGCGCACGATGTGCCTGGCGGAGGCGCTGGACAGCCGTATCGAGTTCGGTGTCTGGGGAGGCATGACCGAACGCGAACGCCGGGCCCTCCTGCGCCGGCGCAAGGACGTCACCGACTGGTACGAGCTGCTGACCTCCGCCGAGCGGCGGTACGAGGAGGGGCGGTCCCCCGGGACCGCGCCGGTCGCCGCGCGCCCCTAGCGCCGGGCGGGCGGTCGCCCAGGGCGCTCGCACGGAAGCGGTACCGCGCCGAGGGGAACCGCGGAGAGCGCCGCCGGGGCGCCCCTGACGGAGGGGATCAGGGGAGGATCAGGGAGTGCCCCGATGTCCGTTCGCCCCGGGATGGCCCATGATGGAGGGAGCACGGTCACGGTGCGAGGACGGCCGTGCCCCCTTCGGCGTTGGGAGTGGGAGTGGCAGTGCAGGACCGTCGGTACCCGATGCGGCGCCCACAGGAGCAGCCGCAGCTCCGCCTCACGCACGCCGACCGGGACGCGGTGGCCGAGGTCCTCCGCGAGGCCTACAGTCTGGGCCAGCTCGACGAGCAGGAGTTCGACGAGCGCCTCGACCGCGCCATGCGGGCCAAGGTCCACGCCGAACTCGAACCGCTCACCCGGGACCTCGAGGCCGCCTCGGGCGGCGTTCCGGGCGGGCCCGAAACCCCCGAGGCCGCCGCGGACCCCAAGACCCCCCTGCCCAGCACGCCGGTGGAACGGGTGATCGCCGCCTGCGCCCACGCGGGCAACTACTTCTTCCCGGTCGTGGCGCCGCTGCTGATCTTCCTCGCGAGCGACCGGTACTCGCCGTACATCCGCCGCCAGGCCATGGAGTCGCTGAACTTCCAGCTCTTCTGCCTCATCGCGGGCGTGGGCGGTCTCCTGCTCTTCTTCCTGGTCCTCCCGCTGCTCGTCACCCTGTACGCGGTCGTGGGCGTGCTCTGCCTCCCGGCCATCGCCTCGCTGGCCGCGCTCATGGGGAAGAACTGGCGGTACCCGATGTTCTTCCGTCTCCTCAAGGACGACTGAGTCGTCGGAGCGGAGGGCGCGGGGGTCCTCCGCCGCGCCCTCGGCGGGTCACTGACCCGGGTGGCCGTTCTTCCCGGCCCGCTCGTGCCCCGCGGCGGCCTTCACCTTCTCCTTGACCGCCGTGGCCTTCTCCTCCAGGTTCTCGCGGGTCTCGCGCACCTGTTCCCGGGCCTGGTCGAGGTGCTCCTGCCACTCCGCGTCCTGGGACGCCTGGCGGAGCCGGATCAGCGAGTAGACGATCACTCCCCCGAGCACGGCGGCGCCCCCGATCAGCACCGCGCGCGGCACCCGGCCGCTCCGGCGCAGACGCCTCATCGCGCGCGAACGCGGATTCGGGTCGACGCGGTGGGCGGCCGCCGTGAGCACCCCGGCCACGCGGGGCGCCACGGTGTCCTCGACGCGCTGTGCGGCCGTCTCCAGCCTGGGAGCGGTCCAACCGCGCGCCTGGAGGAGCCTCAGGGCGGCCTGGTCCCGCGCCTGGTCGGCGTACGGCCCGAACCGGTCCGCCTGCGTTCGGGCCACGTCCTGGAGACGGGCGAGGGTCGCCTCGGCCTCCTTGCGTGCCTTGCGACGCTTCGAAGTGATGGGCACGTCGTCAACTCCTTCGGTCGTTCTCGGTCCCGCATCCAGCGGCGGATGCCCGCCATGTTATCTGGGTGTTATCTCAACGTACGTCCTCTCCTTCGGAGTTTGGGGTTCCGACACCGGACGGGTTGTCCACAGGTCGTCGGGGTTCCGGCGAAGTGAGGAGGTCGGACGGGTAACGTGAGCACGTAAGCGCACACGACCGAAAGGCACGTAGGTGTCGGACTCCAAGGGCCAGCCCACCGCGCGGCTGACCACCTCCGAGGGAACCATCGTCATTCGGCTGTTCGAGGAGGAGGCCCCCCAGACGGTCGCCAACTTCATCGGCCTGGCCGAGGGCTCGAAGCAGTGGATGGACCCGACCACGGGCAGGATGGTCACCGACAGCCTGTACGCGGGCACGATCTTCCACCGGGTCATCGACGGCTTCATGATCCAGGGCGGCTGCCCGCTCGGCACCGGTCGCGGCGGCCCCGGCTACAAGTTCGGCGACGAGATCCACCCGAAGCTCCGCTTCGACCGGCCGTTCCTGCTCGCCATGGCCAACGCCGGCCCGGGGACGAACGGCTCGCAGTTCTTCATCACCGTCAACGAGCCGGACTGGCTCAACGGCGCCCACACCATCTTCGGTGAGGTCGTCGAGGGCTCCGACGTCGTCACGAGGATCTCCACCGTCAAGACCGACCCCAACGACCGTCCGCTGACGGACGTCGTCGTCGAGAGCGTCGAGATCACCCGCTAGCGGAGCCGCCGTGCCCGGACACCGAGGAGTGAGAACCCGCCCATGACCGCGTCGCCACCGCCCCCCGGCGCACCGCGCACCTGTTACCGGCACACGAACCGCGAGACCGGTGTCAGCTGCACCCGGTGCGAACGGCCCATCTGCCCGGACTGCATGGTCGAGGCGTCCGTGGGCTACCAGTGCCCGACCTGCGTCGCCGCGGGCAGGCGGTCCACCCGTCCGACCCGGACCGTGTTCGGTGGGCGGGCGGTGAGCAGGCCCTACGTCACCTGGACCATCCTGGGCCTGATCGCGGCGGGCTACCTCGCCCAGATGGCGACGGCCGCGTCCGCCCTCTCGGTCGGGGGCTCGCCCCTCGTCTGGGAGTTCGGGATGCTGGGCTTCGGGGCGACCGAGCGCGGGGAGACGCTCGGAGTCCTCTCCGGGGAGTGGTACCGGCTGATCACCGCCGCGTTCCTGCACGGCGGGATCTTCCACCTGCTGTTCAACGGGTACGCGATGTACCTGCTCGGCACCCAGCTGGAGCGCTGGCTGGGCCACGGGCGGTTCCTGGCGCTGTGGGTGCTCGGCGCCGTCGCCGGGTCGGTGCTCACCACCCTGGTCGAGCCGTACGGGTTCGCCGTCGGGGCGTCCGGGGCGATCTTCGCCCTCTTCGGCGCGGTGTTCGTGATCGGCCGACGGCTCGGTCTGGACCTGCGGATGGTCGCGGCGCTCCTGGCGATCAACCTCGTGCTGACCTTCACCATCCCGAACATCTCGTGGACCGCCCACATCGGCGGCCTGGTGGCGGGCCTGGCGCTGGGCGCGGTCTTCGCCTACCTGCCGGGGCGGAACGCGGGGCCGACCCGCCGCACGGTCGTGCACACGGTGGCGGCGGCGGCCTTCGCCGTGCTGCTCGTGGCCGCGCTGCTGGTCCTCCCCGGCGTCCTGGGACTGGTCTGACCGACTCCGGAGTACACGGTCACCGTCGAGCGGCCCGGGACTCCCCCAACAGTGCGCGAGGGCCTCGGACACGCGTCCGAGGCCCTCGCACGTGTGTGTGGCCGGTCCCAACCGCCAGGGACGCGGACACGGCGAACCAGGCTACCCACAGCCTGTGGATAACCCTGTGGAAAACCGGGGTGGTGGGTCCGTCAGTGCCAGCGCGTGGACAGGATGACGGCCACGATGATGCCGCTGAAGCCGATCGCCAGGTTCCAGTTGTTCAGGTCCCGCATGTACGGAACGAACTGGCCCGCGATGTAGTAGACGCCGATCCAGAGGATGCCCGCGATGAAGAAGCCCAGCATGGTCGGAACCAGCCAGCGCGGTGTGACCTTGGGCTTCTCCTTCGAAGGAGGCGGCGTGTAGACGGCCTTCTTCTTGCGGTCGCTGCGGGACTTGGGCACGGGCGCTGCTCCAGAGAGGTGGGCGGTTCGAAACGCTCCACAGTCTACGCCCCGGGGTGGGCCTCCGTCACCGCCGCCCGGACACGATCCGCGCGCCGTGTCCTCCCGGCACACGGCGGGGGCCGCGCCCCCGAAGAGCGCGGCCCCCGTTCATCGTCCGTGGCTCCCTCAGGGCCTCCGGAAGGGGAAGCCCCCGTCGTCGTCGCCGTCACCGGGCTGCTCCGGCTCGTCGGGCACGGTCGGCACGTTCGGATCGGTCGGTTCGCCCGGGCCGCCGTTGCCCGGCGGCGGCTGCTCGGTCTGCGGCGCCGCGGCGATGGTCACCGTCACCGTGCTGCCGGGCTCGATCGGCTGGTTCGCCTGGGGTGACTGGGAGATCACCTCGCCCGCCGGGGCGTCGGCGGTCTCCTGCTCCACGAACTCCCCGACCAGCCCGCGCTCCTGGAGCGCGGCCTCGGCGCCGACCCGGTTCATGCCGATCAGGTCCGGCACCTCCACCTGATCGGGCCCGGAGGAGATGTACAGGGTGATCTCGCTGCCCGGAGCCGCCTCCTGGCCCGCGGCCGGGTCGGTCCCGACCGCGTTGCCCTCGGCGACCTCGTCGCTGGCCCGCTGCTCGGTCCGGACGTTGTCGAAGCCCCCGTTGGACAGGGTGCTCCTGGCCTGCGCCTCGGGTTGCCCCTGCACGTCCGGGATCTCCACGGCCTCAGGGCCGGCGGACACGACCAGGACGATCTCCTCGTCCACCGGGTGTTCGGTCCCGGCCGCCGGATCGGTCTCCAGAACCGTGCCCGGCTCGGCCTCGTCGGCCTGTTCCTCGGTGGTGACGTCCTCGAAGCCCGCGTCGGTCAGCGTCGCCCGCGCGCCGTCCTCCGTCTCCCCGACCACGTCCGGGACGGCGACGGACTCGACCGTCGGCACGTTCTCCCGGTTGATCAGCCAGAAGGCCAGCACCAGGGAGCCGATCACGCCGACCGCGAGCAGGGCCCAGAGCGCGGCCTTGCCGGCGCCGCCCTTGCGCTCCTCCTCGTACCGGTCGTCGTATTCGTCGTACCGGTCGTCGTAGCGGTCGTCGTACCCGTCGTACCCGCCGCCGTTCACGGGCGGCAGGGCGGTGGTGGCGCCCGCGGCGGCCATCGCCATGGTGCCCGCCTGCGTGGGCATGCCCGCCAGGCCGCGCTGGATGTCCGCCCGCATCTCCGCGGCGTTCTGGTAGCGCTCCTCGCGGTCCTTGGTCATCGCCCGGAGGGTGATGTCCTCCAGCCACTCGGGGACCTGCGGGTCGACCTCGGAGGGCGGGACGGGTTCCTCACGCACGTGTTGGTAGGCGATCGACACGGGGGAGTCCCCGGTGAACGGCGGCCGACCGGTGAGCAGTTCGTAGAGCACGCACCCGGTGGAGTAGATGTCGCTGCGCGGGTCCACCCGCTCGCCGCGCGCCTGCTCCGGGGAGAGGTACTGCGCCGTGCCGATGACCTGGGAGGCCTGGGTCATGGTGGCCTGATCGTCGCCCATCGACCGGGCGATGCCGAAGTCCATCACCTTGACCTCGGCGTTGCGGGTCAGCATCACGTTGGCGGGCTTGATGTCGCGGTGGACGATCCCGTTGTCGTGGCTGTACTCCAGCGCGTTGAGGATGCCGTCGACGAGCTCCGCCGAGCGCTCCGGCAGCAGGCGCCGGTCGTCGTCGAGCAGCTCCTTCAGGGTGCGTCCGTCCACGTACTCCATGACGATGTACGGGAGGGAGACGCCGTCGACGACGTCCTCGCCGGTGTCGTAGACCGCGATGATCGCCGGGTGGTTCAGCGAGGCCGCGGACTGCGCCTCGCGGCGGAACCTGGCCTGGAACACGTGGTCGCGGGCGAGGTCGTGTCGGAGGGTCTTGATCGCGACGAGCCGGTCGAGCCGGAGGTCGCGTGCGCGGTGGACCTCGGCCATGCCGCCGCGCCCGACGACGGTGTCGAGTTCGTAGCGTCCACCAAGGAGCCGGGGCTGGGACATGTCGTGTACTAATCCTCGTGTCGTCCGGTGGCCGCCCGCGGGCCGCCGCCTACCCTGAGCGTCGTTCGCTCATTTCCTCGTCATGTGTCAGTGCCGTCGGGCGGGGTCTCGGGGTCCTCGCCCACGGGGTCGTCCGGTGTCGTGTCTCCGTCGTCGACGGGGTCCCCGCCGTCGTCGGGGGGCGTCTCGCCGCCGTCGTCGGGGGCGGTCGGTTCGCCGGTCGCCCCGTCGGTCTGCTCTCCGTCCTCCGGTGCCGGCTCCTCCTCCTGTGCGTTCCCCTCCGGCTGGGTGTTCCATCCGGTGCCGGGCTCGTCCTCCACGGGCCGCTGCTCCGTTCCGTCGCCCTCGACCGCCGCCTCCGAGGGGGCGGGGGCGGGCGACCCCGACGAGGCCGGAGGCTCGACGGTCTCGCGTACGGGGTCGGCCTCGGGCGGGCCGCCGTACAGGAAACCGGCCACCACGGCGGCCGCGACGAGGAACGCCGCCACGACCACGGCGAGGACGACCGGGAGCCTGATCCGCCGCTGGGACGCTTCCGACAGCCTAACCGAGTCCCCTTGTTCACCAGGGCTTACGGTCTGCTGGTCGGCGGTTCGCCTGCGGACGGGGCCGCTTCCGGTGTCCGGCACCGCGCCGACCACGGCCGTCCGGGCGACGGAGCCGAACCCGGCGGAGGGCGTGAGCGGGCCGGTCCCGGCGTTCGAGCGGATGACGGCGGCCATGTGCGCCACCTCGCTCGCCGAGGCAGGGCGCTCCTCGGGGTCCTTCAGCAGGAGCGCCGAGACGAGGTCGTCGATGTCGGCCGGGATGTCGTCGGGCAGTTCCGGCGGCTCGTCGCGGGTGTGGGCCAGCGCGAGCGCGACCGGGTTGTCGCCCGTGAAGGGCGGCTGACCGGCCAGGCACTCGTACGCCACCACCCCGAGCGCGTACAGGTCCGACGCCGAGCTCGCGGGGCGTCCGGAGGCCTGTTCGGGCGAGATGTACTGCGCGGTGCCCATGACCATGCCGGTCTGGGTGAGCGTCACCGACATGTCGCCGCGGGCGATGCCGAAGTCGGTGAGCTTGATCTGGCCCTCACCGGTGACCAGCAGGTTGCCGGGCTTGATGTCGCGGTGCACCACGCCGCGCGCGTGCGCGGCGGCCAGGGCCTGCGCGGACTGGCACACGAAGTCGAGGGTCTGGTCCGGGCTCAGGCGCCCCTGTTCCCGCAACACCTGGGAGAGGGAGACTCCGACCACGAGCTCCATGATGAGGAAGGCGCGGCCGTCCTCCTCGCCGTAGTCGTAGACCTGGGCGATGCCCGGGTGGGACAGGCCCGCGGCGATCCGCCCCTCGGTGCGGAACCGCTGGCGGGCCGTCGGCTCCGCCATCTGCGACGGGTGCAGGAGCTTCACGGCGACCGGCCGGTTCAGCAGCGTGTCCGTCGCCCTCCAGACGGCGCCCATGCCGCCGGAGCCCACCTGTTCCTCCAGGCGGTAACGGGAGCTCAGAACGGTCCCGGTGAGTCCACCGGGACCATCCGAGGGCTCGTATGCGCTCACTCCAGTACCACTGCCTCCATCATGGCGCGTGCGATCGGCGCCGCGAGGGTGCCGCCGCTGCCGCCACCGTGCTCGATGACGACCGCGACCGCGATCTCGGGGTCGTTCGCCGGCGCGAAGCCGATGAACCAGTTGTGCGTGGCCTGACCGCCGCCGGTCTCGGCGGTACCGGTCTTGCCCGCGACCTCCATGCCGTCGATCGCGCCGTTCAGACCCGAGCCCTCCGGGGCCGTGGTGACCAGGACCATCATGTCCGTGAGGTCCTCGGCGGTGCTCGCGCTGACCGCCTGTGACAACGTCTCCGGCTGCGTCTCGGTGACCACGGACATGTCCGAGTCCAGCACCGAGTCGACGACGTAGGGGCGCATGACCTCGCCGCCGTTGGCCACCCCGGCGGCGACCATCGCCATCTGGAGCGGCGTGGCCTGGACGTTGGACTGGCCGATGCCCGCGCGGCCGAGGATGCTGTTGTCGGTCTCCACCGGGGCCAGGCTCGGTTCGACGCTCAGCGGCACCTGGAGCTCCTCGCCCTCGGCCGGGTTGAAGCCGAACGCGGCGGCCTGGTCGGACAGGGCCTGCCCGCCCATCTGCATCGCCCAGTTGGCCATGGACGTGTTGCAGGAGATCTGGATCGAGTGCGCCAGGGTGTCCGGCTCGCCGCCGTTGCACGTGCCGCCGGGGGTGGCGTTGGGCAGGACGGGGCCGCTCGCGAACTCCAGGACGTCCGGGGCCTCGATGGTGGACTCGGGCGTGGCGCCCTGGCTCTCGATCGCGGCGGCGGCGGTCACGACCTTGAACGTGGAGCCCGGGGGGTAGAGCTCGTTGAAGGCCCGGTTGAGCAGGGGCTGGTCCGGGTCGTTCTCCAGCTCCACGAAGTTGTTGACCGCGGTGTCCCGGTCGGTGACGCTGGCGACGTCGTTGGCGTCGTAGCTCGGGGCCGAGACGGCGCCGAGCACCGCGCCGGTGTTCGGGTCGAGCGCCACCGCGGCGCCCTGGAAGCCGCCGTCGCGGAAGCCGTTGTACCCGGCCTCCTGGACCGCGGGGTTGAGCGTCAGTTCGACCCGCGCGCCCTCGGGCTCGCGGCCGGTGATGATGTCGCGGAAGTTGCGCACGGCGAGCCGGTCGTCGGTGCCGTCCAGGAGCGAGTTCTGCGCCCGCTCGATGCCGGTCGTGCTGTAGACGCTGAGGGCGCCGGTGATCGGCGTGTACATGTCGCCGCCCGTGTACTCGCGCTGGTACAGCGGGGAGCCGCCCTCCTCGGCGACGTTCTCCGAGAAGGCCACGCTCTCGCCCGCGATCTCGATCGGCCCGCGCGGTCGGCTGAGGTGTTCGCTGTACTGGCGCGTGTTGAGCGGGTCCTCGATCAGCGCGTCCGCGCGGAACCCCTGGATCCAGGTCAGGTTCAGCATCAGGACCGCGAACAGCGCCATCGTGAAGATGCTCAGTCGGCGGATCGGTGTGTTCATCGTCTGATCACCTGGGTCGCGCCCTCGTCCTGAATCGCTTGCGGTGCCGGGCGGCGGGCGTTGTCGCTGATGCGCAACAGGATGCCCATCATGATCCAGCTCGCCATGAGGGCCGAACCGCCGGCCGCCATGAACGGTGTGGTGGAACCGGTCAGCGGGATGACCCTGGTCAGCCCGCCCAGGACGATGAAGACCTGGTAGGCGAGGACGAAGGCGATGCCGCTGGTCAGTAGCTTGTCGAACGGGATGGTGGAGGCCAGGGCGACGCGCATGCCGCGCTCGACCAGGAGGAACAGCACGATCAGCACGCTGAGCAGGCCGGTCAGCCCGAGCTCCTCGCCGAGCGAGGCGAGGATGAAGTCGCTGTCCGCGGCGAAGATGTTGTGCGCCTCGCCACCGCCGATGCCGGTGCCGAAGAGCCCGCCGTACCCCATGCCGACGAGCCCCTGGACCAGCTGCTGGCTGCCGCCGACCGCGTCGTAGACCTCCCGGTCGAAGGCGTTCATCCAGATGTTCACGCGGGCCTGGACGTGCCAGAAGAGCAGGTAGGCGAGGGTGGCGCCGCCCATGAACATGGCCAGGCCGATGGTGACCCACGAGGAGCGCTGGGTGGCCACGTAGAGCATGGCCAGGAAGGTGCCGAAGAGCAGCAGGGAGGTGCCCAGGTCGCGCAGGAGGACCAGCACGCCGATGGCCAGCACCCAGCCGACGAGGATCGGGGCCAGGTCGCGGCCGCGGGGCAGGTCGATGATCTTGAAGCGGCCGACCTTGATCGGCTTGCCGACGATCGCCAGGACCTGCCGCTTGTTCATCAGGTACGAGGCCAGGAAGATGACCAGCGCGATCTTGGCGAACTCGGAGGGCTGCATGGTGAACGGCCCGATGCTGATCCACAGTCGGGCGCCGTAGACCGAGAAGCCCAGCCCCGGGATGACGGGCAGCAGCAGGAGGACGAGCGCGGACAGACCGCTGATGTAGGTGTAGCGCTGGAGGACCCTGGGGTTCTTCAGGAAGATGATGATCAGGAAGCACAAGACGATCCCGATACCGGAGAAGACGAGCTGGGAGCCCGCACCGGCGCGCTCGATGTCCTCGGCCCCGATGGCGTCCAGCCGCCAGATCATCGCGACCCCGATCCCGTTGAGGAACAGGGTGCAGGGCAGGATCAGCGGGTCCGCGTAGGGCGCGAAGAACCGCATGGCGACGTGGGCCGCGATGGACAGGACGCCGAAGGTCAGCCCGACCGTCCACATCGCGGACGGGACGCGTCCGTTCAGGTTCAGCCCGGCGACGGCGATCCCGGCCATGGTGATGGCGATGGCGACCGCGACGAGGACCAGTTCGGCGTTGCGCCGCTTGATCGGGGGGAGCGCGGTGGGCGCCTCAGCGGTGGCGGTGCTCAAGGGGTCACCCCGATTCCTGGGTCTCGGTGGGCGGGACGGCGGGGTCCGTGGAGGAGTCTCCGGTCTCGGTGCCCTCGGTGCCCTCGGTGCCCTCGGTGCCCTCGGTGCCCTCGGAGCCCTCCGCGCCCGCGTCGGCCGTGTCCGAGCTGTCGGACCCGGTGTCGCGCGAGTCCTGGTCGGTGGTGTTCGCCGCGGCCTCGGCGATGCTCTCGCTCAGCGCCGTGATCCGGTTCCGGGCCTCCTCCAGGCTCTCCACCGGAATGGTGTTCTCCACCGACGAGCGGTCGCCCTCGCTGAGCTCGTCCATGCGGATCTGCGAGGGCTCGACCTCCTCCGACAGGCTGAAGCCCGCGATGTCGGTGTCGATGCCCTGGTAGATGCTCACGGTGTCGCCGGAGGCGGAGGGCCCGACGTAGAACTGGCTGTCGACGTACTGGCGGCCGAAGTAGTAGGCGGCGCCCGCCACCAGCGCGACGATGACGACGAAGACCAGGACCACCGGCCACCAGCGGCGGGGACGGTACTCGGCCTCCTGCTCCTCCGCTCCGCGTCCGCGCGGGGGACGGCGGTCGAAGTCGTCGTAGGGCTCGTCGGGGGACGCGGCCCGCGCGGGCGTGGGAACGTCGTCCACCCGGGTCATCTCGGCGGTGTCCCCGGCCGGTCCGCGCAGTCCCTGCGCCCGTCTGGCGGGGGTGTCGCCCGCCTGGTCGTCGACCTCGCCGCGCTGGTCGGCCGCGCCGACCACCTTCGGCTTGGCCGTGGGGCCCTCGCGGTCGGTCTCGGTCTGGATGACGTCGGCGATGACGGCGGTGATGTTGTCCGGACCGCCGCCGCGGATGGCCAGTTCGATGAGCTTCCTGGCGGCCGCCTCCGGGTCGGCCTCGGTCGCGAGCGTCTCGTGGATGGTCTTCTTGGTGACCACCCCGGACAGCCCGTCCGAGCACAGGAGGTACCGGTCGCCGGGCTTGGCCTCGCTGATGGAGATGTCCGGGTCGACCGGGCTCTTGCCGTCCAGCGCCCGCAGGATCAGCGAGCGCTGCGGGTGGGTGGCGACCTCCTCCTCGGTGATCTTGCCCTCGTCGACGAGGGTCTGCACCAGGGTGTGGTCGTGGGTGATCTGCTCGAAGCGGGGACCGCGCAGCAGGTAGGCGCGCGAGTCGCCGATGTGGATGAGCGCCACGCGGGCTCCCGACCACAGCATGGCGGTCAGCGTCGTGCCCATGTTCTCGAGCTGGGGCTCGGCCATGATCCGCCGGGACAGGGACGCGTTCGCCTGCTCGACCGCGCGCTGGAGGGACTCGGCCATCTCCTCCGCGGCGGGGGACTCGGCGTCGAGGCGGCGGATCGTGGAGATCGCGATCGAGCTGGCCACCTCGCCGCCCGCGTAGCCGCCCATGCCGTCGGCCACCGCGAGGAGGTGCTGGCCGGCGTAGCCGGAGTCTTCGTTGCCTTCGCGGAGGCATCCAACGTCGGAGTACGCCGCGTATCGGAGAGCGATTGTCATTTGCGCAGTTCCAGGACGGTCTTGCCGATACGGATGGGCTGACCCACCGTGATGGGCTGGGGGCGGTTCAGCTTCTGCTGGCCGAGATAGGTGCCGTTGGTGGAGTTGAGGTCCTCGACGAACCAGCGGCCGCCCTCGGAGTAGACGCGGGCGTGGCGGCCCGAGGCGTAGTCGTCGGTGATGACCAGTGTCGAGTCGGGCGCCCGGCCGATGAGGATCGGCTGGGCGGACAGGTCGACGGTGGTTCCGGCGAGGGAGCCCTGTGTCACGGCGAGGACCGTGGGCCCGCTGCGGCGCTGGCGCTGCGGACGCTGCTGCCGGGCCGGGGCGTCCTGCTTCTGCTGACCCCCGTGCGAGGCGGGACGCGGCTGGGGTCGGGGGCGCTTCTTCCTGGCCTTCCTCTTCGACGGGCCGAAGAGGTCGGTACTGATGACCCCGACCGCCATGAGGACGAACAGCCAGAGCACCGCCAGGTACGCGATCTTGATCAATATGAGGGTCAAGTTGGACATCGAACCGCTCTTCAGCCCCTGTCGTGCTCCGGCCTGGGTGACGGTCGTCGGCGCCGCCACCGAGTCTGCCCCACCTTCGGGTCGGTGAGTTGTCGTGGTCACCGGTCCACGGCTCCGGAGCCGTGGCCAGTCTGCCCGATCGGTCAGGTCTTCGCGGAGACTACCGTCCCGGACACATATCCGACAGCGGTACCACAACCGGCCGCCACCGGATTTCGACCAGTCAGATGTCGGTGGAACGGGGTTGGTTGCGGTTCCTCCGCGTCCGATCGGTCGAACGCCCGGTGCCGGACGGTCAGTCGCGCCGGAACGTCATGGTGGTGCGGCCGAGGCTGATCCGGCTGCCGTCCACCAGGCGGGCCTGCCTGACCTGCTGGCCGTTGACGAACGTCCCGTTGGTGGAGCCCTTGTCGACGAGGATCGCCTCGTCGCCGTCCAGGCGGATCTCCACGTGGTGCCGGGACACGCCGTTGTCCACGAGCCGCAGATCGCAGTCGGTGCCGCGGCCCAGGAGCGTCACGGGGGTGGTGAGCTCGAAGGACTGCTGCTGGCCGTGGCTGGCGATGGTGCCCTCGGTGGCCGCTCCACCGGGGGAGATGAGCAGGCGCGGACGTCCGGCCTGGCGCTCGCCGTGGCCGCCGCCCGGGTCACCGACCGGCTGGCGGACCTCGCCGTCCTTGCCGACCATGGTGCCGCGGACGACGCCGGACCGGATGCGGAAGCGCCCGGTCTTGAGGCCCTCCTCCGGCCGGAAATGGACGCGGACCGGGCCGACGAAGGAGTAACCCTGCTCCGTCGCGTAGTCGCGGGCGAGTTTGGCCAGCTCCTGGCCGAGGCTGTCGGCGTAGACCTCCAGCCGCTCCTTGTCACTGGCCGCGAGCTCGACGATGAAGTCGTTCGGGACGAGCGTGCGTCCCTGCGCGACGATCGCGGCTCGTTCGTCCATCTCCCGCTGAACGGCGCTCGCCACCTCGACAGGTTGGAGCTCGGACTTGAAGGCCATCGCGAAGGTGCCTTCGATCATGCCCTCAAGCCTGCGTTCGAAGCGTTGGAGCACTCCCACGAGGTACCTCCCTTGTACTCCACTCCGTATGTGTAGACGATCGTAACCGGGCTGGGGTGCCCACGGATTCAGGTGTACCCCCCGTGCGCTGCCGGGAGACCGCGCGCGGCCGACCGGTCACGGGTGGACCGTAAAGCGTGTGCGAGTCGCGTTCAGACCGTGCTAGCCTTATCCATGTCGCCAGGCGGAACGGACCGAAAGGACCGAAACCACCTGGCCATAAAACTGAATGAAGGTCACCCGGGCGGGTGGCGGAACGGTAGACGCGCACGGTTCAGGTCCGTGTGTCCGAAAGGACGTGAGGGTTCAAATCCCTCCTCGCCCACAACATACCCGGTGGGGATCGCTCTGCGGTCTCCACCGGGTCTCTTTTGTGCCCGGGACCTGCCTCGGAGCGGTCGCGGGGCCGGATGGCACACTGCGGTCGTGAGCATCATCGAACGACTCCACGAGATCGGGCGCCCGCTGGTCGACGAGCAGCTGGCCCACCCCACGGTCGCCGGGATCGCCCGCGGCGACCTCGACGAGCGCGCGTTCCGCTACTGGCTGGAGCAGGACCACCTGTACCTGTTGGACTACGCGCGGGCGTTCTCGCGCCTGGCGTGGCAGGCGCCGGACGACCACCTCGCCGACCTGGTGGGGATCGCGCACAGCACGCTGAACGAGGAACTGGAACTGCACCGGTCGCTGTCGGGCGAGTTCGGCGCCGACCTGACCACGAAGGAGAAGGGGCCCGCCTGCGCGGCCTACACCGCGTGGCTGCTGGAGGCCGCCGCCGACTACCGTGACGGGCTCGCCGCCGTGTACCCGTGCATGTGGGGCTACAACCAGCTCGGACTGGAACTGGCCAAGTCCCGCCCCGGCGACCCGAGGTACGCGCGCTGGGTCGACACCTACGCCGACCCCGGGTTCACGCGGCTGACCGAGCACTACGGCCGCAGGCTTGAGGAGGCCGAGCCCGACCCCGAACGCGCCGAGCGCCTCTTCCTGGAGGGAATGCGGCACGAGGTGGCCTTCTGGGACACCCCGTACTCCTCCTGACCGGAACCGGCCGCCGACCGGAGACGGCTCCCCGACGGGGGACGCCCACGGCCGAACCCGGACGATCCGGGACACGGGGGAGGGGACCGGCGCGCCCGCGACCGGTCCCCTCCCCCGTCCCGTCCCGCCCGTCGCGGGGCGGGGGCCGAGGCGGGGAGGGTCTACGGGGTGATCACGGCGTCGACGGTCTCGAAACGGTCGATCTCGCACCCGCCGACCTTGTTGAACTCGGTGTCGATCCGGGTTCCGTCGATGTGGCCGGTGACGTGGACGACCTCGGGGCCGCCCATCTGCATCGTGCACATCATGTCGGTGGTGTCGAGGAGGAACGGCTCGGTGCCGACCTCCTCGATCTCGGCGCACGCCGCCTCGGGGGCGGGGTGGTCGCCGCCCACGGGCGAGCACGTGAGCGTCCACGTGCCCTCCTCGTAGCCGGCTTCGGGGGACAGGGACTGATCGTCGCCCAGCGTGCGTTCGATCACCAGGGAGACCGCGGCCTCCTGGTCGGAGCCCGTCTGGTCGTCGGTGCCGTCCCCCTCCCCCGTGTCGTCGGGGGACTGCTCGGGGGAGGCGTCGTCGGGCGTGGAGGGTTCGGAGGGACTGGAGGCGTCGGGTGAGACCGTGCTCGCCCCGTCGGGCTCGTTGCCACAGGCCGTGATAGGAAGCAGGCCGAGGGCTGCGAGTGCGGCGAGGCGGATCGGCAGGGCCGTCACCGAGGGGTACTGAGCCATACGCTTTGGACGCACCGCGTGTACGCGCGGTTCCGGGGTGGACACGATTTCCTCCTCGACTCTCATTCTCTTCCTTCCCACGGCACGCACACAGGGGGTCATGGTCATGTTCGGACGAGAGGTTCCGGAGACGGTCGTCGCGGAGGTGCCCGAGGACGCCTACCTGCTCGACGTCCGGGAGGACGACGAGTGGCGCTCGGGCCACGTCCCGGGCGCGGTGCACATCCCGCTCGGGCTGCTCGGAGAGCGCGCGGGGGAGATCCCCCAGGACCGGAGGGTCTACGTCGTCTGCCGGGTGGGCGGACGCTCCGCCCAGGCGGTCATGGCCCTCAACCAGGCGGGGTGGGACGCGGTCAACGTGGCCGGCGGCATGCGGGCCTGGGAGCACGCCGGTCGGGACATGGCGTCCGAGTCCGGAGCGGAGCCCGCGGTGATCTGAGGCGGTCCGCCGCCGATTTTCGTCGGATTGCGCGAAGCCCTGCCCCTGGGGCGCTCTCGGGTGGCACTATGACGTGGTGAGTTCCGATCGCGCGCCCCTCAGCGCCGAAACCGTGCTGGCCGCGTCGGCGGACGCGGTCGTCGGTGTCGACGGTGAGCGCCGCGTCACCGTGTGGAATCCGGCGGCGGAGCGCATGTTCGGCTGGGCGGCGCGGGAGGTGGTCGGCCGCGAACCGCCCTTCGTCCCCGCGGAGCTGGGCTCCGAGTTCGACGCGGTGCTCGAACAGGTCCGTTCGGGCACGTCCCTGTCCATCGTCACGCGTCGCGTGCGCAGCGACGGCACGGTCATCGACGTGCGGGCGAGCGCCAGCTGCGTGCTCGACCCCGACGGCGGGGCCGAGGGGTGGGTGCTGACCTTCCAGCCGTGCGAGAACGAGGCGCAGGTCCGGGCGGCGGCCATGGAACGGGCCCGCCTCGTGCGCAGGCTCACCGACGTGGTGGTCGACATCAACGCCGATCTCAGCCTCAAGTCGGTGCTGGACCGGATCTCCCGCAGCATCACCGAGCTGACCGGCGCCGACGCGGGCGGGTTCGTCCTGCTCAACGAGGACCGCGTGGAGCTGGTCAGCCTCACCGACCTGTCCGACCGGCTCCAGGGCTTCAGCACGCCCCTGGAGACGAGCCTGTTCGGCGAGCTGCTCCGGAGCGGCAAGTCGGTCCTGCTGGCCAACGAGGACACGCGCGGTCTGCAGGACCTGGTCTGGGCCGATCTGCCGGGGCTGCACACCATCGCCCTGTGCGTGTCCAACGTGCACGGCCGCCCCTACGGCGCGCTGTACGCGCTCTACAGCGAGCGCAAGGTCGGGCACGTGGAGCTGGAGCTGTTGGAGCTGCTGGCCGCGCACGCCGGCGTGGCGATCGGCAACGCGATGGCCTATGAGGAGCTGGATCTCCAGCGCGTGCACGAGCAGGTGGTCGCGGACTCCAGCGCCGACGGGATCGCGGTCCTGGACTTCGGCGGCCGGGTGCGCAAGTGGAACCGGTCGGCGGTGGAGCTCACCGGCTACCCGGCGGAGAGCGTGGAGGGGCGGCACCCGCCCTTCCCGCTGCCCGCGGCCCACGGCGAGCCGATCAAGCACAAGCTCAAGGACGGCCGCTGGCTGGAGATCCTCATGGCGCGCATCCCGCGCACCCATGAGTGGGTGGTGGACTTCCGCGACATCACCGCGCAGCGGGCGTTGGAGGAGGAGCAGGAGTTCTTCCTGGCCACGACCGGACACGAGCTGCGCACACCGATCACGGTCATCCACGGCTTCGCCACGACGCTGGTCCGCAAGTGGTCGCGGTTGAGCCCGGGGTCCCAGCGCGAGGCCGTCGGCACGATCGCCGACCGGTCGGCGACCCTGGCCACGCTCGTGGAGCGGCTCCGCCTCGGGTCGGACGTGTCGCGGGGCGAGCTGAACGTCGACCGGATCCCCTTCGACCTGGGCGAACTCCTGGAACGGTCGGTACGGGCCTTCCGTCCCCTGTCGGAGAAGCACGACATGGTCCTGAAGACCGACGACGACCTTCCGACGGCGGTCGGGGATCCGCTGGCCACCGGCATGATCATGGACCAGCTCCTGGACAACGCGATCAAGTTCTCCCCGGAGGGCGGCACGATCAACGTCAGCGCCCGGGTGGAGGACGGCGAGGCCGTGGTCGTCGTGGACGACGAGGGGCTGGGGCTGGTTCCGGGGGACGAGGACCGCGTCTTCGGCCGGTTCGTGCGATCGGGCGCGCGGGGCGATCGCCGACGGATCGGCGGGCTCGGCCTGGGTCTGTACATCGTCCGCCAGCTGGCGCGGGCGCAGGGCGGGGACGTCACCGCGCAGCGGCGGGAGCGGGGCACGCGGATGCGGTTCACCGTGCTCGTGCACGAGGATGAGCGCCCACATCAACACCCTGAGCCACAAGAGACCGCAAAAACCTCCCCAAGCCCAGAACGCCTGCCGCGTCAGCGATCCGCGCCCCGAGGCGCGAGTCGTCGTCCGTGATTCACCCCGGGGTGGGTTTCCACCCGAGGTGATCGGGGCATTTCCACCCCTGGTGGAATTCGCTGGCACACTTCGGGCGGGTTCCGCACCGCCCGACGAAGGACCGACGCGCAGGGACGAAAGCTGTGTCAGGAGACAACACACCACTCGACGGCGGGTCGTTCCCGTACCGGGTCGAGCGCAGTGTCACGCTTCCCCACGCCCCCGTGAGCGTGACCGGCGCGCGCCAACGGCTGTGCAGCGACCTGCGCGCCATGGAGATCGGCGACGACCGCGTCGACGACGCCTCGCTCGTCCTCAGCGAACTCGTGAGCAACGCCCTCCGGCACGCCTCCCCGCTGTCGGATCCGCAGGACAGTGTCGGGGTGTCCTGGCGGGTGCGCGTCGACCACCGGTCCCCCGCCGGCGGGTGGGTCGAGATCGCGGTCCGTGACGGCGGCTCCAGCACCATGCCGCGGGTGGCGCGGCCGTCCGTGTCCGGTCTGGGCGGTCGGGGGCTGGGCATCGTGCAGACCCTCGCCGGGCAGTGGGGCACCGAGATGGACGCGACCACCACCACGGTCTGGGCGGTCCTGGAGATCGGGGCCGAGGACCTCGCCTCCAAGCGTCTGGTGGCGGTCCACCGCCACCGCGTCGAGGCGGGCGCGGACCATCCCCAGCACGACGTCGGCGAGGTGCGCACACGCGTGCGGGAGAGCGCCCCGGCCTGGGGCGCCCTGCTCTGACGCGGTCGCGCGCGACCGCGCGGAGGAACGTGACCGATGTCGCGAAACACCGTCAACGAGGTGGCCCGGGGCTGGTCGGGACGCTACAGTCACGACTGTGGAGTTGAAGATATCGAGCCGGTCTCAGGATGACGTCGCGGTGGTCACCGTGGGCGGTGAGATCGACCTGTACACGGCACCCCAGTTGCGCAGCGGCCTCCTGGAGGCCCTGGAGGACGGGGCACGGCGGTTGGTCATCGACATGTCGCGGACGGACTTCTGCGACTCGACCGGCATCAGCGTGCTGCTGTCCGCGATGAAGCGCTCCCGTGACAAGGGTGGAGACCTGGAGCTCGTGGCGCCCAAGGCCGCGGTCATGAAGGTCCTGGAGGTCACGGGGCTGCACGAGGTCTTCACCATCCACTCCGGGCTCGACGCGCTGCCGGTGGCGGCGGGGACCGGCACCGGCGCCGGCGAGTAACCGGGCGACCGTGGGCCAGGGGCAGACCGGTGACCCCGCGGGGATCGCCGTGGTGATCGCCGCCAAGGACGAGGCGGACCGGATCGGTGCGACCGTCCGCGCGGCCGGAGCGCTGCCGGGCGTGGACCTGGTCGTCGTGGTGGACGACGGGTCGACCGACCGCACAGCCGACGTCGCGCGCGAGGCGGGCGCCCGCGTGTTCGCGCACGGACGCAACCGGGGCAAGGGCGCGGCCATGGAGACCGGGGCCGAGGGCGTCCTCGCCGTCGAGGCCGGCCGGCCTCCGCGCCACCTCCTGTTCCTCGACGCCGACCTGGGGGCGACCGCCGAGAGGGCGGAACCACTGGTCACCCCGGTCCTGGAGGGCCGGGCCGACATGACGATCGCCCTGTTCCCGGCCACCCGGATGCGCTTGGGCGGCCACGGTTTCGTGGTGCGGCTGGCGCGCGGGGGCGTGCGCAGGGCCACCGGGTGGGAGCCCGAGCAGCCGCTCAACGGCCAGCGGTGTCTGACACGGGCGGCGTTCGAGGCCGCCCGACCGTTGGCGCCCGGCTTCGGCGTGGAGACCGGGCTGACCATCGACGTGCTGCGGGCGGGACTGCGCGTGGTCGAGGTGGAGGTGCCCCTGGAGCACCGGGCCACCGGCACCGACCTGCGGGCGCAGGCGCACCGGGCGCGGCAGTTCGCGGACGTCGCCAGGGCGCTCGCGGTGCGCGAGTTCCGGTCGACCGTGCGGCGCCAGTGGGACCGGGCCCGGGGGCGGGCACGTTCCACGAAGGGTGATCTTTCTCGAAAAGTCGGGCAAATTACTCGTGCGAATCGCCGCGAGTAGCCCCATCCGTGCGTTGTGTAGCGCTACGCTCGCGCTGTGTTCACTTCGATCCTGACTTCGATAGGCATGTTCGCGGGTGTGGGCGGGCTCGTCCTCGGCGGGTACGCGCTGGTCCGGACACGCGAGATCAGCGGTGACGCCCGCGCGTTGGCCGATCGGACGGTCTCGCTCAGCGCCTCCGGCATCGACCCGCGCGCCGTCCGCGACGTCGCGGTCCTGCACTACGACGCGCTGGAGGAGATGTCGGGCGCGCGCTCGTTCTCCCTCGCGATGCTCAACAGCGAGGGCGACGGCGTGGTGCTCACCTCGATCAACGGGCGGACCGAGTCGCGGACCTACGCCAAGGAGGTCACCCGCGGCGAGGCCGACACGCTGCTCAGCCCGGAGGAGTACCGGGTGATCCGCTCGGCCCGTCTGGGCAACGGCGTCGGCGCGACCGCCGTCGTCCCGGACGAGGACGCCGAGGTCCACACCGAGGAGCCGGACGCCGCGGACGCCTCCACGACCACCGACGCCCCGGAGGCCGAGCAGGGCCGGGCCGACGCGCGCGGCGACGAGGCCGTGCCCGGCGACGAGGCCGTGCCCGCCGACGCCGAGGAGTTCCCGGTGACCGTGATCAGGGTGGACGACACACGGGACGAGCCCGCGGAGCGCTCCGGGAACGAGCCGGTGAGCGACCCGGCGGGCGTGCCGGGCGCCGGGGCATGAGCGCGCCTGACCCCGGCCGTATAGCCTGAACACCATGCCCAACCGTTACGCCTACCTCGGCCCCGAGGGCACCTTCACCGAAGCCGCGCTGCGCGACCTGCGTCCCGGCGCGCCCGACGGCGCCCGCGTCCCCTGTGACGGGGTCGCCGCCGTCTTCGACGCGGTCCGGTCGGGTGCGGTCGACGGCGGCGTGGTGCCGCTGGAGAACTCGGTCGAGGGCAGCGTCACCGCGACCATCGCCGAGCTGATCAACGGCGACCCGCTGGTCATCACCGGGGAGACCGCCGTTCCGGTGGAGTTCGCGCTGTTCGCCCGGCCCGGGACGGTGCTGGAGGACGTCAAGCGGGTGGCGACCCACCCGCACGCCCTGGCCCAGTGCCGGGGATGGCTGTCGCGGCACCTGCCCGACGCCGACACGCACACCGTGTCCTCCACGGCCGCCGCCGCGCGTTCGGTGTCCGAGCCCGGCGCGCCCTACGACGCCGCGATCTGCGCGGTGATCGCCGGAGAGCGTTACGGCCTGAACGCGCTGGCCACCGGGGTCGGCGACCGCTCCGACGCCGCCACCCGGTTCATCTACCTGTCGCGGCCCGGGGTGCTGCCCGAGCCCACGGGGGCCGACCTGACCTCCCTGGTCGCGTTCATCGCCGACGACCACCCCGGCGCGCTGATCGAACTGCTCAACCAGTTCGCCGTGCGGGGGGTCAACCTGACCCGGCTGGAGTCCCGTCCGACCGGCGACGGGCTGGGCAACTACTGCTTCTGCATCGACGCCGAGGGCCACGTGGCCGAGGCGCGGGTCGGGGAGGCGCTCATGGGCATCCGCCGTGTCTGCCGCGACGTGCGCTTCCTCGGCAGCTATCCGCGCAGCGGACGGGCCACGGAGATCGACCCGCCGCTGCGGCCGCGGCCCACCACGGACGCGGACTTCGTCGAGGCCGAGCGGTGGCTGGCCCGCGTCCGCGCGGGGTACGTGGACTGACACGCCCTACCCGTCCTCCGATCCGGCCTCCTCGCAGGGTCCGAGGCGACCGGCGGCCCCGTCGTCGAGCGGCCACTCCTCCGCCGCGGCCCGGCGCAGCTCCAGGTGGAGGGCCAACCGCAGGGCGGTGTCCTCGGGCCGGGACGCGTCCAGGGCGACCAGGGCCTCGCTGAGCTCCCCGGTCGTCATCTCGCTCAGTGGCTTCACGCTGTGTCTCCCCCGTGCCGGTGCGCCGACGGCCGTCGGCGCGCGTGTCGTCCCCGTCGTGGAGGAGGACGGCGATCGCTCCCGGTTATGACGCGACTACGGGAAAAGTGTCGGTGCCGGGTGGGTCGGGCGGTAACCTGCAAGACGTGATCGACCTTCGCGCTCTTCGAGAAGACCCCGAACGACTCCGTGCCTCGCAGCGGGCCCGCGGGGAGGACGCCTCCGTCGCCGACCGGCTGCTCGAACTCGACGCCAGTCGCCGATCGGCGCTCACCCGGTTCGAGTCCTTGCGCGCCGAGCAGAAGAGCGTGGGCAAGTCCGTCTCCAAGGCCTCCCCCGAGGAGCGCGAGGAGCTCCTGCGGCGGGCCAAGTCGCTGGCCGCCGAGGTCAAGGAGGCCGAGGCGGAGGCGGGCCGACTCGCCGACGAGCTGGACGCCGTGCTCTCGCGCGTGCCGAACATCGTCCAGCCGGACGCCCCCGAGGGCGGCGTGGACGACTTCCGGGTCGTGGAGACCGTGGGCGAGCCGCGGAGCTTCGACTTCACCCCGCGCGACCACCTGGAGCTGGGCGAGATGCTCGGCGCCATCGACATGGAGCGCGGCGCCAAGGTCTCCGGCGCGCGGTTCTACTTCCTCACCGGCGTGGGCGCCCAGCTGGAGCTGGCACTGCTCAACATGGCGATGAACCAGGCGGTTCAGGCGGGCTTCACCCCGATGATCCCG
The DNA here is from genome assembly GCF_040660275.1 of Nocardiopsis sp. NPDC049922. Classification (NCBI taxonomy): domain Bacteria; kingdom Bacillati; phylum Actinomycetota; class Actinomycetes; order Streptosporangiales; family Nocardiopsidaceae; genus Nocardiopsis; species Nocardiopsis sp. NPDC049922. Next base: position 31,500 of record NZ_JBFAME010000019.1, on the reverse strand, counting down.
CCGGTCCTGGTCAAGCCGGAGACGATGGAGGGCACCGGTTTCCTCGGCGAGCACTCCGACGAGGTCTACCACCTGGACAACGACGACCTGTACCTGGTCGGCACCTCCGAGGTGCCGCTGGCCGGGTACCACTCCGGGGAGATCCTGCCCCCCGACTCCCTGCCGAACCGCTACATCGGGTGGTCGCCGTGCTTCCGCCGGGAGGCGGGCTCCTACGGCAAGGACACCCGCGGCATCATCCGCGTCCACCAGTTCAACAAGGTGGAGATGTTCGTCTACGCGCACCCGGACCAGGCCGACGAGGAGCACCTGCGGCTGCTGGCCTGGGAGCGGGAGATGCTGGACAAGCTCGACCTGCCCTACCGCGTGGTGGACATCGCCGGCGGCGACCTGGGCACGAGCGCGGCGCGCAAGTTCGACTGCGAGGCGTGGATCCCGACCCAGGAGACCTACCGCGAGCTCACGTCGACGTCGAACTGCACGGACTTCCAGTCCCGGCGGCTCAACGTGCGCTTCCGCGACGGCGAGGGCAAGCCGCGGTTCGCCGCCACGCTCAACGGGACGCTGGCCACCACGCGGTGGATCGTCGCGATCCTGGAGAACCACCAGCGGGAGGACGGATCCGTCGTCGTTCCCGAGGCGCTCCGTCCGTACCTGGGCCGCGACGTCCTGGAGCCGGTGACCGCTCCGAGGAAGCGGTAGGACCGCGACGGCGCACAACGCACGGAGCCCGAATGACGTCCGTTCGGGCTCCGTTCGTGCGTGGGCGGGCTACAGGTAGGGGCCGCCCGCGGACATCCCGCCGTCCTCGCCCGGTCCGGCCGTGCCCTGGAGGCCGGAGACGCCCGGCGGCAGCGCCTTGCGCATGTTCTCCAGCTGGGCCCGGGCCGCCATCTGCTGGGCGAAGAGGGTGGTCTGGATCCCGTGGAACAGGCCCTCCAGCCAGCCCACCAGCTGGGCCTGGGCGATCCGCAGCTCCGCGTCGCTGGGGGCGGCTCCGTCGGCGAACGGCAGGGTCAGGCGCTCCAGCTCCTCGATGAGCTCGGGGGCCAGGCCGTCCTCCAGCTCCTTGATCGAGGAGGTGTGGATCTCCTTGAGCCGGGCCCTGCTGGCCTCGTCGAGGGGAGCGGCCTTCACCTCGTCCAGGAGCTGGCGGATCATGCTGCCGATCCGCATCACCTTGGCGGGCTGCTCCACCATGTCGGTGAGGGTGCGGGGCTCCTCGTGGCCGTCGTCGCCCCCGCCGTGGTGGTCAGTGCCCACCACCAGGATGTGGGGCTGCTCGTTGTGGTTGTCTGCGCTGGTCATCAGTCCCCTTCATCGGATGTCGTCGGCTGTCACAGGGTGAGCAGGATCTTGCCCGTGTGCGCGCTCGATTCCAAGACGCGATGCGCCTCCGCCGCGTTCCGCATCGGCACGGCCCGGTCGACGACGGGGCGGACGGCCCCCTTCTCCACCAACGGCCAGACCTCGTCCCGTACTCCCGCGACGATGGTCGCCTTCGCCTCGACGGGGCGGGAGCGGAGCGTGGTCGCGTGCACCGAGAGGCGCTTGGCGAGCATGCGCCCGAGGTCGAGTTCCGCGCCGCGGCCGCCCATGAGACCGATGACGATCAGGCGTCCGTCGGTCCTGAGCGACCGCAGGTTGGCGTCCAGGTAGGAGCCGCCCATGATGTCGAGGATCACGTCGGCGCCGCCCTCGGCGCGCACGCGTTCGGCGAAGTCCTCGGAGCGGTGGTCGACGGTGATCTCGGCGCCCAGCTCACGGCAGGCGCGCAGCTTCTCCTCGCTGCCCGCGGTGACCGCCACCCGGGCGCCCAGGGCGCGGGCGAACTGGATCGCGAAGGTGCCGATCCCGCTGCCGCCGCCGTGCACGAGGAGCGTCTCCCCCCTCTGGAGGGCGCCGACCATCACCAGGTTGGACCACACGGTGCTGGCGGCCTCGGGCAGGGCGGCCGCCTCGGTCAGGCCGACCCCCTTCGGCACGGGGAGCAGCTGATCCACCGGCACGGCGACGCGTTCGGCGTAGCCGCCACCGGAGAGCAGGGCGCACACGGGGTCGCCCACGGACCATCCGGAGTCCTCGGTTCCGGGGCCGAGCGCGGCCACCGTGCCCGAGCACTCCAGGCCCGGGTACTCGGAGGCGCCGGGCGGCGGCGGATAGGCGCCCTGGCGTTGGGCGACGTCGGCCCGGTTGACCGCGCTGGCGGTCACGTCGACGAGGACCTCGCCCGGCCCCGCGACCGGGTCGGGAACCTCGGACCACGACAGCACATCGGGGCCGCCGGGCTCGGTGATGCGGATCGCGTACATGAGGCTGACAGTACCCAGTGGCGGGTGCCCACGGGTGCGGGGATCCGCGCGTTCACGTCCGCGACCGGGATGCTTTGCTTGGCGAGTGCGGGTATGAGTGGGACCGGGGGTGGCCCCGGTCACGCCCCGTGGGGCCCCTCCCCCTCAGCACACCCCTTGACGCCTCTTGAGGAGAACTCTGGTGGCACACCAGGAACAGAACGGTTCGGACGGGGAGGCCGCTCCCGGCCCGGCCGCCCCCACCCCCAGGGAGCAGTGGTTCGGGGAGTTCGAGGGAGCGGCGCCACCGCCGCCGCCCTACGCCCGGTTGCCCGAGGACGCCCCGGCTCCGGAGGAGGAACCGGGACCCGTGGCGTCCGGGGACCGGATTCCCGAGGCCGCGGAGCCGGAGGGGGAGTCGGCGGATCCCGACGAGCGCGCCGACGCGGAACCCCCCGCGCCGCGTGAGCGCCCGCGGCGTCCGATCCGTCCCGGGCGCGCGGACCAGGCCGTCCCGGACCCCCTGGCGCCGCGCCTGCTTCGTCCTGATCCCGACGTGCCCGAACCCGAGCAGCTGCCGCCGCTGGAGGCCGAACGCGTCGACGCGCCACCGCCGGCGGCGGGTGCGGACACGGACGGGGTCATCACGCCCTGGCGCCCGACCGGTCCCGAGCCGCCGCCCTCCCTCACCGGTCCACGGGCGGCCGTCACGCCGTCCACCCGGCGGCCCGTCCCGGACACCGGCGCCCGGCCCCCGGGAGAGGCCGGCGAGACCGCCGACTCGCTCAGCGCAGCCACGCTGGTCCGCAACCGGCGCCAGGGACCGACCGGGGGCTGGCGCAGGGCCGTGCACACCGCCACCCTCGGCCTGGTCAACCCCGGGGAGTCGCCGCGCGTGCTGCACCAGCGTGAGCTCGTCGCCCGCGCGTGCACACCGGTGGCGTCGGGGCACCACCGGGTGGCGGTGCTGAGCCTCAAGGGCGGGGTCGGCAAGACCACCACCTCGGTCGCCCTCGGCGCCACCCTCGCCTCCCTGCGCGGAGACCGGGTGCTGGCCGTGGACGCCAACCCCGACCGGGGCACGCTCTCGGACAAGGTGCGGCTGGAGACCGCGGCCACCATTCGCGACCTGCTCAACGAGCGCCACCTGGTGTCCCGTTACGCGGACATCCGCGGGTTCACCTCCCAGGCGCCCAGCCGGTTGGAGATCCTGGCCTCGGACCGGGACCCCGCGGTGTCGGAGGCGTTCAGCGAGGCGGACTACCGGGAGGTCGCCCGGATCGTCGAGCACTTCTACTCCATCTGCATCACCGACTGCGGCACGGGTCTGCTCCACTCCGCGATGCGCGGGGTGCTGGGACTGGCGGACCAGGTGGTGCTCGTGAGCTCGGCGTCCGTGGACGGGGCGCGCAGCGCGAGCGCCACCCTCGACTGGCTGGAGGCCCACGGGTACGTGAACCTCGTCCGCGGGGCCGTCGTCGTGCTGTCGATGGTCCGGTCCAACGGCAGGAGCAGCGTCGACCTCGGTCGGCTCGAGGAGCACTTCGCCGGACGGTGCCGCGCCGTCGTGCGGGTGCCGTGGGACGGCCACCTGGAGGAGGGGGCGGAGGTGGATCTGGAACAGCTCTCCCCCGCGACCAGCGACGCCTACCTGAACCTGGCGGCGAGCGTCGGGGAGGGCTTCGCCTCGCGGGGATGAGACGACGGGCACACGGCGGTCCCGGTTTCTCCGCGCGCAGCCCCGACAATGAAGAGTGGAGGGGGTTGATCATGAGCGCAGAGGAACGTCCGTCGGCCGTCGTCGTCGGGGTGGACGGCACGCCCGCGGCGCACGCCGCCCTGGAGTGGGCGGCCGAGGCCGCGGCACGGCGCGCGGCGCAACTGAGGATCGTGCACGGGATGGGCGAGCCCTCCGTGGTCGTGGCGCACGGCTCCCCGGAGCGCCGCGCGGCGGCCGAGGAGGCGCGCAGGTACGCGCGGGGCCTGTTGGAGGACGCCGCCGACCTGGTGCGCGGCACCCATCCGGGGGTGGACGTGGTGACCGTCCTGTCCGCGGAGGACGGTCCGGGCTCGGTGATGGGCGAGGCCCGGCACGGGGACGTCATCGTGGTCGGCTCCCGGGGGTTGGGCGCGGTGCGCGCGATCCTGCACGGGTCGGTGAGTGTGCGGGCGACGGAGGCTCCGTGCCCGGTGGTGTTCGTGCCCGCGCACGAGGACGAGCCCACCCCGGCGGAGGGGCCGCCGAAGCCGAGGGGGCGGATCGTCGTGGGCGTCGACGGATCCGACTCCTCGCGCCGCGCGCTCCGGTTCGGTCTCCAGGAGGCCCTGGTCACCGGAGCGTCCGTCCAGGTCGTCAACAGCTGGGAGGTGCCGCTGCCCGCGGACACGACCGCGCTGGAGGCGGACGCGCGTGAGGCCCACGAGGAGGTGTTCGACCGGCAGTCGGAGGAGATCGTCGCGGGCGTGCTCGCCGAGGTGATCGACGACCGGACCGAGAAGTTGGACATCAGTGCCGTGCGGATGCAAGCTGACCCGGTGGAGTCGCTGTTGGAGGCGGGGCGGGACGCGGACCTGATCGTGGTGGGCTCGCGGGGCCGCGGCGGGGTGAGCGGGCTGTTGCTCGGCTCGGTGAGCCAGGGGGTGCTGCGCCACGCGCCCGTCCCGGTCGCGGTGCTGCCCCCGCATTCCGAGGACACCTGAGCCGCGCCGCTCCCGCGTCGGGGCGGTCCGCTCGGTGACGAAGGGTTCGAAGGAGAGACCATGGCAGACAGCAAGCGGCACTCACCCCAGGTCCTGGTGGGGGTGGACGGGTCGGACAACGCGCGTGCGGCGCTGGAGTGGGCGGCGGTCGAGGCCGGGCGCAGGGGGACGCCGCTGACCGTCCTCCACGCGTTGGGGATGCCCCTGGTCGTGACGGCATACGGCGGCCCGGTCCGCTTCCAGCCGACGGAGGAGATGTCGGGGCAGGCCGGGAAGATCCTGCAGCGCGCCACGGAGTACGCGCGGGCGATCGCGCCGTCGGTGACGGTGCGGACGCTGACGGCACTGGAGGAGGCGCCGCTGGCGCTCATCCGGCAGGCCCACCCGGGGGACCTCATCGTGGTCGGCACGAGGGGCATGGGAACCGTGGCGTCGATGTTCGCGGGTTCGGTCAGCGTGCGGCTGTCGGGACACGCGCCGTGCCCGGTCGTGGTCGTGCCCGTGGGGGAGGACAGCAAGCCCGCGAGCACGAGCCTGGACCGGATCGTGGTCGGGGTCGACGGGTCCTCGACCGCCCGCAGGGCGCTGCGGCTGGCGGTCGACCTGGCGCAGGAGAGCGACGGGGAGCTGGTCGTGGTCAACAGCTGGGAGGTGGCCTTCCCCTACGATCCCGTCGCGCTCACCGCCGCGGGGTACCAGCCGCAGGACCACGTGCTGGACCGCAAGTCGGAGGAGCTCGTGGCGGAGCTGTTGGCGGACGTCGTCGACGAGCAGCGCGAGGACGTGAACGTGCGGGTGAGCGTGGTGCGCACCCAGTCCAACGCGGTGGACGCGCTGGTGAGGGCGGCCGAGGGGGCGGACGCCATCGTGGTGGGATCGCGCGGACGGGGGAGCGTGCGCGGCCCGCTGCTGGGTTCGGTCAGCCAGGGGGTGCTGCACCACTCGACGGTCCCGGTGGTGGTGCTGCCCAAGCACGCGGAGGAGTACGCGTAGCGGTCGCGGGTCGCCGAGGACGCCGACGGGGCGGCGTCCTCCGACACCGCGTCGGTGGACGCCGCCCCGGGGCGGGACGAGTCGCCGGTCTTCTTCGACGATGTCGAGGACGTTCGTCGCCAGTGCTTGTGTGACCGCTTCGTTGTGCGCCTGTACGACGACACCACGACCTTGACCAGGGCTACGGGATGAACAGGACAGCCCAGAGCAGGTTTCGCGCGGTCATGTCCGGGGGCCGTCAGGACGCGCTGTGCCCCTGCTGGTTCCGGCCCTCTGCCTTCGTTGCGCTTGGACGTACCCCTTGACGCTCACGACCGCGCACACGACTGCGGCGGCCCCGGTACACGCGGCCGCCAGGAAGTCGTCCTCGGCCAGGTTCCCCGCCGTGAGTACGGCCATGAGGGTGGTGCTCACGAGGGATATCAGGCCGAGTCGGTCCGCCATGGCTGACACCTACTGCTCTTCCGAGGATGTGCGTTGGTTCTCGATGTAGGCACGTCTTTGCTGGACGATGAGAACGGGAAGGGTCACCGTCCACGCCGCCGCCATCGCGAGACTGCTCCAACGGCCGGTGGTCACCAGGATGTACACGCCGAAAGGGACGAGGATGAGCTGAACCACGAAGCAGACCGCCAGCGTGACGAGCATCCATCTGCGCGGTGGTGGGCGGTATCGCATCCGGTGGGTTCCACATCTGTGATCGTGGGGGTCTACGCCTACTGGTCAGTAGACCCGGGCCGAACGGCTGGCGCAACCCTTGGCGCCTGAGTGCGGGAACGACGAAGGCCGGTGGCCATCCGGCCCGTGTGCGATGAATGGGCAACGGGCCAGGGCCACCGGCCTTCGGTGTCTTCGCCGTGAGTCGCCGACCTGCTGCGACTCACGGCTTCGGCGGAGGGTGTGGGATTTGAACCCACGAAGCCCCGTCAAGGACTTGGTGCTTTTCAAGAGCACTGCACTCGGCCGCTATGCGAACCCTCCTGGGGGAGCGCTGGTCTCCGCCAGTCATGTTAGGGCATGGCCCGTCAATCCACACCCCGGTACGTTCGCGCCCCCGACGCCGGGGGCACGGGCGTCGGGGGCGACGCGGCTGGTGGGGGTCAGCCGGTGAGGGACTCCCAGCGGTCGGCCAGGGCGGTGCGGCCGGTTCCGGTCAGGGAGCCGAGGACGTGCAGGCGGGCCATGCCGCCGTCGGGGAAGACGTCCGTGCGGATGTGCGTCACGGTGGCCGGGGAGTCGAGCAGGAACCGGTGGGCGCTGTCCGGCTGGAGCCTGGTGCGGCTCACGATCTCGAACCACGTGTCCGGGTCGGTCTCCGCGTCACAGCCGAGGATGGTCACCCACCCGGCGGAGTTGCCCTTCAGGTAGGCGGTGTCCAGCTCGATGGCGCGGACCGAGGCCTGTGCGGTGAGCCGGAAGCGCACCCAGTCGTTCTCCTTGTCGCGGCGGCGCCGGTTCTCCCAGCCGTCGTCCATCTTCGCGGAGCGGCCCGGGGCGATGATGTTCTCCGGCGGCGAGTAGAACCGGTCCGAGGCGTCCTCGACCAGACCGCCGTTGACCAGCGCCGCCACGTCGAAGCTGTCCAGCGCCGAGAGCCAGGCGGGGTCGGCGACCGGTTCGCCGTACACGCGCAGGCGGGCCACACCGCCGTCGGGGAACTGCTTGAGACGCAGGTGCGTCCAGCGGCGCTCCCGGGTGACCTCGAAGTCGTTCGCGGCGTGCCCGTACACGGGGGTGCGGGGGACGATCTCGGTCCACTCGGCGGAGAGCAGCTCCTCGGTGGAGGGCGTGCCGCTCAGGTGGGCGGCCTCGACGCTGATCTCGGTGGGGTGGTTGCCGCGGAAGTGCGCGGTGTCCACGACCAGCCCGCGGATGACGCCGGGCAGGCCGAGGCGGACCAGGGCCCAGTCGTGGTCGTCGCCGGTGGGGTGCGGCTGCTCGGCGCTCACACCGCGGCGGCGGCGGGTCTCCCAGCCGTCCATGACCTTGCCCTTGTGGCCGAAGGCCTCGGGGTCGAACACGGCGGGCTCGGGCTTGAGCAGGTTCTCCCGCTCGGCGAAGAACTCGTCGTTGGCGGCGACGACACCGCCCCCCAGTCGGCGATCGGCGAGGTCCACGAGGGTGGAGAAGTCGCGCTTGGCGGCACGGTAGTCCGCGTACGGGTCCCCTCCCTGGTACGGCTGGGCGTTGAAGGCGCGCGGATCGAAGGGGGCGGGTGCGGTCATGTCTCTCCCGAGGGCCGGTGTCCGTGGACGCTTTCAGGCTCTCAGGAGAAATCGGTCACGTCCATCGACACTTTCTGCTCAGTCTGTTCTGAATTACTGAACATTGGGCAAGGCGACGGCGGCGTCGTTCAGGGCTCGGGTGACCAGGGCGATCCAGGGCCGTTCGCGGGCTCCGGAGCGCACGGCCGAGACCACGTGCCGGCGGGGCTGGTCGGTGGGCAGGACCCGCAGGGCGACCCCGGGGGTGCGGCTCGCGGCGGCCAGGCGCGGGATCAGCGCGACGCCCATTCCGGCGGCGACCATGTCGAGGATGGCCCGCCAGTCGGCCGCCACGTGCGCCTGCTCGGGCACGAACCCCGCCTGGGCGCACGCGGCGATGGTGATGTCCCGCCAGGGGCCCGCGTCGCCGTAGATCCACGGCTCGTCGGCGAGCTCGGCCAGGCGGGGGCCGGGGGCGTTGGCCAGCCGGTGGTGCGAGGGCAGCGCCACGTCGAGCGGGTCGGTGAGCAGTTCGGCGCGGTCGAACCTGCCGTCCTGGCCGGTGGGGGCCTGCGCGGCGAGGGAGAGGCCGATGTCGATCTCACCGGCGGAGAGCAGGTCGTAGACCTCGGCCGCGTCGGCCTGGTGCACCTTCACGGTGAGCCCGGGATGGTCGCGGCGCAGCGCGCTCACGGCGGGGACGACGAGCCTGGGGATGGCGGTGGCGAACGACCCCACGCGCACGTGACCCGCCTCCCCGCGCGCGAACCCCTCCAGCTCGGCCTCGGCCCGCTCCAGTTGGGCGAGGACGATGTCGGTGTGCCGGAGCAGCACGTGGGCGGCGTCGGTGAGCCGTACGCGGCGGCCGTGGGCCTCCAGGAGGGGGACGCCGGTCTGCTTGGACAGCGAGGAGAGCTGTTGGGACACGGCGGAGGGGGTCATGCGCAGCGCCTCGGCGGTGGCCCGGACGGTGCCGAGTTCGTCCAGGGTGCGGAGCACGCGCAGTTTACGGAGGTCCCAGTCGGTCATCTCCCAGAACTACCATTCACGTCGCCTTAACGGAAAGTCGGTGGCTTCCTGGGTGGCGCCGTGAGGTTACTCAGGAGTAACATTGGCGTCATGGCAAAGATGAACGCCGAGACGGCGGAGATGGTCAAGTCCGGATTCCTGGCCGCGGTGCCCTTCGCCCGCACGCTCGGGGTCACCTTCACCGAACTCGACTTCGGCCGCGCCGTCATGCGCCTGCCCGACAACGCCGACCACCACAACCACGTCGGCGGGCCCCACGCCGGGGCCATGTTCACCCTGGCCGAGTCCGCCTCCGGCGCCATCGTCATCGGCACCTTCGGCGACCAGCTGGAGCGGGCCGTCCCGCTCGCCGTCAGCGCCGAGATCAGGTACCTCAAGCTCGCCATGGGGGACGTGACCGCCGAGGCCACGCTCGGCCGCCCGCGCGAGGAGATCGTCGCCGAGCTGGACGAGGGCACGCGCCCGGAGTTCCCGGTCGAGATCGAGCTGCGCACCGACGACGGCACCGTCACCGGCCGCATGACCGTCGTGTGGACACTGCGCCCGAACCGGAAGTAGCCCGGTTCCTCCGCACTCCTCGCCCCGCCCGCGTCGCCCGGGCGGGGCCGTCGATTGTCGCCTCCCGTGGGTACGTTCCTCGGTGAACCGCGCTGACGAGGAGGTCCCACCGTGAGACTGCGAGTAGACCGCGACGCGTTCGCCGAGGCGGTCGCCTGGACGGCCCGGGCACTCCCCACCAGGCCCGCCGTCCCCGTGCTCGCCGGGATGCGCCTGGAGCTCTCCGGAGACGGGACCAGGCTCCACCTGTCCGGATTCGACTACGAGGTCTCCGCGCGAGCGTCGGTGGAGGTGCTCTCCGAGGAGACCGGCGCCGCGCTCGTCCCCGGCCGCCTGCTCGCCGAGATCGTGCGCAACCTGCCGGAGGGCACCGTGCGCGTCGAGGCCGACGGGGCCCGACTGCTCGTCACGGGCGGGGCCGCGCGCTTCACGCTCGTCACCATGCCCCTGGAGGACTACCCCTCGCTGCCCGGGATGCCCGACCGCGTCGGCTCCGTGCCCGCCGACACCCTGGCCACGGCGGTCCGCCAGGTGACCCCGGCGGCGAGCCGGGACGACACCCTCCCCATGCTCACCGGCGCCTACCTGGACTTCTCCGGCGACACCCTGACCCTCGTGGCCACCGACCGCTACCGCATCGCCGCCCGCGACCTGTGGTGGCGGCCCGAGGACCCGGAGTTCGACGCGGCCGCGCTGGTGCCCGCGCGCACGCTGGGCGACATCGTGCGCGGGCTGCTCAGCCAGTCCAACGTGGACATCGCGCTGTCGGCCGGAGCGTCGGGTGCGGGGACGGCGCCGGGCGAGGGCATGATCGGTTTCGAGAACGGCGAGCGCCGCACCACCACCCGTCTCATCGACAGCGACTTCGTCACGTACGCGTCGTGGTTCCCCACCGAGTTCTCCGCTCGGGCGCAGGTCGCCGTCGCACCGCTGCTGGCGGCGGTCAAGCGCGTGGCCCTGGTGGCCGACCGCGCCACGCCGCTGCGCCTGGCCTTCGCCCCGAACGAGGTGGTCCTGGAGGCCGGGTCGGGGGAGGACGCCCAGGCCGTCGAGGCGATCGCGGTCGACTACGAGGGCGATCCGCTGCGCGTGGCCTTCCGGCCGGACTACCTCATGGACGGTCTGGCGGCCATGGAGACCGACGCCGCGCGCCTCAACTTCACCGCGCCGACCAAACCCGCCGTGTTCACCGACGTTCCGGCCAAGGAGGGGGACGCGCCGTCCTTCCGCTATCTGGTGCAGCCCCTGAGGCTTTCCTGAGCCGGGGAACACGCTTTCTCCGTGACTTCTCCCCAGTTGTCCACAGGTTATCCACAGTTGTCCACAGGTTCGGTGTCATTCCTGTGGATAACCGACGGCCAGCACGGCCGGCGAACCCCGAAGTCAGCCCGGAAATCCTTCGCATTCCGCCTCTGACGTGCGGTAACGCAGATAGTCCACAGAACGGCGCAGCCTGTGGACAACGTCGCGATCGGCGCTATTCGCCCTCGGTCAGGGTCGACGTCCCGCCACCGGTCACCGGCGTGTCCAGGCCCAGTTCGGCCTCGCGTCCCCGGCGGTATCCGGCGCGGTATCCGGCCGCGCTGTGGGTGCGTTCGGGGCGGTGCTTGCGCAGTTGCGGGAACTGCTTGTGGAACTCCTCGTTCACACGGTGGATGTCGTCCCGCAGCACCAGTTCCGCGCCCCGACCCGACGGTTCCGTCCCGTCGCAGTCCGTCGACCCGGTCGATCCGCCGCCGTGCGACGCGTTCTCCTGGAGCCGGGCACGGAACTCCCGGATCCGTTCGGCCACCGCGCGACCGTAGGCGCGCACGAAGGACCGGTAGTAGCGCTTGCGCTCGGTCTCCAGCTCCGAACGCGTGTAGTTGCGCAGCTCCCGAATATCGCTCACGTGCGACGACGTCATGAACTTCGCCGACGCCTCCATCTGCATCGAGATCGACGGCAGCAGCATCCGCAGCGCGTCCAGCGCGCTCACCGTGCCCACCAGGATCATGGTCCGCTCGGTGTTCTCCGCCGTGTTGCCGCGCACCGCCGACTGGCAGCCGTACGCCGCGGCGATGTCGGCCAGGGCCCGGACCCGGGCCTTGCCGTGGCCGCCGACCCCCGGTACCGCGTAGTTCATGCGGCTGATCGCGTCGGGTTCCTCGCCGCGCTCGGCGCGGGCCTCGGCCTCGGCGATCGCGTGGCGGGTCATCAGCTCGGCGGCCTTGGCGGTGAACGCCTGGCTCTCGGCATCGGTGACCGCGGGGTCCTCCGCCATGCGGAGGAGCCCGCGGACCCGCTCGACCGTTTTCTGACGAGCAGCTTCAGTCATCGGCGCCCGGTCGTCTCCCGTAGGTGAGTGTTCTGGTTCCGCCCACGGGCGGAAAACACCGAGCCTAGGCGCTCTTGTTCCCCACCACCATCGCGATGACCCCGACGACGAGCCAGATCGCCGCCGCGACGAACAGGCCGGAGAAGACCGCGCCGAACAGACCGCCGATCGGCGAGGTCAGGATGGAGGTCGCGTAGGAGACGATCGCGTACCCGGCGCCGCCGACCAGCGCGGGCGCGGTCGCGTACCGGAACGGGTAGCTGGCGGCCCAGCGCCTGCCCCGACGGTCGGACTTCTTGCTGATCACACCGCCGATGCCGCCGATCAGCGAGAAGAAGATGATCCCCGCGGTCAGCCCGGCGCCGATCGCGCCGCTGCCGATGTTCAGCAGGAAGAAGAGGGTGCCCCCGGCCGCGCCGCCCAGCAGCGAGGTGGTCCAGGGCCAGATCATCGTCGCCGAGGCGACGGGAGTGAATGCGTTACCGCGCTCCAGCGTCATGTCCACTGCTCCAGTCGAATCGAGTGACGCCCGTTCCGGCCGTCCCCTTCAGCATGCGCCCCGGGGGTCGTCGAAACATCAGGGCCCGTCCCTGACCTTCCCCCCACATCACCCGAGCATGTCTGTCGCCGGCGACCTGTGGACGGAGGCGGTGGACCGACCCGGGGGACGGACCACGCGCTTCCCGTCGGGCGCGTGCCCTACGGGGATCCAACGATCAGGCGCCCGCCGGAGTGCCCGGCCCGGCTCCGTTCCCGATCTCGGCCAGGTCCGCGCGCAGGTGCGCCCAGGTCGAACGGAAGGCGGGCAGCAGGGGCAGCGACCCCGTCTCGACGACCGGCACCCACCGGATCTCCTCGCTCTCGGAGTTGCCGGGGCGGAAGGGCAGCAGGTCGGGCGTGCGGGCCAGGAAGGTGTCGTACCGCCACACGGTGAGGTCGTGCTCGTAGGAGCCGATGACGGTGAACTCGCCGAGATCGCCCTCGACCTCCTCGCGGAACTCGCGCACCGCCGCCTCCAGGGGCGTCTCGTCGCGGTTGCGCGCTCCTCCGGGGATACCCCAGGTGCCGCCCATGTGGGTCCACCCGGCACGGTACTGGAGGAGCACGTGTCCGGTTCCGGCCACGTCCGTGGCGTACAACAGCAGCCCCGCCGCTCCGTACACCCCCCACCGCCGGGTCCCGTCGGGCAGACTCACCCAGCCGTTCCCGTCGCCGTCCTGCATCAGGCACTCCCTCTCTCGCGTCGCGCTCGGCCGACCGGCCGTCCACCCTTCCCGGACAACGATCCGCCACGGACGATCATGCCCGCCGGGCGCGGATCACGCCTCGACCGCCCCGTCGTCGGGCACGGCCATCCTCATGGACCCATGGCCCGGACGTCCTCGTCATCGCTCGGCGGGTCGCACGCATGCACGGGGGTCCGAAAGGGCGTATGCGGAGTGGGTTTGTTCTTTCGGTGCGGACAACGGGCGCCATCGAAGTGCCGTTCCGTTGCCGGTCGGCGGGAAAGTCGTTCGGGAATGCCGGTATTGGTGTCGTGGGAGGATCGGGCCGCTTACCCTTTGCCGTGTTCCGACTACCGTCTCTGACCGCATTCGGCCAGACACTGGCGGAGTGGCGAAATCGGACCCAGGGTGTACGTGTCACGACGTTCCGTCAGTCCGCGTGCCGGGCACGCGCTGAAAGCGGACTGTAAGTGGAACGGAAGAGGATGTCGTCAGTGTGGAACACGTTCGACGAGACCGGTTCCCACGAGAGGACGGCTCGTGAGTGTTGACCGGTCCGACGTTCGTTGGACACATGCCACCCGTGGCGAGCCAGGCGGAACCGCCACGGGTGGCCCTCCGTCGTAGGAGGTGAATCCCCCATGATGCTGCACAGACGACGAAGGGCCACGTTACGGCTCTACGCGAGTGCGGTGAGAAGAGGAGTGCGCGTGCCCAGGATGCTGACGGTCGACGAGCAGTTCGAGGCGATCATCGCCGGTGCTGACGTCGAGGCGAAGATGAGCCCCTCGCGCGAGCCCGACCCGGAGCGCAGTACTTCGGAAGAGGAGCAGCCCGCACGGACCACGCCCTCCGAGGAGAACGACGGCAACAACACGTAATGCGCTGAGCGTCGTTCGATCACTCCGAGTACTTGTGCAGAGGGGGGTACTCGGAGTGTTCTCCGTGCACACGTTCTCGTTGCCTGCGAATTCCCCTTGTAGGGTTGCCTCTTGTGGAATTCGGCGTGCTCGGCCCTGTCGCCGCGTGGTCCGGTGGCCGACCGTTGTCGGTCGGCGGACCACGCCAGCGTTGTGTGCTCGGCGCCCTGCTGGTCCACCTCGGCCGTGAGGTCACGGTCGATCAGCTGATCGGCTACCTCTGGAACGAGGATCCCCCGCGTACCGCGCGTTCGGTCATCCAGGTCCAGATCCACCACCTGCGCCAACTCCTGCCGGACCGGATCACGACGACGTCCGGCGGCTACACCCTGGACGTCGACCCCGAGACCGTCGACCTGCACCGATTTCGCGCCCTGCGCGCGAGAGCCGCGAGCGCCGAACCCGAGGTCGCCGTCGAACTCCTGGACCAGGCGTTGGACTGCTGGCGCGGGGTTCCGTTCTCCGGAATCGGGTCCGAGTTCCTCGAACACTCGGTGGTCGCCCCCCTGCGTGAGGAGCAGTGGTCGGCCGTGGTCGCGTGGGCGTCATGCGCCCTGGACCTCGGGAGACAGGCGGAGGTGGTTTCCCGGCTCACCCCGATGGTGAGTGAGCAGCCGTTCCGCGAGCGGTTGCACCACCTGTTGATCACCGCCCTGTGGAGGGACAACGAACGCGCCAGGGCACTCGCCGTGTACGAGTCGTTCCGCGCCCACCTGGCGGAGGAGCTCGGGGTCGATCCGGGGCCGGAGCTCACCGCACTGCACGGCAGGATCCTCCGGGACGACGCTCGGACGGAATCGGGAGCGGTCCCGGTGCCCTCCGACGGGCCCGATCCCGGATACGTGGTGCGCAACGACCTCCCCCGGGACCTGCCGGACTTCACGGGGCGTCGCGAACCCCTGCGGATCCTGGACGAGATGGCCAGCGGTGACGACGGTCTGGCCAAGGTCTGTGTGATCACGGGAGCCGGCGGCGAGGGGAAGACGACCACCGCCGTCCGGTTCGGCTACGAGGCCGGCAAGCGCTTTCCCGACGGGCAGCTGTTCATCGACCTCTACGGCTACACGGCGAACAAGGACCCCCTCGACCCCGCCTCGGCGCTGGCCGCGCTCCTGCGCGCTGTCGGGGTGGGTCCCGAGTCCCTTCCCGAGTCCCTCGACGAGCGCTCGGCCCTGTGGCGGGCCACGCTCATGGGGCGCAAGACGCTGGTCATCCTGGACAACGCGGCCAGCTATGCGCAGGTCAGTCCTCTTCTGCCGTCCTCGCCAGGGTCGATGACCCTGATCACGACGCGCAACGACCTCGCCGGTCTCAGCGGTGCGCGATTCCTCTCCCTGGGGATGTTCGACGAGGCGACGTCCCTGGAACTCCTCGAACGTGTCGTCGGCCGGGATCGTGTGCGGGCCGAACCCGAGGCGGCACGTGACATCGTTCGCATCTGCGACGGCCTGCCCCTGGCGCTCCGGGTCCTCGCGGGGCGCATGGTCAGCCGCCCCCGGTGGTCCTTCGCGCACGTCGCGAGGCGGCTCGGCGAACGGAACCGCAAGTTCCGCGAGCTGCGGGTCGAGGGGCAGAGCGTCGAGTCCGCGATCGACCTCTCGTACCAGAGCCTCACCGCCGACCAGCGTCGAGCCTTTCTCCTGCTCGGTCTGATGATCGGGAACACGGTCGACCTCGGTGGAGCGGCCGCCCTCCTGGACATGGATCTGGAGGAGGCCGACGACATCCTCCAGGAACTCGTCGGGGTGTGCCTCCTGAACGAGCCGAAGGGGGACGTGTACAGGCTCCACGATCTGATCAGGGCGTTCTCCCTCGACCGGGCCCTGGCCGACTTCACCGACGGCGAGGTCGGGGCGGCGAAGGCCCGACTGGCGGAGTTCTACCTGAGGACCGCCCAGCACGCGGCGGAACTCATGGGCGTACAGGACCCGGACGAGGATCCCCTCCGTCATCGCACCAACCTCGCGGACCGGGAGGACGCGGAGAGCTGGTTCTCCCTCCACCAGGAGAACCTCACGGACACCATCGAGTACTTCGCCGCTGGTGACAACGGTGACAGCGCCTGGCGTCTGGCGGAGTCGGTGTGGCGTTACTACGCGCTGCACGGCCACATGTCGCTGCTGATCAGCTCGCAGGAGAGAGCGTTCCAGGCCAGTGACAAGCAGGGGAACCAGCGTGGTCGGGCGGTGACCCTCATCGGACTGGGCATCGCCCACTGCCTCTCCGGGCGGTTCGACGAGTCCCTGGAACTGCTCGCGGAGGCCCGTGACCTGCTGGAGGCGGTCGGGGACCGCAAGGGTCTCAACCGCGCCCTGGCCAACCTGGCCATGGTCTACGAGCGGCTCGGCCGCTTCGATGACTCCCGGGTGGCGCTGCGCCGCGTCCTGGAGTACGCGATCACCACCGGGAACACGAAGGTGGAGGCGCTGCAGTGGGGGAATCTGGCGCTGCTCCACCGGACTCTGGGGGACTACCCGGAGGCGTTGCGCAGTTGTGAGCAGGCGCTCAGCAAGTCCAGCGATGACGACAACGCCGACATGCGGGTGCGGGCAAGGCTCACGATGGGTGAGACCCATCTCGGCCTCGGTGAGCCGGACCTCGCCTTCCGCACCCTGAACGAGGCCCTGGAGTCCGCGCAGAGGCAGCAGCTCGTGGCGAGTCAGATCTACATCCACAACGCCCTCGGGGTCGCCCACCGCGCCGCCGGGAGCTGGGAGAAGGCCGTCGAGTGCCACACCGAGGCCCTGGAACTCGGCGAGGCGTCCGGCAACCGGAGCGGTGACGCCGAGATCCTCACCGACCTCGGCATGACCTACCACGCCGCCGGGCGGCACGAGGAGGCCGCGGTCGAGCTGGAGCGGGCGTACGCCATCGCGGCCGAACGCAACGAGCGCTACATCGCGGCCCGGGCCGCGCTCGCGCTCGGACGCCTGCCCGTGCCGACCGTGCCGACCGACCGCGCCCGCACCCTGCTCCGGGACGCCGAGCGGGCCTTCGCCGAGATGGGTGTGCCCGAGCTGGAGCAGGCGCGCGAGGCCCTGGCCGGGCTCGATCGCGACTGAGGACGTCCCGCCCCTCAGTGGTACGCCCGGCTCCCGCGCGCGCCGCGCGGTCTCGTCCATCCCCCGTTCCGGCGCATGGACCACAGGTACAGCCTGCTCGGCAGGGCGCGCAGGACGCGCGGGAGTCTCGGGTACACGGCGCGGGTCACCCGGACCACGCGGTCGAACCACCGCTGCCGGGCCGTCGACCAGGGGATCTCGAAGTTCTCACGCAGCTTCGGCGGCAGCAGGCCGCCCGCGAGGAACCGCTGGACGTGCGTGATCGGCCAGAGCAGCCGGTTGGCGGGCCAGAAGAGCTGCCGGGAGATGCCGAGCGCCGTCTCGCCGACCTCCAGCCGTTCGACCGCCTCGCTCCAGTAGGCGTCGAACGCCGCGGGCGTGGCGGGCCACTCGTCCTCGGGCAGGCCCAGCGCGGTCGCGAACACCGCCGCCTCACGCAGGAACACGGGGAACTCGTCCTCGTCGATCTCCCCGACGGTCAGCTCGTACAGCCGCGTCCACGTGTGGAACAGCGTCGCGGCCACCCAGAGCAGGAGGTCGGGGTCGAGCGCCCGGTATCCGGGGCCGTTCACCCGGCGGTGCACGGCGCGGACGATGGCCTGGACCCGCGCCCGCTCCTCGCCGGTGCCCAGCGAGGTGCCGTAGACGTAGTAGAGCGTGCCGCGCAGGCGGTCGAGGGGGCGCGAGGAGAAGTCGCTGTGGTCGTGCACGCCCTGCGCGACGCTCGGATGGGCGATCTGGAGCAGGATGGCGTAGGCGGCGCCCCCGAGCAGACTGGCCTCGGAGTGGATCCGGCGCAGTGGTGAATCTTCGGACGATCGGCCCATGTCTGGATCGTAGGACAACGATGGTTCCGGGGCGGTGTGGCGCGCCCGTGCGGGTTCGCTCCCGTCCGTGCGGGCTCGGGGCCTCGGGCCCGACACGCACGAACGGTGTCTACTTTACGGGACAGGAAAATATAGCCCTAAGGACAGGTACGGTCGGCGTGGCGCGCTTGCGTACGCCATTTCCGGTCACCCCGGAGTGGACCACCGCGTCTAACTGTTAATTATATTTCCAGTTGAGTGTGGAAAGGGTCGCCTCGGTGGCGTCGATACCAGTGCGGCCGAGCCGCCACGGCCTCTGGATGCTGGTACGGCCTGGGGTGTCCGCGCCGGTCGCGTGGGTGTCTTGACGGGTGGTGGCCGCCTTCCTACCGTCATCCCAAGCGGGCGGAATGGACTTTTCGGGTAAACCCGGAAAACCATGACAATGTCGTCGACCTTCGCCGGAGAATATCCGACTCCGCGCACGGCCTCCGTCCGCCCTGGGTTCGCAAGGGCCCGGGTCCTCCCGCTACGACCCCCGGTCACCCCACCCCCGACGACCGGCCCGGGGATCGTGACCCGTCACGAAGGGCTCACTGATGAAGATTCGCGGCAGACTCCGCTCGATCACCGCCGTCGCCGCCGCGACGGCCATGGCCTTCACCCTCATGCCCGCCGGCGTGGCCAGCGCCCACGGCTACGTCTCCTCTCCCCCCAGTCGCCAGGCGCAGTGCGCCGCCAGGGTCGTGGAGTGCGGAGGCATCAAGTGGGAGCCGCAGAGCGTCGAGGGGCCCAAGGGCCTCTACAGCTGTTCCGGCGGCAACGCCAGGTTCGCCGAACTGGACGACGACGACTACGGATGGGACGTCACCCCGGTCAGCTCGACGCTGACCTTCACGTGGACGTTCACGGCGGCACACGCCACGACCGACTGGGTGTACTACGTCGACGGGCAGGAGGTCGCGCGGTTCGGCTACGGCGGCCACCGTCCGCCGTGGACCGTGGCCCACACCGTCGACCTGACCGCCTACAGCGGCCAGCACAAGATCCTCGCCGTGTGGAACATCGCCGACACGGCCAACGCCTTCTACTCCTGCATGGACGTCAACATCGGCGCGGCGGCCTGATCCGCCGGGGCGGACCGCGCGTCCGGCCCCCGCTCGGGGTCCGCTCCGACGATGCCGCCCCCACCCGGTTCCCGGCCCGGCTCCCTCCCCGGGCCGGGAACCACCGGCGGGGAGGCGCGAGCCCACTCGACGCGGCGCCCGACCGGGGCGCGCACCGCGCTGGTCACGGTGGCGGGACTCAGCGCCGCGCGTCGCTGAGCAGGTCGATCACCCCCGTCGCGTCCTCGTCCGCGCCGCCCTGTGCCAGGCGGAGTTCCATGAGCCGCATGTACGGCCGCAGGAGTTCGGTGCTCACGCCCCGCTCCTCGGCCGTCCGCAGCAGGGTGGCGTTCCCCCTGACCATCATGGCGAGGTTGGAGACCACGCCGGTGGTGTAGTCGCCGCTCTCCAGGTGCTCGACGGTGCCGGGGACGGTCGCGGTCATGGCGGTGAGCCACCCGGAGAGCAGGTCGGAGAACGATCCCAGGTCCACGTCCGCGTCCCGGACCAGGGCGAAGGCGTGGGCGACACCGGCGAACATGCCGGTCATCGCGCTGAGCAGGGCGATGTCGTTCAGGGCGGCCAGCCCGGCGTCCTCACCGGTGTACGCGGTCGCGAGCGGGACGGACAGCGTGCCCTCGTGGCGGTCGAAGGCCTCGCGGGACCCGCTGTAGAAGACGTAGCCGCCCGTCTCGGGGACGGCGACCATGGTCGGCACCGCCATGATCCCGCCGCTGACGAACCGGGCGCCGCGGGCGTCCGCCCACCGCGCGCGGGCACGCGCCTCGTCGGGGGTGCTCGTGGTGACGTTGACCAGATCCTTCCCGTTCAGGTCCGCGTCGGCGAGGGCGGCGCCGACGGAGGCGTCGTCCAGCAGCACGGTGACCACCAGGTCGCTCGCGGCGACGGCCTCGGCGGCCGTGGCGGCGACGTCGGCGCCCTCCCCGGCGAGGGGTTCGGTGCGGGACGCGGTGCGGTTCCAGACGGTCACCGGGTGTCCGGCGGCCAACCAGGCGCGGGCGAAGGCGGACCCCATGTCGCCGAGGCCGAGCAGGGAGACGCGGGGCTTCTCGATGGTGTGTTCGGTCATGTCGACTAGGCTCCTGGCAGGCCCCGGGGGCCCACAAGTACGCACTTGGAAGTGGGTGCGCACCCCGGGGTAAGCGTGCAGGTGGAGGTGGGGAGCATGCGCGCCACGCGCAGGCCCGGCGCGTACAACTGCGGTCTGGACGCCGCGCTGGACGTGATCGGGGGCAAGTGGAAGGTCGTCATCATCTGGGCCCTGGCCGAGCGGCCGCGCCGGTTCGGGGAACTGCGCCGTCTGGTCACGGGCGTGACCGAGAAGGTGCTCGCCGCCCACCTGCGGGAGCTGGAGGAGGACGGGATCGTGCACCGGGAGGACTTCGGTGAGGTCCCGCCGCGCGTCGAGTACTCGCTGACCTCGGTGGGGCGGTCCCTCAACGCGGCGCTGGAACCGCTCGCCGTCTGGGGGGACGAGCACGTGCGCGGTGTCGCCCCCCACTGAGGGGGAGCGCTCGACGGGGGCCGGTCCCGGCCAGCCGGTGACCGCCGTTCGGGCGGCGATGCCCCTCGGTGCCGTGGGGGTGGCTCCCGCCCGTACCGCGTGTCCCGGTGTCATTGGCCGGTATGTGCCACGACGGGGGTTTGGCGCACGTTCGGTGCGTGCGCCGTGGGAACATACGTGGAGTCAGGCCTCGAATCTCCCTCGGACGGACCCTCGCTCATGGGACAGCCCCCTCATCCGCCCCAGCCGGGCCAACCGCCCCATCACGGTCCTCCGGGGCAGCCCCCGTTTCCCGGGGTTCCTGGTCAGCAGCCCCCGCCCCCACCGGGACAGCCCGGCCAGCCGCCCCACGCGGGCCACCCCGGTCAGCCGGGGCAGGGCGCGTTCCCGGGGCATCCGGGGCAACCCCAGCCCCCCTTCGGTCACCCGGGCCAGCAGGCGTACCCCGGCCACCCCGGTCTCCCCGGCCAGCCCCTGCCGCCGTCGGCGCCCGTGCGGCCGCCGCGCAGGGCCCTGACGGTCACCGTCACGGCCCTCGTGACCCTGGTCGTCGCGGGAGCCCTCACGGGCACCGGCGTCTACGCCCTCGGCCTCCCCGGCTCCTCCGGTGCGCGGCCCGTCGGGGGTCTGCCCGCCGACCCCTGCGCGTCCGTCGGCGCGGAGGCCCTGGACGACCTCGACGCGGAGGTCACCTCCTGGTACGTGTCCACCTACTCCAGTGGGTGCGGCTGGGAGGTCTCCCTCCACGGGGAGGAGGAGGTGATGCTGTCCGTCAGCCACAGTGCGCCGATGCGGGAGGACGACGCCGAGCTGGTCGAGGAGGTCTCCGACGAGGACGTCCCCCGGGACGCCGGGACGATGTACGAGGACGAGGTCGAGTCCGCCGGAGAACTCGGCTACGTCGTGGAGGGGTCGGCGACGGAGGTCGTCGGCACCGAGGAGGCCGACCTCGACCTCGGGGACGAGAGCGTGCTCGTCCTGACGGACATCGACTACGACTACGAGTACGACATCACCCAGCGCGTGACCGTCATCGTCCGCGAGGGGGACGTGGTGGGCTCGATCAGGGCGATCCTCCCCAGCGGCAGCGACGACCTCGACACCGCCGGGGCCGAGACGCTGCTCGCCGATGTCATCGCCGACGTGTTCGGATAGCCGCCCCTCCCCCAGACACCAGGAGACCCCGTCATGCAGCCAGGCCCCGCCCCGTACCCCGCACCCCAACCGGTACCGCCGCCCGCGCCGAGGAGCGGGACCGGGCGCACCGTGGGGATCACCGTCGCGGTGACGCTCGCGGCCTTCGTCCTGGTGGCCGGAGCGGTCGGGGCGGCGTTCGCCCTGACCGGATCGGGTGCGGCCACGCCGGAGCCCGAGTTCGACGAGCTGCCCGCCGAGCCGTGCGCCGCGGCGACGCGTTCGGAACTGGGCGCCGTCTCCGCCACGTTGGGGAGCCAGTCGTACCACGACGGCGCCGTCTCGTGCGACTGGTACGCGGAGTTCTCGGACGGCACCGTGGGGTACCTCCGGGTCGCCTTCCGGCTGCCCACGGACGACGACTACGAGCCCGTCGTCGACGAGGAGGCGGCGGAACGGCAGTACGCCGCCGACGCGGAGAACCTGCTCGGGGAGACCGACTCGGAGTACGCCTGGCTGGAGGTCATCGAGTCCGACGAACTCGACCTCGGCGACGAGTCGCTGGTCTCCCACAACGTCGACGGACCCGACGACGAGCCGCAGAGCGAGGCCGAGGTGCTGGCGCGCGTGGGCACCGTCCTCGTCTCGGTCACGGCGAGCGAGCCCTACGGCAACAGCACCGGCGAGGCCGACTTCACCGGCGACGAGGAACTCCTCATCGCCATCGCCGAGCGCGCGGTCGCCCTGCTGGAGGAGACGGAGTGACCGGCGCGATCGGCCCGCGCTAGCGCGACAGCGCGGCGACCAGGTCGGGCAGGCCGCCGCTCTCGGCCGGGGACCGGCCCACACCCACCCCGAGGGCGCCCGCGCGCAGGTACTCGGGCGCGCTCGTCGCGTCGACGCCGCCGGTGGCCACCACGCGCAGCTCCGGGAACGGGCCGCGCAGGGCCGAGACCCAGCCCGGCCCGAGGAGGTTCGCGGGGAACGCCTTGACCGCGGTGACCCCCATCCGCGCGGCCCGTCCGACCTCGGTGGGAGTGGCCACGCCCGGCAGGAACGGGACACGCAGGCGGGCGGCCTCGGCGACGGTGTCGGCGTCCAGTCCCGGCGCCACCCCGAACCGCGCGCCCGCGTCGACCGCGCGGCGGAGCCGTTCGGGGGTGGTCAGGGTCCCGGCCCCGACGGAGAAGCGCCCCTCGGCGGCACGGACGACCGCCTCCAGCGCGGGCAGGCCCGCCTCGCTCTCCAGCGTGACCTCCACCAGCCGGACACCGGCCCGCCAGGCCTCCCGGGCGGCGGCGACCGCGCGGTCGGGGGCGGCGCCCCGAAGGATCAGCATGAGCGGAACAGGGGACAGGCCGTCGGCGAAGAAGTCCGCCCAGCCGGTCACCGGCCGGGCCGGGGAACCGGCGCCGCCGGGGGTCTCGGCGGCGGGGCGCGTGCTGGTCATGTCTGACTCCAACCCAGTTCCTCGCTGATGTCGCGTGCTGCGGCGGTGAGGTCTCCGGTGAGGGCGAGCAGGTCCTGCCGGTCGAGGACCATGCTGGGCGCCGAGATCGAGATCGCCGCCCGCACCCTCCCGGAGGCGTCGAAGACGGGCGCGGCGACGCAGTGGATGAACTCCTCGTGCTCGAAGTCGTCCAGTGCCCAGCCGCGTTCGGCGGTCCGGGCGAGCTCCTGGTCGAGCGCCGCCCGGTCGGTGAGGGTGTTCGGCGTGCACCGGGCGAACGGCGGGTCGCCGAGCAGGGTGTCGCGCTCGCGCCCCGGCAGGTGGGCGAGGATCGCCTTGCCGATGCCGGTGGCGTGCAGCGGGGCGAGCGCGCCGATGTGGGAGTACATGCGGACGGCGTGCCGCGACTCGACCTTGTCCAGGTACACGACGCGGTCGCCCTCCAACGCTCCCAGGTGGATGGTCTGGCCGCTGGAGGCGCCCAGGTCCCTGAGGTGACGCGCGGCGAGTCCGCGCACGTCGAACCCCTCCAGCGCGGCGGCGGCCAGGGTGGCCATGCGTGGCCCCAACTGGTACCTGCCGTCGTCCGTGCGGCGCACGAAGCGCTGTTCCTCCAGGGTGCGCAGCAGGCGGAGCGAGGTCGTGCGGTGCACGTCCAGACGGCGGCCGAGCTCACTGATGGTGGTCGGGCCCTCCGCCAGCTCCACCAGGATGCGCATGGCACGTTCGACGCTGTTGGACACCGCCGGTCCTCCCCCTCGTTCTCGTCACTGCGGGCACGACCCCAGGTCAGGGCCTGAGTCAGTCTCCCAGGCCGCGGCCGCGCCCGTCCGTGGCGGAGGGATGTCGCCGGTCAGGCGCAGGACGATCCCGGCCAGCCGGGCGCCCTCGGCCAGGCAGTCGGGGATCGGCGCTCCGTCCAGGAGGCGGTCCAGGAACCCCGCGGCGAACGCGTCACCGGCGCCGACGGGTTCGACGACCTCGACGCTGGGCGCGGGCTGGAACCAGGTCCGGTCACCGCGGACGGCGGTGGCGCCCTCGGCGCCCTGTTTGATGACGAGCAGGTCGGGCCCGTGCGGGACGGGGCCGTGCGGCGCGGCGCCGTGCAGGAGGTCGCGCAGCTCGGCCAGGTCGGTGACGCCCCACAGCGCCTGGGCCTCGTCGAGCCCGCAGAAGACGACGTCGGCGCGTCGGGCGAGGTCGAGGAGGGGCGCGGCGTTGTGGTCGCCGTGCAGCGCGGGCCGGTAGTTCACGTCGAAGGAACGCAGGGTTCCGGTGGGGGCGGTGTCCAGGAGCTCCTCGACCAGCCCGTGCGCGGACGCGGACAGGGCCGCGGTGATCCCGGAGGTGTGGACCAGGCGCGGGCGCAGGCGCCAGACCTCGACGGCGTCCGACCGGGTGAGGGCGGAGGCGGCCGACCCCCGCCGCCAGTAGCGCACTCGCGTGCCCCGGGGCAGCGGCTCCTTCATGTACAGGCCGGTGGGGCGCGCGGTGTCGGTGCGGGCGGCGCAGCGCACCCCGGCGGCGGCGAGGCGGTCGCGGATCCGCTGGCCGAACGGGTCGTCGCCCAGGGCGCTGTGCCAGGCGACCGGCCGCCCGGCACGGGCGAGGTGGACGGCGACGTTGGACTCGGCGCCGCCGATCTCGGCGCGGAACAGGGGCGCGGGGTCCGGGGAGCGGTCGCCCGGCGCGGGGCCGTGCGGGACCAGGAGCGCCATCGTCTCGCCCACGCAGACGGCGTCGACCGTCGGCTCATTCGGGCGTTCGGCTGGGGAGCGCGCCTCGTCCTCGGTCCGCTGCGGCTCGTTCACCCACGACCTCCCGACTGTTGTCCGCGTCACGCGGGGTGTTGACCCGCGGCACGACCGAATGCTATTCCTGGCGATGGAAAATGCGCAACACTGTTGCGTATAGTGCAGCATCGAAGGGAATGGTTGGCGTGTGGGACCTGTTGCTGCGGAGCGGTCGCGTCATCGACCCGGCGTCGGGGCGTGACGAGACCGTCGACGTCGCCGTACGCGCGGGTCGGATCGCCGCCGTCGCCACCGGGCTCCCCGAGGAGCGGGCCGCGTCGACCGTCGACGTGTGCGGTCGGCTGGTCCTGCCGGGGCTGGTCGACCTGCACACGCACGTGTGGCACGGCGCCACCTACTGGGGGCTCGACCCCGAGGCGCTGGCCTGGCGCACCGGCGTGACGACCTGGGTCGACGCCGGATCGGCGGGGGCCTACGCGATGGAGGGCCTGCGCCGCGCGGTCGTCGACCCCGCGCCGTTCCGGGTACACGCGATGATCAATGTCTCCGGGCTCGGGCTCGTCGGCCGCACCGGCGAACACCACGTGCTGGAGAACCTCGACGTGGACGCCGCCGTCGCGGTCGCCGCCCAGCACGGCGACCTGGTCCGCGGTGTCAAGGCGCGGATCGACCGCCACACCGTCGGCGAGCACGGGCTCGAACCGCTGCGCCGGGCGGCGGACCTCGCCCGACGGCTCCAACGGCCGCTCATGGTGCACATCGGCTACGGGCCGCCCGACCTCGCCGACGTCGAGCCCTTCCTCTCCGAGGGCGACATCCTCACCCACTGCGCCACGGGCGTGGCCACCGACCTCGTCGCCGACGGCCGACCCACGGACGCCCTCCTGCGGCTGCGCGACGCCGGAGTGGTCTTCGACCTCGGACACGGCTCGGGCGCCTTCGACTTCGACGTCCTCGAAACCGAACTGGCCGCCGGGATCGAGCCGATCGTCTCCACCGACCTGCACATCCGGTCCGTCCACGGCCCCGCCTTCGACCTGCCGACCGTCATGGGCAAGGCGTTGGCCGCCGGGATGGGCCTGACCGAGACGGTGGCGGCCGCGACCGTCCGCCCCGCCCGCGCCCTCGGGCTCGCCGCCGGGACGCTGGAGGTCGGCGCCCGTGCCGACATCGCCGTGTTCGCGGCCGAGCACGGCCGGTTCCCCACCGTCGACGTGCACGGGGGTGTGCGCGAGGCCCCGATCCGCCTGACCAACACCGCCACCTACGCCGCGGGGCGTCTCCTGCCGCCGTACGTCGCCGCGCCCCCGCCGGTGTGGGTCCCGCTCAGCGACGCCCAGCGGCGCGCCGAGGCCGACCGCCACGGACGCGTCCGCGCCTCCGTCCGGCACCTGGACCGGCCCGAGGACTTCGACGAACCCTTCCCCCGCCCGGACCGGGAGTCGGAGGACCCCACCGCCACGGGAGCGCCGCGATGACCGACCCACCGGAGCTGTCGCGGCCGGTGCTCGACGCCGACCACCGGGTCGTGGACGCCGTCCGCACCCTGTTCTGACCGCGCCGGAGAACCGGCGTATCGCACACCGAAGGAGTATCACATGGCCAGGAAGAAGCAGGTCGTCACGGCCCCGGACGCCGCGCCGCCCGGAGGCCCGTACTCGCAGGCGGTCATCGCCGGCGACTTCGTCCACCTCGCCGGGGCCACCCCGCACCGGGCCGACCGCTCGCTCGTGGACGGCCCGTTCGAGGAACAGGCCCGCGCGACCTTCGACAACCTCGCGACCGTGGCAGCGGCCGCCGGGTCGAGCCTGGCCGACGCCGTGCAGGCGCGGGTCTACCTGCGCGACCTGGACGACTTCCAGGCCATGAACGGGGTCTTCGCCGAGTACTTCGGCGACGAGCCGCCGGTGCGCACCACCATCCAGGCCGACCTGCCGGGCTTCCTCATCGAGGTCGACGCCGTGCTGTACAAGCCCGCCGAGTAGCCCGGCCGAGCCGCGACGCGGTCCGTCCCCACCGCCCGGGACCAGAACCGACACCGCCCGGCACGACGTGTGCCGGGCGGGCCCCACACCCCCCGACCGCTCCGGACCCCGTGGTCCCACCGAGCGTCACTCCCCCCATGACTTTTGGACGTGTGTCATGATCGAATCCTCCATGGGCTACCTGGTGGCCCTGCTCGCCGCGGTCCTCCTCATGCTCGGTATCAGCTGGTGGGTCGCCCGGCGCACGAGCAGCGGTGAGGACTTCCTGCTCGCCGGACGCAGACTCAGCACCCCCCTGGTGATGGGCAGCACGCTGGCCACACTCGTCGGAACCGGATCGAGCCTCGGCGCGGTGGGCTTCGCCTACCAGAACGGCTGGGCGGGCGCCCTGTACGGGATCGGCGGCGCACTCGGCGTCTTCCTCCTCCTGTGGCTCTTCGCGGACGTGCGCGAGCACGGTTTCATGACCTTCGCCGAGGAGATGAGCTACTACTACGGCGCCAGCCGCGCGGTGAAGGGCGTCGTGGCCGTCCTGCTCTTCCTGGCCTCCGTCGGCTGGCTGGGCGCGCACATCATGGGCGGGGCGATGTACCTGTCCTTCCTCACCGGCATGGACGAGAACCTGGCCAAGGTGGTCATCGCCCTGGGCTTCGGCCTCTACACAGTGGTCGGCGGGTACCTGGCGGTGGTCATCACCGACGCTGTCCAGGGCACGATCCTGTTCCTCGGCTTCACCGTCCTCGCGGTGCTGGCGCTGGTGACCGTCGGCGGGTTCGACGGGATGCGCGAGGGCACCTCCGACGAGGCCGCCTCCCTGCTGGGCGTCGAGGCCCTGGGCCCGCTGCCCGCGCTGTCGCTCGCGGTGGTCATCGCCGTCGGGGTCCTGGCCACGCCGTCCTACCGCCAGCGGATCTACTCCGCGGTCGACGTTCGCACGGTGCGCCGCAGCTTCCTGCTCGCCGGGGGGCTGTTCGCCGTCTTCTCCCTCCTCCCGGCCGTCGCGGGGATGTCCGCCAACGCGCTGGCGCCCGGGCTGGAGAACCCGGACATGGCCTTCCCCTACCTGGCCACGACCCTGTTCCCGCTCTGGGTGGGTGCGTTCCTGCTGGTCGCGGGGTTGTCGGCGACGATGTCCTCCGGTGACTCCGACGCGATCGTCGGCGTGACCATCCTGATGCGCGACGTCTCCCAGGTGGTGACGGGACGGTTGCCGAAGGCGGAGCGGCTGGTGGCCTACTCGCGGTGGGCGCTGGGGGCGGTGCTCCTGCTGGCCCTGGTGTTCGCGCTGCTGGCCACGACGATCATCGGCTACATCACGATGATGATCTCCACGGTTCTCACGGGGCTGCTGGTGGCCGCGATCCTGGGCAAGTTCTGGCCCCGCGCCACATGGCAGGGCGGGATCGCCGCGATGGCGGGCGGTTCGGCGGCGGCGCTGGTCGTGAACAACGTGGACGCCTACAGCGCGTTCTGGGGGAACGCGGTGCTCCCGTCGCTGGCCGTGGCCCTGGTGGCGGGAGTGGTGGTCAGCCTGGTCACCCCGCGCACGCGGATCACCCAGGAGGAGGCGCTGCGCCGTCTCGCGGAGGAGAGGGCGACGCTCGACGTCGGCACCCAGGTCCGGGGCGGAACGACCGCCGAGGAGCGGTAGGAGGAGGCCGTGCCCCGCCCGCGGTGGTCCGCGGGCGGGGCACGGCCGTTCAGCGAACGTGTCCACGACCTCGTGCCGCCACCGCGTGGGGTGAGGCGCGCACAACAAAGAACGGGTGCCCACCTGCGTGGACACCCGTTCCTCCGTCGGGGTGGCGGGATTTGAACCCACGACCTCTTCGTCCCGAACACATGTTCGATGGTGGGTGACCAGTTTACCGGCCTCCGAACGCAGGTCAAGGGTGTCTCTCGCTGTGCGCCAGCGTTCGCCAGGGTTCGGGCGAGTACGCAACCGGTGGCCCCCCATTTGGCCCCCTCAGATGGCCCCTGAGTGGCGGTTCTCCACGCATGATGGATCACCTTCGGAGGGTTGCGTTTGCCCGTCTGCGGGCATCGGGTGAAGCCGATTTTTCGAGAGGCTTGCCCAAGATCACCTCCTGGGGAGCGGGACCCCGCCGCAGAACCTACAGAACCCGCAGAACCCCCGTCCCGGCTGGTCAACGTTCCGCGAGGCCAATCCGCACTTCCCCGCAGAACCGCCGCAGAACCGCAGAACCCTCCGGCTGGTGGTTCTGCGGAGGTATCGCGGAGTTCTGTGATTCCGCCACATGACACCTTGACCTGCAAGAATGCCAGTTCTGTAGGTTCTGAGGGTTCTGCGGCACCTCCAGCGCGCACACTTGGGCCGCCCGGAGTCCTGACAACTTAGCTCCGACTCCGGCACCTCACCCCTAGATCTTGTGTCCATGAGGGGGGCATGGTTGCCTATGTTGTGTCGTGCGTGGTGATATAGCCCGAGTAACTGATAACATCTCCACAAGCTGAAAACCCCAGCACGGGCAAACCGTCTGGGGACGATGCCAGTGCTGGGGTTGTGTTCTCGTGGCAGAGGCCTCGACCCTACACGACGTGCCTTCAAGGCAAGTTGAGGGCCCCGTCAAGAGCTGGTGTCCGGCTTGGAACGGGGGTGAAGTCAACTATGGCTAAAAGGAAGCCGTCTGGCTCGGGTCAGGGGTCCGGCAAGGCCCGTAGCGCCATCAGTGGCCGCTACGTGAGCAAGGCGACCGCTGCTCGCCACCCGAGGACGACTGTGGTCGAGAAGCCGAAGAGAAAGAAGTAGCGATCCGCTACTGAGGGCCGGTGGTGGCTTGTCACACCTCCGGCCTGTTTCTTGGCTGAACGCGTCATTCTTCCAGTTGGCCGCATTCTGGCCCTGCGCATGCAACCCGCTGATGTCGCTCTCAGAGGTTAGTGCCAACCGCATTGCAGAACCTTCCCAGTGGGGATCAGCTTCCCGGGAGTAGAGAAGTGCCGTCGTGGGCTCGAACGTGGGGGCCGTCGTCGGACAGTGCGTCCCTGATGCGCACCCCCCGCGCCTCGGGGCAGCGCTCCACAGCCTCTTCCGGCGACAGCCACGTGGCGACGCTCGACTCATCGCTCGTGCGCAGCTCGCCGCCCACGGGCTCACATCGGAAGGCCAGTGAGACCACGGCGAGCTTCATGTTCTTGTACACGCCGACCAACCGGACCGGCTTGGCCTCGATCCCGGTCTCCTCTCGGACTTCCCGCACCACGCACTGTTCCGGAGTCTCGTCCAGCTCCAAGACTCCGCCGGGCGGGACCCAACGGCCGTCGTCGGCCCGCTTGATCACCAGCACCTTGCCGTCCGTGGGCCGGACGACCACACCGGTGACGCTGACGCTATGGCGGGGCAGCTCGCTGGTCATGACCTCACGTCCTGTTCCCATGCGTAGGTGAGCTTCCATTGGAGAGCCGCGAGAACGTTCAGGCAGGTCTCTACGGGCCGGTCGTCCTTGTCGAAGGCGGTGCGCAGGATGGCGAACACCGGCTGTCCAGGGGTGATGTTCAGGAAGGTCGCCTCATCCTCCTTGGCCCCACGCACTTCGATGTCCTCGGTGAACCGGACCGGTCCGAACCCTCGATCCGCGATCCGGGCGTACATGCCGCTGGGGCCGGTGTCCGGCGTGGCGATGTCGACGCTTCCGGCCACGCTCATGGGGATGTAGGAGGCCGCGATCTGCACCGGCTTGTCCTCCGCGTACATGTGACGCTTGCGCAGTAGCGCCTGTTCGGATTCGTCCAGCCGGAGGACTTCTGCGATGTCGGCGGGCGCATCAACGGCGTCGCAGACGACCAGCTCCGTGCGCGAGGTGCGCCCCGCCTTGGTCAACTCCTCCGCGAAGCTGCTGCCAGTGGGGCGGGTCCGGTAGTCCCTGTCGATGCGCCGGACGCGCTTGACCGTGGGCACCTCCAGGACGACGGAGCCCTTGCCGTGCTCCGTGCGGATCAACCCTTCAGCGCGGAGCATGGCCATGGCCCGGCTGATCGAGCTCTGGTTCAGGTCGTACTCGCGTGCCAACTCCGGCTGACTGGGCAGCGATGAACCGGCCGGGTACTCCCCGCGCTTGATGGCGTCGCGCAACAGGTCCGCGACCTGCTTGTACCGCGCCTTCGGCGCTTCGAGGCTGCTCATCGGGCCTCCGTCTTCTGACATAAGTGTGGTCCCTCCACGGTAGCCGTGCGGGGCATCTGGGTCTTCCCGTGGGGCGACACTCTCAAGAACTTATTGCATATGTCTTGACGCTTATGACATAAGTCCGTACCGTCGAAGACACGGCAGCCCGAGGCCCTGCTTCATAGCCGCCAGCAGGAACCGGGCTTCGCTT
Organism: Nocardiopsis sp. NPDC049922; assembly: GCF_040660275.1. NCBI lineage: Bacteria > Bacillati > Actinomycetota > Actinomycetes > Streptosporangiales > Nocardiopsidaceae > Nocardiopsis > Nocardiopsis sp. NPDC049922. The sequence continues at coordinate 103 of NZ_JBFAME010000019.1, read as the reverse complement.
CCGATCCAAGGAGGTCCTGTGATCCCCGAACCGAAGTCCCAGACCACGGCGCGACTCCGCGCCGGTCTGGCCGAACACACGCTCCCGTGCGCCGCACGGCCGG
>NZ_JBFAME010000018.1:0-83927 GCF_040660275.1 Nocardiopsis sp. NPDC049922 | reverse complement strand
ATCCCTGGCCTTGGGGCGCCCGAACACGGGCCGAAGCGAAGCGGAGGCCCAAAGAGACACGGCGCCGCCCCGTCCGTACCCGGGTACGGACGGGGCGGCGCCGTGTCGCTCAGGCCCGGGCCGTGGCCGCGCGGCCCTCCACACGCGTGGGGGCCTCATCGCCCAGGAAGCTCGGCTTGTGCAGCTGCGCGGTGCCGACCAGGTGCTCGGCCAGTTCCTCGGCGTCCAGGCGGCGCTCGATCTGGCGCAGGTCCGGGATCTTGGCCGCGGTCTCGACCTGACGCGGCGTCAGCATGGTGCAGCAGTCCTCGTCGGGCAGCTCGGAGATGGCGAGCGTGCCGATCCGGCGGGCCTGGTCCATGATCTCGGTCTTGTCCATGCCGATGAGCGGACGCAGGATCGGCAGGTCCACGGCGTCGTCGAGCGCGGTGATGTTGGCCATCGTCTGGCTGGACACCTGGCCCAGCGCGTCACCGGTGATCAGGCACTGCGCGCCCAGGTCGTCGGCGAGGGCCTCGGCCGTCTTGAGCATGAGCCGACGCTGGGCGACGATCTGGAGCCGCTCGATCCCGGAGCTCTTCAGCTGCTGCTGCGCCTTGCCGAAGGGGACCACGAACAGGCGCGAGCCCACCTGGTAGCGGTCGAGCTGGCGCACCAGGCTGTAGGCCTTGTAGATGGACTCGGGGCCGGTGAACGGCATGCCGGAGAAGTGCAGGAAGTCGACCTTCAGCCCGCGCCGGATCATCCGGTGGGCGGCGACGGGGGAGTCGATCCCGCCGGACATCAGCACCAGGCCGCGCCCGCTCATCCCGGCGGGCAGCCCGCCCTGGCCCGGGACGCCGTCGGTGAACACGAACGCCTCGTCCTTGTCCACCTCGACGTACAGGGTGTTCTGGGGGCGCTTGAGGTCGACCGGGTACCCGTGCGCCTCGATGATCTTCGAGCCGAGGTAGCCCGCCAGCTCGGAGGAGGTCATCGCGAAGCGCTTGTCGCGGCGGCGGGCCCGCACGGCGAACGTCCCGGTGCGGTCGGCCATGGAGCGCACGGCGACGTCGGTGATCACGTCCAGGTCCTTGGCGACGCGGCGGACCAGGTGCACCCACACGATCCCCATGACGTCGGCCATGCGGTCGGCGATCTCGGCGACCTCGAGGTCGGAGGCGCCGGGCTTGCGCACGATGATCACGCCCGAACCGCGCTGGGAGAGGCGGATCTCGCCGATGTCGCGCACGGAGTTGCGGATGTTGTTGTGCAGCCGCCGCTCGAACAGCTTGCGGTTGGAGCCCTTGAGGACGATCTCCCCGAGCTTCATCAGAACGCAGAGCTCGCCCAGTCCGGCGTCGGCTCCGGCCGGGTTTGCGGGGAGCGGCGCGGACTCAAGCGACGCGGACATGGTGCTACCTCCGGTGGATGCGCCCGGGTGCGACGTGGATGCGACGGCGGCGGGACCGGGCACACCCGCCGTCCCCCTCCAGTATCGAACACCGTGCCCACCGCTCCAGCCGTTTTCCGGGGGGAACCGGCCACACGCCGGGCACGCGACCGCCCGCCGCGCCCCGGGAGCGACGGCGGGCGGGAGAGCGGCGGCGGTCAGCCGAAGAAGGTCTCGGCCTCCTGGTAGCGCTCGCCGGGGACGGTCTTGAGGGTGTCGGTGGCCTCGGCGAGGTCGACGCGGACGACGTCGGTGCCCTGGAGGCCGACCATCTTCCCGAAGTCGCCGTCGGCGACGGCGTCGATCGCGTGCAGGCCCAGACGGGTGGCCAGGACCCGGTCGAAGGCGGTGGGGGTGCCGCCGCGCTGCACGTGGCCGAGCACGACCGAGCGCGCCTCCTTGCCGGTGCGGTGCTCGATCTCGTCGGCCAGGCGCTGGCCGATGCCGCCCAGGCGGACGTGGCCGAAGGCGTCCTTCTCGCCGGTGGCCAACTCCATCTGCCCCTCCTTGGGGTGGGCGCCCTCGGCGACGACGATGATCGGCGCGTACTGGGTGCGGAACCGGCTCTCGACGTGCTTGACGACCTCGTCCATGTCGAAGGGCCGTTCCGGGACGAGGATGACGTTGGCGCCCGCGGCCATGCCCGAGTGCAGCGCGATCCATCCGGCGTGGCGGCCCATGACCTCGACCACGAGCGCCCGGTGGTGGGATTCGGCCGTGGTGTGCAGGCGGTCGATCGCCTCCATGGCGATGTTCACGGCGGTGTCGAAACCGAACGTGTAGTCGGTCGCGTTGAGGTCGTTGTCGATGGTCTTGGGCACGCCCACGACCTTGACGCCGCGGTCGTGCAGCTGGCGGGCCACGCCCAGGGTGTCCTCGCCGCCGATGGCGACGAGGGCGTCCACGCCCAGCCCGGCCATGTTGTCCTTGACCCGCTCGACGCCGCCCTCGATCTTCATGAGGTTGGTCCGCGAGGAGCCCAGGATGGTTCCGCCGCGCGGGAGGATGCCGCGGACGGCCTCCACGTCCAGCGTCATGGTGTCGCCCTCGAGGGGGCCGCGCCACCCGTCACGGAAGCCGACGAACTCGTAGCCGTGGTCCTTGATGCCCTTGCGCACCACGGCGCGGATGACCGCGTTGAGACCGGGGCAGTCTCCACCACCGGTCAGAACACCGACTCGCATGCGACTTCTCCTCGACGTTGTGGGTTCTGGGCGGCGCCCGCCGCCATATGGTCTAGACCATAGTGTCAGGGTGGAGCACAGGCCAACCCCCGGGGCGAATTCACCGACCGTTCACTCGTCCAGCCCCTGGTCGATCGCGTATCGCACCAGTTCGACACGGTTGTGCAGGTGCAGTTTGGTGAGGGTGTTCTGGACGTGGTTCTGGACGGTCCGGTGCGCGATCGACAGCCTCCGCGCGATCTGCTTGTACGCCAGCCCCTTGGCCACCAGGCGCAGGACCTCGGTCTCCCGGGGGGTCAGCACCGGCGCGCCCTTGTCGGGGCCCGTGCCGGCGGTCGACGACAGCCGCCGGTACTCGCCCAGGACCAGTCCCGCCAGCCCCGGGGTGTACACGGCCTCGCCGGTGTTCACGCGGCGCACCGCGTCCAGCAGCTCCTCGCGCCCGGCCGACTTGACCAGGTAGCCCGTCGCGCCCGCCTTGACCGCGGCCAGCACGTCGTCGCCGGCCCCGCTGGCCGAGAGCACCAGGACGCGCGGCGGCTCGTCCAGGGCCACCAGGCCGGACGTGAGCTCCACCCCGGTCATGTCGGGCAGGTTGAGGTCCACCACCGCCAGCGTGGGCCGCGCGGCGGGGGCGATGCGCAGCGCCTTGGCGCCGTCTCCCGCCGTTCCCACCACCGCGAAGCCCGCCTCCTCGAGGTCGCGCGCCACCGCGTCACGCCACATCGGGTGGTCGTCCACCACCAGTACCCGGACCGCCTCGCTCTCCATGCGGGCGAGCCTATCCCGACCGGAGGGGCCGCTACGGCCGACGGTCAGTCGTCGTCCTGCTCGAACTGACCGAAGTCGATGCCGCCCGGGGTCGCGATGATCTCGATCTCCGTGCCCTCGGGGGCCCGACCCGTCTGGGACTGCTCCGACACGATGTCGCCGCCGAAGAACCGTTCGACGCTCACCTCGAAGCCGGCGTCCTCCAGTGCCCTGCGCGCCTCGCCGATCCGCATGCCGACGACGTCGGGGATGTCGACCCCGGGCGGACCGCTGGAGACGGTGAGCGTGACGGTGGCGTTGGCGCCCACCGTGCTGCCGTTGTCCGGGTCCTGGCTGATCACCAAGCCCTCGCCGACGTCCTCGCTCTCCTGCTCGACGACCTCGACCGTGAGCCCGAGGTCCTCCAGGGTCTGGCGGGCCCGCTCCAGCTCCTGGCCGCCCACGGCGGGGACCTGGATCCCGCGGCTGATCTGGACGGTGACGGTCTCCTCGCGGTCGGCGTCCTCACCCGCGGCCGGGTCGGTGGAGATCACCTCGCCCGGCGGCACGTCCTCGGCGTCCACGACGTCCTCCTCGAGGTTCTCCGTGCTGAAGCCGAGCTCCTCCAGGGCCGCCATCGCGTCGGCGCCGTCCTGGCCCACCAGGTCGGGCATCTCGACCACCTGTGGACCCCTGGACACGAACGCCGTGATCTCGTCTCCGGGGGACACCCGCGTCCCCGCCTCCGGTTCGGTGCGCGCGACCGCCCCTGCCTCGACGTCGCTGTAGACGCTCTCCTCCGCCTCCACGAGGACGAGACCCTCGGCGCGGACCTCGTCACGGGCGGCGGAGACGCTCACGCCCGTCACGTCCGGGACGCTCTCGAACCGTCCCAGGAGCAGCCACCAGCCGGCGCCGAACACGACGATCGCCATGACCGCGCCGGCGATGCCCAGCAGGAGGTTGCGCCGCCGCCGCAGGGCGTCGTCGGCGTCGTCGTCATCGGGGTAGTCGGGGTAGTCGTCATAGCGGTCGTCGTCCAGGGGGACGGCGCCCATGTCCACGACCATCGTGGCGTTCCCGGTGCCCGGTCCGGCGCCCCCGGCGATGAGCTGCGGCGCGGTCACGGCGGCCGTCGTCGCACCCGACGGCGCGACGGGCGCCAGCGGGCCCTGGGCGCCCCCCTCGTCCTCGGGCAGTCCCTGAAGCACCTCCAGGACCCTGGCCAGGTACTGGCCGGCGTTGCTCGGCCGGTACCGCGGGTCGCGTTCGGTGGCCTTGGTGACGAGGTCGTCGACCTCCGGGGCCAGCCTCGGAAGGTAGTGCGAGGGACGCGGCACGTCCTCGGTCACGTGCTGGTAGGCGATGGCGATCGGCGTCTCGCCGGTGTGCGGCTGACTGCCGGTGAGCAGCTCGTAGAGCATGATGCCCGCGGCGTAGACGTCCGTGCGGGCGTCGGCCACGCCCTGCTCGATCTGCTCGGGCGCGAGGTAGGCCGCCGTGCCCATGAGGGTGCCGGTGCGGGTGAGTCCCTGGTTGGACTGCTCCACGGCCCGGGCCAGACCGAAGTCGGCCACCTTGACCATGCCCTCGTGGGTGATGAGGACGTTCTCGGGCTTGACGTCGCGGTGGATCATCCCCGCCTGGTGGGCGGCGCCCAGCGCGGCGAGCACGGAGGCCATCACGTGGAGGGCCTCGCGGGTGCCCAGACGGCCGACCGACTTGAGCCGGTCGCGCAGGGTCAGGCCCGGCACGTACTCCATCGCCAGGAAGACGTGCCCCTGGTCCTCACCCTGGTCGAAGACCTGGACGACGTTGGGATGGGAGAGCTTGGCGACGGAGTGGGCCTCGTTGATGAAGCGCTGGACGAACGTCGGGTCCTGCGCGAGCGACGGGTGCATCACCTTGAGCGCCAGTCGCCGGTCGAGCCTCAGGTCGTGGGCGACGTAGACGGTCGCCATCCCGCCACCGGCGATCCTGGACTCGACGAAGTAGCGTCGGTCCAGCGTCGCGCCTACGAGGGGATCGGAAGTCGTCATGTCCACGGCGGAGTAGTGTCCTTGCTGCGGGGAGCGTGGGCGTTCGCGGCCGGTGGCGCGTACCCGACACCGGGTGTCGAACCGACACGATAGCGGAAGCTCGCGCCCGGGCCGCCCCGCGGATCGCGGTCGTGCCGCCCGGATTCTCCTGCACGGGCGGCGTTCGCGGGTCGTGTCCGGTCGTGCGGTGCCGCTCCGTTCGCACCGCGTACCCCACCCACGGTACGGGACGCCGCCAAACGCCCGTGAGGACCTCGGCGGCGCCCGTCGTCAATCGACCGCGGGGGAGGACGCCTGGGCGTGTCGGCGGACCGGGATCCGCCCCGCCAGGCGCGCGGCGCGGCCCGCGCGGACGGCGTCGCGCATGGCCGCCGCCATCCGCACCGGGTCCTGGGCGCGGGTCACCGCCGTGGCGAGCAGGACCGCGTCGCAGCCCAGCTCCATGGCCAGGGCGGCGTCGCTGGCGGTGCCGATCCCGGCGTCGACGATCACCGGGACGCCCGCCTGTTCGACGATCAGCTCCAGGTTGTGCGGGTTGCGGATGCCCAGGCCGGAGCCGATCGGCGCGGCCAGCGGCATCACCGCGGCGCACCCCAGCTGCTCCAGGCGGCGGGCCAGGACCGGGTCGTCGTTCGTGTAGGGGAGAACGGTGAAGCCCTCGTCGACGAGCCGTTCGGCGGCGTCGAGCAGCTCCACCGGGTCGGGCAGGAGGGTGTGCTCGTCCGCGACGACCTCCAGCTTGACCCAGTCGGTTCCCAGGGCCTCCCGACCGAGGCGGGCGGTGCGCACGGCGTCGGCGGCGGTGAAACAGCCCGCGGTGTTGGGCAGGGGGCGGATCTTGTTCCGGGTCAGGACGTCCCACACCGACCCCTGGGCGCCGGGCGTCACCCGGCGCATCGCCACGGTGGTCAGCTCGGTCCCCGACGTGACGAGCGCCTCCTCCAACACCTCCATCGACGGGGCGCCGCCGGTGCCGGTGATGAGCCGGGAGCCGAAGGAGACGCCGTCGATCACCAACGGGTCGTCCACGGTGTCGGTCATGGTCAGCCTCCCTGCACTGCGGTCAGGACGTCCACGCGGTCGCCGGAGCCCAGGGGCGTGTCGGCCCAGGCGGTCCGGCGCACCACCTCGTCGTTGACGGCCACGGCGATGCCGCCCGGGACCTCCCCGCCCGCCGGTGCGGCCAGGTCGCGCACGACCGCGGCGACGGTGGCGTCCTCGGCGACCTCGCGCCGGTCGCCGTTGATGATCAGTTCCACTGCTTCTCCCACGTGCTCGTGTGGCCGCCGCCCAGCTCGCGGTCGGCGGCGAAGGCGCGCGCGTACTCCGGCAGGGCGCCGCCGGTGAGGGCCTCGGCCATGACCTCGCCGGTGACCGGGGTCAGCAGGACGCCGTGCCGGTAGTGACCGCCCGCCAGGTGCACACCGGGGATCCGGGTGGGGCCCAGGAGCGGTTCGTTGTCGGGTGAGCCCGGGCGCAGGCCGACGCAGGTCTCGGTGACCTCCAGTTCGGTGACGCCCGGGACGAGTTCGCGCGCGTCCCGCAGGACCCGCCACAGCCCCCCGGCGGTCAGCGCCGTGTCGTAGCCCAGCTCCTCCTGGGTGGCGCCGACGATGACCTCCCCGTCCTCGCGCGGCACGAGGTAGACGGGGAAGCCGCGGACCAGCCCCCGGACCGTGCGCCCGACGATGGGCGGCTCCCCGGCGGGCGGGCGCATCCGCAGCAGCTGGCCCTTGACCGGGCGCAGGTGCGGCACCACCGGCTCGGGGACGGTGATCCGGTCGTTCCAGCACCCCGCCGCCAGGACCACCTGGTCGGTGGGCAGGACGTCGCCGTCCGCCAGGCGCACGCCCAGGGGCGCGCCGCCGGGGCCGCCGTCGGTGACCTCCTCGACCCGGTCGGCCAGCTCGGCCACGCCCGCCCGTACGCCCGCCACGGCCAGAGCCCGCAGCACCATCCGGGGGTCCACCGAGTGGTCGTCGGGGGCGTGCAGGCCACCGCGCACGGACGGAGCGAGCATGGGTTCCAGGCGTCGGCACTCACGGCTGGTCAGGCGCTCGCCGGCGACGCCGATGCGCCGCTGGAGGTCCTGGAGGTCGCTGAGGACGGCGAGGTCGTCGCGGTCGAAGGCGACCAGGAGCGTGCCGGTGGTGTGGTAGCCCACCCGCACGCCGCTCGCCCGCTCCAGCTCGGCGACGAAGTCGGGGTACATGCCCGTCGACCGGACGCCGAGTTCGACCAGTCGCTCCTCGCCGAACGCCGCCTCGGTGGCGGGGGTGAGCATGCCCGCGGCGACCACGGAGGAGGCCCGGGCGCGGGTGGGACGGCCGACGGGGTCGGGTTCGACGAGGGTGACGGACAGTCCGCGCTGGGCGGCGCGCCAGGCGGTGACCCGCCCGACGAGGCCGCCGCCGACCACGACCACCCGGTCGCCGTCATTGGTAGGACGACTCGCCGCGGAGCGGGGCTCGTTCGATGTGCGCATGGCGCTGGGTTCCACTCCCTTCGCCGGTATGACCCGGATCAGGTTCGTGCGGTCGGAGGCCGGATCAGCCTCCCTCTCAGCCGGGTCCACCCGGCTCCCGCGGGACGTTCGCTTCCGGGTTCATCCTAGATCAACCCGGTTCGGGGGTGGTGACGGGGATCTCGCGGGTACGCGCCGAGCACTCCCGACGAAGGTGTCCGGGCCCCTCGCCCGTGTGGCAGATTGGAGACGTGACACAACGCGAATCCGACATCGACGCACTGGTCGGCGAGTGGCTGACCCTCAGGCAGGCGGCGGCGCCGCTGGGCGTGAGCCCGAACCGGATCAAGCAGCTGATCCGGGAGAACCGCATGATGGGCGTCGTCCGCTCCGGAGAGCTGTCCATTCCGGCCGCGTTCCTGGACGGGGACGACCTCGTCAAGGGCCTGCCGGGGACACTGGTGCTGCTCAGCGACGCGGGCTTCTCCACCGAGGACGCCCTGCGCTGGCTGTTCACGCCCGACGACACGCTGCCGGGCACGCCGATCCAGGCCATGCGCGAGAACCGGGGCACCGAGGTCCGTCGCCGGGCGCAGAGCCTGGCCTTCTGAGGGGCGCGCCGTGGGGGGCCGCCCCTTGGGCGCACCACGGCACAGGCCCTAGGCTGGGCGGCGTGAGGACCAGCCACGGAACCAGCCTGCGCAAGCGCCTGGACGCATCCCTTCTGTACCTGTGCACCGACGCCCGGCGCGAGCGCGGCGATCTCGCCGAGTTCGCGGACGCCGCCCTCGCCGGGGGCGCGGACATCATCCAGCTCCGCGACAAGGGCCTGGAGGCGCGCGAGGAGATCGCCGCCCTGGAGGTGCTCAGGGAGGCCTGCGAGCGGCACGGATCCCTGCTCGCCGTCAACGACCGGGCCGACATCGCCCGCGCGGTGCGCGCCGACGTCCTGCACCTGGGCCAGCGCGACCTGCCCGTCCCCATGGCCCGGGACATCATCGGCGCGGACCCGATCATCGGCCGCTCCAACAACGACATCGACGCCGCGACCGACTCCGCCGCCGAGCTCGGCAGCGACTACTTCTGCGTGGGCCCGACCTGGGCGACCCCCACCAAGCCGGGGCGGCCCGCCGCCGGGCTGGAGCTGGTCGAGCGGGCCGCCGCGCTGGACACGGACAAGCCGTGGTTCGCCATCGGCGGGATCGACCAGTCCAACATCGACCGCGTGCTCGACGCCGGGGCCCGCCGGGTCGTGGTCGTCCGCGCGATCACCGAGGCGGAGGACCCCCGGGCGGCCGCCGCCGAGCTGCGCGCCCGTCTGGCCGCCCGCGCCTAGCGGTCCCCCGCGGCGTCACACGGCGACGTGCGACAGGGCGCTCGGGTGGCGCCGCAGGAACCCCTCGATGGACTGGGCCGGGTGCCCGGTCAGCTTCGGAACGGTGGGCGCGACCACGTCCATCTCCCCGGTGGCGATCGCCGCGTAGGACGACGCCCACCCCTCGATCGCCCACTCGGGCGCCCCGCTGGACCGGCGCGACTCCAGCGCCTCCTCCCACGTCTCCGGCACGTACCGGACGGCGCGGCCGGTCAGGGAGGAGAGTTTGTCCACGGTGGCGCCCAACGTCAGCGCCTCCGGGCCGGTGACGTCGTGGGTCGCGTTGTCGGACACGGCGATCACCGCCGGGTCGGTCAGCACGGCGGTCGCCACGTCCGCCACGTCGTCGCGCGACACCCAGGCGACCCGGCCGTCACCGGCGGGCCCGCGCACCACACCGTGCTCGTCCGCCCAGCGCGGCAGCAGGTCCAGGTACAGGCTGGGTCTCAGGAAGGTGTGCGCCACCCCGGACATCCGGATGTGCGCCTCGGTGAAGAAGTGCGTCCGGGCGAAGGTGAACGTGGCGGCCGGCCCGGCGCTGAGGAACGACAGGTAGACGATCCGCGACACCCCCGCCTTGACCGCCGCGTCCACCGCGCTCGTGTGCGCGTCGATCCGGTCCTCCGACTCGGTCGCCGACACGAGGAACAGCGTGTCCACCCCGCGGCAGGCGCGCTCGAAGTCGGTGGTGTCCTCGTAGGCCGCCATCGCCGCGCTGCTGCCCGGGTACTCCGGCGCCCGGTTGATGTCGCGGACGATGAGCCGCTGCGCCATCCCGAGCCGTGCGATCCGGGCCGCGACGCGTCCGCCGACGGCCCCGGTCGCCCCGGTCACCCCTATGGTGTGGTTTGTCATCTGATCGTCGCCCATGACACCCCATCCTGAGGGATCGGAACGGGCCGGGCGCCGAACGGCACGCGCGTTTTTGCGGCTTCCGGTCAGCGGGTGGTGCGCTCTTGGTCCTCGTCTCCGGAGGGCGCGGTGGCCGCCTCCCGGAGGGGACGCCGGTAGGACAGGCGGCGCAGCAGCACCTCGGCGGGACCGCGGCGGCCCGTGCGCTCCAGCGCGTAGGCGAACACCACGGTCACCAGCCACACCCCGGCCGCGAACAGGAACATGCTCCACGACGTCAGGTGCGCGGCCAGCCCCAGACCCCACGCGGCCAGCAGCGGCGCGCACAGCACCGACTGCGCGAGGTAGCACGAGAGCGAACGCCGCCCGGTGGCGGTCAGCGCGGTCAGCACCACGCCGGGCTCGCGCCCGCGCCGCTGGATCCGGTGGGCGATGAGCGCGATCAGCGCGACGTAGCCCAGGCCGCCCATCATGCCGGTGGTGACGTCCAGCATGGACAGCGCGTCGCCCGGAGACCAGTCCAGGACCCCGATCTGCGTCAGCGCCGTCGGGGCGCCGCCCAGCCAGCCCGCGGCGATGCCGCCGAAGGCGACCCGGCGCAGCAGGACGAGGTGGCGTCCGGGCTCCTCCAGGATCCGGCGGCGCGCGGCCCAGAACCCGAGCAGGATCGCGGTGGGGACCACCATCCCCAGCACGCCCTGGCCGAGGACGATCAGGGGCCAGGCGGTGATGCGGCCCAGGGCGGCGCCGAGCAGGGAGGGGTTCCCGATGTTCTCGGCCAGCGAGCCCATGAAGTCCGCCGCCGAGCCCTCCCCACCGGACTGCGACAGCGCGAGCGGCAGGAGACTGAGGACCGACAGCAGCGCCAGGACGCCCGTGATCGCCCCGGCCCACACCAGCAGGGTGGTGTCCCTGCGGCGGAGGAACAGCCAGCACATCAGCAGACCGGCCAGGCCGTAGGCGCCCAGCACGTCGCCCATCCACAGCAGGAGGGCGTGCACGAACCCGAACGCCAGCAGCCACAGGTTGCGCCGGCGCAGGAGGGCGGACACGTCCTTGGGGTCGGCCCCGGCGGCCTCCTGCCGCGTGGCGAGCTGCACGATCCCGTACCCGAAGAGGAACGCGAACATCGGGTAGCTGCGCGAGTCCACGGCCACGATGGTGAAGAACTGCGCGACCGCGTCCAGCGGGCCCTCGGGCTCGGGGTGGGCGCCCAGACCGCCCATCGGCACCGCCCATAGGTACCAGACCGTGTTGGCGAGCGCGATGAACAGCAGCATGAAACCGCGCGCCAGGTCCGGTGCGAGCGCCCGCTCACCCGCCCCCGCCGGCCCTCTCGACGCGGTTCTCGCAGACATGACGACGTCCCCCCGTGATCGCGATATGACTGTCGACGATTCAATCGGGTGGGAACGGCGGGCGGCAACCTACTTTCGTAGGGTTCGTCCCCGACGTCCGTCTCGGGCCGTGTGGCCCGGTACTCAGTGCGTCCGGGACGTGGCGGCCACCACGAGCCGACGCAGCGGCTCGCGGGCGTCGGCGTCCAGCTCGGGGTTCTCCAGGGCGGCCATCGCCTGCCCGGCGTACTCCTCGATGAGCGCCTCACACGCCTTGAGCGCACCGCAGTCGGCGATCAGTCCGCACATCCACTCGACCGACTCCGCGGACAGGTCCGGCGTGCCCAGCAGGGAGCGGAACCGGTCGGCGTCGGCGCGCCCGGCGCGGGCGAGGGTCTCGGCCACGACCAGGGTCCGCTTCCCCTCGCGCAGGTCGTCCCCGGCGGGCTTGCCCGTGGTGCCCGGGTCGCCGAACACCCCGAGGACGTCGTCGCGCAGCTGGAAGGCCACGCCCAGCGGCAGGCCGTAGCCGGTGTAGACCCCCTCCAGCGCGTCGAGTCGACCGGCCAGTGCCGCGCCCAGGTGCAGCGGGCGCTCGATCGTGTACTTGGCCGACTTGTAGCGCATCACGCGCAGCGCGGCCTCGCGCGTTCCGGTCCCGCGCACCTGCTCCAGGGTGTCGAGGTACTGCCCCGCCATCACCTCGGTGCGCATGGCGTCGAAGGGCCGCCGACCGGCCTGGAGCGTCTCCAGCGCGAACCCGCTGGCCTGGTACATCTCGTCGGACCAGGCCAGACAGATGTCGCCGATGAGGATCGCCGCGCCCTGGCCGAACCCCGCGCTGTCGCCGCTCCAGCCGTGCTCGGCGTGCAGGGTCTCCAGCCGTTTGTGCGTGGCGGGCAGCCCGCGGCGGGTGTCGCTGCGGTCGATGACGTCGTCGTGGATCAGCGCGCACGCCTGGAGGAACTCCAGGGACGCGGCGGCACGGGTGATCCGGTCGTCCTCCGCGGCGCCGCCCGCGCCGCGCCACCCCCAGTAGCAGAAGGTCGGTCGCAGGCGCTTGCCGCCCGTGAGCATCGCCTCGAGGGAGTCCATGGCCGGGGCCAGCTCCTCGCCGATCTCCAACAGCTGGGTCCGGTGCGCGGCGCAGAACGCGGCCAGCTCGTCGTCCACGGCCGAGCGGATCACGGACACGGGAGAGGCGGACGGGGCGGAGGAAGCGAAAGGGGCCATACCCAGCACACTAGTGGCTGGTCGGGACGGCCGGTGCGGACTCCGCGGATCGCCCACGGCCTCCGGCGCACCCCGTCCCCGGCACGCGTAAGACCATATTCGAGACAGTCCGTCTCACGGAATGGGACGATTCTTTCGATGCGCGAGGGGGCTCGCCTAAGGTTGTACGCATGCTGGCTGCACCGACACGCCCCGCGGGGCTCCGAAACCCGGCCCAACGGCCGCGTCAGATTCGTGAACTCCTCGACTCGGGCGAGCCGATGTTCTCCTTCGAGTTCTTCCCGCCGCGCGGCCCCAAGTCCCAGGCGCGGCTGTGGCGCGCCATCCGTGAGATCGAGGCGCTCGGCCCCTCCTTCGTCTCGGTCACCTACGGCGCGGGCGGCGGAACCCGCGACCTCACCGTGGAGACGACCGAGCGCATCGCGACCGACACCACGCTGCTGCCGGTCGCGCACATGACGCTGGTCGACCACTCGGTCGCCGAGCTGCGGCACCTCATCGGGCGGCTGTCCGACGCGGGCGTGTCCAACATGCTGGCCGTGCGCGGCGACCCTCCCGGCGATCCGACCGGCGAGTGGGTCCGGCACCCCCGGGGGCTGACCTACGCCGAGGAGCTGGTCCGGCTGCTCAAGGACAGCGGGGACTTCAGCGTGGGTGTGGCGGCCTTCCCGTACAAGCATCCCCGGTCGGCCGACGTCGAGACCGACACCGACCACTTCGTGCGCAAGTGCGAGGCGGGCGCGGACTACGCCATCACCCAGATGTTCTTCGAGGTCGAGGACTACCTGCGACTGCGGGACCGGGTGGCCGCGCGCGGCTGCGGGGTGCCGATCATCCCCGAGGTGTTCCCGGTGGTGAAGCTGGCCTCGATCCCGCACTCGGAGAAGCTCTCCGGGGCGCCCTTCCCGCCCGCGCTGGCCGAGCGCTACGCGAGCCTCGGCGACGACGCCGACGCCGTGCGGTCGTTCGGAGTCGAGTACGCCCAGCGCATGTGCGAGCGGCTGCTCGCCGAGGGGGCGCCGGGCATCCACTTCATCACCTTCAACCAGTCCACCGCCACCAGGGAGATCTACCGGGAGGTCGCTCCGGGCAAGCCCGCAGGGGGAGCCGGGCGGCCATGATCGAGAAGGGCTGACTCGGGCTGCCGGGGAAGGAGAAGTCCCCCAGCAGCTCGGTGAACCCGCACGAGCGGTACAGGTGGCGCGCCGCGGTGGGTCCCACGCGTGTGGACAGCACCGCGGTGCGCTCCGTCCGCCCCTCGCACAGGGCGTGCAGCATCGCCCGTCCGATGCCCTGGTTCTGCGCCTCGGGGTGGACGTGGACCTCGGCGATCTCCAGCGGGTCGGACAGGTAGCGGCGCGCCAGCCGCGCCCGGCCACGGGCGTGCAGCGCCTCGGTGACGACGTCGTGCCACCACTGGCCCCCGTGCCCGTGGAACCCGTAGGCGAAGCCGACCGCCCGTTCCCCGCGCACCGCCACCACCGAGCGGAACCCCGGGTGGCGGGTGTGTCCGTTCATGACGGAGGCCCGGCCCGGCAGTTGTTCGGGCGGGGGGAGCATGGCCGCCTCGTACACCCCGAGGAGGGCGGGGACGGCGTGCGCGAACGCCGCGGGGGCGAGTTCGCGCAGTTCGGTGTCTGCTGCCACCCCGTCAGCCTAGATCGTGTCCGGCGGGCGCGTCGCTTGACGCGTTCCCCGCCCTGGGGTTAACTGGTGGCTGTCGAACTGGCGTTCGATTGTGGTCCGAAGGGTTGCCCCCCGACGGACGACGGCGCGGCCAGGTTGGGGAGGGGAAGCCCCACGCCTGGCCGCGCCGCCCCGTGTGCCCGACGGACGCCGCCGCCGTCTGTGCCCACCGCCTCCGCCGCGCCCGCGGCCGTCACCCGGGCGGCGCCCGGCGCACAGGAAAACCGGCGTCCCAGGGATCGCCGGTTCTCGTGTGCGGGTCCGGGCGGCCCGCCGACCGCCGGAAGGGCCTCGTCGAGTCCTAGAAGGCGTCGACCGCGCGGCGCGCCTCGGGGTCGAGGACGCCCCAGTTGATGAGCTCCTCGGTCAGGTCCGACGGAGACTTGTCGTAGATGACCGCGAGTGAGCGCAGGTCCTCCTGGCGGATGGACAGCACGCGGCCGTTGTAGTCGCCGCGCTGGCTCTGGATGGTGGCCACGTAGCGGGACAGCGGGCCCGCCTTCTCCTGCGGCAGCTGCTGCATGCGCTCCAGGTCGATGACCAGCTTGGGTGTCGGGCCGAGGGGGGTGGGGGCGGCGCCGCCGGGCAGCAGCTCCGACATCGGGACACCGTAGAAGTCGGCCAGTTCGGCGAGCTTCTGGACGGTGACGGCGCGGTCGCCACGCTCGTACGAGCCGACCACGACGGCCTTCCAGCGCCCGTGGGACTTCTCCTCCACGCCGTGCAGGGACAGGCCCTGCTGGGTGCGGATGGCACGCAGCCGCGCGCCGAGGGACTTCGCGTATTCGGATGGCATCTTCTTGTCGCTCCCGGCCGTGACGGTGGCTGGCGTGGTGGGGGAGACGTCCGCTCGTCCTCGGCGGGCCGCACAGGCGGTCCATCGGTGGTCACGGGGTGCAACCCCACCCGGCAATGGTTACAGACAGTGACGCTAGGGGGGTCTGGCTTCCAGGTCAAGCCGTTGGTGTGAAACGCGACTAATCAGTGGCCAAACCGTGCGTACGTGAGGCACCTCTCATGTGAGGATCGATCGGGGCGAGTAGGGCAGATCCCGTGGGCGAAAAGCCCGATCTGGCAGGCGTTTTCACGTTTTGCCCCTGGAAGGGACCAATCCGTTCAGTCGTGAAACGGCTACCCTTGGGTGACTAAGCGCCCACTCTCAATGTGACGAGAGTCACATTCGTGACCGGCTGAGATCGACCGCCTCTCGAAGGTCCCCGGTCGTCGCTGGTAGCGTGGGCCCGATCGACATCCTTTAACGACCTGTTCAGTGAGACAGGGAAGGGGTCACTACTTTGCGTGCGCGCAATCAGACAAGGGGTGACACCGGGTCCACCGACCCCGCGTCGTCACCCGAAGCGCCCGACGGCGCCCGGGCCGTCCTCGACGGTCCCGAGATCAACCGGGCGCTCACCCGCATCGCCCACGAGGTGCTCGAACGCACCAAGGGCGGCCGGCACGTCACCCTCCTGGGCATCCCCTCGCGGGGCGTTCCCCTCGCCCAGCGCCTGGCCCGGCGGATCGAACGCGTCGAGGACCTCAAGGTGCCCACCGGCTCCCTCGACATCACCATGTACCGCGACGACCTGCGGCTCGCCCCCGCTCGGGCGCTCGGCAGGACCGAGATCCCCGCGGGCGGGCTCGACGACCGCGTCGTCGTCCTCGTCGACGACGTCCTCTTCTCCGGCCGCACCGTGCGCGCCGCGCTGGACGCCCTGGGCGACCTCGGCCGCCCCCGCGCCGTCCAGCTCGCCGTCCTCGTCGACCGCGGCCACCGGGAACTGCCGATCCGCGCGGACTACGTCGGCAAGAACCTGCCGACCTCCCTGCGCGAGAACGTCACCGTCCGCCTCACCGAGACCGACGGGCACGACGCGGTCCTGCTCGGCCCCGCGCGGCCGCGCCCCGGCGCCACGGAGGGGAACGACTGATGCGCCACCTGCTCTCCACCGGCGACCTCACCCGCGACGAGGCGACCCTCGTCCTGGACACCGCCGCCGAACTCGCGCGGGTCAGCGACCGCTCGGTCAAGAAGCTCCCGACCCTGCGCGGGCGCACCGTGGTCAACCTCTTCTACGAGGACTCCACCCGCACCCGCACCTCCTTCGAGCTCGCGGCCAAGCGCCTGTCCGCCGACGTCGTCAACTTCTCCGCCAAGGGGTCGAGCGTCTCCAAGGGCGAGAGCCTCAAGGACACCGCCCTGACCCTCCAGGCGATGGGCGCCGACGGCGTCGTCATCCGCCACAGCGCCTCCGGCGCCGCGCACCGCCTCGCCAACTGGGTCGACGGCTCCGTGCTCAACGCGGGCGACGGCACCCACGAACACCCCACCCAGGCCCTCCTGGACGCCTTCACCATGCGCTCCCGCCTGGGCCGCCTGGAGGGGCTGCGGGTGGCCATCGTCGGCGACATCCTGCACAGCCGCGTCGCCCGCTCCAACGTGCTCCTGCTGAACACCCTCGGCGCGCACGTCACCCTGGTCGCGCCGCCCACCCTGCTGCCGGTCTCGGTGCACACCTGGCCGTGCGAGGTCTCCTACGACCTCGACGACGTCCTGCCCAAGTCCGACGTGGTGATGCTGCTGCGGGTGCAGGCCGAGCGCATGACCGAGTCCTACTTCCCGTCCGTGCGCGAGTACAGCCGCAACTACGGACTGGACGGCGAACGCCTGGCGCGCATGCCCCAGGACGCGATCGTCATGCACCCCGGCCCCATGGTCCGCGGCGTGGAGATCTCCGCCGAGGTGGCCGACTCGCCGCGCTGCACCGTGACCGAACAGGTCGCCAACGGCGTGAGCCTGCGCATGGCCGTGCTCTACCTGCTGCTCGGCGGCTCCTGACCGCTCCGGTCGCCCCGACCGCCTCGGCCACTCCGGCGCGCGCCCGCGACCCCCGGGCCGCCGCGCCCGCGCTCCGGCGCGCCCGCACACCGACCTTCCGCACACCGAACACGAGGAACACCACACAGCGATGCCCGACACCCACGGACCGCACCTCATCCGCCGCGCCCGCGCGCTCGGCGGCGACCCCGTCGACATCCTGCTCGCCGACGGCCGGGTCGCCGCCGTCGGCCCCGACCTGGACGCCCCCGAGGGCGCCGAGACCGTCGACGCCGACGGTCTGATCGCCCTGCCCGGCCTGGTGGACCTGCACACCCACCTGCGCGAACCCGGCCGCGAGGACGCCGAGACCGTCGCCAGCGGCTCCCGCTCCGCCGCGATGGGCGGCTACACCGCGGTCCACGCGATGGCCAACACCGACCCCGTCGCCGACACCGCCGGGGTCGTCGAGCAGGTCTGGCGCCTGGGCCGCGAGGCCGGGTACTGCGACGTGCGTCCCGTCGGCGCCGTCACCGTCGGCCTGGCCGGTGAGCGGCTCGCCGAGATCGGTGCCATGGCCGACTCCGCCGCCCGGGTCCGCGTCTTCTCCGACGACGGCCTCTGCGTCTCCGACGCCCTGCTCATGCGCCGCGCACTGGAGTACGTCAAGGCCTTCGACGGCGTCGTCGCCCAGCACGCCCAGGAGCCCCGCCTGACCGAGGGCGCCCAGATGAACGAGGGCTGCGTCTCCGACCGCCTCGGCCTGCCCGGCTGGCCCGCGGTCGCCGAGGAGGCGATCATCGCCCGCGACTGCCTCCTCGCCCAGCACGTCGGCTCCCGCCTGCACGTGTGCCACGTCTCCACCAAGGGGTCCGTCGACATCATCCGCTGGGCCAAGGCCCGCGGCTGCGACGTCACCGCCGAGGTCACCCCCCACCACCTGCTGCTCACCGACGACCTGGTCGAGAGCTACGATCCGATCTACAAGGTCAACCCGCCGCTGCGCACGGCCGAAGACGTCCAGGCGCTGCGCGAGGGGCTGGCCGACGGCACGATCGACATCGTGGCCACCGACCACGCCCCGCACCCGGTGGAGGCCAAGGAGACCGAGTGGTCGACCGCCGCCATGGGCATGGTCGGCCTGGAGACCGCCCTCGCGGTCGTCCAGCACACGATGGTCGACACCGGCCTGCTCACCTGGGACCAGGTCGCCGACCGCATGTCCGCCGCCCCCGCCCGCATCGGGCGGGTCTCGGGGCACGGACGCGGCATCGCCGCCGGCGAGCCCGCCAACGTCGTGCTGTACGACCCGGCGGCCCCCGTCGAGGTCGACGGCGCGGCCATGGCCACCAAGAGCAGCAACACCCCCTTCCGCGGCATGACGCTGCCCGGACGGGTCCGCGCGACCTTCCTGCGCGGGGTTCCCACCGTCCTGGAGGGGAAGATCAGTTGAACACGACAGCGAACACCCAGGTCAGCACTGGTTCGGTAGAGGGGGAGAACGTGTCCGAGGAAACCGGCGGACCGGCGATTCTGGTGCTCGAGGACGGCCGGGTCTTCCACGGCCGCTCCTTCGGCGCCACCGGGGAGACCTTCGGGGAGGCCGTCTTCAACACCGGCATGACCGGCTACCAGGAGACCCTCACCGACCCCTCGTACCACCGCCAGATCGTCGCGATGACCGCGCCGCACATCGGCAACACCGGCGTCAACGACGACGACCCCGAGTCCGGCCGGATCTGGGTCGCCGGGTACGTCGTCCGCGAGCCCGCGCGCATCCCGTCCAACTGGCGGGCCCAGCGCACCCTCGACGAGGAGCTGCGCCGCCAGGGCGTGGTCGGCATCGCCCTCACCGGCACCCGCGCCCTCACCCGCCACCTGCGCGACCGGGGCGCCATGCGCGCCGCGATCAGCACCGTCGAGACCGACCCGAAGGCGCTGCTGGCCCGCATCCAGGAGCAGCCGCGCATGGCCGGGTCCGCCCTGGCCGCCGAGGTCAGCACCGACGCCCCGTACGAGGTCCTGCCGCCCGAGGGCGTCGAGACCCGCTTCCACGTGGCCGCCGTCGACCTCGGCATCAAGGCCATGACGCCCCAGCGCCTGGCCGAGCGCGGCTGCCGGGTCACCGTGCTGCCCGCCACCGCGACCACCGAGGACATCCTCGCCCTCGACCCCGACGGCGTGTTCTTCAGCAACGGCCCCGGCGACCCCGCCACGGCCGACGGCCCGGTCGCCGCCATGCGCGGCGTCCTGGACGCCGGCCGGCCGCTCTTCGGCATCTGCTTCGGCAACCAGATCCTGGGCCGTGCCCTGGGCCTCGGCACCTACAAGCTGACCTTCGGGCACCGCGGGGTCAACCAGCCGGTCCGCGACACCCGCACCACGAAGGTCGCCATCACCAGCCAGAACCACGGGTTCGCCGTCGACGCGCCGCTCGACGGCTCCTTCGACACCCCCTACGGCCGGGCCGAGGTCAGCCACGTCGGCCTCAACGACCAGGTCGTCGAGGGCCTGCGGCTGTTGGACCGCCCCGCGTTCAGCGTCCAGTTCCACCCGGAGGCCGCCGCGGGCCCCCACGACGCCGCCGGACTCTTCGACGAGTTCTGCGACCTGATGTCCGCCCAGCCCGCTGGCCAGCAGCAGTAGAGGAAGAACATGCCGCGCCGTAGTGACCTTTCATCCGTCCTCGTGATCGGCTCCGGTCCGATCGTGATCGGGCAGGCGGCCGAGTTCGACTACTCGGGCACCCAGGCCTGCCGTGTCCTGCGGGCCGAGGGCCTGCGGGTCATCCTGGTCAACTCCAACCCGGCCACGATCATGACCGACCCGGAGATCGCCGACGCCACCTACGTCGAGCCGATCACCACCGAGATGATCGAGAAGATCATCGCCAAGGAGCGCCCCGACGCCCTGCTGCCCACCCTGGGCGGGCAGACCGCGCTCAACGCCGCCGTCGCCCTGGACGAGGCGGGCATCCTGGAGAAGTACGGCGTCGAGCTGATCGGCGCCAACATCCAGGCCATCCAGTCCGGTGAGGACCGCGAGACGTTCAAGGGGATCGTCGAGCGCATCGGCGGCGAGTCCGCGCGCTCGCGGATCTGCCACACCCTCCAGGAGTGCCTGGACGCCGCCGAGGAGCTGGACTACCCGGTCGTGGTCCGCCCGTCCTTCACCATGGGCGGCGCCGGCTCCGGCTTCGCGCACGACGAGACCGAGCTGCGCCGCATCGCCGGCCAGGGCCTCGCGCTCTCCCCGACCACCGAGGTGCTCCTGGAGGAGTCCATCCTCGGCTGGAAGGAGTACGAGCTGGAGCTGATGCGCGACACCAACGACAACGTCGTGGTCGTGTGCTCCATCGAGAACCTCGACCCCATGGGCGTGCACACCGGCGACTCCATCACCGTGGCGCCCGCCATGACCCTGACCGACCGCGAGTACCAGAAGCTGCGCGACATCGGCATCGCGGTGATCCGCGAGGTCGGCGTGGACACCGGCGGCTGCAACATCCAGTTCGCCGTCCACCCCACCACCGGCCGGGTCATCGTCATCGAGATGAACCCGCGCGTGTCCCGCTCCTCGGCGCTGGCCTCCAAGGCGACCGGCTTCCCGATCGCCAAGATCGCCGCCAAGCTCGCCGTCGGCTACACGCTCGACGAGATCCCCAACGACATCACCCGGGAGACCCCGGCCAGCTTCGAGCCCACGCTCGACTACGTGGTCGTCAAGGTCCCCCGGTTCGCCTTCGAGAAGTTCCCGGGCGCCGACCCCGCGCTCACCACCACCATGAAGTCGGTCGGTGAGGCGATGGCGATCGGCCGCTCCTTCCCCGAGGCCCTCCAGAAGGCCATGCGCTCCGTGGAGAAGGCCGGGATCGGCTTCACCTGGGCCGGCGAGGTCGAGGACAAGGACGACCTGCTGCGCCGGGCCGCCACCCCGACCGAGCACCGCCTGCGCCAGGTCCAGCAGGCCCTGCGCGCCGGTGCGACCGTCGAGGAGCTGTACGAGGCCACCCGGATCGACCCGTGGTTCCTCGACCAGATGCTCCGCCTGGAGGAGACGGCCCGCGTCCTGGGCGGCACCGCCAAGCTCGACGCCGACCTGCTGCGCGAGGCCAAGGGGCTCGGCTTCTCCGACGTCCAGATCGGCGAGATCACCGGACGGAGCGAGGACGTGGTCCGCGAACTGCGCCACGCCCTGGGCATCCACCCCGTCTACCTGACCGTGGACACCTGCGCCGCCGAGTTCGCCGCCCGCACGCCCTACCTCTACTCCAGCTACGACGAGGAGACCGAGGTCCCGACCGGAGACCGGCCCAAGATCATCATCCTGGGCTCGGGACCCAACCGCATCGGCCAGGGCGTCGAGTTCGACTACTCCTGCGTCCACGCCTCCTTCGCGCTCTCCGAGGCCGGGTACGAGACCGTGATGGTCAACTGCAACCCGGAGACCGTCTCCACCGACTACGACACCAGCGACCGGCTCTACTTCGAGCCGCTCACGCTGGAGGACGTCCTGGAGGTCGTCCGCGCCGAGCGGGCCGCCGGACCGGTCGTCGGGGTCATCGTGCAGCTGGGCGGACAGACCCCACTGGGCCTGGCCCGCCGCCTCAAGGCCGCCGGGGTCCCCATCATCGGCACCAGCCCCGAGGCCATCGACCTGGCCGAGGACCGCGGCGAGTTCGGCAAGGTCCTGGCCCAGGCCGGGCTGCCCGCGCCCAAGCACGGCACCGCCTACTCCTTCGAGGAGGCCAAGGCCGCCGCGGACGAGATCGGCTACCCGGTCATGGTCCGCCCGTCCTACGTGCTCGGCGGACGCGGCATGGAGATCGTCTACAGCGAGACGATGCTCGCCGACTACATCCGCCGCAACGCCGAGGTCAGCCCCGAGCACCCGGTGCTGATCGACCGCTTCCTCGACGACGCCATCGAGATCGACGTCGACGCCCTCTACGACGGAACCGACCTGTACCTGGGCGGGGTCATGGAGCACATCGAGGAGGCCGGGATCCACTCCGGCGACTCGGCGTGCACCCTGCCCTCGATCACCCTGGGCGGCGAGGACATCGAGCGGATCCGCTACTCCACCGAGGCCATCGCCCGGGGCACCGGCGTGCGCGGCCTGCTCAACGTCCAGTACGCGCTCGCCTCCGGCGTCCTGTACGTGCTGGAGGCCAACCCGCGCGCCTCGCGCACCGTGCCGTTCGTGTCCAAGGCCACCGCGGTGCCGCTGGCCAAGGCCGCGGCCCGGGTCATGGCGGGCAGCACCATCGCCGAGCTGCGCGCCGAGGGCCTGCTCCCGGCCGAGGGCGACGGCGGCGACCTGCCCGCCGACGCGCCGGTCTCGGTCAAGGAGGCCGTGCTCCCGTTCAACCGGTTCATCGACAAGAAGGGCGAGGGCGTCGACACCATCCTCGGCCCGGAGATGCGCTCCACCGGCGAGGTCATGGGCCTGGACACGCAGTTCGGCGCCGCCTACGCCAAGTCGCAGCTCGGCGTCACCGGCGCCGTGCCGTCCAGCGGCCGGGTGTTCGTGTCCGTGGCCAACCGCGACAAGCGCTCGATGATCTTCCCGGTCAAGCGCCTGGCCGACCTGGGCTTCGAGATCCTCGCCACCGAGGGCACGGCACTGGTCCTGCGCCGCAACGGGGTCCGCGCCACCGTGGTGCGCAAGCACAGCGAGGGTCCCGGTCCCGACGGCGAGCCGACCATCGTGCAGCTCATCCACGACGGCGGGGTCGACCTCATCGTCAACACCCCGTTCGGCGGCGCCGGGCAGGCCGGTCCGCGGCTGGACGGGTACGAGATCCGCACCGCCGCCGTCGTGCGCGGCGTCCCCAGCGTCACCACCGTGCAGGGGCTGGCCGCCGCCGTGCAGGCGATCGAGGCGCGTGTGCGCGGTGACGTGGGCGTGCGGTCCCTCCAGGAGCACGCGAGCACGCTGGAGGCCGGTCGCGCCTGACCGGACCGGACGGCGGGGCCGGACGCAGTAGAGTGCGTTCGCCGTGGGCCGCGAGCCCACGGCGAACGCACGGCTGCGGCGAGGAAGGCTAGCGCGAACGATGAGCGACAACGGACCGGTGCAGGTCAGGTGCCCCGTGCTGAACGTGCGCAGGGTGGACGCCTACTACGCCATCACCGTGGTCGCACCGGGGATAGCCGAGCGCTTCCGCTCCGGGCAGTTCGTCACGGTGGGCGTGGGCGGGGACCACTCCAGCACCCTGCTGCGCCGCCCCTTCGCCATCCACGACGTCAAGCCCGACTACGGCGGCACCGTCGAGTTCCTGTTCTCCGTGCGGGGGACCGGGACGGCCTGGCTGTCCGAACGAAGATCACGCGACCTGCTGGACGTGGTCGGACCCCTGGGCCGCCCCTTCCCGCTGCCGCGCGACCCGGTCAACTGCGTGCTCGTCGGCGGCGGGTCCGGCAGCGCCCCGCTGTTCCCGCTCGCCCAGTCCCTGCGCAGGCGCGGCTGCCGTGTCGACTTCGTGCTCGGCGCGGCCTCCGCCGACCGCGTGTTCAGCGCGATCACCGCCCGCCGCGTCGCCGAGACGGCCGTCTTCACCACCGACGACGGCTCCTTCGGCACGCGCGGGCGCGTGACGGACGTGCTCGGCCGGGTCATCGAGGACGCCCGCTCCGACGCGGTGTACGCCTGCGGCCCCATGCCCATGCTGCGCGCGGTCACCGCGGTGGCGGGCGAGCACGGGGTGCCCGTCCAGGTGGCCGTGGAGGAGACCATGGCCTGCGGCACGGGGATCTGCATGACCTGCGTGATCCCCGTCGTGGGTGAGGACGGCGTCACCCGGATGGCGCGCTCCTGCGTGGACGGCCCGGTGTTCCGGGGCGAGCGGGTGCGCTTCGACGACGTCGGCACGATCCCCTTCGACGCCCTGGGCGCGCCGGGCTGGAAGGGCTCCAAGGCGGCCCGCGCGGCCGAGTCCGCGCGCGACATCGCCTGACCCGCACACACCTGGAGGGTGGGAACGTGAACGCGGACCTGACGATCCGACTCGGCGGCGCCGAGCTGCCCAACCCGGTGGTGACCGCCGCCGGGTGCGCCGGGGCGGGCCGCGAGCTGGCCCGGTTCTTCGACATCTCCTCGATCGGCGCGGTGACCACCAAGTCGGTGATGCTGGAGCCGCACGCCGGGCGGCCCGCGCCGCGCATGGCCGAGACCCCCAGCGGGATGCTGAGCACCGTCGGCATGCAGGGGCCGGGGATCGACGTCTTCCTCCAGCGGGACCTGCCCTGGCTGCTCTCGCGCGGCGGACGGGCGATCGTGTCGATCGCCGGGACGGGGATGGGGGAGTTCGGGGAGCTGGCCCGACGCGTCTCGGAGGCGGCCGGGGTCAGCGCCATCGAGGTCAACCTCTCCTGCCCGGACCCGGCCCACCCGGGCGGGCGGTACTTCGTCGACGACCCGGCGAGCGCGGCGGCGGTGGTCAGCACGGTGCGCTCGCACGCCCGCTCGGACGTGCCCGTCCTGGCCAAGCTCGCGGCCGACGTCCCCGACGTCGTGGAACTGGCCACCGCGTGCGTGGAAGCCAGGGCGGACGGGCTGTCGATGATCAACACCGTGCGCGGGATGGCGATCGACACCCGCACCCTGCGGCCCGCGGTGGCGGGCGGCGTGGGCGGGCTGTCCGGTCCGGCGATCCGCCCCCTCGCCGTGGGGTGCGTCTACCGGGTGCACGAGGCCCTGCCGGACGTGCCGATCGTCGGCATGGGCGGGGTCCGCACGGGGGCGGACGTGGTCGAGTTCATGGCCGCCGGGGCGAGCGCCGTGGCAGTGGGCACGACCAACTTCTCCGACCCCTCCGCGTGCGCGCGCGTGCTCCGCCAGTTCACCGAGGAGCTGGAGGCGCGCGGGATCGGGCGGGCCCGCGACCTGGTCGGCGCGGCCCACGGGGCGGGGGTGGGCGCCTGAGACGCGGTCCAGACCGAGCGCGAGGCTCCTGACCGGCCTGAACGGCGCTGAGACGGCGCTGTGCGGCCGAACGTACGCATCCGGCATCCCGGACATACGAACCGGGGGAAGACCCGTGCACGGCCGCCTCGGCAGCTGTTACGGGGAAGTGACCTACCGAGGGCGCATGAAGCGCCTCATCCGGGGAATCGCACACCTTGGTGTGTGCACATGACAGTGAACGTGCATCGGCCAGTGCTTCCGTAAGCACATCCGTAAGCACAGGTGCAGGTGCCGACACCGACTGTACGGTGTCGGACGAAGAGGGGAAACCGACATGACCGCGCCCACCGCGCCCGCCCCGATCGCCGTGGCGATCGACGCCGACGACATCGAGACCGCCGCCACCTGGGCGTCCGCGGTCGCTCCGCACGTGAGCACGGTGAAGGTCGGGCTGGAGCTGTACCTGCGGTACGGCCCCGAGGCGGTGAGCGCGGTGCGCGGGGCCAACCCCGTCGGCGTGTTCCTCGACCTGAAGCTGCACGACATCCCGGCGACGGTGGCGGGTGCGGCGCGCAGCGTCGCGGGCCTGCGCCCGTCGATCCTCACGGTGCACGCCAGTGGGGGAGCGGACATGGTCCGGGCGGCGGTGGAGGCCGCGCCGGACACCAGGATCGCCGCCGTGACGGTGCTCACCTCGATGGGCGAGAAGGATCTGGAGCAGGTGGGGCTGCTCGGTCCGGCTCGCGACGCGGTGCGGCGTCTGGCGGCGATGGCGGTGGGCGCCGGGGCTGGGGCCCTGGTGTGCTCGCCGCGGGAGGTGGCCCTGGTGCGTTCCGAGGTGGGCCCCGACATCACCCTGATCACGCCGGGCGTGCGCCCGGCGGGGGCGGACAGGGGTGACCAGTCGCGGGTGGCGACCCCGGAGGAGGCCGTGGCGGCGGGTGCGGACCTGCTGGTCGTCGGTCGACCGATCACCAGGGCGGCGGACCCCGGTGCCGCCGCGGCCGCCATCGCGGCGGCGGTTCGGCGCGCCGGGGTCCGTGCCTGACGGAGCCGGGGTTCGTGACCGGTGGAACGGAGCGGAGGGGAGGTCTGGCCGGGATGTCGCAGTGATCCCATCACGCGCAGTTGTGGATCACGGACGGTCACCAAAAAAGTGTGTCCGAAATCAGGTTCTCGGTGCCGAGAGTGACCCGCGTCACCCCTGTGTGACCTGCACTGGTGGCGTGCTTCTCGGGTCCTTCAACCGGGACTTAGGTCCTGATTTTCGTCTCTGCCCGCAGCGGGACCGTCACTCCAGGTAGTTCCTTCGATGAAATAGCCGCTGAAAGGCCACTTTGCGTTGCCTAAGGGGGGTCAGACCTACTAACTTGCGCAGGCGTCCGCCCTCTGCAAACGAGTAGAAATCCGAGGTGACCCGGCGTGGCCCTTCCTCCCCTCACACCCGAGCAGCGCAGTGCGGCTCTTGAGAAGGCCGCCAAGGCCAGAAAAGAGCGCGCTGAGGTCAAGAACAAGCTCAAGAACGGCGGCATCTCGCTGTCCGAGGTCCTCGCCGACGGGCTCAAGGACGACGTCATCGGCAAGATGAAGGTTTCGGCTCTGCTGGAATCCCTGCCCGGCGTCGGCAAGGTCCGTGCCAAGCAGATCATGGAGCGGCTCAACATCGCTGAGTCCCGCCGCGTCCGTGGCCTGGGCACGAACCAGCGTGCCGCCCTCGAGAGCGAGTTCGGGGACCTGACCAAGTAGGTCGTCCCCCGAGTAACACCGGCCCGTCCGCGTCCCCCACAGTCGCGGCGGAGACCGTTCCTCGCTCGCGCGGGAACGGCCGCGTGCCACAGCGGTGGCCGAACCCCCGGTGAGTCTTCGTCCGCGCCGCGGTCGGCGGACGCTCGACCCCAGGTCGACGCGTCCGCCGCGCCGCGGCGCGGTGGTATAAATGGAGCTTCCCGCGACCGCGGAGACCTCGAAGGGAAGCCCGATCCACCCATGCCAGACGCGCCCGGAGCCCAGTCCAGCCCGCAGGAGAAACGGCTGACCGTCCTGTCCGGCCCCTCCGGTGTGGGAAAGAGCACGGTGGTCGACGCAATCCGCCGCGACCACCCCGACGTCTGGCTCTCGGTGTCGGTGACCACCCGCGCGCCCCGGCCCGGTGAGCGCGAGGGCGTGCAGTACCGCTTCGTCTCCGACGCGGAGTTCGACCGCCTCGTCGCCGACGACGAACTGCTGGAGTGGGCCGAGTTCGCGGGCAACCGCTACGGCACCCCCCGCACCCCCGTGACCGAGCGGCTGGGCGCCGGGACCCCGGTCCTGCTGGAGATCGAGCTCCAGGGCGCCCGCCAGGTGCGCGCGTCCATGCCCGACTCCCTGCACGTCTTCCTCGCGCCGCCCTCCTGGGAGGAGCTCGTCCGCCGGCTGACCGGCCGCGGCACCGAGTCCGAGGAGGTCGTCCAGCGCAGGCTGGACGCGGCCCGGGTCGAACTCGCCGCGGAGAAGGAGTTCGACACCACACTCGTCAACACGTCCGTACGGGACGTATGCGACGAGCTGCTAGCGTTGATCAGAGCGCCCAAGGTGTGATACCGCCGCCCGCGGGCGCCCACCTGTCAATCACGTCACGGCTTTCGACGAGCCGGAGACCGTCCCTGGGGGTATACGAAGTGGCTGGTACCGAGCCCGTCGCCGAAGGCATCACCAACCCGCCGATCGACGACCTGCTGGAGTGCGTCGACAGCAAGTACAGCCTGGTGACGATGGCCTCCAAGCGGGCCCGCCAGATCAACGCCTACTACGCCCAGCTCGGCGAGGGCCTGCTGGAGTACGTCGGACCGCTCGTGGAGACCCACGTCCAGGAGAAGTCCCTGTCCATCGCCCTGCGCGAGGTCAAGTCCGGCCTGCTCACCGCCGAGCCCTACGAGGGCAACTGAGCGCAGCGGCGGCGCGCCTGGTAGAACTCGTTCCGTGAGTGAGAGAGAACCCGACCGCGCGCCCCAGGTGGTCCTCGGCGTCGGCGGCGGCATCGCCGCGTACAAGGTCTGCGAGCTGCTCCGACGACTGACCGAGTCCGGTCACCGGGTCCGGGTCGTGCCCACCGCCGACGCGTTGCGCTTCGTCGGCGAACCGACCTGGGCGGCCCTGTCCGGCCAGCCCGTCGCGACCGCGGTCTGGGACGGCGTGCACGAGGTGCCGCACGTGCGCATCGGCCAGTCGGCCGACCTCGTGTTCGTCGCCCCGGCCACCGCCAACATCCTGGCCAAGGCCGCCGCCGGTCTGGCGGACGACCTGCTGACCAACACCCTCCTGACCGCCCGGTGTCCGGTCGTGTTCGCCCCGGCGATGCACACCGAGATGTGGGAGCACCCCGCCACCCAGGCCAACGTGGCCACGCTCCGCTCGCGCGGGGCGATCGTGCTCGACCCGGCCGAGGGGCGCCTGACCGGCGCCGACACCGGCAAGGGCCGTCTGCCCGAGCCCGCCGAGCTGTTCGACGCGGCCCGCGCGGCCCTGCGCGGGGGCGCCGCCGACCTCGCGGGTCGGCGCGTGGTGATCTCCGCCGGGGGCACGCGCGAGGCGATCGACCCGGTGCGCTTCATCGGCAACCACTCCTCCGGCAAGCAGGGGTACGCCCTGGCCCGGACCGCCGCCGCCCGCGGCGCCGAGGTGACGCTCATCGCGGCCAACGTCGCCCTGCCCGACCCGGCCGGGGTCCGCGTCGTCCGCGTCGGGTCCGCGCTCGACCTGGCCGAGGCCGTGGCCGCCGAGCGGGCCGGGGCCGACGTCGTGGTCATGGCCTCGGCGGTGGCCGACTTCCGCCCCGTCACCAGCGCCGGGAGCAAGATCAAGAAGTCCGGCGGCCGGCCCGCGCCGATCGAGCTCACCGAGAACCCCGACATCCTCGCCGGGCTGGTCGCCTCCCGCGACGAGGAGGGGCTGGCGCAGACCATCGTCGGGTTCGCCGCCGAGACCGACGACGTCCTCGCCCACGGCCGCGCCAAGCTGGAGCGCAAGGGCTGCGACCTGCTCGTGGTCAACCAGGTCGGCGGCGGTCGCGCGTTCGGCACCGAGGACAACCAGGCGGTCGTCCTCGGCTCCGACGGCACCGCCGTGGAGGTCCCGTTCGGCCCCAAGGAGGACCTGGCCGACCGTGTGTGGGACCTCGTCGTCGCACGTCTGACATAAATCACCACGGCCCGGGACTGGATTCCTACCTCTGAGTACGCCACACTTCCTTCGGGAACCCGTGATCACGCGACCACGGGATTTCCACCCTCACCAGTCCCGTTACAGTGGAGCAACAACAACCTCGCCGGTCGGCCCCCGAGTCACCGGTCCATGTCAGCCAGCAGCCGCTGCAAGGAGTCAGGCAACGTGTCCCGCCGCCTTTTCACCTCCGAGTCGGTCACCGAAGGCCATCCCGACAAGATGGCCGACCAGATCAGTGACTCGATCCTCGACGCGATGCTCGCCAACGACCCCAGGAGCCGGGTCGCGGTCGAGACGCTGATCACCACCGGTCAGGTCCACATCGCGGGTGAGGTCACCACCCAGACCTACGTCGACATCCCCGCCATCGTGCGCGAGCGGATCCTCCGGATCGGGTACGACTCGTCCGCCAAGGGGTTCGACGGTGACTCCTGCGGGGTCAACGTCTCCATCGACGCCCAGTCCCCCGACATCGCCCAGGGCGTCGACACGGCCTACGAGGCGCGCGTCGAGAACGAGGACGACGACCTCAACCGGCAGGGCGCCGGCGACCAGGGCCTGATGTTCGGCTACGCCAACCGTGAGACCCCCGAGCTCATGCCGCTGCCGATCAAGCTGGCGCACGCCCTCGCGGAGCGCCTCGCCGAGGTCCGCCGCAACGGGACCGTCCCCTACCTGCGTCCGGACGGCAAGACCCAGGTCACCGTCGAGTACGAGGGCCAGACCCCCGTCCGCCTCGACACCGTCGTGGTCTCCAGCCAGCACTCCGCCGACATCAACCTCGACGAGATGCTCGCCCCCGACGTGCGCGAGCACGTCATCGAGCCGGTCGTGGCCTCCTACGGCCTGGACGCCGACGACTACCGGCTGCTGGTCAACCCCACCGGCCGCTTCGAGATCGGCGGCCCGATGGGCGACGCCGGTCTGACCGGCCGCAAGATCATCGTCGACACCTACGGCGGCTACGCCCGCCACGGCGGCGGCGCCTTCTCCGGCAAGGACCCGTCGAAGGTCGACCGCTCGGCCGCCTACGCCACCCGCTGGGTCGCCAAGAACATCGTCGCCGCGGAGCTCGCCGAGCGCGCCGAGGTCCAGGTCGCCTACGCCATCGGCAAGGCGCACCCGGTCGGTGTGTTCATCGAGACGTTCGGCACCGAGAAGGTGGCCCCCGAACTGATCGAGAAGGCGGTCAAGGAGGTCTTCGACCTGCGGCCCGCCGCGATCGTGCGCGACCTCGACCTGCTGCGCCCGATCTACTCCAAGACGGCCGCCTACGGTCACTTCGGCCGCGAGCTGCCGGAGTTCACCTGGGAGCAGACCGACCGCGCCGCCGCGCTCCGGTCGGCCGTCGGCGCCTGAGAGTCACCGAGAAGGACCCCCTCCGACCTGGAAATATAACACATTGCCACATATGATGTGCGCACAGTGATTCTGGTCGTCGGAGGGGGTCCGTCATGTCCGCGTTCACGGCGCTGTCCGCCGGAGGACTGGCGGCCCTGCTGATGGCCCCCGTCCCGGGCGCCGACTCCCTGCACGTCGTCCTGGAGTCCTCGGTCGAGGAGGCCCCCCTGCGCCCGGGGGGACACGTCGACTTCACCATCCGGGTCCGCAACTCCGGCGGCGAGAGCCTCCCGGAGGCCCAGGTGGTGCAGTTCCTCCCGTCGAGCATGACGATCCGGCCCACCTCGCCCGAGGCCGTCGCCGAGGGCGACCGGATCGTCTGGACCGGCGCGCTGGAACCCGGCGAACGCGCGGTCCTGCACGCCGTCGGCGAGGTCACGGGCGCCCCCGACGGAGCGCGCGCGGTCACCACCGTGTGCGTGCGGCCCGATCCCGACGCCGCGCTGGCGTCGTGCGCGTCGTCGGCCCAGAGCGTCCGCGGCCCGGTGCTCGCCCCGTGGATCATCGGCGGCGCGAGCCTGCTGGTGCTGCTGGCGACGGGTGCGATCGCCCTGTACCGGCGGCTGCGGCGACCCTCGACCGCCACGGAGGAGGAGTCGGGACCCCGGGAGCGCGGATCGGAGACGGCGCCCGGGGAGGAGGGACCGGAGACGGCGGCGGAGGCGGAGCGGAGGGCGGGGTCGGACGAGGAGCCCGCGCCCGCGAACGTCTACCACCTGGACTCACGCCGCTGAGCGCCGCAGGGGCGCGGGCCCGGCGGCACGGACCCGGAGTCCCTCCGTTCCCGCCCATGCCGACGGGCCGCACTCCCACCCACCACCGGGGAGCGCGGCCCGTCGTCGGGGTCGGATCAGCTCAGCTCGTTGAGCGCCTTCTCCGCCTCGGCCAGCCAGGCACGGCGCGCCTGCAGCGCGTCCTCGTGCTCCTTGATCCGCCGGGCGTCGCCGCGCTCGCGCGCCTTCTCCAGCTTCGCCTCCAGGGCGCTGATCGCGGACGCCAGCTGCTCGACCGTGGCCTGGGCGCGGGCCCGGGCCTCCGGGTTCGTGCGCTCCCACTCGGCGTCCTCGGCGCGCCGGACGCCGTCCTCGATCTGCCGGAAGGCGCCCTCCAGCTGGTCGCGCACGTCGCGCGGCAGCTCACCGGCCTCCTCCCAGGCCTCCTGGAAGTCGCGCAGACGCGCACGGGCACGGCGCGGGTCGGAGATCTGGGCGATCTCGTCCTTGGCCTCCGCCAGGATCCGCTCCTTGGCCTCGGCGTTGACCCGCAGCTCGGCGTCGCGTTCGGCGAAGACCGCGTTGCGCGCGTCGAAGAACTGGTCCTGCGCCGCCTTGAAGCGCGCCCACAGGCGGTCCTCACTGGCCCGGTCGGCGCGCCCGCTGCTCTTCCACTGCTGCATCAGGTCGCGGTAGGCGCGGGCCGTGGGCCCCCAGTCCTCCGAGGTCGCCAACGCCTCGGCCTCGGCGACGATGCGCTCCTTGGCCGCGCGCACCTCCTCGCGCTGCTGGTCGAGGCTGGCGAAGTAGGCCTTGCGCCGCTTGGAGAAGGAGTTGCGCGCCGCCGACATGCGCTTCCACAGGGCCTGCTCGGTCGGGCGGTCGGCGCGCGGGGCCTTCTTCCACTCCTCGATGAGCTGGAGCATCCGCTCGCCGCCGGACTTCCAGTGCGTGGTCTCCACCGCGACCCGCTCGGCCTCGGCGACGATCCGCTCCTTGATCTCGCGGGCGTGGCCGCGCGCCTGCTCCTGGGCGTGCTTCTGCTCGACCTTGCGCTCCTCGGCGCGCCCGGCGAGGGCGTCGAGACGTCGCGCCAGGGAATCGAGGTCGCCGACCGCGTGCGCCTCCCTCACCTGGGTGCGCAGCTTGTCGACGCTGGACATCGCCGAGGCGGCGGACAGGTCGGTGCTGCGCAGCCGCTTCTCCAACAGCTCCACCTGGGTGACCAGGGCGTCGTACTTCTGGCGGAAGAAGGCCAGGGCCTCCTCCGGGGCCCCCGCCTGCCACGATCCGACGACCCGCTCGCCTTCACTCGTGCGCACGTAGACCGTGCCGTCGTCGTCTACGCGGCCCCAAGGGTCCGTGGTCACCGTGTCCTCCTGCTGTCATGAGCCCGGCCGTAGGCGGGTTCGGGTCGTCGCGGCGTACCGCACCGGATCGTGATGGGAACCACCGTGCTCAGCACGATATCCATCAGTTGGGGCGGCATCGACGCGCCGTGATGCACTCTCGCGCGGATCACCGTGTCCGCGGCGGCGCCCTCGTGCGTCTGGCCGGGCCGGGGACCCGCCGTGGAGAGGCGCTGGTCGGCGGACGCGGCGCACACGGCACCGGTGACCAATATGGCATTACCACGCGGTTTGGCAAAGAGGCCGGACGCGTGCGGTGATCGAATGGTGATCAAAGCCGCGCACCCCCTCCGATGTCGGTTCGCCGCCCCTCCGAGGCGTCGGTAGGCTCTGGATACTCGTAGGGTACGTCCGCCCGGCCCGCCGGGACGGACCCGCGACGCGGCGTCGGCGGTCCCAGCGCCCTCCCGCCCCCGCAGCCCGACACACCCCGACCGAGGAACAGGACGACCCGCCGTGCTCATCGCCGCACTCGCCACCGGGCCCCTCGCCGCGAACTGCTACGTGCTCGCTCCGGCCCCGGGCGGTGACTGCGTCCTCGTCGATCCGGGCCAGGACGCCACCGGGCAGGTGGACGAGGCCCTCGCCGAGCACGGCCTGACCCCGACCGCCGTCCTGCTCACACACGGCCACTTCGACCACGTGTGGTCGGCCGCCGAGCTGGCCGACCGCGCGGGGCTTCCGGTCCACCTGCACGCGGCCGACCGCCGCCTGCTCACCGAACCCGGCGCGGGGGTCGACCCCGGCTTCGCCGCACAGCTGTCGGCGCTGCTCGGCCCGGGCCCGTTCCGCGAGCCGGAGCGCCTCGTGGAGGTCGACGGCGCTGACACCCTGACCCTGGCCGGGCTGGAGTTCACCGTCGAGCACACCCCGGGACACACGCCGGGGTCGGTGGTCTACCACCTGGCCGCGGGGGACGGCCGTCCGCCGGTCATGCTCGCGGGCGACCTGGTCTTCGCCGGGTCCATCGGCCGGACCGACTTCCCGGGCGGGGATCCCGCGGCCATGAACGCCAGCCTCGCGTCGGCCGTCCTGTCGCGCGGCGACGACACCCGGATCCTGCCCGGCCACGGCCCCGCCACCACCGTCGGACGCGAGCGGGCCACCAACCCGTACCTGCGCGCCCTCTGACCGAACGCCGACCGGTCACCGACCGGCGATCCCCCGCGCGGACGGGGGCCGCCGAGGCCCGGCGACCGGGCGGTCGGGTCACGGTCTTGGCGGTAGGATTCCAGAAGTCAAGGGGCATGCCGTGCCTCCGGCCGGACCCGCTACCGGGATCCCCGGCCTCCTCGCCCAGCCGTGTAGTTAGTGGACTTGGTAACTCATGCATCGTTACAGGACTCATTCGTGTGGTCAGCTCCGGAAGGAGCACGTCGGGCAGCAGGTGCGCCTTTCGGGCTGGGTGCACAACCGCCGTGATCTCGGTGGTCTGCTCTTCGTCGACCTGCGCGACCACTACGGCATCACACAGCTCATGGCGCGTCCCGAGTCCCCGGTGTTCGAGCAGCTCAGCCGCATCTCCAAGGAGTCGGTGATCCAGGTCACCGGCCACGTCTCCGCCCGCAGCGACGAGAACGTCAACCCCGGGCTGCCCACGGGCGAGATCGAGATCGAGGCCACGGAGATGGAGGTCCTGGGCACCACCGAGGAGCTTCCCCTCACCGTCTTCCCGGAGGACAACACCTCCGAGGAGCGCCGCCTCACCTACCGCTTCCTCGACCTGCGGCGCGAGCGGATGCACCGCAACATCATGCTCCGCTCCCAGGTGATCGCGTCGATCCGCGAGAAGATGACGAACCTGGGCTTCAACGAGTTCCAGACCCCCATCCTGACCAGCTCCAGCCCCGAGGGCGCCCGCGACTTCCTGGTGCCCTCCAGGCTCCACCCGGGGCAGTTCTTCGCCCTTCCCCAGGCGCCGCAGCAGTTCAAGCAGCTCCTGATGGTCTCCGGGTTCGACCGCTACTTCCAGATCGCGCCGTGCTTCCGCGACGAGGACAGCCGCGCGGACCGCTCGCCCGGCGAGTTCTACCAGCTCGACGTGGAAATGAGCTTCGTCGA
Organism: Nocardiopsis sp. NPDC049922; assembly: GCF_040660275.1. Classification (NCBI taxonomy): domain Bacteria; kingdom Bacillati; phylum Actinomycetota; class Actinomycetes; order Streptosporangiales; family Nocardiopsidaceae; genus Nocardiopsis; species Nocardiopsis sp. NPDC049922. Next base: position 49,065 of record NZ_JBFAME010000018.1, on the reverse strand, counting down.
GCAGGAGGACGTCTTCGAGGTCATCGAGAAGGTGATGACCGAGGTCTTCCGGGAGTTCTCCGACGGCTGGGAGATCACCTCGCCCTATCCCCGTATCGCCTACCGGGACGCCCTCGAGTGGTACGGGACCGACAAGCCCGACCTGCGCGTGCCGATGCGGATGCTCGACGTCACCGCGCTGTTCGAGAAGACCGACTTCCGCGCCTTCGAGGGCAAGAAGGTGCGCGCTCTCGCGGTGCCGGGGGTGGGCGACAAGCCCCGGAAGTTCTTCGACGGCATCGGCGACTTCGCCGTGGAGCAGGGCGCCAAGGGGCTGGCCTGGCTCAAGGTCGGCCCGGAGGGCGAACTCACCGGTCCCATCGCCAAGTTCGTCACCGACATCGGCGACGAGCTCCTGTCGACCCTGGGCGCCGGTCCCGGCTACGGCCTGTTCTTCTGCGCGAGCGAGGACGAGGCGGAGATCAACCGCATCATGGCGCCGGTGCGCGTCGAGGCGGGCAGGCGCGCGGACCTGTTCGAGGAGAAGGTCTACCGCTTCTGCTGGATCGTCGACTTCCCGATGTTCGAGATCAACGAGCAGGGCGACGTCGCGTTCAGCCACAACCCCTTCTCCATGCCGCAGGGCGGGATGAAGGCGCTGGAGACCCAGGACCCCCTGGACATCCTCGCGTGGCAGTACGACATCGTCTGCAACGGCGTCGAGCTGTCCTCCGGAGCGATCCGGAACCACTCGCCCGAGATCATGTACAGGGCCTTCGACATCGCCGGTTACGACAAGGAGGCCGTCGAGGCCGAGTTCGGCGGCATGCTCAGGGCCCTGAAGTTCGGTGCCCCCCCGCACGGCGGCATCGCGCCGGGCGTGGACCGGATCGTCATGCTCCTCGCGGACGAGCCCAACATTCGCGAGACCATCGCCTTCCCCCTGAACCAGAACGCGCAGGACCTGATGATGGGGGCGCCTTCCGAGGTCTCCGACCAGCAGTTGCACGAGGTGCACATCCGCACGGTCCTCCCCCCGACGGGGAAGTAGCCGCGGCGGCGTCGGCGGAGGGACCCGGCGGGGGCGGTGCGCGACGCGCGTGCCGCCCCCCTCGTGTGGCGGGGCCGCCGGACGCCGCGCGGTGGTGTGTCGTCAGCGCTTCATCGCTCCGCAGCGCTGGCAGCAGATGTCCTCGTCGTCCGGGTTGCTGTGGCTGCACAGTCGACAGGTCCAGTTCCAGGTGGTGCCGTGGGCGGTCGGGTCCACCGCGGCGGCCTCGCGTACCAGGTACATGAATGCGTCCTTGGGGCTTCGGCGAGTTTTCGAACCTGACATGTGGGGTGCCCGGATTCCTGGGACTTTGAACCTGCCACATTCGGCCACTTTCCGGTATTCGGGGATTATGGGGAGTGGCTCGCGCGCGGGAATTGCGGTCGGACTCGGTCGCGGACGACCTCCGCTTCCCCGTCACGGATGCGGATAGGCCCGTCATCCCCTACGGTTGGGGGCGAATCACCCTTTCCGAACCACGGTTCGCCCGTGCCAGGGAGTGAACACGGGCGTCGGCGGGTTCACCCGCTTTCGTGGTCGGATCGGTGGCCGAGTGCATTGTGTGCCAATGAGTCACACGAGCGTAACGATTTGCGCCCTGAGGTCGGTCAAAGTCCCACCTCAAGCGGGGTCGGCCGCTCACCCCCGCCCCAGGCCCCTTCTCCGCGGCCCGTGTCGCCCCAGGTCACACGGGTGGAGAAGGCACCGGTCGGCGGGCACGGCCGTAGGATCCCCGCCCGAGGCGGCTGGCCCCCGACACTAGAATGGCCCGAATCGGAACGTTCCGGGGGTACCGCGTCCGGGCGCGGGTGTGACGTCCGAGACGACATGAGGATGAGTCATACGTGAACGGAAAACGCGCCTCAGGCGACGGCTCCGAGAACGCGCTCGCCGGGGCGTTCTCCCACGCCCCCGAGCCCATGGTGCTGACCCGGGACGACGGCGCGATCCTGCACGCCAACCTGGCCTTCGCCGAACTGGTCGGCCTCGACGCCGAGGGTCTGGCCGGCCGCGTCTGGTACGACCTCCTCGACGGTGACGACGCCGCCCGGGGCGCCCGGATCCACGGCGTGGCCGCGGCCGGCCACCGCGCGGAGCGCACCCACCTGCGCCTGGCGCCCACGACCGCTCGCCCCGGTGTCGTCGAGGCCGAGCTGCGCCCGGTCCCCGGCCCCAACGGCGACCGGCCCGGCGCCCAGGTGGTCGTGCTTCTGCACGTGCTGTCCGCCAACGAGGCGGACCTGCGGGTCGTGGGCGAGCTGCGCACGGACAGCTCCGACTCCGTGCTCTGGAGCCTGGACCTGAGCACCGGGCGCCTGCGCGAACTGTTCGGCCCCACACCCCTGGGCGACCTCCTCGCGGGAGGGGAACGCCAGCTCGAGACCATCCTGGAGCGCGTGCACCCCGACGACATCGCCCGCGTGCGCGACGCGATGTCGGCCGCCTTCACCGGCCGCGACTACGAACAGCGCTTCCGCGTCTTCGACCGGCTCGGCGACGAGCGCTCCCTGCACGTGCGGGCCCGTTTCGTCCCCGGGCAGCCCGACCGCCTCGTCGGCATCGTCGACGACGTCACCGAACACGTGCAGCTGGTCCGCCGCCTGGCCGACCGCCGCCGCACCGAGGCCGAGCACGGCCGCCTGGTCACCGAGCTGTCCTCCAAACTCGTGTCGGCCACCACCGTCGACGACGTCATGGACCTGCTCAGCGAGGAGTTCCTGCCGATCTTCGGCGGCATGAACGCCGCCGCCCTCTACGTCCAGGACGGCCTGCTGCGCACCTCGCCCAGCGCGCGCTCGCGCGGCGGCAACATCGAGCAGCTCGACGGCCGCCGGGCCGACGACACCGACTTCCCCATGGGCGCCGTCATCCAGGACCGGCAGCCCCGCTTCTTCGAGAGCCGCGCCGAGATCATCAGCCGCTTCCCCGCCGCCGTCGGCCTCATGCGCAACGTGAGCGGACAGGCCTGGGCGACCGTCCCGATCTTCGGCGACGGCAAGGTCGCCCTCGGCGTGTGGCAGATGACCTGGGACCGGCCCCACCACGCCAGCCGCGACGAGCGCGCCCTCATGCTCACCTTCGCCGGTCTGGCCGGACAGGCGCTCCAGCGGATCAAGGCCCAACAGGCCGAACTCGAACTCGCCGACGCCGTCCAGCGCCGCATGCTGCCCCGCCAGGTCCCCAGCTTCCCCGACATGGCCATCGCCACCAAGTACCTTCCCTCCCGCGCCGACTGGCGGATCTGCGGCGACTTCTACGACGTCATCGAACTCCCCGACAACCGCGTCGGGCTGCTCGTCGGCGACGTGCAGGGCCACGGCGTCGAGGCGGCCGCCGCGATGGGGCAGATCCGCGTGGCCTTCCGCGCCTACGCCACCAACCAGTCCGACCCCGGCGTGGTCCTCGGCGAGACCAACCGGCTGCTCACCGAGACCGGCGAGATCGTCTTCGCCACCTGCGGCTACCTGGTCCTGGACCGGGAGACCGGCGTCATGCAGGCCGCCTGGGCCGGACAGCCGCCCGTCGTGCTGGCGTCCAAGGGCAGCTACGAGCTCTGGGAGCCCGAGACCGGCCCTCCGCTGGGCGTCCTGCCCGACACCGAGTACGACGTCACCACGCGCTCCCTCCCGCCCGGCGGCACCCTGTTGCTGTGCTCGGACGGTCTCGTGGAGAGCTCCGACCTGCCGATGGCGGACGGACTCGCCCTCGTGGGAGAGGCGCTGGCCGAGCACGGCGAGGACCCCGAGGCGGCCGCGGACCTCCTGGCCGAGATGGCGCCCGCCGGTCGCGGGGACGACATCGCCCTGCTCATCACGCGCATGACCGACGACGAGGACGCCGAGGGCGAACCCGGGAACTGACCGGCGCCCCGACGCGCGTGCCCTACCCTGGGTGGGTGTCCGAAACACTGTTCGACGACGCCGGAGCCGAGGCCGCCAAGGGGCAGGAACCACTCGCCGTGCGCATGCGTCCGCGCACCCTGGACGAGGTCGTGGGCCAGCGCCACCTGCTCGGTGAGGGCAGCCCGCTGCGCCGCCTCGTGGAGGACGACGCGCCCATGTCCGTCTTCCTGTGGGGGCCGCCCGGCACCGGCAAGACCACCCTGGCCACCGTGGTCAGCCACGTCACCAAGCGCCGCTTCGTGGAGCTGTCGGCGGTCAACGCCGGGGTGAAGGACGTGCGCACGGTCGTCGAGGAGGCGCGGCGACGGCTGGGCATGCACGGAACGCGGACGCTGCTGTTCGTCGACGAGGTGCACCGCTTCAACAAGACCCAGCAGGACGCCCTCCTGCCCGCCGTCGAGAACCGGTGGGTCAGCTTCATCGGCGCCACCACGGAGAACCCCTTCTTCTCGGTGGTCAGCCCCCTGCTCTCCCGCTCCCTGCTGCTGTCGCTGGAGTCCCTGGACGACGCCGACGTGCGCGTCCTGCTCGACCGGGCGCTGGCCGACGAGCGCGGGCTGGACGGCCGCTACGCGCTCGCCGACGACGCGGTCGAGCACCTCGTCCGCCTCGCCGGGGGCGACGGACGCCGCTCCCTGACCTACCTGGAGGCCGCGGCCCTCGTCGCCGGAGCCCCGGGGCCCGAGCCCGTCACCGTCACCGCCGCCCACGTCGAACGCGCCGTGGACCGGCACGCCGTCCGCTACGACCGCTCCGGCGACCAGCACTACGACGTCATCAGCGCGTTCATCAAGAGCATGCGCGGCAGCGATCCCGACGCGGCCCTGCACTACCTCGCCCGGATGATCGAGGCGGGGGAGGACCCCCGGTTCATCGCACGCCGCCTCGTCGTGCACGCCAGCGAGGACGTGGGCATGGCCGACCCCACCGCCCTCCAGACCGCGGTGGCCGCCGCCCAGGCCGTCGACCTGGTCGGTCTGCCCGAGGCGCGGATCAACCTCGCCCAGGCGGTCATCCACATCAGCCTCGCGCCCAAGTCGAACGCCGTGATCACCGCCGTCGACGAGGCCATCGGCGACGTGCGCGCGGGCCACGCGGGACCGGTTCCCGTCCACCTGCGCGACGGCCACTACAAGGGCGCGGCCGAGCTGGGCCACGGCGAGGGCTACCGGTACGCGCACGACTACCCGGGCGGGGTCGCGCCCCAGCGGCACGCGCCCGACGGGCTGGCCGACCGCGAGTACTACCGGCCCACCGGGCACGGCGCCGAACGCCGCTTCGGCGAGGTCCTGCGGCGGATCAAGGACGTCCTGCGCGGCGTCAGTCCGTGAACAGCTCCGTGACCGCCACGATCTCCCGGGGGCCGTCCTCCTCGGAGGACCCCTCCGCGAAGGTGACCTCCACGATCATCACCGGGCCCCACGACAGGTAGTCGATGAAGTCGGAGCCCGTCAGCTCCCACGTGCCGCGCCCGTCCACGTCGATGAACAGGTGGTCCGGCGCGGCGCAGAACTTCGCGCACAGCACCGCGGCGTCCTCCCGGACGACCGCCTCCTGGGGCTCGCCGCGCACGTCCCACTGCTCGGCCCACTCGTCGTGGGTCGGCACGCCCTGGCCGCGCACGGGTTCGTCCTCGCGGTCGACGGGGGTGAACACCCACGGCCCCTCCACCGGGTCCTCCTGCTCGGCGGGGTCGAACCGGACCACCATGGTCAGCGGTTCCTCCTCCTCGCTGGGCTCCGGCGAGACCTCCTCGGTCACCTCCGAGACCAGGGCGTCCTCCTCCTCGTCCTGGCCGAAGACCCCGAAGAGGAACCACCCGCCGCCGCCGATCATCCCGATCGCGAGCGCGGCGGTCCCGGCCATGACCAGGGCCTTGCGCGGTCGGTGGCGGGCCAGGCGGCCCTCCAACCGCACCACCTCGGGCACGCGCGCGGGGGGTTCGACGCCCTCCCACTCGTGCTCCAGCAGGCGCAGGAGCTCCGCGCGGTCGGGGACGGCGGAGGCGCCCTCCCCCGACACGTCCTCCTCCGTCTCCTCACCTGCCGCGCACTCGGCCGCCCAGACGGCGAGGACCGCCTCGACCGCCTCCGCCACGGTGGGTCGGCGGACGGGGTCCGGGTCCAGCGTCCGGGACACGACCGGGCGCAGGCCCGCGTGCAGGCCGCCGAGGTCGAACGCCCCGCGCGCGACGCGTTCGACGATCTCCTCCGGCTCGCCCGAGCCGAACGGCAGGCGTCCCGTTCCGGCGAACGCGACCAGGGCGCCCCAGGCGAACACGTCCGCCGCCGGAGTCGCCGCGCCGCCCCGCGCGCGCTCCGGGCTCGTCCAACTGGCCGCGGTGGCGCGCAGGCGCTCCGCGGAGGCCACCACCGCGCACTCCATCACGTGCGGCCCGTGCGGTCCCACCACCACGTCGCTGGGGCGCAGCGATCCGTGGGCGACGCCGCGCGCGTGCAGCGCGGACAGGGCCTCGGCCAGCCCGACGGCCAGGGCGACCACCTTGCCGCTGGCGAGCCCGCCCCTCGTCGAGACGTAGTGCGACAGGCGCGGCCCGGCGACGTAGGACAGGGCCACCCACGGCGGGTTGGCGTCGGAGTCGAAGGTCAGGGGCGTGACCACGCGCGTCGAGTCGACACCGGCCAGCGCGCGCAGACGCCGCTCGAGCGCGGGGTAGGCCTCGGGCGGATCGAGTTCCGGACAGACCAGCGTCTTCACCGCGAGCAGGCGGTCCCCGGGCGACGGCGCGCGCACGTCCACGGCCGCGTAGACCGTGCCGGTGGCGCCGTGGCCGAGTCGGCCCAGGACCAGGTAGGGGCCGATCCGCGCGGGGTCGGCGGGGTACAGGGGAGACAGGTCCGCGGGTACCAGTACGGAGATCTCTCGGGGAGGACGAGCGCTCATCAAGGGTCCTGTCGGTGCGTCCCGGGCGGTGGGGGCGGAGTGTCGGGACTTCATGGGGAAGATCCCACTCGGTGCAGATTCTTCCGGAATGCTGCCCGGCCGTCGATCCCTCGGACCGCTCACCAGCGCATTGGTGATGGACCCGTGACCGTTTCCTCCCGGGGCGCGCCGAGGTGCGCCCGGTCGAACGGTGTCCGGACGCGATAGGGTCAGCCGAAACCGGCGCGCCCCGACCCACCCCGGGGCCGCCCGGCACGGCTCCGGCGGCCCGACCCGGCGCAGTCGACGCCCGCACCCGGGAGCCTCCCTCGACGCCCGTGCGCGAGGGATCGTTCACACACCCTCGATTCATCCTCGATCTGCTCACGGAGCCCGCATGCTTACCGGAGGAGAGGTCGCCGCGCTCGTCGCCGCGGTGGTCTGGGCGGTGCTGGCCACGTTCATGTGCGTGGCACTCGTCAAACTCATCAAGCTCATCAACGCGGCCACGGCGGTGGTCTCGGACCTCGGGGAACGGACCCCGCCCCTGCTGGAGGACGTCGCCTCCACGGTGGAACGCACCAACACCTCGCTGGAACGGGTCGAGGAGATCACCGCCAACGTGCAGGCCACCTCCGAGGACGTGTCCACGATCACCGCGCTGACCCGCGCGGTGGTCACCGGTCCGCTCGTGCGCGTGGCGTCGTTCACCTACGCGGTGCGCCGGGTCGCGGGCCAGCGCCGGGCCCTGGCGGTCGTGCGTTCGCGCAGGCGGAAGGAGAGCCGGTGATCGGCAGACTGTTCTACCTCGCGGCCGGGGCCGCCCTGGGCGGGTACGTCGTCCACCGGGTCCACCGGGCGCGCCGCGCGCTCACCCCCGGCGGCCTCGCCGAACGGGTCGAGGGACAGGTCACGCAGTACAAGGGGGCCCTGCGCGAACTCAACGAGGACCTGGCCGAGGAGGTGCGCGCCCAGGAGGCCGAACTCCTCGCGCGGTACGCGCCGAGACGGGGCCGGTCCGCGCTGACCGCGCCGGGGGACGTCCCGGAGCGCCTTCCCGGCCGGTGACGGGGTCGCGCGGTGGTCGGCGGCGATAGCCTTGGACCAACACCCAAAGCCTCGGAACAACCAGGCTGCCGCCGTTGTCGTCATCAGCACGGGCCCCGGCGGCCACCGCAAACCACGTGCGCCGGCGGCGCGGTCCGCTCTACGATGGGCCGGTCACCAGGTCATCGCGTCACGACGGTCCCGAGGGACCCCCACGTCGCCCAGGGCGGCGCAGGCAAGCACAGGAGGGCATCCATGGAGACGGCAGAGATCGCGCGCCGCTTCCTCAGTTTCTTCGAGAAGAACGGACACACCGTCGTGCCCTCGGCAAGCCTGATCGCCGAGGACCCGACCCTGCTCCTGGTGCCCGCGGGCATGGTCCCCTTCAAGCCCTACTTCCTGGGTCAGCGCACCCCCCCGTACACCACCGCCACCAGCGTCCAGAAGTGCATCCGGACCAAGGACATCGAGGAGGTCGGCAAGACCTCCCGGCACGCGACCTTCTTCCAGATGCTCGGCAACTTCTCCTTCGGCGACTACTTCAAGGAGAAGGCGATCCCGCTCGCGTGGGAGCTGGTCACCACACCCGTCGAGGACGGCGGCTTCGGGATCGACCCCGAGAGGCTGTGGGTGACCGTCTACCTCGACGACGACGAGGCCGAGGCGATCTGGCGCGACGGGGTCGGCGTCCGTCCCGAGCGCATCCAGCGCATGGGCATGGAGGAGAACTACTGGTCCATGGGGGTCCCCGGCCCCTGCGGCCCCTGCTCCGAGATCTTCTACGACCGCGGCCCCGAGTACGGGGTCGAGGGCGGCCCGGCGGCGGACGACAACCGCTACATCGAGATCTGGAACCTCGTCTTCATGCAGTACGAGCGGGGTGAGGGCGGGGACAAGGGCGGCTTCCCGATCCTCGGCGAACTGCCCAAGAAGAACATCGACACCGGCCTCGGCCTCGAACGCCTCGCGGCCGTCCTCCAGGGCGTCGACAACATCTACGAGACCGACATCATCGGCCGCGTCCTGCACCGTGCCGCCGAGCTCACCGGCACCCGCTACGGCGACAGCCACGAGGACGACGTCAAGCTCCGCGTGGTCGCCGACCACGTCCGCAGCGCCGTCATGCTCGTCGGCGACGGCGTCAAGCCGGGCAACGAGAAGGCGGGCTACGTCCTGCGCCGCATCCTGCGCCGCTCCGTCCGCAACCTGCGGCTGCTGTCCGGGGAGAGCGACACGCTCTTCCTGCACGAGCTGACCGACGTCAGCATCGACGCGATGAAGGACATCTACCCCGACCTGCTGGACAAGGCGGAGGTCATCCACGGCGTCATCGACACCGAGGAGAAGAACTTCGCCGACACCCTGCGCGCGGGCACCGCCCTGTTCGGCCGGGCGGCCGAGCGCACCCGCGCGGCGGGCGGCGTCTTCTCCGGCGCCGACGCCTTCCAGCTGCACGACACCTACGGCTTCCCCATCGACCTCACCCTGGAGATGGCGGCCGAGCAGGGCCTGAGCGTCGACGAGGGCCAGTTCCGCGAGCTCATGCAGCGCCAGCGCGACACCGCCAAGGCCGACGCGCGCGCCAAGAAGCTCGGCAACGCCGACATCTCGCTGTACGCGCGACTGCACGAGAACGCGGGGGACACCGACTTCCTCGGCTACACCGAGTCCGAGACCGACGCGCGCGTGCGCGGGATCGTGGTCGACGGCGAGGGCGCGCCCGTGGCGCGCGCGGGGCAGAAGGTCGAGATCGTCCTGGACCGCACCCCGTTCTACGCCGAGAGCGGCGGCCAGCTCGCCGACAAGGGCACGCTCACCGTCGACGGTCGCGGCGTGGTGGACGTCGAGGATGTCCAGAAGCCGCTGCCGGGCCTGTTCGTGCACCGGGGCACCGTGCGCTCCGGCGAGGTCGTCCTGGACGACTCCGTGCACGCGGCCATCGACACCGGCCGCCGCCACGCGATCGAGCGCTCCCACTCGGCGACCCACCTCATCCACTCCGCCCTGCGCAACGCGCTGGGCCCCTCCGCGGGCCAGGCGGGCTCGGAGAACCGCCCCGGCCACCTGCGCTTCGACTTCACCGCCGACAACCCGCTCGGCGGCGAGCGCCTGGCGGGCGTCGAGGAGGAGGTCAACCACGTCCTCTCCGGCGACATCGACGTCCAGACCGAGGAGAAGAGCCTGGACGAGGCGCTGCGGATGGGCGCCCTGGCCATGTTCGGCGAGAAGTACGGCGACCGCGTCCGCGTGGTCGAGATGAGCGACTACTCCGTCGAACTGTGCGGCGGCACCCACGTCGCCTCCACCGGCAAGCTGGGCATCGTCAAGCTGCTCGGCGAGTCCTCCGTCGGCTCGGGCGTGCGCCGTGTCGAGGCCGCCGTCGGCGTTGACGCCTTCCGCCGCCTGACCAAGGAGTCGGCTCTGGTCGGCCAGCTCTCCGAGCAGCTCAAGACGCCGCGCGAGGAGCTGCCCGAGCGGATCGACGCCATGGTCTCCCGGCTGCGCGCCGCGGAGAAGGAGATCGAGCGGCTCCGCGCCGCCCAGGTCCTCCAGGCCGCGGGCTCCATCGCCGACGGCGCGCGCCGCCACGGCTCCGCGCTCGTGGTCGCCACCCCGGCGCCCGACGGCGCCGGTGCCGACGACCTGCGCAAGCTCGTCCTGGACGTGCGCGGCCGACTCGGCGAGGACGAGCCCGTCGTCGTCGCCATGACCTCCGTCCCCAAGGACCGCCCGGTCGTGGTGATCGCGGCGAACAAGGCCGCGCAGAAGGCCGGGATCAAGGCGGGCGAGCTGGTCGGCGTCGCGGCGCGCGCGCTCGGCGGCGGTGGCGGCGGCAAGCCGGACATCGCCCAGGGCGGCGGCAGCGACCCGAGCAAGGTCGACGAGGCGCTGCGCGCGGTCGAGGCGCGCGTGGCCGCCGTCTAGGACACCACCGCCCTGAGGAGCGCTGACGGCGACCTCGCGGCGCACGACACGCCAGGCGGGTGCGGGGGCCGACCCCGTACCCGCCTTCGCGTTCTCGCCCATCTGGGGGCGTGTCCATCCACGACGGTACGTAGTGGTACACGCCTACGGAAACCGGCCTGCCCGGACATCCCACGCGGGTGGCTTACACTCGGACGGTACGTCCGGGCCCCGGAACCGCCGCCCGTGTGGGTGACACCGTGTTCTCCGGTCCGCGACGGGCCGCTGCCCGGTCGTCGTTCGCGAGGCTGCGCACGGTCACCGAATCGGGCATACTGTGGCGCGTCACAGCCGATCACGCGGCTGTCCATGCGACGTTTCCCGCGATCCAGCTGACGAACAGGACCACCGTGTTGAGGATTTCCCAGCAGCGGTGCCGCGCCGTCAACGGCACGGCCCGCCCGCACGCCGTCCCCGGTCCCGGGGAGACACGTCCTTGAGGCACGGTGTGCGCCTGGCGATCGACCCCGGTAACGCCCGCATCGGGGTCGCGGTCAGCGATCCGAGCGGCGTGCTCGCCAGCCCGGTGGAGACCGTGCGGCGCGGCAAGGGTGACGTCCACCGCATCGCCGAGCTCGTCGTGGAGCGCGGGGCACGCGAGGTCGTCGTGGGCTACCCCGCCTCGCTGTCCGGCGAGGAGGGCCCCGCCGCCCGGTCCGCGCGCGAGTTCGCGACCGCCCTCGCCCGAACCCTCCACCCCGTCCCCGTCCGCCTGGTCGACGAGCGCCTCACCACGGTGACGGCCCAGTCACAACTGCTCTCGGGAGCCTCCTTCGCCAAGAAGGGCGCCAAGGGGGGCAGGGCGCGCCGGTCGGTGATCGACCAGGCGGCCGCCACCGTGCTCCTCCAGAGCACCTTGGACCAGGAACGGGCAACAGGCCACCCCCCGGGCGAGATCGTCCGCCCCAGCCAGGGAGAATCATGAACGACAGGGATGCCTACCCCGACGATCCCTCCCGTGGACGCGTCGACCGCGGTGACGACTACGACCCGCTCACCGACCCCTTCCCCAGCCAGCCGCGACCGCGCGGCCGCAGGGCCCGCCCCGAGCCCTCCCCGTCGGGCGAGCGGGCCGACCTCGGCGGGCGCCCCCAGTCACGCCGTGCCGCGGGTGATCCCCGCACTCCCGGCCGCGCCCCCCGCGCCGACGCGGGTGAGGACTCCCTGAGCGCGGACGCCCCCGCTCCGGGACGACGCCGCAAGCCCGGCCCTCCCGCCGAACCGCCGCGCCGCGGCGGTGCCGCCGACGCCCTGCGCGGCGGACGCGCCGCGCGGTCCGCCGCCAACCGCGGCCCGTCGCCCGACGGCGGGCAGCGTCCGCCAGCCGACCCGGGCCGTCGCACCGGGCCCGACGGGGGACGCCGCCAGGGCTCGGACGCCGGCCGTGGTGAGGCCCCCGGCACGGGACGTGCCCCGACCCACGAGGGCGCGGCGCCCCGACGCCGTGCCGCCGACCCCACCCAGGACGCGCTGGCCGCCCTCGCCGACCTCGGCGGTCAGGGCGCCGCCCCGACGACCCCCGCCGCCCCGCCCGAGGAGCCGTCCCGGCGCGGGCGTCGGGCCCGTCCCGGCCCGGAGGAGCCGGAGTCGCCGTCGCCGCTGTGGGATGAGGACGACGGCCCCATGCTGTCCTTCCTCGAGGAAGACCCCGAGCCGGAGCCCCGTCCCCGGCGCGGCCGTCGCAAGCGCGAGGCGCCGGCCGAACCCGCCGCCGGCCGCCGGGGCCGTCGGCGCCCCCCCGAGCCCGCCGCGGACGAGACCGACGCGATGTCCGGGGGGCCCGGCGACGCCGCGACCACCGGTTCCACGCCGGTGGTCGACGAACCCCGCCGCGGCCGCCGCAGGCGCGGCCGCGAGGAGGAACCGCCCCCCGCGCCGCCGGCCGACGAACCCACCGGTCGCCGGGGCCGCCGCCGTGCCTCCCACGGCGGCGCTCCGGAGGCCGCCGACAGCGGTTTCCTCGCAGACGTTCCGGCCGACACCGCCGCCCTGGCCGCGCTCGGCGGGCAGGGCGCGCGGGACGCGCACGACGGCCCCCGCCACGACGACGGCCACGCCGATGACGCGTACGGCGACGGCGCCTACGCCGACGACGGCTACGACACCGCCGACGCGGACGAGCCGCCCGCCGAGGAGCCCGCCGGTCGTCGCGGTCGCCGTCGGCGCGGCCGCGGGGACGAGGAGCCCGCCGGCCGCCGGGGCCGCCGCAGGCGCGGCAGGCGTACGGCCGCCGCCGACCCCGAGCCCGAGACGGTCGACGACGACCCGGTGGACGACGACGAGGACGACGGCTACGAGGAGCCCGACCTCAACGACATCGCCGAGGCCTACGGCGGCAGCCGCAGCAGCCGCAGGAAGCTCAAGCAGGCGCAGAAGGCCAAACGCGCGGGCGGGGCCAAGGCCCGCAAGCGCAAGGGCGGGAACAAGAGCCGGAAGACGACGGCCGCGGCCGCCGTCGCACTCGTCCTGGTCCTCGGCGCGGGCGGCTACGGCGCGTTCCGCTACGTCATGCCCGCCGACTACGGCGGGGAGGGCACCGGCGAGGTCGTCTTCGTCATCGAGGACGGTGACTCCGGAAGCGCCGTCGGGGAGCGACTGGTCGAGGCCGGTGTGGTCGCCAGCGTCCGGGCCTTCACCGCCGCCCTCGGCGCCGCGGAGCGCGAGGGCGGGGGCGGACTGGTGCCCGGCACCTACTCCCTGGCGCAGGAGATGAGCGGGGAGAGCGCCGTGGCCCACCTGCTCGACCCCGAGAACCGCCTCGGCGGACGGGTGACCGTCCCGGAGGGGCTGCGCGCCCAAGGCGTCGAGGGCCGCCCGGGGATCCTCGACACACTCTCGACGGACCTCGGGATCCCGTTGGCCGACCTCGAGGAGGCCTACGCCGACGCCGACTCCCTGGGACTGCCCGAGTACGCGACCCAGGGCCCCGAAGGGTACCTGTTTCCCGAGACCTACCGGTTCGACCCCGGCGCCGAGCCGGGTGCGGTGCTGCGCACCATGGTCACCGAGTTCCGCCGGGTCGCCGAGGAGACCGATCTGGAGGAGCGGGCCGCGGAACTCGACCTCACCCCCAACGAGGTCATGGCGATCGCCGCCATCATCCAGGCCGAGACCGGCAGGCAGGAGGACATGGCCAACATCTCGGCGGTCGTCCACAACCGTCTGGAGCAGGGCATGCAGCTCCAGATGGACAGCACGTGCTTCTACGTCCTCGACACGGAGGGCACGTTCCTCGACGACGAGCAGCGCTCGGCCTGCGAGGCCGATCCGCGGGGCTACGGCACCTACGGCACGACCGGGCTGCCCGCCGGGCCGTACGTGGCTCCCGGGCAGGATGCCATCGAGGCCGCTCTGGCGCCGTCCGGCGAGGACTACCTCTACTTCGCGCTCATCGACCCCGAGAGCGGCGAGACCGGCTTCTCCAGGACCCTGGACGAGCACAACCAGATGGTGGCCGAGAACCAGGCCGAGTGGTAGGGAAGGGGAGGGGTGCCGTGCGCGCCGCGGTCCTGGGCTCGCCGGTGGCCCATTCGCTCTCACCGGTCCTGCACACCGCCGCCTACGCGGCGTTGGGCCTGGACGACTGGTCCTACGGGCTGCACGAGTGCGACGAGGAGGGCCTGGCGCCCTTCCTCGACGGCCTCGGCCCCGAGTGGGCGGGCCTGTCGCTGACCATGCCGCTCAAGCGCCGCGCGCTGGACCTGGCCGTGGGCGTCACCGACCTGGCGCGTCAGGTCGGCGGGGCGAACACCCTCGTCCGCGCCGACGGCGGGTGGCACGCCCACAACACGGACGTCGAGGGCGTCGCGGTGGCGCTCACCGAGGCAGGGATCGGCGCCCCGCGCGACGCCGTCGTCCTGGGCGCGGGCGCCACGGCCGCCTCCGCGCTCGCCGCGCTGCGCCGCCTGGGCCTCACCTCGCCCGTCACGGTCCTGGCCCGGGACACCGCCCGCACCGGCGAGGTCACCGCCGCCGCCGAGCGGCTCGGGCACCCGGTCCGGGTGGCCCCGCTCGCGGAGATCGGCGACCACCTGGACGTGGACCTGGTCGTGTCGTCCCTGCCCTCGGGGGCGTCCGACCGGTACGCGGAGCTCCTGGCCACCGCACGCGCCGACCTGTTCGACGTCGTCTACGCGCCGTGGCCCACCGCCGCCGCGCGGGCGGTGTCCGCACGCGGCGGTCGTGTGGTCGGCGGCTTCCCGATGCTCCTGCACCAGGCGGTCGCCCAGGTCCGACTGATGACCGGGGTGGAGGACGTCCCGGTCGAGGCCATGCGCGCGGCCGGGGAGACGGAGCTGGCCCGGCGCGCGGCCGCCGCCACGTGACCGGAGCAGGTCACCGGTCCTGCTACAGTAGTTCCGTATCGACTTGGTCCGGTGTGCGCGCACACCGGAGCCGCAAGCGGAGAAGATCCTCCCACCTGCCGGGTGCAGCCCGCGTGGGTCCGGTTCGATGAACGGGCGAAGCGTGTCGTGCCCGCCAGGGGTCCCTCGGGGCTCCGGCGCACCCGCGTGCCCGTCATCGGGAACATCGGTCGGATCACCCCGCTTGCACATGCTGGCGGGGTTTTCGCTTTTCGAGGACCCCGACGCGGCCGGAGCGCCCGACGGTTCGGGATCCCCGGTCGAGCAGGCCGTCCTCCGCCCGGCGGACGGCCGGTCCCAGGTAATCGAGAAAGCTAGGGAGGGGTCTCATCAGCGCCGAGCCCCGCATCAATGACCGCATCCGGGTGCCCGAGGTCCGTCTTGTCGGACCCAACGGTGAGCAGGTCGGCATCGTCTCCGTGCAGGACGCGCTGCGTCTGGCGCAGGAGTCCGACCTCGATCTCGTCGAGGTCGCGCCGACCGCCCGCCCGCCGGTCGCCAAGCTGATGGACTACGGCAAGTTCAAGTACGAGTCCGCGGTGAAGGCGCGCGAGTCGCGCAAGAACCAGTCGAACACGATCATCAAGGAGATCAAGCTCCGCCCGAAGATCGATCCGCACGACTACGAGACCAAGAAGGGTCACGTCGTCCGGTTCCTCAAGAGCGGGGACAAGGTCAAGGTGACGATCATGTTCCGCGGGCGCGAGCAGTCCCGGCCCGAACTCGGGCGCCGGCTGCTGGCGCGACTGGCCGAGGACGTCCAGGATCTTGGCACGGTCGAGTCCCAGCCCAAGCAGGACGGCCGCAACATGGTCATGGTGATCGGCCCGCACAAGCGGCGGTCCGAGCACAAGGCCGAGGCCCGGGCAGCGGCGGGGGACAGGACCCGCCGCCAGCAGCGCGAACAGGCGTAGCGGCGTCAGGGGAAGTCCCCCACCGCCCGGTCGCCGTGTGAACGGAAGCCGGGTGGTGGGGTGGGCTGTGCGCGAACGGCCCGCGAGCGTCGGTCCGACGGCGCGCTGGGGCCCGCCATAGCAGCGGAAGAATCGCGTCACCAGCCCATCGCTGGTGGCGCGCCGACGGAGTAGGAGACGACGGCGACATGCCGAAGAACAAGTCCCACAGTGGAGCCAAGGACCGTTTCAAGGTCACCGGTTCCGGCAAGATCATGCGCCGCCGTGCCAACAAGAACCACATCCTTGAGCACAAGACCTCCAAGCGCAAGCGCAAGCTGAGCAACGAGGCCGTGCTTGCTCCGGCCGACACCAAGAGCATCAAGAAGCTCCTCGGCAAGTAGGCCGAACCCCTTCTCCTCCCGTCTGGGAGTGCCCGCGCGCCCGACGCGTTCGGCGCGGTGACGGCACCCGGAGGAGAACCACCTGAAGCGACCACGGCCGCCGGGCTCGTCCGAGCCGGGCCGGTCGGCGCGCCGTGCGCGCCGGAAGAGACAACGAGGGAGTCACAGTGGCACGCGTGAAGCGGGCTCTCAACGCCAAGAAGAAGCGCAAGGTCGTCCTCGACCGCGCCAGTGGTTACCGCGGTCAGCGTTCGCGCCTGTACCGCAAGGCCAAGGAGCAGATGCTCCACTCGATGACCTACTCCTACCGGGACCGCAAGGACCGCAAGGGGCAGTTCCGTCGTCTGTGGATCCAGCGCATCAACGCCGCCTCCCGCGCCAACGGCCTGACCTACAACCGTCTCATGCAGGGCCTGAAGCTGGCCGGCATCGAGGTCGACCGTCGCATGCTGGCCGAGCTGGCCGTCAACGACGAGGCCGCGTTCGCCGCCCTGGTGGAGAAGGCCAAGCAGGCCCTCCCCGCCACCGCCGCGGCCTGACGCCCTCGGGAGACGACGCGATGGCGAGCCACGAGTTCACGAGCATCCGTTCACCCAGGATCAAGGGGGTTCGGCGGCTCGCCAAGCGCACCTTCCGCCAGCGTGAGCGACGCTTCCTGGCGGAGGGGCCGCAGGCGGTCCGGGAGGCCCTGGCCGCGGCGGCCGACGACGGCCGGTCCCACGCGGGGACCGGCGCCGGTGTGGTCGAGGTCTTCGCCACGGCGGAGGCCATGCAGCGCCACATCGATCTGGTGGACGCGGCCCGCGCGGCCGACGTCCCCACCCACCAGGTCAGTCTCGACGTGATGTCCGAGCTGGCCCAGACCGTGACCCCCCAGGGGATCCTCGCGGTCTGCGAGTTCGTCGACGTGCCCCTCGACCGGGTCGGCGACGTCCGGCTGGCGGTCGTGCTCTCCCATGTGCGCGATCCCGGCAACGCGGGCACCGTCCTGCGGACCGCCGACGCGGCCGGGGCCGACGTCGTCGTCTTCACCGACGCCTCCGTCGACCCCTACAACGGCAAGTGCGTGCGCGCCTCCGCGGGAAGCCTCTTCCACCTGCCGGTGGTCGTCGGCGTTCCGGTCTCCCGGGCCGTGGACTTCCTGCGCGAACGCGGCGCCGCCGTGTGGGCCGCCGACGGCGGCGGCCCGCGCGACCTGCACGGGGTCGCCGACGGGGGCGATCTCGACGGCCCGGTGGGCTGGGTCTTCGGCAACGAGGCCTGGGGGCTGCCCGAGGAGACCGTCGCCCTCACCGACGGAGCGGTCAGCGTCCCGATCTACGGCGGGGCCGAAAGCCTGAATCTGGCCACGGCCGCCGCGGTCTGCCTCTACACCACCGCCCGCCAGCAGCGACGCTCCCGGAGCGCCGGAGACTGACCCCGGTCGCCCGAGGCCGACGGGGTCCGCGCTCACTCTCCGTGACGCCCCACCGCGTCCGCGATGTACCGGTGGCGTCCGATCCCACGTCATCGCGTCGGAACACGCCTGCGCGTGCGGCGGGTACCGATAGGGTCGTGCCGAAGCCACCGCGGCCTATGCGGATTCCGCGTAGCCGCCCGTTCGCCGACCCGCGTGACGGGTGAGGTGGTGCGGTGGACCGCCGTCGCCGGGCAGGCTTGACGACACCGTGTGAGCACGCGTCGCGCCGCCCGGGGAGGAGCCCGGCTCGCGGGACGCTCGGGAAGTGCTTGTACGCTCGTCTACCGTCGAACGTCCCGAACCCGGTCCACCAGGCGTACCAGGTCGGAGTGCAGGGTAGACAACCTGCGGTGGCGCTCGCGGACGTGGGCCGCGCGCCACCGACTCGCGGTCCTCGGCCCGGAGGCGTACGGTCGTGGATCTTCAAGGGGAGCGGGGAGAGGCGTGGGCATCGGCCGGCAGGCGGATCACCCGGCGGAGGAGTCAGGCGACGGGACCGGGCGCTCCACGGGGGACCCCGGGCGGGGGGCCGATCCAGCTACCGACATTCCCCATGAATCGGAGAATACGCACGATCCGGGCGTTCGTTTCGCGCGTGCGACGGGCGCCGACGCCACCGACCTGTGGGAGGTCGACGGCGCGTCCGGCGGGCCCGGCGGAGCGCCCCTCCACGCGGACGACCTCCCCGACGGGGTGGTGGCCGCCGACGCGCGCGGCCGCGTCGTCCTGTTCAACGCGCAGGCGGCGCACCTGACCGGCACCCTCGCCCGCGCCGCCCTGGGCCGGGACTTCCGCGAGGTCCTTCCCCTCGTCGGCCCCGACGGCCACGACTGGTGGGAGGCCAGCGACCCCTACGGCGGCGACCGCGACCGCGTCCGCCAGACCGAGCGCGCCCTCTACCTGCCCGACGACCGCGAGATCCTCGTCGCGGCCCGCTACGTCCGCGCCCGCCCGGGCGGGGACCTCATCCGCCTCGTCATCACCCTCAGGGACGCCGCCACCAGCGCCGACCGCAGCCGCGCCGACCTCGTCTCGGAGGTCGCCCACGAACTCCGCTCCCCCCTGACCAGCGTCAAGGGCTTCACCTCCACCCTGCTGACGAAGTGGGAACGGCTCACCGACAAGCAGAAGCTGTTCATGCTGGAGACGGTCAACGCCGACGCCGACCGCGTCACACGCCTGATCCACGACCTGCTCGACGTCTCCCGGATCGAGTCCGGCCGCCTGGAGGTGCGCCGCCAGGTCGTCGACCTTCCCGACGCGGTGCGGCGGGTGGTCGCCGGGCGGGTCGCGGCCGGGGAGCCGGAGGAGCGGTTCCGGGTCGAGACGCGCGGCGAGCTCCCGCAGATGTGGCTCGACTCCGACAAGCTCGGCCAGATCCTGTCGAACCTCGTGGAAAACGGGGTGCGGCACGGCGCTGGTACTGTCAGTGTGGTGATCGAGCCGTGTGAGGGAGGAGCAGCGGTGTCGGTGCGCGACGAGGGCCAGGGCATAGCGCCCGAGACCATTCCGCGCGTCTTCCGCCAGTTCTGGCGCAGCAAGCACCGGAGCGGGACCGGCCTCGGGCTGTTCATCGTCAAGGGCCTCGTCGAGGCCCACGGCGGCACGATCACCGTCGGGCGCGCCCCCAGCGGCGGCGCCGAGTTCCGATTTACCATGCCCGCCGGGACACCCGAGTTCGTCTGAGTCCTCAGACCTTCGGCCCCGGTGGGCGTTCCAGCGTGCCCGGGCCCGGCGGTGGCCCCGTCACCCGGGTGCCCCGCTCGTGCTCGTCCTGTCGGCTTCGTCCGCCCCCGAGGCGGACCGTGACTGCCGCCCGCCCCCGTCGCGGGGTCCGGCGGCGAGGCAACCAACCATGTCTGCACCGAATGATTCCTTCGACCCCGTCGAGGTGACCCCCCTGCACCCCGACGAGGTCGCCCGTATGCGTGAGGAGGCTCTGGCCGCCATCGAGGCAGCCCGAGACCTCGACGAACTCAAGCAGGTCCGGCTCGCGCACGCCTCGGACCGCTCCCCGTTGGCGCTGGCCAACCGGGAGATCGGCGCGCTGCCCCCGGCCGCCAAGGCCGACGCGGGCAAGCGCGTGGGCGGGGCCCGCCGCGACGTGGGTCAGGCCCTCAAGGCCCGCCAGGCCGTCCTGGAGGTCGAGCGCGACGAGCGCGTCCTCGTCGAGGAGCGGGTCGACGTCACCCTGCCCTGGGACCGCACCTCCCGCGGGGCGCGGCACCCGCTGACCACCGTCGCCGAGCGGATGGCCGACATCTTCGTCGGCATGGGGTTCGAGATCGCCGAGGGCCCCGAGGTCGAGGCGGAGTGGTTCAACTTCGACGCCCTCAACTTCCTGCCCGACCACCCGGCCCGCACCATGCAGGACACCTTCTTCGTGGAGGGCCCCGACGGCGGCGAGTCCGGGCTGGTCATGCGCACGCACACCTCTCCGGTACAGGTGCGCGCCCTGCTCGACCGCGAGCTGCCGGTCTACGTGGTCGCGCCCGGCAAGACCTTCCGCACCGACGAGCTCGACGCCACGCACAGCCCGGTCTTCCACCAGCTGGAGGGCCTGGTCGTGGACGAGGGCATCACCCTGGCGCACCTGCGCGGCGCCATCGACGCGTTCGTGCACGGCATGTTCGGCGAGGGGCTCAGGACCCGGTTCCGCGCCTCCTACTTCCCGTTCACCGAGCCGTCCGCCGAGGTGGACATGGAGTGCTTCGCGTGCCGGGGCGCGTCCGTGGGCGACCCGGACGCGCCGTGCCGCACCTGCTCCAGCGAGGGCTGGATCGAGATCGGCGGCTGCGGAGTGGTCAACCCGCGCGTGCTCACCGCCGCCGGGGTGGACCCCGAGGTGTACAGCGGCTGGGCCTTCGGCCTGGGAATCGAACGGACACTGATGTTCGCGCACGGCGTGCGCGACATGCACGACATGGTCGAGGGCGACGTCCGCTTCACCTCGGCGTTCGGGAGTGAGAACTGATGCGCGTCCCCATGACCTGGCTGCGGGAGTACGTCGACCTGCCGTCCGACGTCACCGCCCGCGACCTCGCCGCCCGGCTGACCCTGGCCGGACTGGAGGTGGAGACCGTCGACGAGCTCGGCTCCGACCTCAGCGGCCCGATCGTCTTCGGCCGTGTGCTGGAGATCGAGGAGCTCACCGGCTTCAAGAAGCCCATCCGGTTCTGCCGGGTGGACGTCGGACCGGCCAACGGCACCGGGGAGCCGCAGGAGATCGTCTGCGGCGCCCGCAACTTCGTCGAGGGCGACCTGGTCGTCGTGTCGCTGCCCGGCGCTGTGCTGCCCGGCGGCTTCAGCATCGGCGCCCGCACGACCTACGGCAGGATGTCCGCGGGCATGATCTGCTCCACCCCCGAGCTGGGGCTGTGGGAGGACCCCGACGGCATCATCGTCCTGCCCGAGGGCTTCGGCGAGCCCGGCGCGGACGCGATGGGCCCGCTCGGCCTGCGCGAGGACGTCCTCGACATCGCCGTCACCCCGGACCGCGGCTACGCCCTGTCCATGCGCGGTGTCGCCCGCGACGTCGCCGCCCTGTACGGGGTGGACTTCCGCGACCCCGCGGCGATCGAGGTGCCCGCGTCCACCGGTGAGGGACACCCCGCCGAGATCGACCCGGCGCTGTGCGGCCGCTACGTCCTGCGCGGCGCCACCGGGTTCGACCCGCAGGCCCCCACCCCGCTGTGGATGCGGCGCCGCCTGCACCAGAGCGGTGTGCGTCCCATCTCCCTGGCCGTCGACGTCACCAACTACGTGATGCTCGAACTCGGCCAGCCGCTGCACGCCTGGGACCGCAGCCGTCTCAGGGGCGGCCTCGCCGTGCGGGCCGCCGCGCAGGGCGAGAAGCTGGAGACCCTGGACCACGCCCAGCGGGCCCTGGACCCCGACGACATCGTCATCGCCGACCCGTCCGGGCCGATCAACATCGCGGGCGTCATGGGCGGCCTGACCACGGAGATCTCCCTGACCACGACCGAGGTCCTGGTGGAGGCCGCGCACTTCGAGGCGATGCGCATCGCCCGCACCTCGCGCCGCCACCAGCTGTCCTCGGAGTCCTCCCGCCGCTTCGAGCGCGGCGTCGACTCCGACGTGCAGCTGGCCGCCGCCACCCGCGCGGCCCAGCTGCTCGGCGAGCTCGGCGGGGCCACCGTCGAGGGCGCCTACACGCACGTCGACCGGTCCACGCCCCGCGAGGCGATCCGGATCGGCGCCGCCCACGCCTCCTCCGTCGCCGGGGTCGACTACCCCGAGGGCGCCACGGAGAAGTGGCTCGGCCTCATGGGCTGCGCGGTCGAGGCCGACGGCGACGAGCTGGCGGTCACCCCGCCGACCTGGCGGCCCGACCTGACGGACCCGAACGACCTGGCCGAGGAGGTCATCCGGTTCGAGGGCTACGAGAACATCCCCTCGATCACGCCGCGTGCCCCCGCCGGGCGCGGGCTGACCGCCAGCCAGCGGCTGCGCCGCGCGGTCGGGCGGGCCCTGGCCGCCACCGGGTTCGACGAGGTGCTCAGCTACCCGTTCGTCGGCGAGCGCGACCTCGACGGGCTCCAGCTGCCCGCCGAGGACGCGCGCCGCACGAGTCTGCGCCTGGCCAACCCGCTCAACGACGAGGAGCCGCTGCTGCGCACCACGCTGCTGCCGGGCCTGTTCAAGGCGCTGGCCCGCAACGTGGGCCGTGGTTTCGCCGACGTCTCCCTCTTCGAGATGGGCCTGGTCTACCGGCCCAAGCCCGGAGCGACCCGCGCCCCGCTGCTGCCGGTCGACCGCGGTCCCAGCGTGGAGGAGCTGGCCCGGATCGACGCGGCGCTGCCCGACCAGCCGCGCCGGGTCGCCGCGGTCCTGGCGGGCGACGCCGAGCGCGCGGGCTGGTGGGGACCGGGCCGCGCGGCCTGCTGGGCCGACGCCGTCCAGGTCGCCCGTGAGATCGCCCGGATCGCCGGGGTCCCGCTGGAGGTCGAGGCCGACCAGCACGCCCCCTGGCACCCCGGCCGGTGCGCCGCGCTGTTCACCCGGGTGGACGGCGAGCGCCTGCTCGTCGGGCACGCCGGTGAGCTGCACCCGCGCACGGTCAAGGCGTTCGGCCTGCCGGAGCGCACGGCCGCCGTCGAGGTCGACCTCGATCGGATCGAGCGCGCGCGCACGAAGACCGTGGCGCCCGAGGTGTCCACCTACCCGGTGGCCATCCAGGACGTCGCCCTGGTCGTGGACGAGTCGGTCCCGGTCGCGGCCGTGAACGACGCCCTGGCCGAGGGTGCGGGCGAGCTGTTGGAGAGCGTCCGGCTGTTCGACGTGTACACGGGCGAGCAGGTGGGGGAGGGGCGCAAGTCGGTCGCCTTCACCCTGCGCTTCCGGGCCCACGACCGCACGCTGACCGCGGAGGAGGCCACCGCCGCGCGTGACGCGGCCGTGGCCGGGGCGGTCGAGCGCACGGGGGCCGCGCCGCGCGCGTGACCCGATGGGCCCAAGCCAGGCGCGGGCCCGAGACGGCACGGCGGGGCCGGTCGTTCCATCTGGGAACGACCGGCCCCGCCGCCGTCTGTTACGGGGGTGCTTCGCGGGCGCCCCGGCCCCCCGGTGCACCGCGAAAACCTCGCTGCGCGGACACCGGTTCCGATCGGATTTTCGCCCTGTTTTTCCTGCGTGGAGGGGGTTTTGGCGACGATCACCAAGGGTAGCGCGCATGAAGTTTGGGTTTCGGGGCATGAAGGCACGTTTTGGCTCTTGCTAGCGGCCGGGTGGAGAACTTAGCCTGCAAGCACCTGACACACTCTGGGGCCCGGGTGTGGGTCGGTTCAACCTGAGTTTTCCGCTGCGCTCATGCGCATGACTCGGCTCGGAGGTCGCCATATGACCGAAACGGTTGTCTCGTCCGCGCTCATCCCGAAGGAACACCGGGAGCCCAGCCGCCTCTGGCACACCTTCTGCGACATGAACACGGTGGCCGCGGGCCCCGAGTTCGTCGTGGAGCGCGCGGAGGGCGTGTGGCTCTGGGACACGGCCGGGGACCGGTACCTGGACGGCACGTCCAGCCTCTGGTATTGCAACGTCGGGCACGGTCGCACCGAGATCGCGGACGCGGTCCACCGCCAGATCAGTGCCCTCGACGCCTACACCGTCTACGGCGACTTCAGCAACCGGCCCGCACGGGAGCTGAGCGAGCGCCTGGCCGCGCACGCGCCGGTCGACGACGCCAAGGTGATCCTGACCTGCGGGGGCGGCGAGTCGATCGAGACCGCCACCAAGCTCGCCCGCCGCTACTGGGACGTCCTGGGCCAGCCCCAGCGCACCCACCTGATCAGCCGCACCGGCGGGTACCACGGGTTGCACGGCTTCGGCACCAGCGTCATCGGCATGGAGCGCTTCCGCACGGGCTACGGCCCGCTCGTCGAGGACACCTCGGTGGTACCGCACGACTCCGCCGCCGCGCTGGAGGCCGAGATCCTGCGCGTGGGTCCGGACCGGGTGGCGGCCTTCTTCGCCGAGCCGGTCATCGGGGCCGGGGGCGTGTTCCCGCCGACCGAGGGCTACTTCGCCGAGGTGGCGCGGATCTGTCGCAGGTACGGCGTGCTCTTCGTCGTGGACAGCGTCATCTGCGGTTTCGCCCGCATGGGGAACTGGTTCGGCATCGAGCGCTTCGGCGTGAGCCCGGACATGATCGTCTTCGCCAAGGGCGTCTCCAGCGGCTACCTGCCCCTGGGCGGTGTGGTGACCAGCGGGCGGATCGCCGACCCCTTCTGGAACGAACCGGGCAACACGTTCCTGCACGGCACCACCTACGCCGGGCATCCCGCGTGCTGCGCCGCGGCCATGGCCAACCTGGACATCCTGGAGCGCGAGGACCTGTTCACCGTGGCGCTGGAGGTCGAGCGCCACCTCGACAGCGCGCTGCGCACCCTGTCCGACCACCCGCTGGTGGCGGAGGTCCGCTCGGGGGTCGGCGTCATGGGCGCCGTCGAGCTCACGGAGGAGGCGCTCACCGACCGGGGGATCACCACGGCGGAGGTGTTCGCCGAGGCGCGCGCCCGCGGCGTCATCCTGAGGCCGGTGCCGAGGGCGCTGCTCGTCTCGCCGCCGCTGGTCATCGCGTGGGAGCAGATCGACCACCTGGTCTCCACGCTCGCGGCCGCGCTGGACGCGGTGGCGGCGCGGCACTGAACGGCCGTGTCCCCGCCGTCGTCCGGGGCACGGCGGGGACACGGCCGAAGACGTTCCTCTCCCTCCGGCGGTCGCCGCCCCCGCGCGCCCCCTCCGTCCCGCGGGTGCGTCGTGTCCGATCGTGCTGGCTCACCTCTCCTCCATCGAGTAATATTTTCTGGGAAGATACTTCTTGTGGGTGAGATGGACGTGACACGTCCATGAGGGGGACGGGGACATGACCGCGGGGACGACGGCCACCAGGGCGGGCGCGGGTGCCGAACCGCCCAGCGACGACGACCTCATCACCGCCTGGGGGCTGGTGCACGAGGCGGTGAACGCCCTGCAGCCCAAGCTGCTCGGGGGGGTGACGCCGGACGGCCGGGACATGGCCGGTCCCTGGTTCGAGGTGCTCATACGGCTCCAGCGCACCCCCGGACACCGCCTCCCGATGAGCCGCCTGGCCCGCGAGGTCAGTCTGAGCACGGGCGGCTTCACCAAACTCGCCGACCGACTGGAGCGCGAGGGCTACCTGGAGCGGGCGTCCTGCGACTCCGACCGCCGGGTCGTGTACGCGACGCTCACCGACGCCGGTCTGGCCTTCATCGGCGAGGTGCGCGTCAAGCACGTCGAACGGCTGCGCGAGCACGTCCTGGGCCCCCTCGGCGCGGACGGAGTTCGACAACTGGCCGCCCTGGCTCGTACTCTCCGTGACAGCGCCTGCCACTGAGGGCCCGCACGGGCCGGACGCTGCGTAGTCGTTTCCCTCCGACACTCCCACGGCGATCCGCCCGAACGTGTCGAAAACATCCCACGCGCCGCCGTTCCCGTGTAGGTTGGCGGGAGTTCTCGGGTCCCAGGCGGGGTGGACCGCGAGCGATGAGGTTCCGGGGGGAATGATGAGACTCTTCACGACTGCGGCGCAGATGAGGCCGATTCCCCGGTCCTCGCGCTTCTGCAACGGCGCGGTCTCCTTCTGGTTCCGCGAGTCCGGGCTGCCCGAGCGCCGTACCGCCCTGCCCGGCGACGCGGACTACGACGTCTGCGTGGTCGGCGCCGGTTACACGGGTCTGTGGACCGCCTACTACCTCAAGAAGGCCCAGCCGGACCTGCGGGTGGCCGTCGTCGAGCGCGAGTTCGCCGGATTCGGCGCCTCGGGCCGCAACGGAGGGTGGCTGTCCGCCGAGTTCGCCGGCTCCCGCGAACGCTACGCGCAGTCACACGGCAAGGCCGCCATGATCGCCCTGCAACGCGCGATGATGGCCACCGTCGACGAGGTCGTCTCCGTGACCGAGGCCGAGGAGATCGAGGCCGACATCGTCAAGGGCGGCATGCGCCTGGTCGCCACCAACGCCGCCCAACGCGAACGCCTGGCCGAGGAGATCGACTATCTCCAGGAGTGGGGCTACTGGCCCGACGACATCCACCTCGTGGAGGCCGACCACGAACCGCGCCTGGCGGTCCACGGCGCCGTCGCCGCCGCCTACTCCCCGCACGCCGCCCGGGTCCAGCCCGCCAAGCTC
This sequence comes from Nocardiopsis sp. NPDC049922, assembly GCF_040660275.1. NCBI lineage: Bacteria > Bacillati > Actinomycetota > Actinomycetes > Streptosporangiales > Nocardiopsidaceae > Nocardiopsis > Nocardiopsis sp. NPDC049922. The sequence goes on along the minus strand of NZ_JBFAME010000018.1, from coordinate 22,449 downwards.
GTCACCGGCCTGGCCCGCGTGGTGGAGACGCTCGGCGTCCACATCTACGAGGACACCGCCGTGCGGGAGATCCGTCCCCGCAGCGGCGCCGCCCGCCCCGCCGCCGTCACCGACCACGGCACCGTCTACGCGGACCACGTCGTCCGCGCCACCGAGGGCTTCACCTCCACCCTGCGCGGCCAGCGCCGCGAGTGGCTGCCGATGAACTCCTCGATGATCGCCACCGAGCCGATCGCCCCCGCCCTGTGGGAGAAGATCGGCTGGAGCGGACGCGAGGTCCTGGGCGACACCGCGCACTCCTACGTCTACGCCCAGCGCACCGCCGACGACCGCATCGCGATCGGCGGCCGGGGCGTGCCCTACCGCTTCGGCTCCGCGCAGGACCGGGACGGCGCCACCCAGCCCCAGGCGATCGCCGAACTCTGGCGCGCGCTCGTCCGCATGTTCCCCGACGTGGCCGACGTGCCGGTCGAGCACGCCTGGTCCGGGGTGCTGGGGGTGCCCCGCGACTGGTGTCCGACCGTGCACCTGGACGCCGAGACCGGCCTGGGCTGGGCGGGCGGCTACGTCGGCAGCGGCGTGGCGACCAGCAACCTCGCCGGGCGGACCCTGCGCGACCTGATCCTGGGCCGGGAGACCGACCTGACCCGCCTGCCGTGGGTCGGCCACCAGGTCCGCGGCTGGGAGCCCGAACCCCTGCGCTGGGTCGGCACGCAGGTCATCTACGGCCTCTACCGCACCGCCGACCGCCGTGAGTCCCGCACCCCCGAGGAGCGCGCCCACACCTCCCGCTTCGCCGGACTGGCCACGCGCATCGCGGGCCGCTGAACCCCACGCCCCGGCTGGATCGGCCGGGGGCTCTCCCGTGTACGTTTGCATAAACTTGCAGAGGCGTGCATGATAGTTCAGTCAGGTTCGAATGGGGGAGCACCATGGGATACACCGCCGCGATCGCCGGAGCCAGCGGATACGCGGGAGGCGAACTGCTGCGCCTGCTGCTCGGCCACCCGGAGATCGAGATCGGCGCCCTCACCGCCGGCGGCAACGCCGGGTCCCCCCTCATCGAGCACCAGCCGCACCTGCGCCCGCTCGCCGACCGCGTCCTGGCCCCCACGACCGTGGAGGAACTGCGCGGCCACGACGTCGTCTACCTCGCCCTGCCGCACGGCCAGTCCGCCGACATCGCCCAGCAGCTGGGCGACGACGTCCTGGTCGTCGACTGCGGCGCCGACTTCCGGCTGAACGACGCCACCGCCTGGGAACGGTTCTACGGCACCCCGCACGCGGGCACCTGGCCCTACGGTCTCCCGGAACTGCCCGGACAGCGTGAACGGCTCGCCGGCGCCCGACGCGTCGCCGTGCCCGGATGCCACGTCACCGTCGCCACCCTCGCCCTCTTCCCCGGCCTGGCCGAACAGCTGGTCGAGCCCGACCTGACCGTCGTCGCCGTCACCGGCGCCTCCGGCGCGGGCAAGGCGCCCAAGCCCCACCTCGTCGGCAGCGAGATCATGGGCGCCCTCAGCCCCTACGGCGTCGGCGGCGCCCACCGGCACAACCCCGAGATCGTCCAGAACCTGACCTCCGTCACCGGCGAACCGGTCCGGCTGTCCTTCACCCCGGTCCTCGCCCCGCTGCCGCGCGGCATCCTCGCCACCTGCACCGCGCCGCTGCGCCCCGGCGTCACCGTCGACCAGGTCCGCGCCGCCTACGAGACCGCCTACGCCGACGAGCCCTTCACCGCCCTCCTGCCCGAGGGCACCTGGCCCAGCACCGCCATGACGCTCGGCGCCAACACCACGCTCGTCCAGGTCACCGTGGACCCCGACGCGAACCGGATGGTCGCCGTCGCCGCCCTCGACAACCTCACCAAGGGCACCGCGGGCGGCGCCGTCCAGAGCACGAACCTCGCCCTCGGGCTGCCCGAGACGACCGGACTGCCGCTCACCGCGGTCGCCCCGTAGAACAGGAAGGCACACCGTGAGTGTCACCGCACCCCGGGGCTTCCGCGCCGCGGGAGTCGCCGCGGGCCTGGCGGCCGACGGCGCCCGGGACGTCGCCGTCGTCGTCAACGACGGACCCTCCCGCGCGGCCGGCGCCGTGTTCACCGAGGCCGCCGACCGTGCGGCGCCGGTCCTGTGGTCCGCGCAGGTCGTCGCGGGCCGACGCGTGCGCGCCGCCGTCCTCAACTCCGACGGCGCCAACGCGGGCACCGGCCCCCTCGGCTTCCAGGACGTCCACGCCGTCGCCGAACACGCCGCCGACGCCCTGTCCGACTCCGCCGCCGAGATCGTGCTCTGCTCCAGCGGTCCCCCCGCGGTCCGGCCGTCCCTCGACGCCCTGCGCGACGGCGTCACCGCCGCGCTCGACGAGGCGGGCCGGAGCGGGGGCCTGGCCGCCGCCGACGCCATCCGCACCACCGACACCGTCGCCAAGATCGTCTTCAGACGAGGGGACGGCTACACGGTCGGGGCGATGGCCAAGGGCCCCGACGCCTCCGTGGCCTCGGTCCAGTGCGTCATCACCACCGACGCCGACCTGACCGCCGAGCACTGCCAGGAGCTGCTGGTCGCCGCCATGGCGAAGACCTTCGCTCCGCTGACCGCCACCAACGACACCGCCCTGCTCATGGCGAGCGGCGCCAGCGGTGTCCAACCCGCCCCGGACGCCTTCTCCGCCCTGCTCACCGAGGTGTGCGCCGACCTGGCCGCCCAGGTCGGCGCCGACACCCCCGGCGACGCCGCGCCGACGACCGCCGTCCCCGCCACCGACCACGGAACCTCCGCATGATCTCCCGACCACCCCAGCACGGCACGAGCCCCGCACCCGACCGAGACCCCGGGGACGACCGGGCACGGGCCATCGACAAGGCCGCCAACCTCATCGAGGCGCTGCCCTGGCTCTCCCGCTTCCACGGCCGCACCGTCGTGGTCAAGTACGGCGGCAACGCCATGGTCAGCGAGGAGCTGCGGGTCCGCTTCGCCGAGTCCGTCGTCTTCCTCTACTACGCCGGTCTGCGCCCCGTCGTCGTCCACGGCGGCGGCCCCCAGATCAGCGCGCAGCTCGAACGCGCGGGGGTGGAGTCCACCTTCACCGCCGGGCTGCGCGTGACCACCGACGAGGCCATGGACATCGTCCGGATGGTCCTCACCGGCCAGGTCAACCGGGAGATCGTCGGACTGGTCAACCAGCACGGCCCGTTCGCCGTCGGGCTGTCCGGGGAGGACGCCAACCTCCTCACCGCCGAGCGCAAGACCGTCACCGTCGACGGCGAGACCGTCGACATCGGACGCGTCGGCGAGGTGACCGGCGTCGACCCCGGAGCCGTGGCCGCCCTCATCGCCGACGGCAGGATCCCCGTCGTCTCCAGCGTGGCCCGCGCCGACGACGGCGGCGTCTACAACGTCAACGCCGACACCGCGGCGTCCGCGCTGGCCGTCGCCCTGGGCGCCAGCAAGCTCATCATGCTCACCGACGTCGAGGGCCTGTTCGCGGACTACCCCGACAACACCGAGCTGATCAGCCGCCTGAACGTCGACGAGCTGCGCTCCCTGCTCCCCACCCTGTCGTCGGGCATGCTGCCCAAGATGGAGGCCTGCCTGCACGCCGTCGAGGGCGGCGTGCCCCAGGCGCACATCATCGACGGCCGCGTCCCGCACTCGCTCCTGCTGGAGGTCTTCACCGACCAGGGCGTGGGCACGATGGTCGCCGACGAGGAGCTCGAAGCCGCCCTGTTCGCCGGGAACGGCCACCACCCGCGCCCCTGGCGCCCCACCGACACCACAACCCACAGCACAGGAGGCGTGAAGTGACCAACGGTGCCACCCTGCGCGAGCGGTTCTCCGCCGCGCTCATGCCGACCTACGGGGTCCCGCCCATCGCGCTCACGCTCGGGCGCGGATGCGAGGTCTACGACGCCGACGGCCGCCAGTACCTCGACCTCATCGCCGGGATCGCCGTCTCCAGCCTCGGCCACGGGCACCCCGCCCTCGTCAAGGCCGTCGCCCACCAGGCCGCCACGCTCGCCCACACGAGCAACCTGTTCGTCCACGAACGCGAGGTCGAGCTCGCCGAACGGCTCGTCGGGCTCCTGGGCGGCGACGCCAAGGTCTTCTTCGCCAACTCCGGCACCGAGGCCAACGAGGCCGCGCTCAAGCTCGTCAAGCGCGCCGCCGGACCCGGCCGCCACTACTTCGTCGCCGCCACGCGCGGCTTCCACGGCCGCACCTCCGGATCCCTCGCCCTGACCGGCAAGGAGGCCATCCGCGAACCCTTCGGCCCCTACGGCATGGACGTGCGGTTCGTCCCCCACGGCGACCTCGACGCCCTCACCGCCGCCGTCGACCAGGGCTGCGTCGCCGTCTTCACCGAACCGACCCAGGGCGAGGCCGGGGTCGTCCCCGCACCCGAGGGCTACCTGGCGGGGGTGCGCGCCGTCTGCGACGACACCGGCGCGGCCTTCGTCCTCGACGAGATCCAGAGCGGCATCGGCCGCACCGGGCACTGGTTCGCCCACCAGGACGCGGGTACGCGCCCCGACGTCCTCACCCTCGCCAAGGGGCTGGGCGGCGGGCTGCCCATCGGCGCCTGCGTCGGCTTCGGCCGCTACGCCGACGCCTTCCAGAAGGGCGACCACGGTTCCACGTTCGGCGGCAACCCCGTCGCGTGCGCCGCCGCCCTCGCCGTCCTCGACACCATCGAGAGCGAGGGCCTGCTCGCCCACACCGCCGTCATGGGCGACCTGCTCGCCGAACAGCTCGAAGCCATCGACCACCCGCTCCTGGGAGGCCAGCGCGGCAGCGGTCTGTGGCGGGCGCTCACCCTGACCGCCCCCGTCGCCGCCCACGTCCAGGAGCAGGCCGCCGTGCGCGGCTTCCTCGTCAACGCCGTGGGCCCCGAGACCATCCGCCTCGCCCCGCCCCTGGTCATCACCCCCGAACAGATCGGCGTGTTCATCGAGGCGCTGCCGACCGTCCTCGACGCCGCCGAGGCCGCAGCCAGCAAGGAGACGACGACGTCATGACCCGGCACTTCCTGCGCGACGACGACCTCTCCCCGGCCGAACAGGCCCGGGTGCTCGACCTCGCCGACGCGATGAAGAAGAACCGCTTCGACCACCGTCCGCTCGCGGGGCCGCGGACCGTCGCCCTCCTGTTCGACAAGCCCTCCACCCGGACCCGGCTCTCCTTCAGCGTCGGCGTCTGCGACCTCGGCGGCGCCCCGCTGGTGGTGGACACCGCCACCACCCAGATGGGTCGCGGCGAGCCCCTGGAGGACACCGCCCGCGTCCTCGAGCGCCAGGTCGCCGCCGTCGTCTGGCGGACCTTCGCCCAGGCCGACCTGGAGACGCTCGCGCGGTCGAGCTCGGTGCCCGTCGTCAACGCCCTCACCGACGAGTTCCACCCCTGCCAGATCCTGGCCGACCTCCAGACCGTGCGCGAGCACAAGGGCACCCTGGCCGGGCTCACCCTCGCCTACCTCGGCGACGGCGCCAACAACATGGCCCACTCCTACCTCCTGGGCGGAGCCACGGCCGGACTGCACGTACGCGTCGGAGCGCCCGAGGGCTTCCATCCCGACGCCGACGTCCTGGCCCGCGCCGCCGAGATCGCCGCGACCACCGGCGGATCGGTCACCGTCACCACCGACCCCCGCGAGGCGGCCGACGGAGCCGACGTCCTGGCCACCGACACCTGGGTGTCCATGGGCCAGGAGGACGAGGCGGCCGACCGCGAGGCGCCCTTCCGCCCCTACATCGTCGACTCCGCCCTCCTCGCCGCCGCCCACCCCGAGGCGGTCGCCCTGCACTGCCTGCCCGCCTACCGGGGCAAGGAGATCGCGGCCGAGGTCGTCGACGGCCCCCAGAGCGTGGTGTGGGACGAGGCGGAGAACCGCCGCCACGCCCAGAAGGCCCTCCTCGCCTTCCTCCTCGACTCCGACGCGGACGCCGGAGGCGAGCGCCGATGACCAACGAGGGCGGCACCGCGCCGATGACCAAGGCGGCCCGGCACGCCCGGATCACCGACGTCCTCACCCGCGAGGACGTCCGCTCCCAGGGCGATCTGGCCAAACGCCTGGCCGCGGCCGGGGTCCAGGTCACCCAGGCCACGCTCTCCCGGGATCTGGACGAGCTCGGCGCGGTCAAGCTCCGCACCGCCGACGGGCACCTGGCCTACGTCCTGCCGGGGGAGGGCGGCGAGCGCCTGCAACGCACCCGCCCCGACACGCTCGACCTGTCGGAGGCCTCCGGCGCCCGCCTGACCCGTCTCGCCGAGGACCTGCTGGTGTCGGCCGAGGCCTCCGCCAACATGGTCATCGTCCGCACCCCGCCCGGAGCGGCCCAGTTCCTGGCCTCGGCCATCGACCACACCGACTTCCACGCCATCCTGGGCACCATCGCCGGGGACGACACGATCCTGGTGATCTCCCGCGATCCCCAGGGCGGCGAGGACCTGGCCGACGCGCTGCTGCGCCTGGCCGACCGAAGATGACGGGCGCGGCGCCGCCGCACCCCCGCACGTCCACGACCACGTTCCACCGAAGGAGACCACCATGGCCGATCAGCCCGGCACCGAGACGCCAGGCGCCGGCCAGCCCGAGGCCCTGCGCCTGTGGGGCGGCCGCTTCGAGGGCGGCCCGGACCAGGCGCTGGCCCGGCTCTCGCTGAGCACCCACTTCGACTGGCGGCTCGCCCGCCACGACATCGCCGGATCACGCGCGCACGCCCGCGCGCTGCACCGGGCCGGGCTGCTCACCGCCGACGAACTCGACCGGATGATCGAGGGGCTGGACCGGCTGGAGGCCGACGTCGCCTCGGGCGCGTTCACCCCCGTCTTCGAGGACGAGGACGTGCACACCGCCCTGGAGCGCGGCTTCATCGAGCGGGTCGGCCCCGAACTCGGCGGCCGGTTGCGCGCCGGACGGTCCCGCAACGACCAGATCGCCACCCTCGTGCGCATGTACCTGCGCGAGGAGGCCCGCTCCATCGCCGACGAGGTCCTGGCGCTGGTCCGGGCCCTGGCCGACCAGGCCGCCGCGCACCCCGACGCCGCCATGCCCGGCCGCACCCACCTCCAGCACGCCCAGCCCGTGCTCCTCGGCCACCAGCTGATGGCGCACGCCTGGCCGCTGCTGCGCGACGTCGAGCGCCTGCGCGACTGGGACCGCCGTGCCGCCGTGTCCGCCTACGGGTCGGGCGCGCTCGCCGGGTCGTCGCTGGGCCTGGACCCGGAGGCGGTCGGCGCCGAACTGGGCTTCCCCGCCTCGGTGGAGAACTCGATCGACGGCACCGCCGCCCGCGACGCCGTGGCGGAGTTCGCGTTCGTCACCGCCATGATCGGCGTGGACCTGTCCCGCCTGTCGGAGGAGGTCATCCTGTGGGCGACCAAGGAGTTCTCCTTCGTCACCCTCGACGACGCCTTCTCCACCGGCTCGTCGATCATGCCGCAGAAGAAGAACCCCGACGTCGCCGAACTCGCCCGGGGCAAGGCGGGCCGCCTCGTCGGCGACCTCACCGGTCTGCTCACCACCCTCAAGGGGCTCCCGCTCGCCTACAACCGGGACCTCCAGGAGGACAAGGAGCCGGTCTTCGACGCCGTCGACAGCCTCCACCTGCTGCTGCCCGCGATGACCGGCATGGTCGCCACGCTCACCTTCCACACCGACCGCATGGCGGAACTGGCGCCACAGGGCTTCTCCCTGGCCACGGACATCGCCGAGTGGCTCGTCCGCGAGCGGGTGCCCTTCCGTGAGGCGCACGAGATCGCCGGGGCCTGCGTGCGTGTGTGCGAGGAGCGCGGGATCGACCTGCCCGACCTGGGCGACGAGGACTTCGCCGCCGTCTCCGAGCACCTGACGCCGAAGGTGCGCGAGGTCCTCACCGTCCAGGGCTCCCTCGCCTCCCGCGCGGGCAAGGGCGGCACCGCCCCCGTCCGCGTCGCCGAGCAGCTGGAACGGCTGCGCGCCGGAGCCGCCGGGCACCGGGACGGCTGGCTCGCCGCCCCGCTCGCCGAGTAGCGGCCGACGACACCGTCGACGGGCGCCTTCCCCCGGGGGAAGGCGCCCGTTCGTCGCGCTCCGCCCGCCCGTCGCCCACCACCGCCCTCGAACGACGCCTCCTCTGACGTTCGCGCACCCTCCCAGAACGTCCGCTTCCACGGCCCGGACCGCCCACTCCGCGCCCATTTTGGCGTTCCCCCAGCACCCGGAAGGCGAGTGCGGTAGCGTCCTGAGTCTGCGGGCACCCCACGTGGCCTTGTCTGTACTCCCCGCACACAGCGGGACCGCGCGTGCTTCCGTGGGCGCGGCACGGCCACGCCGAACCGGGTGCCCACGACCAGTCGGTGGGGAGGAGTGCGATGGGACAGCCGGGCGCCCCCGGGCACGGCATCAGAGCACAGCTCAACAGGATGGTGCTGATCCCCAGCATCACCTTCCTGGCCCTGTTCGCCGTCCTGAGCACGGCCACGCTCGTCCAGGCGGTCTCTCTCCGGTCGGCCGTCAACGACGGACGCGACGGCATCGAACTCGCCGACGCGCTCGGCCGCCTCCAGGAGGAGCGCCGCCTCAGCGTCGAGTTCCTGTCCGACCCCGGCCCCGAGTCGCGCCGGGCCCTCGCCGACGCCGCCGAGGCCACCGACGCCGCCCTCGACCGCGTCCGCGACCTGCGCGGCAGCCTCGGGGCCCGGGACGAACCGGGAGTCGCCGACCTCACCGACGCGTTCTTCGCCTCCCTGGACGAGGTCGAGACCACACGGACCGACAACCTCGTCGACCCCGGTGAGACCGAGGCCACCCTCGCCGCCTACACCGCCGCCGTCCACCAGGGCATCCGCCTCTACTCCAGCATCGCGCGCGCCCTGGACGACGGCCCCGCCTCCGCCGAGGCCTCCGCCGCCACCGACCTCATGTGGGCGATGGAGAGCTTCAGCCACGCCGACGCGCGCGTCAGCGCGATCCTCGTCCGGGACCGCCTCACCCGCGAGGACCAGCTGCGCGTCGCCGAACTCGCCGCCGACACCCGCCACCGCGTGACCACCACCCGCCCAGGGCGGGCCGCGCTCGACGCCGAGGCCCCCACCGCCCTCGCCCTCGCCGAGAGCGACGCCTGGAGCGCGGCCCTCGACATCACCGACACCCTCGCCCGCCACGAACCCCCCGTCACCGTCGACCCCCTGACCGCCGAGCCGACCCGCGACACCACCCCGCCCCCGGGACTCGACGGATGGCGGGAGGCGGCCGACCGCGTCACCGCCGACCTCGGCGCGGTGATCGACACCCGCACCTCCTCCGTGGTCGCCGCCGGCGAGGACGCCAGCTCCTGGATGCTCACCCTCGCCCTGGGCGGCGGCATCATCTCCCTCTTCGCGGGCACCCTCGCCTACGGTGTGGCCGCCCGCTCCGCCAGCAGGCTCACCTACCGCCTCGCCAAGCTGCGGGCCGAGACCCTCGGCACCGCCCGTTCCGATCTGCCCCGCATCGTCCGACGCCTGGAGGCGGGGGACACCGTCGACCTCGACACCGAGATGAAGCAGCTCGACCACGGCGACGACGAGGTGGGGCAGGTGGCCGACGCGTTCAACATCGCCCAGCGCACCGCGGTCAGCGCCGCCGTCAAGCAGGCCGACCTGCGCGCGGGGGTCAACCGGGTGTTCCTCGGCATCGCCCACCGCAACCAGTCGCTCGTGCAGCGCCAGATCCAGCTCCTGGACCGGGTGGAGCGCGAGGAGGAGGACCCCGACCTGTTGGAGAGCCTCTTCCAGCTCGACCACCTGGCCACCCGGGGCCGCCGCCACGCGGAGAACCTCATCATCCTGGGCGGGGCCCAGCCGGGTCGCCGCTGGCGCCACCCCATCCCCCTCATGGACATCCTGCGCGGGGCCATCTCCGAGACGGAGGAGTACGCGAGGGTGCGGGTCACGTCCGCGCCCGAGCTCTCGCTGGCCGGGGCCGCGGTCGCCGACGTCATCCACCTGCTCGCCGAACTCGTCGAGAACGCCACCGCCTACTCCCCGCCGCACACCGAGGTCACCATCGCCACCGAGACCGTGCCCAAGGGCGTCGCCGTCGAGGTCGAGGACCGCGGGCTCGGCATGACCGAGGACGCCCTGGCCAAGGCCAACACCACCCTCAGCGAGGCGCCGGAGTTCGACGTCATGGGTCCGGGCACCGACGCCCGGCTCGGCCTGTTCGTCGTCGCCCGCCTCGCGCACAAGCACGGCGTCGGCGTCCAGCTGCGCTCGTCGCCGTACGGCGGGACGCGCGCGGTGGTACTCATCCCCTCGGCCCTCATCACGTCCACCCCCGGCGCGGTGTCGGAGCGGCCCAGGATCGGCGGTGTGGCGCGCACCGGCGCGCACGCCGTGCGCGGTCCGCGCGAGGCCGACCGGTCGCAGGACCTCCTCGCGGCCGCGGGCGGACCGTCCGGACGGCAGCGTCCCCTCCTGCGTCCGGTGCCGCCCCACGCCGACGGCGACGGTGGCGTGGACCGCGCTCCGCGCGTGCCCGGGGCGCCGATGCTCCGGCAGGTGCCCGACCTGGCGGTCGCGGACGGCGGGGACGACGGCCCCCGCGACCACGGTCGGTCGGGCCCCACCGTCACCGCCGAGGACACGGGCCCCCGTTCGGCGGGCGACGCCACACCCCTGCCGCGGCGCGGGATCGACGGCGCTCGGGGCGGCGGCCGGGTGGGCACCGGCCCCGACCGGCCGGGGCTGCCCAGACGCAGGCGGCAGGCCAGCCTGGCGCCACAGCTCCAGGAGGAGCGGGGCACGGAGTCCGCGCCCAGGGCCGCGGGCAGGAGTCCGGAGCAGGCCCGCCGCATGATGGACGCCTTCAGCGCGGGCACCCGGCGGGGCCGGGCCGAGGACGTCGACGGGAGCGAACACGGAAGTGACGGTCAGGTCGGTGCGAGCGCCGACGATCACACGGGAGAGAGCGACTGAGATGGTGGGCAAGAGCAAGACCGCGGACAACCTGGACTGGTTGTTGGACGACCTGGTGGACCGCGTCGTCGGTGCGGACCACGCGATCGTGCTGTCGGCCGACGGGCTGTCCCTGGGACGGTCCCGGGCGTTGACCGCCGCGGACGCCGAACACCTGTCGGCACTGGCGTCCGCGTTCCAGAGCCTGGCGCGGGGGACCGGGCGGCACTTCGGCGGCGGAGAGGTCCGTCAGACCGTGGTCGAGATGGAGCACGCCTACCTCTTCGTCACCGCGGCGGGGGCGGGGGCCTGTCTCGCGGTGCTGGCCAGCGAGGACGCCGACGTCGGTCTGGTCGCCTACGAGATGAACCTGCGGATCACGAGGGTGGGGCAGTTCCTCACGGCCGCGCCCCGGCGGCCCGCCGGACTCAGCGCCATGGGAGGGACCGGCTCGTGAACACGTCGGGCGAACAACGGGGCCTCGCCCCGCCGGGGCCGGTGCCCGCGGAGGGGGCGGGTACCGGACCGTCGGGGGCGGGGCCGGACGGCGGCTCGGTCGAGCCCTGGTACCGGGGGCGGACCCACCCCACCTCCGAGGGGCCCTCGGCGGGCGTGCTCGCGGGCGAGGCCCCGGGGGGATCGCTGGTCCGCCCCTACACGATGACGCGCGGGCGCACGCGCCCCAGCGACTGCGGGCCGCGGCTGGACATGATCACCATCGTGGTCGCCGCCCGCGGCCGGGACGAACGGCCCCTGGAACCCGAACAGCGGGAGATCATGCGGCTGTGCCGGCGGCCGATCTCGGTCGCGGAGATCTCGGCGCGGCTCGACGTCCCCCTGACCGTGGTGAAGGTGCTCCTGGGCGACCTCGTCGCCGAGGGGGACGTTCGCACCCGGGCCGCCGTGCCCGTGACCCAGCTTCCCGAGAAGAAAGTACTTCAGGCGGTACTCGATGGCATCCGCAGACTCTGAGACCCGGCCGGGGGCACGGGAACCGATCCAGCAGGAACCGATCCCGCGGGCGGTCAAGATCATCGTCGCCGGGGGGTTCGGCGCGGGCAAGACCACGATGGTCGGCGCCGTCAGCGAGATCGCCCCGCTGAGCACCGAGGAGGTCATGACCGAGGCCAGCTACGGGGTGGACGACACCGGAGGGGTGGAGGACAAGACCACGACCACGGTCGCCCTGGACTTCGGCCGCATCACGATCAACGAGGACATCGTGCTGTACCTGTTCGGGACGCCCGGTCAGGACCGGTTCTGGTTCATGTGGGACGAGCTGTCCGAGGGGGCGCTCGGCGCGGTCGTCCTCGCCGACACGCGCAGGCTCGACACCTGCTTCCACGCGGTCGACTTCTTCGAGCGGCGGGGGGTGCCGTTCGTGGTGGCGGTCAACCGGTTCGACGGCGCCGCCGACTACGGGGTGGAGGAGGTACGCGAGGCGCTGGACGTCACCGAGGGGGTGCCGGTCCTGCTGGCCGACGCCCGCGTTCGCGAGTCGTGCAAGGAGGTGCTGGTCGAGCTGATCACGCACGTGCTCAGGGTGCGGAGTCCGGCGCTGAGCGGATGAGTCGGGCCGCCCCCGGCGCCCGGCGGGCGGGTGGGCCCGGTATACGTTCGGAAGACACGCCCGTGAATGCGGTGTTGAACGCTACAATGTCGCGGCAGTGACCTTGGCCGCGATCTGCCCTGATCGCCCCATCCGCCTCTCATCTGAATCCTGGTATGCGAAACTCAGACCGACTTCCTCCACGCGAACTCCCCAAGCGTCGTTCCGGTCGACACCGCAACCCGCTGTCCTTCGACAACTGGTTCGGTACCCCCGCCCTCGTCATGGCGGTCCCGGGTACGGCCGAACAGGCCAGGGACGCCGACGGCGGGTCGATCGGTGCGCGGATGGCCGATCTCGTGCGTGCCTACCGACCCGAGGTCACGATCCGGTTCGGGCACACCGAGGGTGACGAGCAGACGCTCACCGAGGCGCTCACCGGTCTGGACGAGGGCGAGGAGCGGCCGCTGAGCGGGATCGTGGTGCCGCTGGTCACCGCGCCGCACGAGGGCGTGGCCCGGGCGATCTCCGCCGCCGTGGACGCCACCGGCGCCGACGTGCGCGTCACCGAGGGGCTCGGCCCGCACCCGATGCTGGCCGAGGTCCTGCACCTGCGCCTGGCCGAGGCCGGGTACGTCCGGGCCGACCGCATGCGTCTGATCAGCGTGGTCGCGCGTGACACCACGATGGCGGACGGCGTCGTGGTCGGTGCGGTCGGCGGCGAGGGCGCGGTCGGCGCGGCCGGGGTGAGCGCGGTCCTCCTCGCGGCCCGCCTCGGGTTGACCGTCCTGCCCGCCGACCTGGACAGCGAGGCCTCGCTGGAGCAGACCGTCGGCCATCTGCGCCAGGGCGGGTGCCAGCGTCCGGTGATCGCGCCCAGCGCCCTGGGCCCGGAACTGCGCCGGGCGGAGCTGACGGCGCTCGCCGAGCGGTTCGGGGCACGGCTGGGCACACCGTTGGGCGCGGACAGCCTCCTGGGCAAGATCGCCGCCCTGCGCTACGCCGAGGTCCTCAACTCGCTGGGGGTGGAGCAGCCGCCGACCGTCGACGAGCTGCCCGCGCCGGTGGGTTCCCGGCACCGCCCGGAGTCCTGATCGGGGTACGCGCACCGGAGGACCGGGCGCGTCGCGGGTGGGGGCGCGACACGCCGTGTCCCCGAGGAGAACAGCGGTGAGGGCCATCCGTTCCACGGGTGGCCCTCACGCGTGTCCGCGCCCGTGATCAGGGGGCGAAGCGGACACCGCGGGCGTTGGCGCACGTCCGCGGCGTCGCGCTCGCACCAAAGGATAACTGGTCGTGATTGTTTGACAGCGTAGGGCAAGGAAACTCCGATAGCCTCGCATCGACCGCACTCCGCCGACGCACCCCGCCGAGGAGCTCGGCGGACCCACAGGCTGGAGGGGGCCATGCGTAGAATCCGCGACCGCGCGCCCACGATCCGCGCGCAGCTCACCCGTATCGTGCTGATCCCGAGTCTGTGCTTCCTCGCGCTGTGGCTCGTCGTGGCCGCCGTCGGCACGGTTCGCGCGGTCCAGCTGATGGGCGCGGTCTCCCAGGCCAGGGACGGCTCGCGCGCCTACGCCGAGGCCGCCAACGAACTGCGCGCCGAACGGCGCCTGTCCGTGGTCCACCTCGGCCTGCGCGAACGGGGTGTGGCCGATGACCAGCTGCGCGCCGCCCTCGACGAGCAGCGCGAACGCACCGACTCCACACTTGCCGAGGCGGTCGGCACCGCGGCTCGGACCCGGACGACGGGCGACGACGTGGTCGAGCGCAGCGCGGCCGCCGTCGAGGAGGCACCCGCGTCGGTGGCGGAACTGCGCACGGACATCGACGGACGGGGCGCGGGACGCGCCGAGGCGCTGCTGCGCTACGGCGACGTCCTCGACGACGTCCAGGACGCCACCATCGCGCTCATCCACTCCACCGACGGCGGCGAGAACCTGACCGACGCGGTCCTGACCCAGGAACTCCTGGGCGCCCGGTCGGACTTCGCCCGGGCCGACGCGCTCCTGGCCGGGGTCATCGCGGCGGGCGAGATGAGCTACGAGGAGACCGCCCACTTCACCTACCTCACCGCCGCCTACCGCGACGCCCTGGAGAGCGCCGGCCCGGCCATGCACCCCGCAGTGAGGTCCCGCTACGAGGAGATGCTCGACCTGGACTCCTGGACCCGCGCCGAGCGGCTCAGCCGCGGTGTGGTGACCCGGCCGCCGATCGTCGAGACCGACGCGGGGGAGGGCGACCTCGTGGTCGGGCCGGCGTCCGCCGGGTGGAACACCGACATCGAGGTCACCGGCATCGAGTGGGACGGCTCCTCGGCCGCCGCCGCCCTGGTGCTGGACGGGTTGGCCAGGGCGCAGACCGAACGGACCGTCGACCTGGCGTGGAGCGCCGCGTTGCTGCGCGTCTCCCTCGGCGTGGCCGCGGCGGTGGCCACCCTGGGCATGGGGGTCGCCGCGATCGCCGTCGTCGGCCGCTCCTCGCGTCGCCTCACCGACCGCCTGGCACGGCTGCGCGAGCAGATCCTGGACCGCGACGAGGACCTGCCCGACATCCTCGACCGGGCGCAACGGGGGCAGCGGGTCGACGTGCACGAGGAGCTGCCCCTGCTGGACGAGTGCGGGGACGACGAGATCGGGCAGGTGGCCGAGGCCCTGGACAGCGCCCAGGTCGCCGCCGTGGAGGCGGCCGTCCGCCAGGCGGAGATCCGGCGCGGCGCCAACCGGGCCTTCCTCGGCGTGGCCTTCCGCAACCAGACGCTGGTCCAGCGCCAGCTGCGCCTGCTCGACGAGATCGAGTACCACGAGCAGGACCCCGAGGCGCTGCGCAGGCTCTTCCGGCTCGACCACCTGGCCACGCGGGCCCGCCGGTACGCCGACAACCTCATCATCCTCGGCGGCGGGCAGTCGGCGCGGCGGTGGCGCCACCCGAGGCCGCTCGTGGACGTGCTGCGCGCGGCGATCGCCGAGACGGAGGACTTCGAGCGGGTGCGCCTGACCTCGGCGCCGCGCGCGCTCATGCAGGGGCAGGTGGTCGAGGACGTCGTCCACATGCTGGCCGAGCTGATCGAGAACGCCACCCAGTTCTCGCCGGCCGGAACACCCGTCGACGTCAGCTGTACGCCCGTGGTGGACGGGCTCATGGTGGAGGTCGAGGACCGGGGCCTGGGCATGTCCGAGCACGGGTACGCGGCGGCCGAGCGGACGCTGAACCAGCCTCCGGAGTTCGACGTGATGGCCATGCCGGAGGATCCGCGTCTCGGGCTGTTCGTCGTGGCCCGGCTCGCCGGCCGGCACGGTGTGCGGGTCTGGTTGCGCCCCTCCCCCTACGGCGGGACACGGGCGACCGCGCTCATCCCGGACACCCTCCTGGAACCCTCGGAGAACCCGGTGCCCGAGCCCGCGCCACCCGCGCCCGCCCAGGGGCCGCCCGGCCCGGTACGGCCGCCCGACGTGACCTCGGCGGCCCCGGCGCCGCCCCCCGTGCGCGCGCCCGAGGATCCCGTGCCCGAACCGGGATGGCGTCCCGACCCCGCCTACGCGGACTGGGGAGGCGGCCCCCACGGAACGGCGCACTCCCACCCCCGCCCCGAGCACCCGAGCGGGCCGCAGGCCACGCACCGCTCGCCACCGCCCGGGGGCGACGGTGAGCACTGACGGCTCCCGGGCCCGGTCCACGCGGTCCCCGTCGGTCCGCGCTCACTCCGACCCGCCCCGGGGCGGAGCCGCCCGGCGCGGTGTTGCTAGCGTTCCGCCATGCGCAGCACCGAACACATCGGCGTCATCGGGGCCGGAATCGTGGGACTGGCCCTCGCCCGGCGGTTGACCCTCCAGCGGCCCGGCGTCCGCGTCACGGTCCTGGAGAAGGAGGACCGGGTCGCCGCGCACCAGACCGGCCACAACAGCGGCGTCGTCCACGCGGGCCTGTACTACCGGCCGGGCTCGCTCAAGGCCACCCTCTGCCGACGCGGCGTCGGCCTGCTCAAGGACTACTGCGCCGAGCACGGCCTGCCCTACCGGGAGGTCGGCAAGGTCCTGGTCGCGGTCGACGCCCACGACCGGGCACGGCTGGAGGACATCGAGCGGCGCGCCGAGGACAACGGCGTCCCCGGTGTGGTCCGCCTCGGCCCCCAGGGTCTGCGCGACGTCGAACCCCATGCCTCCGGGGTCGCCGCGCTGCACTCGCCCACCACGGCGATCACCGACTTCGTCGCGGTCGCCGAACAGCTCGCCGACGACGTGCGCCGCTCCGGAGGACGGGTCCTGCTCCACACACCCGTCATCGACCTGCGCCAGGACACCGACGGCGTCGAGGCACTCACCGGAACCCCCGAGGGCGAACGGCGCATCCACCGTTTCGACCGCCTCGTGGTCTGCGGCGGCCTGCACAGCGACGAACTCGCCCGGATGGCGGGGGCGGCGCCCGACCCCAGGACGGTGCCGTTCCGCGGGCACTACCACGAACTCGTCCCCGAGCGCCGCCACCTCGTGCGCGGCCTCGTCTACCCGGTCCCCGACCCCCGCTACCCGTTCCTGGGCGTGCACCTGACCCGCCACGTCCACGGCGAGGTCATGGCCGGACCCAACGCCGTCCTGGCGGCCGCGCGCGAGGGCTACCGCGGCCGGGACCTCGTCCCGCGCGAGCTCGCGCAGACCCTCGCCTGGCCCGGGTTCTGGCGGCTGGCCCGACGCCACTGGACGATGGGCGCCCGAGAGGTCCTCGTGTCGTCCTCGCGCGCGGTGTTCGCGCGCCAGGCGCGTCGGCTCGTGCCCGAGATCACCGCGGCCGACCTGCGCCCCGCCGAGTCCGGCGTCCGCGCGCAGGCCCTGGGACGGGACGGCGGCCTGCTCGACGACTTCCGCGTCGACACGCACGGGCGGGTGGTGTGCGTGCGCAACGCCCCCTCGCCCGCGGCCACGTCCTCGCTGGCGATCGCCGAGTTCCTCGCCGACCACCACGTACCGCGACGCTGAGGCGGGAGCGGGCCGGGGGTGTGTCGGAACGGAGTTGTCCACAGGTTCGAGAGCACCCTGGTGGAGGGCCCGGAGCGGTCGGACCATGGAAGGGGACGGAGGATCGGGAGGGGCCCGTGACCTCCGTCGGAGGTGCCCATGACCATGGTCGGACGGCTCGTCACGGCGCTCGTCGCCGTGCTCGCGCTGGTACTCGTGGCGGCCCCGGCCGCCGGTGACCCCGGAGGAGGAGACGTGGACGGCTTCACCGTCGGCTACCTGCCCGCGCAGGTCGACGAGCGGACGTCGGAGGACGAGTTCGACTACGAGTGGGGGGACGTGTCCTTCGCCACCCGTGTGTGGGAGAAGCCCCGGGAGGGGGGAGGGGTCAGGGTCGTGCTCCAGGTCCTGGTGATGCGCGGGGAACGGCTCACCGACCTGGACGCCGTCCGCGCCTTCCTGGCCGAGTACCACGAGCGCGCCCCGGACACCTGGGAGCTCACCCCGTTCGACAACCGGGGCACGCCGGCGCTGCACGGGGAGACCGAGGCCTTCTGGAGCCCCGAGGCCGGGGTCGCGGTGGAGGTCCGGGACACCTTCGGACTCCTCGGCCGGGAGGAGTTGTTGGCCACCGCACGGGGGATCAGCCCGACCGCTCCCGGCGACTCAGCAGCCCGAGAGCACCCCGCGTAGGGCCTCCTCCTCGTCCGGGTCGACGGTCAGGTCCCAGGTGTGCTTGACCTCGATCCAGGACGCCGCGTAGTCACAGTGGAAGGACTCCAGCGGGGGCAGCCAGTCACTCGGGTCCGCGTCGCTCTTGGACCGGTTGCTGGACGCGCTGACCGCCCAGAGCTGGGAGCTGTCGAGGTCGTTGGCGAACCGCCGGCGCTCCTCGGTCGACCAGGCGTCCGCCCCCGAACGCCACGCCTCGTTGAGCGGGACCATGTGGTCGATGTCCAGGTCCCCCGCCTCGGTCAGGGTCTCGCCGTCGTAGACGCTGTACCACGAGCCGGACACCGGCTGGCAGTCCTCGTCGACCTCCACGTCCTCGCCGTCACGCAGGAGGACTGCCTGACGGGTGGTGCAGTCGTCCCGCACGCCCGTGTCCCAGTGGGGGAAGAGCGACCGGTCGTAGCCGGGCGGGTCGTTCTCCTCCGCCACACGCAGCTCCTCCAGCAGAGCGAGCGACGTGCCCGCGTCGGAGGACCCGGCCGCGTCCGAACCGTCGCCGTCACCGGAGGCGGGTCGGTCGGTGGGGGTCGCATCCGCCGAGGTGTCGCCGGTTCGCTGCGGGCCGGTCTCGTCCGGCGCCAGGTCGATGACGCCGAGTCGGTAGAGAGCGAGCGCCGCGACGACGACGAGGACACCGGCGACACCGGTCAGGATCTTCTTGGACATGGGGGACTCCAACACGGGCCGATCTCCCCGGGCGCGGGGGTGCCCCGGGCACCACCAGCTTGGCGCATCCCGATGCCGTATGGGAACAGCGGCGGAGGTCAGGTAGGTCTCACCGTCCCGGCCCGCGCGGACGCGGCGTCGGGCCAGTTCTGGACGGCCCGCACGAACCCCTCCACCAGGAGTTCGTAGCTCTCGTCCACGTCCTCGGGCAGGCCGAAGCCCCCGCGTGTCTCCAGGTCCACGAACCCGTGCAGCGCGCTGCGCAGGGCGCGGACGGCGTGCACGGCCTGACCGCCGCCGATGCCGAAACCGGCCAGCACGGCCGTGAGCACCTCGACCGGTACGGCGGAGACCTTCCGTGCCTCGTGGTCGTCGTCGCCCGGCGCTCGCTGGAGGGCGGCGTACCGGCCCGGGTGGGCGTGCGCGTAACGGCGGTAGGCGGCGGCCACGGCGCGCAACGCGTCGGGTCCGGCGAGTCCGGTGGCGGCCGTGCGCAGCCGTTCGCCGAGTTCGGCCGCGCCGAGTAGGGCGACCTCGCGCCGCAGCCCGGCCAGACCGTGCACGTGCTTGTACAGGCTGGGGACCGCGACACCGAACCGCTTGGCGACCGCGGCGAGCGACAGGGCGTCGAGCCCCTGTTCGTCGATGAGCCGTGCGGCCTCCTCCGCCACCAGCCGTGGGGACAGTCCCGCCCTAGGCACCGGCGCCCACCTGCCCGGCCAGGCGCAGGAGCGCGGGCACGACGACGTCCGGCCGCTGGGACTGGGGGTAGTGCCCGCACTCGGGGACCATCTCCACGGACCCGTTGACCACGGAGGCCACCCAGGCGGCCTCGGCCGCGGGGTCGGGCCAGTCGGGGTCCTGCTCGCCGACGATCACCGTGGCTCGGGCCCTGAGATCGCCGGCCTCCAGGATCTGCTCGGAGCGGGCGAGGACGGTGGCGACGACGGAACGGTAGCGGGCGCGCGGGCGCAGCATGTCGCGGATCCGGCGCCTGTGTTCCCCGTGGTCCCGCGGCGTCCGGCCGACGTTGAGCTTGTCGTGGAAGGCCACGAGCATCGGGGGACCCCACGGGCGCATGAGCATGAGCCGGTACACCAGCCGCTTCAGCGCGCCGCCTCCCTCGTTGCGCAGGAAGGGCGCGAGGAGGGCGATCCCCGCGACGAGGTCGGGGCGTTCCCGCGCGGCGATGGTCACCGCGGCGCCACCGAGCGAGTTGCCGACCATGATCACGTCCGTGCCGCCTAGTTCTTCGGCCAGGGCGACGGCGTCGGTCGCGGCGGCGCGGTTGGTGTGGTCGTCGAAGGTGGCGTCGCTGTCGCCGTGACCCCGCAGGTCCATGGCGGCGACGCGGAACCCGCGGTCGGCGAGGGCGGAGCCGACGAACCGGAACGAGGCGCGGTGGTCGAACATCCCCGGGACGCAGACGACGAGGGGGCCGTCGTTGTCGGCGCCGTAGAGGTCGTAGGCGATCCGTCCCCGGGGACGTCGCAGGCGGTGCATGGCTGCCTCCTGTGGCTAGTGCCTGTAGCCCAAAAGCTAAGGCTATTAGCTTGTGGCTGTCAAGAGCCCCGGTGCGCGACTCGTGAACGTGCGATCGCCGGATAGCGTGGGGGTGAGGGAAAGTCGGGTGACCATCCGCAACACCCGCCCTACACTTCCAGGCAGATCGGGCCCGGGGCCCGCCCTATCGACAGAGAGCACCACAGTGACCGACATCATCGACGAACTCCAGTGGCGCGGCCTGCTCGCGCAGACGACCGACCTTGACGCACTGCGCAAGGCGCTCGCCGATGGTCCGATCACCCTGTATTGCGGATTCGACCCGACGGCGGGCAGCCTGCACGTCGGTCACCTCACCCAGATCCTCACGCTGGCCCGCTTCCAGCAGGCCGGGCACCGACCGATCGCCCTGGTCGGCGGCGGGACGGGGCTGATCGGTGACCCCAAGCCCACCGCCGAGCGTCAGATGAACCCGGTCGAGACCGTGCGCGGCTGGGTCGACAATCTGGCCGCGCAGCTGTCGGCCTTCCTGCGCTTCACCCCCGAGGGCGAGCAGCCCGAGCCGGCCGACGCCATCCTGGCCAACAACGCGGAGTGGCTCGGGGAGATGAGCGCGATCGAGCTGCTGCGCGACGTCGGCAAGCACTTCAGCATCAACCAGATGCTCGCCCGTGAGACGGTTCGCAGCCGTCTCGACGGTGAGGGGATGAGCTACACCGAGTTCAGCTACGTGCTGCTCCAGTCCTACGACTACGTCCAGCTCTACCGCCGGTTCGGGTGCACGCTCCAGACGGGCGGCTCGGACCAGTGGGGCAACATCACCGCGGGACTGGACCTGGTCCGCCGGATCGACGGCAACGAGCCGCACGGCCCGGCGCACGCGCTCACCACCAACCTGCTCACCAAGGCCGACGGCACCAAGTTCGGCAAGACCGAGACGGGCAGTGTCTGGCTCGACCCCGAACTGACGTCGCCGTACGCCTTCTACCAGTTCTGGTTCAACGCCGACGACCGCGACGTCGTCCGTTACCTCAAGGTGTTCAGCTTCCGCGAGCGGAGCGAGATCGAGGAACTGGAGCGCCAGACCGAGGAGCGACCGCAGGCGCGTGCCGCGCAGCGGGCCCTGGCGGAGGACCTCACGACGCTCGTGCACGGCGAGGAGGAGTGCCGGAAGGTCATCGACGCCAGCCTCGCACTGTTCGGCCGGGCCGACCTGGGCGACCTCGACGCACGCACACTGGACGCCGCTCTCTCCGAGGTGCCCAAGGCCGAGGTCTCCGGGCCGGTGGAGGAGCTGCCGACCGTCGCCGAACTGTTCGCCCAGAGCGGTCTGACCAACAGCAAGTCCGCCGCCCGC
The DNA here is from genome assembly GCF_040660275.1 of Nocardiopsis sp. NPDC049922. NCBI lineage: Bacteria > Bacillati > Actinomycetota > Actinomycetes > Streptosporangiales > Nocardiopsidaceae > Nocardiopsis > Nocardiopsis sp. NPDC049922. The sequence continues at coordinate 768 of NZ_JBFAME010000018.1, read as the reverse complement.
CGTGCCATCCAGGAGGGCGGGGCGTACGTGAACAACGTGAAGGTGACCGACGTCGAGGCTCGGCTCTCCGCGGACGACGTCCTCCAGGGGCGGTTCGTCGTGCTGCGCAGGGGCAAGCGCAACATCGGTGGGGTCGTCCTCACCGGGAGGTGACCGACGCTCGCGTCCGTGTCGGCCGGGGCCGGCGTCCTTCGGGGCGCCGGCCCCGGCGCGTCAGGGAGCTGGGCGGACGCGGGTGCGGTCGGCGGTGCCCCGAGGATCGTCGGGGCATGGGGGTTTCGATCGGGAATGTCCGGGGCACCTAGCAGGTTGACAGTGACAGTAGCTGGCGCGAGCACCCGGTCCTGGTGTGAGGACCGTACGCGCCAGGGGCCTTCAGAAGCCGCCCGTGAGGGGCGACGAGGCCCCGGATCGACGGGTTCCCACCCGATCCGGGGTCTGGTTTGACGTCTGGCCTCTTCCTCCCTATACTCGAGAGAGTCGCTGCGGGACGGCGATCGGCCTGCGTGGTCGACTCGGAACCGGACCGCGAAGCACGACTTCCCCCGGTCGACATGGTTCGAGCACTGGTTCGGGCCCGGTAGGCTCGGGGAGCTGAATTCGAACCCCGGCGGACATTCGCCGGGATGAATGAAGCGAAACGGGTGCTTTACCCCGTTCGGTTGATCCGGAACCGCCGATTTGGCGGGACACGGAACACCTGATAAAGTAAAGACACAACAAAGCGGAAACGCAGACGCCTTCCACGGAAGAGCGACCGGACACACC
>NZ_JBFAME010000017.1:0-124706 GCF_040660275.1 Nocardiopsis sp. NPDC049922 | reverse complement strand
AGCGGCGTGCTCGGTGCGGCGCCGCCCGGCCACGGGCAGCGGACCGGCGTGCGGGGGGGGGGGGGCCACCCGCCCCCCCCCCCCCCCGGTTCCGCCCGGGGGGGGGGGGGGTCGTGCGTCGGAAGGGTCAGACCTTGCGCCAGCGGGGCACCCAGGCGCCGTCGGTGACCTCGTAGTCCCCGAACAGCGCGGGCGCCTCCTTCTGGAGGGTCTCGCCGATGCGGTGGAACAGCAGGCGGATCTCCTCCTCCGCCCCCGGCGCGGTGCGCGCCTCCAGCGTGTGCCGCAGTGTCCGCACGTTCGCCGTCCACACCAGCCCGGTCGCCACGCCCTCCGGCGCGAAGCGGCGCATGAACGAGGTCTTGTGCTTCTTCTCGGCGAACTTCACGCCCTCGTCGTCGAGGCCGAAGTGGTCCGCCATCCAGAGCTGGAACTCCTCCATCCGCTGGAGCATCTCCGAGGCGCGCTCCATGAGCTCCGGGTCCTGCTCGGCCCACTCCGGGAACCAGAACGGCAGGTCGGTCAGGCGCACGAACCGCAGCGACTCCTGGGAGACCGCCACGCCCGGCCGGTGCCGGATGAGCTCGTGGGTGAGCACCCGCGACACGTTGTGCAGCACGAAGCTGAAGCTGACGTGCTCCAGCACTGACCCGTGCAGGCTCGCCAGGATGTTGCCGAGGTAGGCGTCCTGGTCCTTGCGCACCCGGGTGACGTTGGGGTTCAGCCCCGGCTCCCAGGACCGGTAGCACAGTCGACCGGCGAACTCGGCGAGGTTCTGCGGGTCGTTGAGGTGGGCGTCCAGCTCACCGCGGTCGAAGCGCTCCAGCCACGCCTCTCCCCCGACCTCCTGGAGGTAGTCGGCGATCTCGTCGTAGTCCACCTGCGGACGCGCGACCAGACGTACCTGCGGCTCGACCTTCTTCACAGCACCCTCTCCTCATGGCTCCCCGCCCCGAGCACACGCCAACACCGTGACCTGGGGGTTTCCGGGCCACGGGAACACGAACTTGGGCTGGGCCGATTGGCCTTCCCCGAGGGTACACGTCCGACGGCGGAACTCCGCGCCTCAGATCCCGTAGAAGTATCCGGGGGCGATGATCAGCCCGACGACGATCGCCACGATGCCCCAGAGCAACTGCCCACGCAGGACGCCCAGCACACCGGCGACGATGAGGATGAGCCCGAGGATAGTCAGTACGATGCCCATGGCCGTCCCCTGCCCGAGAACGCGTTGGACCAGCACCAGCCACGAGTAATGTTTCGGCCTCGTGGACCGCGGCCCGTGCGTGGGCGCCCCACACACGGGCCGCGCCGGAGCGCGCCGCTCAGTCCCGGGCCAGGCGCAGCATCCGCGCCACGATCCCCTCACCCACGGTCGCCGTCAGGATCGACTCGGGGTGGAACTGCACCCCGTACCACCGCGCCGCCGTGTCCTCGATCGCCATCACCACCGGGTTCCCACCGTCGAGAACGGCGGTGACCTCGAAGCCCTTCACCAGTTCGGGCAGCGTGTAGGTGGAGTGGTAGCGAGCCGCCGGGAAGACCGCCTCCTCGCCGAGCCCCTCCAGCAGCCGCCCCCCGAAGACCCGGACCGTCCCGGGCTTGCCGTGCACGGGTTCGTCGAGCGTGCGCAGCTCACCCCCCGCGTGCTCGACCATCGCCTGCAACCCCAGGCACACCCCGAACACCGGCAGCCGCCGCCGCACCAGCTCGTCCAGCAGGGCCGACATCCCGAAGTCCACGGGCAGCCCCGGCCCCGGGGAGAGCACCACCAGGTCGGGGGCGAACCGGTCGAGCAGGGACGGGTCGAAGCCGTACCGGACGGTGGTCACCTCGGCCCCGTGCCTGCGGACGTAGTCGGCCAGGGTGTTGACGAAGGAGTCCTCGTGGTCGACGAGCAGGACCCGCATCCCCTCACCGGGCAGCCCGTCGCCGGACGCGGTGACCGGCTCGGGGCCGTGGTCCGCGGAGCCGTCGTGCGCGACCGCCGCGCCCTCCTCCCGCTCGCCCAGCGCGAGCGTCTCCAGCAGGGCGCGCGCCTTGAGGAAGGTCTCGCGCTCCTCGGCCTCGGGGTCGGAGTCGTAGAGCAGGGTGGCGCCGACCCGCACCGTGGCCACGCCGTTCTGGATGTGCGCCGTGCGCAGGGTGAGGCCGGTGTTCATGGAGCCGTCGAAGTTGACGACGCCGACGGCGCCGCCGTACCAGCGCCGGGGGCTGGTCTCGTGCTGCTCGATGAACCGCATCGCCCACGTCTTGGGGGCGCCGGTGACGGTGACCGCCCACATGTGGGTGAGGAAGGCGTCGAGGGCGTCGAACTCGCGCCGCAGCGTGCCCTCGATGTGGTCGACGGTGTGGATGAGGCGCGAGTACATCTCGATCTGACGCCGCCCGATCACCCGGACGCTGCCCGGCTCGCACACCCGCGACTTGTCGTTGCGGTCCACGTCCGTGCACATGGTCAGCTCGGACTTCTCCTTGACCGAGGAGAGCAGCTCCTGGATGTTCTCCGCGTCGCCGAGGGCGTCCTCGCCGCGGCCGATGGTGCCGGAGATCGGGCAGGTCTCGACCCGCTGACCGGTGCCGGGCTCGCCGGTGACGCGGACGAACATCTCCGGGGAGGCGCCGACCAGGTACTCGCCCTCGCCCAGGTTGAAGAAGAACTCGTAGGGCGCGGGGTTGCGCTCGCGCAGCAGCTCGTAGAAGCGGGCCGGGGACGAGCAGCGCGCGTAGGTGCGGTGTCCGGGCACGACCTCGAACAGGTCGCCGCGGCGGAACTTCTCCTTGGCCTCGGCGACGATGCGCGCGTAGGAGCCGGGCTCGGGCCCCGCGGGGACCTCGGCGGCGACCACGCGCGGGGTCGGCGCGGTGGCGCGCTCCAGGCCCTCGGTCCCGGCCTCGGGGCGCTCGCCGTCGCCCGGGACGGTGAACTCGTAGGTGTAGCGCACGCAGGTCTCGCGCTTGCGGTCGCGGACCACGATCGCGTCGGGCAGGTGCAGGACCAGGTCGCGGTCGGCGGGGTCGCGGTCGATGTGCGGCTCGACGGGCTCGAACTGGAAGGCCAGGTCGTAGCCGAAGGCGCCGTACAGCCCCAGGTTGGCGTCGTCGGGGCTGCTCATCGCGGCGACGACGGCGCGGACCGCGGTGAAGACGCTGGGGCGTCGGCTGCGCTCCTCCTCGGTGAAGAACGCGTCGGCGTCGGCCTCGGGGACGGTGACGGCGACGTGGTCGGGGCTCTGCTCGCGGTCCTCGGCGGCGCCGACCCCGATCAGGGCGTCGGCGACCACGGGCAGCACGACGCGGCCGCGCGCGTTGAGGGCGGTGGCGGTGACGCGGCGCCCGCGCGCGCTGATCTCCAGGCAGGGGTCCACGTACCCCAGGTGCCAGCGGGAGTAGCGGCCCGGATACTCCATTCCGGAGGAGAGGACGCCGCCGCGGCGGTGCTCGACCGCCTGGACGAGGTCGGTGAGCACTTCGGGGTCGCAGTCGGCGGCGGTGCGGCGGACGGTCACGCCGCCCTGGGTGCGGTACGTGGTGGTTTCGACGTCGCTGGGGTTCACGGCCGGTCCTTTGGCGCTGTGTTCGGTCGGAGTGGGTCACACCGGCCGGGGCCGTGGAAACGAAGAACGACCGCCGGTCCGGGGCGGTCGCTGATCTCGGGTATACGAACCGGGTGCACCGCCTAGGAGCGGCGCCACCACTGGGAGACGGGTGTGATCTCGGTGCGCATGCGACCGAGTGTAGCGGGTCACGCCCGCCCCGGCCACCCGGCGGGGCGCCTCACCCGCCCGACCATCGGTAACGGCGCTCGGGCCGCCCGGCGGTCCCGTACCGCAGCCGCACCTCCGCGTGCCCCTGCTCGACGAAGTACTCCAGGTAGCGGCGGGCGCTGACCCGGGAGACCCCCGTCTCGGCCGCGCACTCGGCGGCGGACATGTCCGCCGCCTCGCCGCCCCCGGACGCCGCGCGGGTCAGCGCGGCGCGGACGAGGTCGGCGGTCTGCGGGGTGAGGCCCTTGGGCATGCTCCGGGCCGGGGCGGGGCGCTCGGGCGGCCGGACGGCCCCGAACACGCGGTCGACGGCGTCCTGGTCGGGCGACCCGGCGGTCTCCAGGTCACGGCGGAGCCTGGCGTAGCCGCGCAGGCGTTCGACCAGCTCCGAGGGTTCGAAGGGCTTGATGAGGTACTGCACGGCTCCGCCGCGCAGCGCCTGGCGGACCGTGGCGCTGTCCCGCGCGGCCGTGATCACCAGGACGTCCACCTCGGGCAGGTCGGGTCCGGCGTCGGGGCCGCGCAGGCGGCGCAGGACGTCGATGCCGTTCATGTCGGGCAGGTAGACGTCCAGGAGCACCAGGTCGGGGCGGGTCTCGGCGACCATCTCCAGGGCCTCGGCGCCGGTGCGGGCCTCGCCGACCACGGTGAAGCCGGGCAGGCGTTCCACCAGTGCCCGGTGGACGCGGGCCACCATGAAGTCGTCGTCGACGATGAGCGTGCGCACCGGCGGTCGCTCGGCCGAGGGGAGGGCCGGGCTCCCCGCACCGCCCTGGTCGTCGGCTCGGCTCGTGCTCATGGGCCCTTCTCCTCGTCGTCGTGGCGGTCGTACAGGACGGCGGTGAACTCGGAGCCCGAGACGGTGGCCTCGCCTCCGCAGCGCGCGCAGACCAGGGCGACGATGGCCAGCCCGAGGCCCCGTTTGCGGCCCGCGACGTCCTTGGTCGTGTAGCCGTGCTGGAACACCCGGGCGGCGAGTTCGCTCGGCACCCCCGGCCCCGAGTCGCGCACGGACACGCGCACCGGTGCGCCGTCGCCGCCGACCACGTCCACCTCCACCCAGGCGCGCCGGTCGGGCCCGGCGGTCTGGGTGGCCGCGTCCAGCGCATTGTCCACCAGGTTGGCGACGACCGTGACCAGGTCGGCGGCCAGTTCCTCGGAGAGGGGGCCCAGGTCGGCGGTGGGCGCGACCCGCAGCTGGGCGCCCTGCTCGGCGGCCAGGCTCGCCTTGGCGATGAGGAGGGCGGCCAGGGACGGGTCCTTGATCCGCTCCGTGACCTGTGCGCCCAGCCGGGCGCGGGCGCCGCCGATCTGGCTGACGTAGCGCGCGGCCTCGTCGTACTCGCTCAGTTCCAGCAGGCCGGAGATGACGTGCAGCCGGTTGGCGAACTCGTGGGCCTGGGCGCGCAGGGTGTCGGTGGTGGTCCTGCTGGCGTCCAGTTCGTGCTGGAGCTCGACCAGGTCGGTACGGTCGCGCATCGTGGTGACCGATCCGACGGCGCGCCCCTCGGTCTCCAGGGGCATCCGGTTGAGCGCGACCAGCCGGTCCCCGATGGCCACGATCGTGTCCCGGCCCCGCACCCGGCCGAGCAGGACGTCGCGCAGGCCGTCGGGCACGTCGAGGTCGGACAGGGCGGTGCCGACGCTGTCGGGGCGCAGGTCGAGCAGGCGGACGGCCGCGTCGTTGACCAGGGTGACGCGGTCGTCGGCGTCCAGGCCCAGGACGCCCTCCTTGAGGCCGTGCAGCATGGCCTCGCGGTGCTCCACCAGCCGGGTGATCTGCTCGGGTTCCAGGCCCAGGGTCTGGCGTTTGACGCGGCGGGACAGCAGCAGCGATCCGACGACGCCGAGCACGCTGGCGATGCCGAGGTAGACGAGCAGGTTGGGGGTGGCCAGCACGAGCAGTTCCCCGGGGCCGGGGTAGTCGCTGCCCGCGACGACGACGCCGAGGATGGCGCCGCCCTCGCCGATGACGGGGACCGCGGCGGCGACCGTGCGTTCCCCTCCGACGTCGGAGACCCCGGTCCAGGCGCGACCGCTCAGGGCGGTGGCCACACCGGGCAGGTCCGCCTCGTCCGGGGCGTCGACGGGTCCGGGGTCGAGGGTGATCGGCCGCCCCCGGTCGTCGTGGACCACGACCATGTCGGCGCCGGACAGCACGCGGACGCTCTCGGCCAGGGGCGCCAGGACGTCCCGGCGGCCGGGATCGCCCAGGCCGACGCGGACGGTGTCCCGGGCGGCGGCGCTCTCGGCGACGGCGAGCATGCGCCTGCTCTCGGTCTGGCGCAGGCGGGCGTCGGACTGGGCGAGCGAGACCGCGGCCACCATGACCAGAACGGTCACGATGATGCCGAGCTGGAGGGCGAGGAACTGCCCCGCGAGGGTGAGCCGCCGCCCCGAACCCCCGTCCGCCCCGCCGCTCCCGCCGTCCACGGTGTCGGCCGCGGTCACGACCGCGCCCCGCGATCGCCCGTGATCACTACGAACACAACGTCCGTTACCTCCATTGCCCGCACAAGAATCACAACACTTCTCGCCGCGGTTTCCGTCTGTTTGCCTGTGTGTTGCCTCACAAGAGATCCGGAACACACCGGTGGCATCCCCTACGGAGACACTATGCGGCGCATCACATCCCTCTTCCCGTCCACGCCCGGGACCGGGTCGACGAGATCACGGGCACTGCGGCTGGCCTCGGCCGCCGCGGCCCTGCCGCTGGCGCTGACCGCCTGCGGTTCGGACGGCGGAGGCGCCAACGCCGACGGCACCTGGGCGCCGAACCGCCCGATCGAGATCACCGCGCCCGCCGCGACCGGCGGCGGCTGGGACACGCTCGCCCGCACGAGCGCCCGCCTGCTGGAGAGCGAGGGGCTGGTCGACCAGTCCGTCCAGGTGGTCAACAAGCCGGGCGCGGGCGGCGCGATCGGCTGGGCCTACGTGGCCGGCAACGAGGCCGACCCGCACAAGCTGTTCGTGACCAGTCCGCCCATCCTGCTGGTGCCGATGGCGGGCGACTCCGACTACGACCACGACGACTTCACCCCGATCGCGCGGCTGGCCACGGACTACATGGTCTACCTCGTCCCCGCGGACTCGGAGCTGGAGACCTTCCAGGACCTGGTCGACATGGTCGGCGAGGGCGACGCCAACATCGGCGGCGGCTCCGGCCCCGGCAGCATGGACCACGTCGCCCTGGCGGGTGCGATCGAGGCCGCGGGCGGCGAGGCGGCCGCCGCGAGCTACGTGCCCTTCGACGGCGGCGGTGAGGCCATGACCGCCCTGCTCGGCGGGCACGTCGACAGCGCGGTCGTCGGTGTCAGCGAGGCGGCGGGCATGCTGGAGGCCGGTGAGCTGCGGGCGCTGGGCGTCTCCTCGCCCGAGACGGTGGAGGCCTTCCCCGAGATCCCCACGCTGCTCGAACAGGACATCGACTTCACCTTCGACATCTGGCGCGGCGTGATGGCTCCCGCCGGGCTGGAGGAGGCCCAGGTCACCTACTACGAGGACCTGTTCGCCGACCTCATGGAGACGCAGGCCTGGCAGGAGGAGTCGGCCTCGCTCGGCTGGACCGACGGCTACCAGAACAGTGCGGACTTCGGGGCGTTCCTCGACGAGCAGCGCTCCGAGTACACCGAGATCCTGACCGAGGTCGGGCTCCAGTGACGACGGAGGACTCCATGACCCCGCGCGACACGGGCTCCGAGGGGGCGGCCCCGCTCCGCCCCCTCGGGGGGTCGCGGACCACCGAGGCCGCGAAGACCGCGAACGCCACGACCACGAGGACCACGGGGACGTTCTCGTTCCGCAACCGGACGGTGGCGGTCGCGCTCGCCGTCCTCGCGGTCGGCTACCTGGTCCTGGCCTTCCAGGTGCCCGAGTACACGGCGGTGAACGTCCCCGTGCAGCCGGGCACCCTCCCGCGCTGGCTCGGCGTGGTGCTGCTGGTGCTGGCGGCGCTGCTCTTCCTCCAGCGCGACCAGGCCGCGGACGGGGACGAGGACGGCGACACGGCCGGTGACGGCGCGGCGGACGACGCCGCGGGCGGCACGGGCGACGGGGCCGACGCCGAGGAGACCCGTGCGGCCGGGGCCGGCGCTGCGGACGCGCCGGAGGACACGGCCGAGGCCGCGCCCGCGTCCGAACCGCTCACGCTGGGCCGTCTGCGGGACGCGCGCCTGGAGGTCGGGCTGTTCGTCGCGGCGCTCGTCGTCTACGTGGCGCTGTTCGAACCCCTCGGGTTCGTCCTGTCCACCGCCCTGTACCTGGCCGCGATGACCGTCTACCTGGGCTACCGCCGTCACGTGGTCACCGCCGTGGTGTCCGTCGGCCTGCCCCTGGGCCTCTACCTGGCCATGTCCGAGGGGCTGGGCGTCGTCCTGCCGAGCGGACCGCTCCCGTTCTGACCCGATCGAGGCGAAAGACACCATGCTCGACCAACTCGTTCAGGGGTTCGCGGTCGCGATGACCCCGCAGAACCTGCTCTTCGTCTTCATCGGCGTGCTCGCCGGAACCGTCATCGGCATCCTGCCGGGGCTGGGCCCGATGAGCGCGATCGCGCTGATGATCCCCATCGCCTACGGAATGGATCCGACGTCGGCGATCATCATGCTGGCCGGGGTCTACTACGGGGCGATCTTCGGCGGCTCCACGTCGTCCATCCTGCTCAACGCGCCGGGTGTGGCCGGAACCGTCGCCACGTCGTTCGACGGCTACCCGATGGCCCGGCAGGGCAAGGCGGGCAAGGCCCTGGCGATCGCCGCCCTGTCGTCCTTCACGGGCGGCACGATCGGTGTCGTCGGTCTGATGCTGATCGCGCCCAGCCTGGCGTCGTTCGCGGTCAGCTTCGGCCCGACCGAGTACTTCGCGCTGATGGTGCTGGGCCTGACCGCCGTGGTCTCCCTCGCCGGTCGCAACCTCGTCAAGGGGCTGGTCTCCGCGGTCGTCGGCGTGATGATCGCGCTGGTGGGCATCGACTCCCAGACCGCGATCACCCGCTTCACCTTCGACCTGCCCGAGCTGTACGAGGGCGTGGAGTTCCTCATCGTCGCGCTCGGCGTGTTCGCGCTGGCCGAGGTGCTGGTCATGCTGAACCGGCGCGGCAGGGGCGGCGCCCGCGGCGGGGTGACCTCGCTCCGGCTGACCAGGCGGGAGATGGTCCAGATCACGCCGCCGACCCTGCGTTCGGGCGTGCTGGGCTTCTTCACCGGTGTGCTGCCGGGCGCGGGCGCCACCGTCGCGTCGTTCCTGTCGTACTCGGCGGAGAAGCGGATCGCCAAGGACGGCGACACGTTCGGCCGCGGCAACCTCAAGGGCGTGGCCGCGCCCGAGTCGGCGAACAACGCCGCCGCCGTGGGCTCGTTCGTCCCGCTGATGACGCTGGGCGTGCCCGGGTCCGGTACGACCGCGATCCTGCTCGGCGCCCTGCTCGTGCTGGGTGTCCAGCCGGGTCCGCTGATGCTGTCCGAGAACCCCGAGATGTTCTGGGGTCTGGTCGCCTCGATGTACATCGGCAGCGCGGTCCTGCTGGTGCTCAACCTGCCGCTGATCCCGCTGTTCGCCAAGGTGCTCAACACGCCGAAGGCGGTGCTGGTGCCGCTGGTCGTCGTATTCTGCGTGGTGGGTGTGTACGGGCTCAGCTTCAGCGTGTTCGACCTGGGTCTGCTGGCCGCCTTCGGCGTCGTCGGCTTCCTGATGCGGCAGAACGACTTCCCCGCCGCGCCGATGATCCTGGGGCTGATCCTGGGCGGGCTCATGGAGAAGTCGATGCGCCAGGCGCTCCAGATCTCGGGCGGCGACTGGTCGGTCTTCCTGACCGAGCCGATCTCCGCGGCGCTGGTCGCCCTGGCGGTGCTGTCGATGGCGCCGTCGCTGGTGCGGACGGTGCGCGAGCGCGCTGCCCGCCGGTCCGCCGCCGCGACCGGGGGCCGGGGCGCCGACCAGGAGTCCGACCGCACGGAGTCGCTGACGAGTTGACGGGGGACTGATCGGATGAGGAACACGAACCGGCGCGCCGTCCTGGCCGCCGGTTTCGTGCTGCCCCTGGCGGCGTGCCTGCCGCTGTCGGGGTGTGCGCCCGCCCGGGGACCCGCGCGGCTGCGGATCATGGTGCCGACACCGCCCGGCGGCGGGTTCGACCAGACCGCCCGGACGGTCAAGGCGGCCCTGGAGGAGTCGGGGACGGTCCCCGACGTGACGGTGTTCAACCTGCCGGGGGTGTCGGGCACGGCCGCCCTGGCGCGGTTGGTGTACGAGCGGGGAACGCCCGGCCTGGTCCTCCAGATGGGGTTGGGGGTGCTGGCCAACTCGCACATCGAGTCGGCGTCGCACTCGGTGTCGGAGACCACGCCGCTGGCGCGGCTGATCGAGGAGCCCGAGGCGTTGCTGGTGCCGCCGGACTCGCCCCTGGAGACGATCGACGACCTCGTCGCGGCCTGGCGCGCCGATCCGTCCGGGATGGTGATCGGCGGCGGGTCGACCCCGGCCGGTCCCGACCACATGGTGACGATGCTCCTGGCGGAGGAGCTGGGGATCGACCCGAAGGTGGTGGACTACCGCGCCTACGACGGGGGCGGGCAGGTGCAGGCCGCGCTGCTCGGCCACGAGGTGGACTTCGCGGCGGCCGGGCCGAGCGAGCAGCGCGCGGCGATCGAGTCCGGTCAGCTGCGGGTGCTGGCGGTGACCTCCGCCGAACCCGACCCGGAGACGGACGCCCCCACGCTGACGGAGGCGGGGATCGCGCTGCGCTTCCTCAACTGGCGCGGTCTGCTGGCGCCGCCGGGGCTGTCGGAGTCGGACCGGGAGGAACTGCTCTGGATGGTCGAGGAGCTGCACGCGTCGGCCGAGTGGCACGCCGAACTGGAGCGCCACAGGTGGACCGACGCGTACCTGGTGGGTGAGGGGTTCGCCGTGTTCCTCGCCGATGAGGAGGAACGGGTGGGGGCGGCGCTGAACCGGCTGGGTGTGACCGGGGAGGGCGACTGAGCCGAACCCCGTCGGGCCGGGCGCGTCGGGGTGCCGGACTGTCGTGACGAGGGAGTGCCGGGCGATTGGCCGCCGGGGAGCCGGGGAGCCGGGGAGCCGGGGAGCCGGGGAGCCGCTGCGGCTCGGGAGTGCCGGGCGGTTGGGCACCGGCAGTCAGGAAGCGCGCTACACGAATGGATGCGTGCTATTCTAGGGAATTCGCCATTTTCTCATAAAGCACACAAAAAACCATCTAACCAAAGGATAGCAAGTAGATGGAGCTCCGTCAAGTGGACGCCGCGCCGGACACCACCGACACCCCATCGGACACCGTCCTTCACCCCTCTCCCGCCGCCGAGGCCGCCCGGGGCGCCGACTCCCCCGAGCGCGCCGCCCTCGCCGAGGAGCAGACGCGGGTCAGCGCCATGTACGAGCGGCTGGACGCCCTGCGGGACTACACCGACGGCCAGCTCTCCGCCGCCCACCTGCAAGCTCGGTCCGGATACGCGGCGCTCGTGGAGCGCGAGGACCGCTCGTTCGCGCAGGCCAGGCGCCGGACGCAGCTGGGGTCGGTCGAGGAGGGGCTGTGCTTCGGCCGGATCGACCTGGCCGCCGAGGACGCCGCGGCCACGGAGGACGGCGGGACCGAGGCACGCTACGTCGGCCGGATCGGACTGCGCGACGCCGAGTACGAGACCATCCTCGTCGACTGGCGGGCCCCCGCCGCCCGGCCCTTCTACGCCGCCACGCCCGGTGACCCGTCCGGGCTCACCCGCCGCCGCCACCTGCGGGTCCGGCGGCGCCGCGTGGTGGGCGTCGACGACGAGGTCTTCGACCCCGACGGCCTCACCGAGACCGACCGCCGCCAGCTGGTCGGCGAGGCGGCACTGCTCGCCTCGCTGCGGCGGGGCCGGACCGGACGGATGGGCGACATCGTGGCGACCATCCAGTCCGAACAGGACCGGGTGATCCGGGCGGGACTGTCCGGGGTCGTCGTGGTCCAGGGCGGGCCGGGCACCGGCAAGACCGTCGCGGCCCTGCACCGGGCCGCCTACCTGCTCTACACGCACCGACGCGCGCTGGAGCGGCGCGGCGTGCTGGTGGTCGGGCCCAACCCGGCGTTCCTGCGCTACATCGGCGATGTCCTGCCCTCGCTCGGGGAGACGGACGTGGTCATGCGCACGCTCGGCACGCTGGTTCCCGGCGTCGAGGCGCACGAGCACGACGCGCACGCGACAGCGCGCGTCAAGGGCTCCGAGCGGATGGTCGACCTGGTGCGCGCCGCCGTGCACGACCGCCAGCGCACGCCGACGCGGGCGTTCGGGTCCCCCGGCCTGCGGGTGGAGACCGACGCGGGCCCGCTCGTCGTTCCCGGCCCGGCGTGCGAGCGCGTCCTGTCCGCCGCGCGGGGCATGCGGCGCGCGCACAACGTGGCCCGCAAGCACGTGGTGCGGTCGCTGCTCACCGAGCTGGCCAGGGCCGAGGCGACGCTGCTGTCGCGGCCCGCCGACGAGGACGACCTGCCCTTCCACGGTGAGCGGCTCTGGCACGAGGACGCGGTGCGGGAGGCGATCGACGCGCTGTGGCCGTTGCTGACGCCGCGGCGGCTGCTGGAGGAGCTGTTCGCGGACCCCGAGGCGCTGGGCCGCGTGGGCGAGCGGGCGGGGCTGGACGCCGACGAGCGCGCCGCCCTGGTCCGCGCTCCGGGTTCGGGGTGGACCGTGGAGGACGTGCCGCTCCTGGACGAGGCCGCCGACGTCCTGGGCCGCGACGACAGCGCCGACCGGGCCCGGGAGCGGCGCGAGGCGGCCGCGCGGGCGGAGGAGGAGCGCTACGCCCAGGGCGTGCTGGAGGCCACCGGGTTGTCCGAGGTCAGGGTCTGGGACGGGTCCAAACTCCTGGAGGAGTCCGTGCTGGCGGAGCGGCACCGTGACTCCGGCCCCGACCTGACCACCGCCGACCGCGCGGGGGCGGACCGGGAGTGGACCTACGGCCACGTGATCGTCGACGAGGCGCAGGAGCTGTCCCCCATGGCCTGGCGCGCGGTGATGCGTCGGGTGCCGACCCGGTCGTTGACCGTCGTGGGGGACGTCGCGCAGACCGGCAACACGATGGGAACCCGGTCGTGGGTCGCCGCGCTGGAGCCCTACGCGCGGGAGAAGGTGCGGGTGGAGCGGTTGCGGGTGAACTACCGGACCCCGGCGCCGATCATGGCGGTGGCGGCGGACGTGCTGCGGGAGGCGGCCCCGGAGGAGGAGCCGCCGGAGTCGGTGCGCGAGGAGGGGGACCCGCCGCGCGCCGTGCGGATCGGGGGGACGTGGGCGGCGGAGCTGCCCGTGTTGGTCGCGGAGGAAGTCGAGGCGATCGGTGAGGGTCGGGTCGCGGTCATCACGGGTGACCGGGACGTGGCAGCCGTGGCGTCGGCGCTGCCGGAGGCCGGGTGGGCCGGGCGCGGGGGCGAGGACCGTCCGGTGGTGGTCCTGACCGCGCGGGAGGCCAAGGGGCTGGAGTTCGACGCTGTGGTGGTCGTGGAACCGGACACCTTGTTGGGGCAGCCGTGCGGGGCCAACGACCTGTACGTGGCGCTCACCCGCGCCACCAAGCGGCTGACGGTCGCCCACACGGGTGAGCTGCCGCAGGTTCTCAAGCGGCTGGAGTGACGGACGGGGCCACGGTTCCGCCCGGGGCTGGTGTGCGTGACCTTCGGCCCATGGTGGGGGCAGGTGTCGTCAGGGAGCATCGACCCATGACGACACCCCCCTTTCCGCCGAACACCATCCTCATCTCCCCGCGGAACGTGGCGCACCAACTCGGCTGCCAGCACAACGACGAGACCGAGATCCGGTCGGACGAGCACTCGGGCTGGGGGTGGATTCCGGAGGCGACCGCCGAGCAGTGGAAGGGCGTCGGCGAGGACCGGCCGCTCCGGGCCACCCACGGCGAGACGTCGCGCGGGGCCACGACCCGGTGCAAGCACTGCCCGAGTGGGTGGGCCCCCGGTTCGTGAGTCACGGCGTCACCGAGGAACGGGGCCCGCACCGCCGCCGTTGCGGGCCGTGAGGAAGTCGCGTAGCGCCTCGCGGGCGCTGTCGCCGTGGGGCGAGAGCGGCAGGATGTGCCATCCCTCGGGTACGACGTGCAGGTCGGCGTCGGGGATGGTGGCGGCGGCGTGCCGGGCGTGGGCGGGGTCGACGTCGCCGTCGTGGGAGCCGTGGAGCACCAGGGTCGGGCAGGTGACACCGGCGGTCAGGGTGTCGTCGAGGGCGGCCCACCGACGCAGGTCGTTGTCCAGTCCGGCGGCGCGGTCCTCGTAGGGGGTGAGGCTGGCGAAGAGCATGCGGACCAGCGCCGACCGCCCGCCGTCGGCCGTGATCCAGTCGACCACGCCGCGTCGGGCCCGAGGGTCCAGGGTCGATTCCTGGCGTACGAAGTCCGCCACGGCGGCACGCGGCCACCACTCGGCCAGGTGTGTGACCAGCCAGGTGCCGTACGGGCTGAGATAGATCCGCCTGGCCGTCGGGGAGATGACGGGGTCGTAGCGCCTGCTGATGGCGGATTCGAGCACGAGCGAGTCGGCCCGTGCGGGGTGGCGGCGCGCGAACTCGATCGCCGCTGGGCCGCCGCCGCTGATCGCGTAGGCCACCACGGAGCGCACGCCCAGCTCGTCGAGCAGGGCCGCGGCGGCGTCGGCCTGCTCGGCGAACGTCCGGCCCGTCGTGAGCGGGGTGCGCAGGTAGCCCGGCCGCGACCAGCCGATGACCCGGCAGCCCCACTCGGCGAGGTGGTCGAGCACGTGGAGCTGCTCGTGGCCGCCCGGCCCGCCGTGGAAGTACAGGACGGGCAGGCCGGTGGCGGGGCCGGTCTCGGCGTATTCGACCGTTCCGGCGCGTGTGGCCACCAGGTGCCCATGGGCGCGCAGCTCCGCCCTTCTCCGCTCGGCGAACCGCCGATAGGTCACGAACACGGGGGGTCCTCCCGTCACACTCGCACGCATGCGTATTGGTCATACGCCCAAGGCGATCGTACAGGACGACCCGCGTCCCACGAGCGACGCGTTCTCCCGCATCGGGGCGGAGACGGCCCCCGAAACACGGCGTCGAATCCACTCCGAATCTCCGAAACGGAATGACATAAGCCGAAATATCGGGTCCACGATCAACCTGGTGGCCAGGAATGGAATCGCACGCGCGGAATTCGTACGCTGGACCGTATGAACCCACCCGGATGAGACGGCCGGTTTCTCCCATGATCCCCGGACGATCCGTTCCAGGGAAAGCGCGACGGCCCCGACGCCCGCGTTCTCACCGGAAACGAACGTCCGGCGTTCCTGCCCGCACGGAACGCGCAGACGAACGAACCCCCTGGAGATAGTGAGCATGAGTGAACTCGTCACCGTTCTGGGCGAGGCGGCCCTGGACCGGATCAACGCCCTCGCCGACCGGGTCCGGGAGCTGGAGGATCGTGTGTCGGCCCTGGAGGACCCCGCACCGACCCCGGTGACGTCGACGGGCATGGCGGTCGGGTGGCGGGGCCGGGGCACGTCCTGGCCCCGCCTCATCGAGGAGGCCCAGGCCATGGCCGAACGCCCGATGCGGGTGCGGCGTGTGTACGACCCGGACGTTCCGGCCTCGTTCGAGGCGTCGCACCTGCGCCACGACAACGGCCGCCGCGTACAGGTGTGGTCGTTCAAGCCCGGGGTGGGGACGTCCTCCGACGAGCTCGTGCGCCTGTTCGCCTCGATCCCGGACAGGTCCGACGTCTGGGTCGTCCCCTTCCACGAACCCCGGGACGACATGCCGCCCGAGGAGTACCACGCCCTCTACCGCACCGCCCACCGGGCTTTCGTCGAGGTCGGCGGGTTCGCCGGTATCGGCCCGTGCCTGGTCAACTGGGGTGTGCGCGAACGGAACGAGCTGGAGTACGCGATCCCCGAGCTGTCCGACTTCCTGGCCGTGGACACCTACGTCGACCTGGAGGGCACACCGGAGGAGCCGGCCGTCGACCACCTGCGGTCGGCGCTGGACTACGCGAACGCGCACGGTCTGGCCTTCGGCGTCGGCGAGTTCGGGGTGGACCACGATCGCCGGGAGGTCTCCCCCGAGCGGAAGGCCGCCTGGATCCGGTCCTTCGCGGAGGTCGGTGACCACGCCGAACACGGGCTGGCGTGGCTGTGCTACTTCCACGCCGACGTGGGCGGGAACTTCCGGTTGGACAACCACCCGGACTACGTGTCCGCCTACCGGCACGTGTGGGACGCGTACGCGTGACCGCGCCGCGCTGACCAGGCCGGGGAGCGACCGGGCTCAGCGGGCTGCTGGCGGGCCCGCCGCCGGTCATTCACCGTCCCGGCTCCGCACGAGCAGTTCCGGCAGCGAACCCTCGAAGTCGGGCAGCCGCTCGGCCAGACCGTGCCAGAAGCCGGGCCCGGTCCTCGCGGCGGCCTGCTCGAGGTGCTTCGCGCACACGGCACGCCACGCGTTGTTCTCCGGTGTGTTCCCGGGGCGGCGGCACCCGTGGTCGAGCGCCTCCCTGGCGGGCCGGAAGGCCCTGAGCACGGACTCGTCGGTGAGGACTCCGGCGAAGCGGATCCTGTCGACCAGACCGGACCAGCGGAAGTCCCGAGTGGCCAGGTACACGCAGTCAGGACGGGTCAGCGCGACTCGGGCGGCGGTGGCCCCCCTGCGGGCCAGGAGCATCAGTCTCCGGGCGGGCAGCGCGTGGGCCAGGACGTCGGGGAACCCGGGGCGGGCGGCGAGCACGCAGAGCACCGGCTCCGACAGCGGTTCGGCCGTGTGCGCGCGGACCAGCTCGGACCAGGGGGTCGTGTCGTCACCGCACGCGCTGTCCAACACCGCCTGCGCCTCGATGGGGCCCGAGCACTCCCGTAGTTCCGTCACCAGGTCCGCGGTGAGGGCTCGCGGGAAGCGGGCGGCGATCAGGCGGCACAGTTCGGTGTTGGTGCGGGCCCACTCGGAGAGGCGCTGGTCGTTCTCGTCGTCCGCGCCGTACAACCACGCTTGGTCCTCGTGGACACCGGACCGGGCGTAGCGGACCCAACGCGCGATCGGCGCTCGGTCCGGGACTCCGCCCCGACGCAGTCGGGCCAGGATGGGGGCGCGCAGCTCCTGTCTGGAGTCAACGTCCCGCAGGGATTCCTCCATCGCGTGTTCGAGGTCCTCGTCGTCGAGGCGAGCGACGGTCGCGGCCAGGACCTCGGGTGGGGCCTGGGCGAGGATCCGCAGGTCGGGGAGGCGCCGCCCGGAGTTCTCGACCGCGCCCGACGACCTGGCACACAGCCCCTCCAGGCTGCCGGGATGCTCGGGTAGACGCCGGGCCGCGGCCAGCCAGGCGCGTCGGTCGGAGCCCAGCCTCGAACGCAGCATCGCACCGACCGCGTCCCAGAAAGCGATGCCGTACCGGATGTGGTTGTGGTCGTAGCCGTTCACGACGTTCACGAGCAGATCGATACGGGTCGCCGCACGCAGCACGGCGGGCAGGTTCCGCTCGGTCAGCACGTGCCGCACCAGGCTCGGCCGGGTCTCGCCCAGCCGCCGCAGGCTCGGCCACCAGGTCCACTCCGGCAACTCCGCCTGGCGGGCCACCAGGCGGTTGGCCACCGCGGGGTCCCAGGGCGTGAGCAGAGCGGCGGTGACATCGTCCGGGCAGTCCCGGCGCGCGATCAGGGACCGCCGGTGGATTCGCCCGAAGGGTTCGCGCTCGTGGGCGTCGGCCACGGCGGGCCAGTCCACGGGCGCGGCGGCGAGCGATGCGTCACCGTCCAACACCGTGCGGGCTGCCCGCAACGCGGCGGTGGGGTCGGTGGGAATCCCCGGCCGCTCGCCCCTGTAGTGCGCCTCGCTCTCGACGATGAACGCCATCGCCCTGTTGAGGGCGGGGGCGTCGACCTCGGCGAGCGCACGGCTCTGCTCGGTTGAAGGCATCAGCGACACGGCCCACGCGAGCGGCAGCATGTCCTGCTCACGAGGTGAGAGTTCCCCGCGTGTTCTGGGTGGCAGCCCGACCTCCCGCCGTAGGGGTACCGGCGGATCGTACCTGCGCGTCGGACGGGGAGTCCCACGGCGAACCTCCCGGGACCGGAAACGTGCCAGGTCATGCCCGCTGTGTCCGCTGTGTCCGCTTTCGGACACAGAGCACGCGTCCCTCGGAAGCCGGAGCGGCCCGAATCCGAACCGCGCCGACTGTCCGCGACGCGGAGACCTCCCACGGTCTCCCGATCAACTCTCCGGCGGCTACACCTCGCCGGGGCGGTCGATGACACGGGTGTCGACGACCAGGGCGGCGACGCGGCCGTCGACGGCCCGCCCCAGCCACACCGGGCAGGGGTCGCCGCCGTAGCCGGCGGGGAAGGTCACCAGGTTCGCGCCGCTCACCGGTTCGCACAGGGACCTGGACCACGGGCTGGTGTCCGTGGCCCGTTCCCCGGGATCCGCCGAGGCGGGAAGCCCAGGGTCCTCGGTGTGGACGATCGCGTGCGCCAGCCGCAGCAGCACGTGCACGCCCCGCCGGGTGTACGGCTCTCCCGTCATGGAGTCGCCGACGGTCGCCGCGAAGGCCTGCGCCGTACTCCGTCCCGGGGCGTCGAGGAACGCTCGGGCCGCCTCCCTCAGGCTCCGATCCTGGTCAGCGAAGCGTGCCCGCTCCTCCTCCGTGTAGCCGATGAGGAGGTTGTGGTCGTGGTCGGAGGACGCGAAGAGCTCCTGGAGGTGGGGCAGGCACGCGACGTCGCCGAGGCTCACCACGCCGCTGCCGCCGTCCACCATCACGCCGAAGAACTGGCCCTCGCCGAGGACCTGGAAGTCCTCGCCGGGCCGCAGGGCCATCTCCCAGGACTCGACCGGCGTCCCCACCAGATCGGCGACGTCGATCCGCACCCCCGCCACCAGGGCGAACTCCCGATCAGGGTCGGAGGAGCGCAGCACCGACAGCCGCACGGGGTGCTCCCCCGGCGGCAGGGGGACCGCCAGGGCCTGCTGTTCGGTGACCGAACCCAGTCCGGAGGGGTCGCACACGAGGATCCGCCCGGTGGGCAGGGCGACCGTCCCGATGTCGTGCACCTCGACCGTGCTCGGGGTCCTCCACCACGCGTCGCGGTGGTGTCCCCCGGGCTGGAAGAGTTCGTCGACACCGAACGGCGCCAGCGGTCCCGGCGGACACCAGGGCGCGAGCGCCGGGGCGGAATCGGGTGCGGCATCGGCGTCGCCCAGCCGGACGGTCGTGTCACTCAGCCGGGGGTGCAGTGCCAGCAGGCCCTCCCAGCGGCCGAACTCCGGCGCCGGTCGGGTCATGACGGCCACGAGGTCCTCGTCCGGCCTCCGGTTGACCGTCGTGCGTCCGCCGCTGAGGTAGTCGTGGTGGTAACCGGCCCAGTCCGCGCTCATCACAACGATGGTGGTCATGACGAGGTCGGGGGCCGCGTCGGCGGCCTCCGCGGACGGGTCCGGCCACCGGCGACTGTGGGTCAGCGCGAGCTCGCCGTCCTCGCGGCGCGCGTAGCGGTGGTGGGTCCGCCGCTCGCCGTCGGCGTCGAACAGCCAGACCCCGCAGTGCTCGTGCGACCAGGCGATCTCCAGCAGGACCAGCGGATCGCCCCCGGCCTCGCGGACGAGCACGGCGTACTGGTCACCGGAGGCGTCGCGGGCGCGGGCGGTGTCGGGGCTCAGGATCCCGACGGGGCGGGCGGTCTCGGGGTCCCACCCCTCGCAGTAGACGGACGCGTGGGTGAGGGGCGAGGGCATGGGGTCTCCGAGTCGCGCGGGGATGTCCCGGGGAAACTACCGCCCTCCGCCGACACGCGCGCGGGCGGGGTTCGCCGCGTTCGTGCCCGCCCCCATGCCCGACTCTGATCGAATTTCGGGAAACCGCCGAGTCTCCCCGGCTCCGACCGCTAGAACAGAGACACCGCACCGCAGCGAGCGTCAGGGAGAAGGCATGGCACGCCGCGCAATGTCGCATCGGGTCCACCGGCTCATGATCGTCCTCGACGACACGAGCCCTCCGGCATGGCTCCGTGCCGACGTGCCCTCCGTCACCCGGCTCGACGTCCTGCACAGGGTCATCCAGGCCGTCCTGGGCCGGCACGACGAACGCCCGCACACCTTCGTCTTCAACGGTCGGCACTACAGCGACCGGGCGGACGGCCCACCCGTCTCCGGCCCCCGCGACCGCGACCGCGACCGCGACGAGCGCATCGTCAGACTCGCTGACGTCCTGCCGCGTGCCGGTACCTGGGGCATCTACGACCTCGGGGACGGCCTGCCGCGCAGCGTCATCGTCGAGGACATCGCCGACGCCCTGCCCGACACCGACTATCCCAGCCTCCTGGCCAGCGGCGGTGGCCCGTCGTCCGGGGGCTCCTTCGACATCGAGGCGGCGGAGAAGGCGCTCCGCACAGCTGTCGGAACACTTCCGCTGGACGAACCCGCCGACGCCATCCCGTATGCCGACCCCGCGCGGCCGGTGACGCTGGCCCCACGGGACGAACTCGCCCGCACGGCCCTCGACACCCCGCTGTTCGGCGGTGCCGTGCGGCTGGCCCGGTGGACCGCACCGAGTCGGAAGCTGACCCGGACCGGAGTGCCCAGCCCCGCCAGCGCCTGCGCGGCGGTCGAGAAGCTCGATCTGTGGCCGGTGGACTCCGAAGAGGGGGCCGCCGAGCGCGCCGAGGCTCTGTGCCGGATCCGCACGGCCAGGGACCTCCTCGACTTCATGGTTCCGTGGGACGCGGCCGTCGGCCTGGGGTTGGTCGAGGTGCGAGCGAGTACGGCGCGGCCCGCCGACGAGGTCCACGACCTGGAGACGGACGACGAACGGGTGCTGGACCTGTGGACGGTTCTGTTCGAGGCGGTCGTCGACGGCCCGCCCATGCCGGAGGGGTACCACGGCTCGGGGATCGACTGGTCCGACGTCCTCCCTCCGACCCTGCGCTCCCTCTACGAGGCGCCCGACGGCACCGAGTTCTCCCTCGACGAGCTGGCCGATGCCCTGGTTCCGCCCGCTGAGGGACCTCTCTCCGTCCCCGCGCGCGACGCCGGGATGTGGAGGGAGCTCATGACCGAGATCCTGTACGACACCGTGCACGAACTCGCCGCCATCGGCGCGGTGCGTCGCACCGACCGCACTCCCCCACGGCTGGCCGCGCTCTACCGACCCGGACACGTCCGGTCGCGCGTCCCCGACCAGGACGAGGTCGAGGCCGCGCACGAGACCGGGAAGATCGACTGCTCGATCGCCCTCACCCCCCTGGGCCGGTACGGGACCCGGGAGCTCCTGCTCGATATGGGCATACCGGCGCCGCTCAGCGGGTCCCTCGCCGCGGTCGGCGCGGACGAACTCCTGGACGCGCTGGCGACACTGCCGCCGGAGTGCCACGCCGCCGAGGTCACACCGTGGGCCGCCACGCGCACGACGGAGCAGGCCGTGCGGGAGATCGCCGACGCCGCCGCGGCACCGACGGGTCACGGCGCCATGCGCCGGGCCATGGGCGCGGTCGTGCTCAACTCCCTCGGCCACCGGACCGCGCCCGCGTTGCGCGCCCTGCTCGGATCGGAGCGCCGGACGGTGGTCGGGCTGGCCGCCAGCACGCTGCTCAGTTCGGACGTGCTCGCCGAGGAGGAGGGCCGGCGGATGTTCGCCGAACACGGTCCGTGGATGGTCATCGACTCGGTCGCGGGACCGATGGAACTCGGCGAGGACCAGGTCAGCACCCTGTTCGCGGTCAACGAGGAGGCCGACGGAGGGTCCATCGGACGGATGGTGATCGAAACCGCCGACGCCCTGTGGCGGGTGGACCACCCGCAGACCGTCTCGGTGTTGGAGACCGTGGGACGGCTGCACCCGGACAGGCGGGTCGCCAAGGCGGCGCGGAGGGCCGCGCACAAGGCCCGCAGTCGGGGGTGACGGCCGGTAGGGGCGGGAATCCCGGAAAAAGGGTGGAGGGCACACTGGCATTCCAGCAGCGCCCTCCACCGCGAGTCCCAGACCATCCTGCCAATCCCGTGTTCCCCAGAAACCACAACCACAGCCCCACCCGAAGATTCTTGTCGCTTCCGGGCAGAACAAGCATCCGAGCGTCGCTTCGTATCTCACCTCGGAGTCCACCGCTCCCGTGCGACAAGAGCCCCAAGATCGCCAGGCGGTCTAAGAACTCCTAACGAAATGATCTTCAGGATGGATCACGTGGAAGGTAAATGCGTCGACAGCGCCCTCTGCATCCGGCAAAGTGGCCGTCCATGACGAGCAGTGAGCTGTGGACCCGTGCGACCGCCGACCGCTACGACGCCGAGGAGACCGAGATGTCCTCGGCCGCCGTTCTCGGACCGACTCTCGCCTTCCTCGCCGAGCTCGCCGGAGACGGCCGGGCACTGGAGTTCGCCATCGGGACCGGACGAGTGGGCGTTCCTCTCCGGAAACGTGGCGTGCCGGTAGTGGGCATCGAACTGTCTGAGCACATGGCAGCGGTGCTGCGACGCAAGATCGACGAGGACACGCTCCCGGTAGCCATCGGGGACATGGCTTCCATCGTCGTCCCCGGCGAGTTCACCCTGGTCTATCTCGTCTACAACACCATCACGAACCTGCTTACGCAGGACGAGCAGGTCCAGTGCTTCCGCAACGCCGCACGCCATCTGGAGCCCGGCGGCCGATTCGTCATCGAGCTGGGCGTGCCGCCACTGCGGTACTTGCCGCCCGGCCAGGTCGCGGTGCCGTTCGACGTCTCTGAGCAGCATCTCGGCTTCGACACCTTCGACCTGGTCGAGCAGATTCTCGTCTCGCACCATTTCACCCGCGACGGCGACGACGGCCGCTACCGCCGTGGCAACTCCCGGCATCGGTACGCCTGGCCGACGGAGCTCGACCTGATGGCACGGATCGCTGGGCTCGAGCTGGAACGTCGCGTCGCGGACTGGGACGGGGCGCCGTTCACCCAGGACTCCGCGAAGCACATCTCCGTGTGGCGCAAGCCAGCCTGAGGTCGACCACCGGGCCGTCACCGTGAGCCGTGCCTGTCTCGAAACTCTTATCGGGAGCTCAGGCGTCGCCAGCAGATCAGTGCGCATCCGAGGGTGAGGAAGGCTTCGTGGATGTCGTCGCGGATCTCCCAGCGGATCCGCAGGCGGCGGAACCAGTGCAGATGGGCGAATGCTCGCTCCACGACCCAGCGTTGGGTGCCGAGTCCGGAGCCATGCTCGGTGCTCCGGCGGGCGATCAGCGGCTTCACACCAAGATCCCAGACCAGGCGGCGGTACTTGTCGTGGTCGTAGCCGCGGTCGCCCAGCACCACGTCCGGTCGGCGCCGGGGCCGTCCGCGCTTCCCCCGCACCGGCGGGACAGCTTGCAGAAGCGGGATGAGCTGGGTGACGTCGTTGCGGTTGCCGCCGGTCAATGTGGCGGCGAGCGGAATGCCCGTGGCGTCGGTGATCAGGTGATGCTTGCTGCCGGTTCTGCCCCGATCAACAGGGCTTCGTCCCGTCTTCGAGCCCCCTTTAATGCCCGTATGTGGGAGCCGTCGACCGAGGCCCGGGAGAAGTCCAGGGCGTTCGCGCTGCGGAGCTTGGCCAGGAGGATCTCGTGCAGCCGGGGCCAGACCCCGGCCTCGGTCCACTCGGCCAGGCGCCGCCAGCAGGTCATACCCGAGCCGAATCCGAGCTCCTGCGGCAGATGTTCCCAGGCGATCCCCGTGTGCAGGACAAACAGGATGCCCTGGAACACCAGCCGGTCCGGATGCCGCTTGCGCCCCGGATGTCGGGTCCGACGCTCTACCTTCGGCAGCAGCGGCTCAATCACCGCCCACAGCTCGGCATCGACTTCCCACGGCTTTGGCCGCGCCACCCCACACCCCCGGATCATCGTCCCCAGGGCGATTCAAGCACCTCGAAGATCATTTCGTTAGGAGTTCTAACAGAGTCTCCAGACCAGGTGAGGCAGGAGAGGGTCTGTTTGGCCACCACCCAGGTACTCGGACCGAGGTCGGCGTTGAGACTCGGGCAGGCATCGCTCGGCTGTTGCTTGGGGCCAGCCCCCTCAAAGACGTGCTCGGACAGCTCGTCGCAGACGCGTTCCGGGCCTCGCGCGAACACACGGTCCACGAGGCCGCCGTAGTCCCTGATCTGGGAGGGGCGGTCACGGGGGGTTTCGGCATCGCTCACGTCCGGCCACGCTAACGGTTCTTCGCCCCCCCGAGGGCCGTATGACCGTATGCGGACAGTGTCGGGACACGTCGGTAACGGATGTCACCGGCCTCCCCTAACGTGAGCCGTGTTCCCGCACCACGAGCGTGAGAGGCCCCTCCTTGACCCGTCCCGTCGACTTCCGGCTCACCCACCTCGTACCCGCCCTCGACGACACCTGCGACGGGCTGGTCGCCGAGGCGCTCGACCACCCCTCCCTGCCCGAGGAACGCTGGTGGAGCCGGATCCGGCTCCCGCTCGTCCTGGGACGTGTTGGAGCCGAGCACGTGGCCTCCGGGTTGGCCCGTCTGGCGTCGCCCCGTTGGGAGGGGCGGGCCCTGGGCGAGGTGATGCCCGCGCTGTACGCCACCGGCCGCTCGGACGAGTGGGGTGCGGGCCTCGCCGAGCAGGGACCGGTCCTCGACACGCCCCTGTGGCGCCTGACCTCCGGCCTGGACGAGACGAGTGCGGGAAGGACGCTCCGGGCCGCCTTCCTGACCGTCCTGGAAACACTGCCGCGAGAGCCCGGCGGGAACGACGTCCCCAGGGCTGCCGAGGAGGACGGAACCGTCGGCGCACAGAATGCGGACACTCCGGCCACCGGCTCCGAACCGCCCCGGGAGACGCGGGCCCCGGAGCAGTCCGACTCCCTGGGAGAGGACCGCCCGTCCTCCGACCCCGCCGCGTCCTCGGAGCCCGCCGTGGCACCCGCCGTGACCGGGGAAACCGATCACGCCGCCACCCTGCTCGATGAGATCCACTCCTGGTTCATGGTCGGCGACGAGCGCCGTCGCGCCGTGGCCGCGCGACGGATCTTCACCGACGCCCCCGAGACCCTGGAGTCCATCAGCGGTGACTTCGGGGTGACCCGCGAACGCATCCGCCAGATCCACAAGCAGGTCGAGCGGGACCTACGCTCCTGGCTGGACTCCCCCTTCGGCGAACCCCTGACCGCGTACCTGGAATCGGTGTCCGCCCGGCTCGGCTCCGCCGCCCCGCTCGACTCCTTCTGGGCGCTGTGCCCCGAGCATCCCCTGCCCGTTCCGTGCCTGGGCATCCCGATGGGGCGTGTCGTCCTCACCCTGTTGCCCAGGCACCGCGTCACGGACGGATGGCTTCTCACCGAGGAGGCCGACGCCTTCGCGCGACGTCTGTCGGGCCTGCTGGAGACCAGGACCTGTCTGCCCCTCGGTGAGACACTGGAGGCCGCGCACGGGGCGGGGATCCTCCCCGAACACGCGCGAGCGTGGATCGAGACACTGCCCCGTACCGGTGTCGTCGACGACCAGGTCATCCACTGGGGGCGCAGCCTTCCGGACAAGGCGTGCGCCGTCCTGGCCGCCGCGGGGCGCCCACTGCACATCGACGAACTCATCGAGCGCCTCGGCGCAGACTTCAACGAGGCCGGTTTCCGGGAACGGCTGCACAACGACGACCGCCTCATGCGGCGGGACCGCAGGGTCTTCGGTCTGCGTTCCTGGGGCGGTGAGGAGTATCTGGGGGTCGAGGGAACCGTGCGCCGCGAACTGGAGATGGCCGGGGGCGAGATGCGGGTGGCCGAGCTCGCCGAGTCGATCGCGGGCCGCTTCGACGTCAGCGAGAGTTCCGTCCGCTCCCTGACGTCGGGAAGCGCGTTCGCCCACCCCAGGCCCGGGTGGATCGGGCTCCTCGACGACCCCGGGCGCGGCGGTGACAGCGCCTACCGTCCCCGCCGTACCGTGGACCGCACCCGCCGGTGCTTCCGGGACGCCGAGGGCGCCTGGTGGCTGCGCGTGGACGTCAACGCCGAACACCTGCGCGGCTCCGGTTTCCCGATGCCGAACGGCTTCGCGGTGTGGGCCGGGCTGTATCCCGGAGCGCGCGTACCGATGCTCGTCGGTGACCGGGAGTCGGCGGCGACCTGGAAGAACCAGCCGCTGATGAGTTCGGTCCGCCCTCTCCTCCAAGAACAGGGCGCCGCCGAGGGCGACCACGCCTTCATCACGTTCGCCGGGGGGCGCGTGCGGTGTCGGGTGTCCCCGGCCGCCTCCGCGTCCCCTGACCCGCTCTCACGCGCCCTGAACCTGGCCGGTGTGACCGCTCCGGTGTCCGGTACCGCCGCGGTGGCCGTCCTCGCCGACGCGCTGGGGCTGGCCTCCGACACCTCTGCCGACCGGGTCCGGGAGCGTCTGGCCGACCGGGGTGACCACGACATCCTGGAGGCTCTGGACACGCTGGCACAGCGGGGGTGAGGAGCCCGCGGCGCCGCACCGGCACGGCTTCGAAACCCCGGACGTGCCGGTCGGACCGCAGCGCCGGGAGACAGGGCCGAGAGGCGTGCCCGGCTCTTCCTCAGCCCCAGCGTGCCGGTCCCGGCCAGGACGTCGATGCCGCCGTCCCGGCCCGTCGGAGGCGTCGTGCAGTGGAACCCCTCGGCCGTCAGGACCGCCGCCACGAGGGCCTGTATCCGGTGACCGGCGAAGGTCTCGATCAGGTGGCTGCGGAGCTGGACCGTAGCCTGCTGCTCGATGTCGAAGGCCACGGCGGTGTCGTTGCGCTTGACCTGACAGACCGTGAGGAAGGCGCCGAGCGAGTACAGCAGCTCCTGCCGGACGGTGGAGCGGGGCACGTCGTCGCGCAGCCACTCGACCCGGCGTACGTGGCGGCATCCGGACTCGTTCGCCACCCGATACTCGTGCTCCCCCGTGACCCGGCCGACGGCGATCGCCGACCGGGTCTTGAGTGGAAGGACGAGGAGGTCACCCCGCTGGATACGGAACCGGAACGCCCAGAGCTGGGTCGCCAGGGTGCGCAGCCGGTTCTCCCGGTCCGCCGGGAAGGCGTGGGAGAGGAGCTGGAAGACGTCCTCCCGGGAGCCCGAGGAGGAGAGGTCGGGAACGCCCGAGAAGCTGTCGTGCGCGGCCATCGTGTCGCGCCCCTCGCCACGGGCGGGGACCCCGTCAGGCGGCGGTGCCGTCGTCGGTGCGCATCCAGACGGTGCGCTGGGGGAACGGGATGTCGATCCCCGCGGCGTCGAGGGATTCCTTGACACGACGGCGCAGTTCACGGGTCACGGCCCACTGTTCGAGCGGAACGGTCTTGACGGCGAGGCGCACGACGACGCCGTCCGCGTCCAGGGACTGCACGCCCCAGATCGACGGCTCCTCCAGGAGGAGGCTCTCGAACTCCGGGTCCTTGCGCATGTCCCGGCCGGTCTCCTCCAGGACGTTGTAGACCGTCTCCAGGTTGGACTCGTAGGAGACGGAGACGTCGAGGACGGCGCGGGCCCAGTCCTGGCTGTCGTTGCGCACCCGCTGGATCTCACCGTTGCGGATGTGCCACAGGCCGCCGTTGATGTCGCGGACCTGCGTGAGCCGCAGACCCACGTTCTCGACCGTGCCGACCGCCTCGCCGAGGTCGACGACGTCGCCGACGCCGTACTGGTCCTCGATCATGATGAGCATGCCGGCCAGGTAGTCGGCGACCAGGCTCTGGGCGCCGAAGCCGATCGCCAGGCCGACCACACCCGCGCTGGCCAGCAGGGGGCCGAGGGCGATGCCGATCTGGTCGAGGACCATCGCCAGGGCCGTCCCCGCGATGACGATGGTCGCGAAGCTGCTGAGCACCGAGCCGATGGTGCGGGCCCGTTGCTGGCGTCTCTCATTGGCCCGGGACGCGTCACGCTGGAGGACCGCGGGTCCTCGGCCGGATCGGTTCGGCGCGTTCTCCCTCTCGGAGGGCCGCAGGAGGCGTTCCACGAAGCGGGAGATCGCGCGTCTGGCCAAGGCTCGAACGACCAGCGCCCCGAGGACGATCAGGAGAATCCGCAGGGGGACGCCGACCAGCAGATCGAGGTTGTCCTGAAACCATCCGGGGACGGCGGCCGCCTGCTCCAGGGCTTGACTGTTCACGATGACGCTCCACTTTGCTGGATAGACGTGCGCGAAGATCGACGTAGAACGTACTTGCGGTTCTCCGTACAGGTCAAAGCCAGTGACCCCACGGAGACGAAACGGTGAGAACGGAGCGGCGCAGCGCCTTCGTCCAAGGAGTTCACTCGCCCAGGCTCTGCTCCATCTCCGTGAGCACATGGCTGGTGAACTCCTTGGGCAGAGCACGGGTGGCGTCCGTGTGGTGACGCAATCCCGCCGTCTGGTCCACTTCGGCACCGGGCATGTCGATCAACCAGCGAAGGGTTTCGTCGTCCAGACGATCGGGATCCGCGAGGTCCCGGAGCAGCGCCTGGACCCCGGCTTCCTGGTAGTCACCGGGCAGGGGGATGCCCTCGCTGACGGCATCCCTCACGATTCGCTCGCAGATCGCGCCCCAACGCCCCTGTCCCCACCAGTGCCGGGTGTAGCTGGTCGCGCCTCCCACGCTGAGCAGACGCAGAGTCGGTTCCGGGCCAAGGAGATCCTCGTCCATACGCTTCCAGAAGCGCAGCCGTTCGGACACCGTCCGCCGGACCTCCGGCCAGCCCTCTCCGAACAGTTCCGAGATCTTCCGCCCGTCCGGCAGTGCCCACTCGCTGTCCGTCAGCCGTCCTTCGATGGCCTCCCAGTCGGTTCCCTCCACCTCGTCGAGGTGGGGAAGGATCGCCTTGGTCACGGCGATGTTGACGCGTGCCATGAGGACGTCGTCGGGCAGGTGCCACTCCTCGACGGCGGTGTCATTGCGCCAGCACCATGAGGCGATACCGAGCGCCGCCGCGCTCGGAACACAGTCCGGCAAGACGTCTCGGCCGACGAAACAGCAGACGAACTGGTGATAGGTGGACATGCCCTCCTCCGCGTCCAGCCTGGCGCCGAGTTCTTCCACCGACAGTCCGCTGTAGGAAGCCGCTGGTTCGAAGATCCACCTCAGGTAGGCCATGGAGACGAGGTCGAAGGCGCTCACGGTACTGTCCTCCGAGGCCTTGACTCGCAGAGGATCCAGGAGGCCCAGTGCGCCGAGCCGTTCGGCGACCTCACGCTGAGCCTCTTCCGCACCCTGGCCGATGTCCACCGCCACGGTGTCGTCGAGCAACTCGACGAACTCGAAGGGAGGCTCTCCGACGCCTTCCGGGAACTCGTTGGAGGAGAATCGGATCTGGTGTGCCCACACGTCGTAGGTGACGGAGAGGACAGTGCCGGAACGAAGCAGGTGGGCCATGACACTGGGTCCGTGACCGGGCTCGTGGTACCCCTCCTGTAGGTGCTCCCAGAGCTCCCAGCCGCCCCCCAGCAGCGGCCCGACCAGAGTCTCGAGTTCCTCGAAGTACCTCTGCCACTCCTCGTCGGAGGGTTCGGAAGCCCCGTTGAGCGCGTCGACGGCGGCATGGACGCCCCGCCGGTACTCGGGTTCGCTCCAGTTCCCCAGGAGATCGAGGATTCTCCGGGAGTCCTCCTCCCGTTTCCTCCGGTCCGTCTCCTCAACGTGTTTCTGGAGTCGCCAGTACGCGTGCGCGACCGGATCCTCGGGTTCTCCGGCCGCGCGTCGTCGATCCAGCTCACGCAGGTCGGCGATGAGATCCGCCTTACGCGCGTAGACGGAACGTACGGGGCGGTCGTAGGCCAGTTTCCGCAGCTGGGCCAACGTCATCCGCTCATAGCCATCGGAGGGAGAGCCGGGGTAACCGTCACTGGACAATGAACCGGGTGCTTTCCGTGAGGAGGGTGTGTGCCCCGTCCACGTCGGCGAGGCGCGCGGACAGGGTGCGTTCGGCCAGGTGCTCGGGCAGGGCGGCGCTGAACTTGAGCCCGTCCAACGCGCGCGCCGACACCTCGGGCAGTGTGATCCGCTCCAGCGCCGCCTCCTTCACCGCCGCCCAGGTCCGTGGGTCCAGGTCGGGGTTCAGCCGTAGGCAGGCGTCATTGGGCTGCTGCTTGGGGTCGGCGGCGCTCCCCAGGCTGGCGATCAGGGTGAGGTTGGCCCGGGCACCGGCCCAGGTCCACCAGCGCAGGTCGCCGCCGCCGGACCGCACGATCACCGATCCCCCGGGGTGCACGAGGTCGATGTGCTCCTCACGCGCCTCGGCCAGGGCGTTGACCGCCCTGCGGGTGAGGCGGACGCGTGGATCGACCCCCAGGAGCACCTCGCGCACCGCGCGGGTGAGGTGGAAGAAGGAGCCCAGGTGACCGCCCGAGTCCCACTTGGCCTTACCTCCACCGCCCTCGACCGGTTCGACGAAGCACCGCTGCCGCCGCCAGTCCACCCAGGTGACCGCCCAGGTGCGTCCGGCCAACAGCAGTCGACGCGGTCCGGTCCGCTCCTCGTCGGACGCCAGCAGGGCGGGGTCCACCCGACCGATCTCGGCGCGCCCGTTCAGCGCGGTGAACTGCGGCGGCGCCGTGAAGACGCTGGTCAGCTCCATGAAGTGCCGGTGGCCGAAGCGCTTCTCGGCCTCGGGGCCGATCATCATCAACCCGCCGTCCAGGTCGATGAACCCCTCCCGGATCAGGTGGGCGGCGATCGGCTCGCCCTGGTGGAAGGGTTCGAGGTCGCCCCACCACTCGGGCCACAGCCGCGCGCCCACCTCGGGTTCCTGCAGGCACAGGGCCAGGAGCTGCTGGGCGACGATGTGGCGCGGTTCGGGGGTCGGGACGACGGGCTCCACCCAGTGCTGTCCCCACAGGTGCAGGAGTCCGGCGGCGTCCAGGAGTCCGGCCTTGTCGACGGCCAGGAACAGGCAGTTGCGCGTGCTGCCCCGGCGTCGCCCGGTACGACCGATGCGTTGGAGGAAGGAGGCGACGGTGCCGGGGGCGTTGATCTGGATGACCCGGTCCAGATCCCCGACGTCGATCCCCAACTCCAGGGTGCTGGTGGCGACGATGACGCAGTCGCGGGCCTCGCCGAAGGCCTGCTCGGCACGGCGGCGTTCGTCCAGGGAGAGGGAGGCGTGGGACAGGAAGGCGGTCACACCCAGCTGTCTCAGGGCGTGGCCGAGTTCCTCCACGTACTGGCGCGAGTCGCAGAACACCAGGCGCTTCTCCCCCCGGTGCAGGGAGGCGATGACCTTGGCGGCGTTGGTCAGGGAACCGACGTAGTCGAGTTCGACGTCACCGGGCGGAGGTTCGTCGGGCACGTGGCCGGGTCTGGGCAGGTGCACCCCGGGAGCGACCACCCTTCCCGGTCTCTTTCCCGCCGCCGAACCCTGGAGCCAGGTGAGCAGGTTTTCGGGGTTGCCCACGGTGGCGGACAGACCCACCCGCTGGATGGGGCGACCGGCCACCCGGCCGAGCCGTTCCAGCACGGCGAGCAGGTGCCATCCGCGGTCGTCCCCGGCGAAGGCGTGCACCTCGTCCACGACGATGGCGTGCAGGTTCCGGAAGAACTCCCGGTGGTCGACCTTGACGCTCACCAGCATGGACTCCAGGGACTCCGGGGTGGTGAGCAGGATGTCGGGCCGACGCCGCAGGATGCGCCGGCGCGCGGCCGTGGTGACGTCTCCGTGCCAGAGTTCGGCGGTGCGCCCCATCCACCCGGCGTAGGCCTGGACCCGTGGCAGCAGGTTGTTGAGCAGCGCCTTGATGGGGCACACGTACAGCAGCGACAGCCCGTCCCCCGAGCGTCCGGCCATGCTGGTGAGCAGCGGGAAGAGAGCCGCCTCGGTCTTGCCTCCGGCGGTGGGCGCGAGCAGGACGGCGTCGTCGCCGTCGATGAGCGGGGACAGGGCCTCGCGTTGGAGCGGCCGAAGCCCGGGCCAGCCGAGGGTGTTGACGACGTGGTGGGCGAGGGTGGGGTGGAGCAGGTCGAGGCTGCTCGGTCCTGGTCCCCCGGGGTCCTCGGGAGCGTCGCTCACAGGTCCAGTTCCACCTCGTCGGCGCTGGCGGCGCGCTGCACGTGGGACCCGCGTTCGACCTCGGTGAGTTCGTGTCCGCCGACGGTCAGGTGGTAGTGCGTTCGGGGGTCGAAGTCGGGGTTCTGGTCGACCCGGTCCATCACGTCCACGAGTTTGCGCAGGAACAGCCGGGGCGCGATGCCGACCCGGCCGCCCAACTCCCCGGCGACGGCTTCGGCGAACCCGAGCAGGTAGCCGTCGTCGACCCTGTCGCGCACCCGCTGCGGG
Source organism: Nocardiopsis sp. NPDC049922 (assembly GCF_040660275.1). Lineage (NCBI taxonomy): Bacteria > Bacillati > Actinomycetota > Actinomycetes > Streptosporangiales > Nocardiopsidaceae > Nocardiopsis > Nocardiopsis sp. NPDC049922. The sequence continues at coordinate 92,769 of NZ_JBFAME010000017.1, read as the reverse complement.
GCGTCGGCGCCGTCGGCGTACAGCTCCCGGACGGCCACGCCCAGCTCGTGCAGCTTGGCCAGGTCGAAGCCGGTCAGGCGGATCTGACTGGCGTAGAGGTTGTCGTGGGCCGGGTCCGGCAGGAAGTCGGTGTGCAGGCGCTGGGCCAGGGGCGCCAGGCGCTGGACCCCCTGAGGGCCGTCGAAGAAGGCGGGGGTACCGGTGATGACGAGGTACAGGCCGGGGAACTGCCTGTTGGCGATCTCGTCCAGGAGCTGGCGCAGCGCGTTGAGCCCCTTCTCCCGGGTGTCGGTGCGGGCGCGCTGGAGGGTCTCCAGTTCGTCCAGGACCACGAGGAGCCCTGGGTGCCCGCAGTCGCGCAGGAGCACGAGCAGCCCCTTGAGCGCGGCCAGGGCGCCGAAGTGGTCGAGGTCGCCCTTGATCCCGGCGTAGCGTTTGGCGGCGGACGCGACGTTGGGCTGCCCGCCGAGCCAGGCGATGAGCGCCTCGGCGATGGCGTGTTCCCCCTCGGACTGGGCCCGGTGGTAGCCGCGCAGGGCCGCGGCGAACCCGGGGTTGGCTGCGGCGACCTCGGACAGCCGCCGCTCCAGCAGCTCCAGGACGGCGGCGTCGAGCGCCTCCTCGTCGTCCTCGGCCACCTCGCCGGTGGCCAGGACGTCCTCCTCCAGGGCGTAGACCCAGTTGTCGACGATCTCGCGCAGGGCGCTGGTGGGACTGTCGTACGCTCACCGCCCGACCACCCACCGACGAGCCAGAGCTGCGCGAGCTGATCACACGCATCAACGATCGCTACCAGGCGCCGTCCAACGGCCCGGTCAACATGCTCGCCTCGTCTCTGGCGGCACTGGACGTTCTACGACACCTGGGCGGGTTCGGTGAACCCGCGTCCCTGAACCGGCGTATGGGCGTGTGGACACATGAGCTGGCCCTTGATGAGCAACCCGTCGAACGCTCCCCCGACTGCCCCACCTGCGCCGGCGTCCGACCCGCCGTGCACCGACTTCGATGAGTCCGTTGAACACCGCACCTTCCACCCCTGCCTGTGTCTTCTGCCGCATCGTGAGCGGGAACGCGCCCGCGCACCGGATCTGGGAGGACGCCTCACACTTGGCCTTCCTGTCGATCTTCCCCAACACGGAGGGGTTCTCCGTGGTCATCCCCAAGGCCCACCGCACCAGCTACGTGGTGGATCTGGAACCCAAGGAATACGCGGCCCTGCACCTGGCTGCCCGCGAAGTCGCCCGCCTCCTGGATGCCACCTTTCCCGACGTGGCGCGCACCGGGATCATGTACGAGGGCTACGGGGTCGACCACGCCCACGCCAAGCTCTTCCCCATGCACGGAACCACCGGCAACGCGGGTGAGGACTGGCGGGAGGTGGTCTGGCCCGTCGACGGCTACTTCGACCGCTACCAGGGCTACCTGTCCTCCCACGACCACGAGCGCGCCGACGACACCTGGCTGGCGGGGCTCGCGGAGCGCATCAGAAACGCGGACCGCTGACACCCCCCGGGGGCACATACGCCGCAGGGGTGGTGCGGACGAACTTCGTCCGCACCACCCCGTGTCATGTCGGTCCTCGGCGTCGTCAGTTGTTGCCGTCGTCGTTCATCTCGGCCTCCTCACGTCGAAGGTGGTCGTGTGCGCGAAGACCATGAGCGGACCCGGGGTGCTCCAAGGCCTCGAAACTCATCAAAGCCCTTCGCCGGACCCCTGCCAACGGCATTGCTCGACATTGCTTCCGACGCCGTGCGGCCGACGCCCACCCGAGCCTTCGGGTGTATCGAGGCCGACAGAGCCCTGGCTCCCCATGTCGAAGAGAAGAACACTACGACCAAGGATGAGGAAACCGATGGCCACAAACCGTATCCAGGACGCCCTGGCCTCCGTGCCGGAGGAGTACTACACCCACCGTGAGGACGGTGGCCTCGTCCGGCAGAGCAGTTCGGCCGAGGCGATCACCGCCGGGCTGGAGCGCCTGGACGTGCGCCCGGGGATGCGGGTGCTGGAGATCGGCACCGGGTCCGGTTTCTCCGGGGCCCTGCTGGGCGCGCTCGTGGGTGAGGGCGGTTCGGTGGTCTCCGTGGACGTGGTGGACGACCTGGTCGTACGGGCACGGGACCTGCACGCCCGGCGGGGCGCCGACAACATCCGTGTCGTCACCGGTGACGGGGCCAGGGGCGCACCCGCCCACGCCCCCTACGACCGGATCGTGGCCTGGGCCAGCAGCGACCTGCTGCACCGGGCCTGGGCCGACCAGTGCGTGCCGGGCGCGGCGCTGGTCGTCCCGGTCACGATCGCCCCGCTTCCCCGGGCCAACGCGATCGTGCGCGCCCACCGCGCACGCGACGGACGGTTGGCAGCCGAGCGGCTGTGGCCGGGCGGGTACGTGGAGATGCACCCCGAGGAACTCACCCAGTGGCTGGTGCCGCCGCGCGGCGTGCACGCACAGACCGCCGACGAGGAAGGGAACCCGTGGTGGGTCAGCGGCACATGGATCACCGGGGAGGACGCCGCCGCAAGGGCGCGGTCACTGGTGGACGCCTTGGCCGTCGGCGCTCGATTGGAGGGCGGGGCGCCGCTCGGCCCGGAGGAACCGGCCGCCGACTTCCACGCCTACCTGTACGCGACCGCCCCCGAAGGGCTGAGCATGTTCGGTCTGGGCGCACGCGGCTGGGCCCCGGGGCACGCCTCCGCGGGAGGCGCCGCCGCGATGCTGGGTGACGGCCGGCTGCTCAGCACCGGGGACACCACCTCCGGGCAGGAGGTACGGCGGTGGGTCCACCAGTGGCGACAGGCCGATCGACCCAGCGCCGGCGCGCTGTCCCCGGTCCTGGAAGAGGCACGCGACGGCTGGCTCGTGCGCGCCCGTGTACGCACCCGCCGCTGAGGCGAACAGAGCCACATCCGCCACACGCTTCGCGCTCTTGGCCGTCCCTCACATCCTTGACGGGAACACTCAGGGCGACCGAAGCCGCGCCGACCACCCAGGAAGGGCAGCACCGTGCCCGCCACCACACAGGTACGCACCTACACTGTCCGCGCTGGTCTGCTCGACGAGTGGGTCCAGCGCTGGAAGGAGGAGATCGTCCCCCTGCGCCTGAAGTTCGGCTTCTCCCTCGGGGGTGCCTGGATCGACCGCGAACGCCGCCACTTCATCTGGGAGATCTCCTACGACGGCCCCGAGACCTTCGCTGAGCGCAACCGCCAGTACTGGGACTCCCCAGAACGCGAGGCCATGGACCTGGACCCGAAGGACTACCTGGTCTCCACCGACGTCCGCGAGGTCACCCGGGTCTACTGACCCGGGCCCTCTTCCTCACCGACCGCGAGCAGGTGCGTGCGGCGCTCCTCCCGGGTCAGCGCCCGGTAGGTGCGCCGACGCGCCACACGCGTCAACTCCTCCACAGGCATGTCCGCGTCCCCCACCCCTACGGTGCCGTCCGCGGACCCCGACGCGACCGTCCGGGACCCGCCGCTCCACACGACGCTGAGGACACGGTCGCGGTGGACACCGACGGTCAGCGGTTCACTCTCGCCCTTAACGTCCCACATTCGGTTCCCCCCGGTCCCCGCCCGTCTCCAGGTCCCACAGCCGTGCGCACTGGCCGGCTCCTCCTCGAACGAACTCAGACCCGGTTGGCCGGGCTCAGCCCGCCAACGCCGCCTCGGGCGCGGAGAACCCCCTGGGCAGCAGCACCTGCTCGGACTCGCCGATGATGCCCGCGGAGCGACCGTCCAGTGCGGCGACGGCCTGCGGTCCGCGCATCGGGCACAGCAGCCACAGTCCGTACGGGCTGCGGTTCGCCTCGCGGGCCTCCTGGACGAGGCTGCCCAGCAGGGCGCGACCCGGCTCGTAGCGCGCCAGCGGGGTCGCCCGGTGGAGCAGCACCACCCCGTCACCGGTGGGCGCGTCGGCCCCGGCGGCGCGTACCCGGTCCCCCAGGCGGCGGAACACCTCGGCGAGCATCCGGTTGAACGGCTCGGGGCGACTGTTGTCGGCCTCGCTCAGGATGTCCCAGTTCAGGGCGCTTCCCATGCCGTCCATGACCTCGTCGACGACGTGGACGAACTCGGAAGAGACGTCGAAGGGCACCACACCGGGCATCCGCTCCAACGCGTGGGCCGCTCGCTCGGTGTCGGGCATCCACGTCTTGACCGCCCGGTAGCCGCCCCTCGCCACGGCCTGCGCCAGGCGGTTCCACGTCTCGACGGAGGCGGCGTCGACCAGGTTCGGCTCGTGCTGTCCGGTGTGCGTGGAGGGCTGGTAGGTGGTGACCTCCGGCTCCAGGTACCAGCACACGGTGCCGCCGACCGGAGCCTCCTGGAGTTTGGGGTGCCGCCGCTTGAGCAGCGCCCGCAGCTGCTTTTCGCCGGGCCTGGGCAGCGCCGGGAACCGCGACAGGACCCGGTCCTGGATCTGCTCCGGGGTGATTCCGGGCTTGCCCAGGTAGCCGACGGCCTGGGTGATCCGCAGGGCCCGCTCCAGGTCCAGGTCGGCCGGGTACAGCTCCAGGCGCGGAGTCGCCTCGGCGTTGCTCGAAGCGGCCGCCGCGATCTGCACCAGAGCGGTGTCGGTGAACGGTTCCATTCCCTCGGGGGCGTCGACTCCGCGCAGCGCCTCCCTGACCGCGGTGGGGCTGGGCAGAAGGTCGGCGTCGCCGAGGGAGACGAGCTCGTCGGCGCGCAGCCCGAGCAGTTCGGCGTAGTCGAACAGGTCGCCCTCGACCGGCACGCGGGGGTCGTCGTCGATCACCTGCGCGGCCAGCACCCTGCGGTCGTACCGGCGGACCACGAACCGCTGCTCGACGCGCTGCTCCTCGTACTCGGCGACCACGCGCACGGCGGCCAGGGCGTAGACCGACCGTTCGTCGCCCTCCAGGGACGAGCCGCGCAGGCTCAGGAGTTCGGCGGCGATCTGTCCGACCTCGCGCACCCGGCCGTTGCGGGACAGGATGTCCACGACGTCGTCGCGGACCGATCCCAGCAGGGAGGCGTTCTTGCTCCAGTAGGTGTGCGCCTGTCGCAGGCTCTCGTCCACCAGGGAGCGGGGGATCCCCAGCGAGCGGGCGACCTCGCGTCGGGTGGGCCACCAGTGTTTGCGGCCCTTGCGCCCCTCCGGGATGCCGACCAGCTCCCGCACCACGCGCACCCACTGCCGATTGGCGTCGGTGGTGGTCGGCAGGAACTGGCGGATCACCTGGTCCAGGACGGCGTTGCGCTTGACGTCGTCCCCGGCGCCGGTCGGCAGCTTGGCCCGGGTCGCGACCGCGTACTCGGCCACGTCCAGGCGCCGACGCCACTCGGAGGCCCTCTTGCGCAGCTCGTTGCGGACGGCCAGGGGGACACCGCGCATGTGGGTGATCTCCCGGACCGGCTTGCTGAGCAGGTCGCCGACCTTGTCGCAACGCAGGAGGCGCTGGGCCGCGTCCAGCACCAACGGTGTGAGACCGGCCAGGTGCAGGGGTGTGTCCAGCGTGGCGCTCTCCGCGTTGCGCAGCCGGGTCCCCTCGTCCTCCTCGACCTGGTCGGTGACGGAGCCGGAGCGGAAGGCGGACTCCCAGGCGTCACGCATGTCGGCCAGCGAACCGAAGCGCTGCCGATGGTCCCGGTGCAGCGCCCGGTGGAAGAACGTCACCAGGGCGGAGCGGCTCTGCTTGGGGAGGGACTCCTCGGCCAGGCGGGGAACCACGACGTCGTCGCCGAGGAACTCCGGGCCCACACCGTCGTCGTCCCAGACCGGGAGTTCTCCGGTGGCCATCTCGTGCAGGGTGACGGCGACCGCGTAGCGCTCGGCCGCGTCGTCGTAGGGGCGGTCCTGCCCCAGGAAGGGGTCGAGGTAGCCGCGGGTGCCGGCGGTGACGCTCTCCACGGGCGCCTTGGACAGGGAGAAGTCGAACAGCACCAGGGCCCTGCCCTGTTTGCGGGTCTCCCGGACCCCGAGGTTGGCGGGTTTGATGTCGCGGTGGAAGACCTCGTGCTCCTCCAGGTGCTCGACCGCGTCGAACAGGTACCGGCCGAAGCGCAGCAGCTCGCCGGGGCCCAGGGCTCCCTGCCGGGACAGGTAGTCGGCGAGGGTGCTCTCCCCCGCGCGTTCCAAGGGCAGGATGGTGCGCTCACCGATCTCCAGCACACCGGACTCGTTCCCGTCGCCCGTGGCAGCCAGCGCCACGATCCTGGTGCTCCCGGCGACGGTCCGCAGGGTCTCGGCCTCGGCGCGCAGGGCCTTGGCGGCGGTCTCCTGGTTGAGGGCGACCTTGTAGACGACCTCCTCCGACCGACCGTCGCGCCCCATGAGCAGAGCACGGGCGGTCGCCCCCTTGCCCAGGACCTCGCGGACCTTCCAGCCCTGGACGACCTCGTCCCCGCGGCGGGCGTCGAGGGGGTCGGTGATGGTCTCGGGCAGGGTGAGGTACTCCTCGACCTGGTCGAGCATGCGCAGGAAGGTCTGCACGTTGGCCAACCGGTCGTTGGGAGAGCGCCGGGTGGACTCGCGGACGAGCGTGTCGAGTTGGGGCACGACGTCGTCGCTGATCGCCGCCGGGGTCAGGCAGCCGTGCTCCTGGATCTGCCCGCTCAGCTCGCTGCGGTCCCGGCCCGGGGGGCGGCCGGTGAAGATCAGGTAGGTGAGCGCCCCGAGGCCGAAGATGTCCTGGGGGGCTGCACGGCCCGTGTAGTCGGGGAACTCCGGGGCGAGGTAGGCCTCGGCGGCCTTCTCGATGTGCGCGGCGAACGCACGCCCGCCCAGTACCTCCTCCAGGTGGGAGGTGGCCGCGCCCGAGGTGGTGTGGCGGGTGTGGCCGCCGCTGCGCAGCCGCAGGCTCTCCCGGGAGGCGACCTGCCAGTCGGCGATGTACAGACGCGGGTAGGCGCCGTCCATCTCCACCCACACGCTGCGGGCGGCCAGGGCGCGGTGGTAGAGGCGGTTGCGGTGGGCGTGGTTGACCGCCTCGGCGAGCTGGCGGACCATCTCCATCCGCGTGTCGACGTCCAGCCCGTCTCCGTGCTCGGCCATGAAGTGGTCCAGGCGCTGCCAGGAGGAGTGGTGCCGGAAGACGACCGCGGGTCCGAGGTCCTTGCTCGACTCCTCGATGACTCCGAAGTACTCGGCCTTGACGATGCCCTCGTGCGAGATGCCCTCCAGGGACATGTACTCGCGTTTGGCGGCGCGCTCGACCGACCGGCGTTCGTCCTCGCTGTCGGTCTCGCCGTAGTGGTAGAGGCGCACCCGGCTGGTGCCGCCCAACCGCTGGTGCCTGGCCTCGTAGTCGGTCCAGGTGGGCCCGCTGTCGAAGGACCGCTTCTCCAGGGTGTACTCCCCCAGGGTCAGCGCCCGGTCCATGGGCATGACCCCGATCGTCTCCATGAGTCGGGAGACGTTCTTGAGGAAGCCGGGGTCGACCTGGCTCTGCGGGGCGCCGAGGAGCCCGCTCCAGATGCCCGGCAGGGAAGTCTGGTGCTCCAGCCCCTCGCGGCCGTAGACCTTGGCCTTCTGCACCTCGTCGAAGTCGCAGCGCAGGCCCTCGTCGGAGAGGAACACACCGGCCTCGATGAAGGGGACCCTCACTCCGCGCAGGCCGAGTTTGTCGACCGCCCACTGCAGGCGGCTCTTGAGCTCCTTGGCCTTCAGGTCGGTCAGATGCAGCGGGTTGGTGATGGTTCTGCGGTGCCCGTTGGTGAAGATCCACTCGCTGCCGTGGTTGGCAGCCCGGCCCTGGTGGCTCTTGATCTCGACGAGGAAGACCCCTCGGGGGGTGACGGCGAACAGGTCGCACTCGCGGATGCGCTGGTTGCGGGCGGTGAAGGTGAACCCGGCCCAGGCCCGGTAGGGCTCCCGGTCGGGGAAGTGCGCGCGGACGTGTTCGAGGGCGGACTGCTCCCAGGGGAACTCCGAGGGCTTCCCCCACCATCGGTTCGCCATCCGGCCTCCGCCTCCCCGACTCCATACGCACTCGACCGCCCCCAGCATAGGACTCCCGTAGGAAGGGCGGTTCAGCCGTGGTGTCGGGGGACCGGCCACGGCTCCGACCCACCACGGCCGCTCCCGACAGTCGCCGTACCGGGTCGTGTCCGGGTTCCGGGGCACGGCGACCCCGGAACCGGGTCAAGGGGTTCACCCGAGTGCGGTGAAGACGAAGGCGGCCACGGCGGTGGCAGCGCCCAGGGTGGCGAGCGTCGCGGTTCCGGCCGCGCCCAGAGCCGCGGACCAGGGCTTGCCCCCCTCACGGGTCACGAACGCGGCGGCCAGGGCGGCAACGAGGGCGAGAAGCACGATGACGAACAGGAAGACCAGCACCGCGACGAGGTCAATGGACATGGGGTGGTAGCACCTTTCGTGGGGACCATCACGGAGAGTGAGGACTTGGGACGCATCGCAGCCCGCACGGACGGGGACACGGCACCGACGCGGGAGCACTGCGTCCACAGTAGCGACTCTTCTCAGCACTCACAAGGAATTACCGCACCCACGGATTGCATTAGACTGCCCCCAGGGGGAGCCGCGACTGTCCCCAGAGCCCAGAAACTGCTTTGAACAGGAAAGACTCCACGACAGAGAAGGCAGGGCATGTCCCACCCCTCGTTGCTGAGTGAGCTCCACTCCCTCGTGTTCACCCATCTCGATCGCCCCCGGGGCTCGGCGCCCATGCCCTCGGCCACATGGCGCCAGACCGAACACGCCATGGTCATGTGGACCCTCGCCACCGCTTTCGTCACTTTCTGTGAAGACAACGGCCTTGTCGCCGACCGGTCGCTCAGCCGGGCGGACGTCCCGGACCCCGCTTCCCAGGCGGACCCCTTCCACACGATCGAACTGGCCATCGACCGCGTGGTCCAGACACACCCCGTCCTGGGCGCCGCCTTCCGGCACGACATCGGACCGTGGTGGACGCACCGCCCCGACCCCGACTTCGCGCGTCAGCTGGTCTCGTACTGGCGCGGCTCCGACCGTGCGTCCCTCCGAGAGCCGTCCCCGCCGGACACCGGGAGCGGGGACGGAGAACCGGGCACCGCGGTCTTCGGTCGGCTGTACCAGGATGCCTCGGAGAACTCGCGCAAGACCGACGCGCTACTCGTCACTCCGAGCTTCGTCATCGACCTGATCCTGGAGCAGACCCTGGAGCCCGCGCTTCGGGAGTCGGGGTCCATCACCGAACACGGGTTCCGCCTCATCGATCCGGCGTGCGGCTCCGGCGGATTCCTCCTGAAGGCGTTGCCCCTGGTCCTGGAGCGCATTCGCGCGGAGAAGCCCGAACTCCCCCTGGGCGAAGCGGTCGGTCTGGCTCTCACCTGTGTCCACGGAGCCGACCGCAACCCCTTCGCGGTCATGGTCAGCCGCTTCCGTCTGGCAGTCGAAGCCCTCCGGCTGGCCCAAGGGGCAGAGCCCCCGACGGAGGAGGACTGGCCGATCCTCGTGGTCGAGGCGGACTCACTCCTGGAGGGCCGCGACGCCCCAGAGGAGCACGGCCTGTTCCCGGGCCTCCCCCAGGCGCCGACCTCCTGGCCGTCATCGGCCAGGACCGCGGACGTTCTGGGGCGCTCCTCCTACGACGTCGTGGTCACGAACCCGCCGTACCTCACGCCCAAGGACAAGCAGCAGGCCAAGGGCTACCGCGGTGCTTACCCCAGCGCCAGTTCCGGGGCCTTCGCCCTGACCGTGCCCTTCACGGAGCGAGCCTTCTCCCTCGCCCGCCGGGGAGGCCACGTCGGCCTTCTGCTGGCGAACTCCTTCACCAAACGGGAGTTCGGCAGAACCCTGGTCGAGGAGTTCCTCCCCACCGTGAAGGTCGACCAGATCATCGACACCTCCGGGGCCTACATTCCAGGGCACGGCACGCCCACGCTCATCCTCACCGGCCGCAGCCAACCACCCGAGCCGGAATCGCGGGTAACCGTGGTCAGCGGTCTGCGCGGCGAGCCCTCCGTTCCCGCCGACCCCGGTCAGGGCGAGGTGTGGGTCTCGATCCGGGAGCGTCTGGCCGATGTTCCCAGCAAAGACCAATGGACGGTGTCCCAGCACCGCCTTCTCACGGAGTACCACGAGCACCCGTGGAACCTCGCCGCTCCGGATGCCGAGGCGGTCTTCCGATCACTGAACACGGCCCGAAGGCTGTGCGATCAGGTAGACCGCATCGGCTACGTCGCCAGCACCGGAGCCGACGACCTCTTCGCCTCCTCCCCTGCGTCGCTGCGCCGCTGGGGTGCCGAGCCGGAGGCGATCATCGACCTCGTCACCGGCTCCGAAGTTCGTGACTGGCAGGTCTGGAGTGATCGGGTGGCCTTCTTCCCGCGCCGCCGACAGGCTCCCTCCGAAGTCGTGAGCATCCAGGATTTCCCAGGTCACCTGCGGCGGCTCTGGCCCTACCGGAGTCACCTGAAGAACCGTCTGCGCTCCGAGGGAAAGTCCTGGTACGACTGGCACCAGTTGACGGTCAGCGTCGATGTCTCTCCGTGGTCGATCATCTTCCCCTGGGTGGCGACCCACCCCCACTTCTCCCTCAGACGGGACCCCGACGCCCCGCTGAACTCGGCCCCCGTCATCGAGCTTCCCCCGTCCGTGACTCAGGACCAGGTTCTGGGCCTTCTCGGGGTACTCAACAGCTCCGCCGCGTGCTTCTGGTTCAAGCAGGTCAGCAACGCCAAGGGCAATCCCCGCGACGGTCAGCTCAGGTCCGGCGACACCTGGGACAGCATCTACGAGTTCACCGCGACCCGGATGCGCGACCTTCCCCTCCCCGAACTGAGCGAGACCGATCTCCCCCGTGAACTCGACGCCCTGGCACACCGCCTGCTGGAACTGCGAGCAGAGGTCGGTGACGCCGAGTCCACGCCCACACGCGATCGGATCGACGAACTCGGCGGGCAGTGGAGGGCCGCCCTCAGCCGCATGGTGATGCTTCAGGAGGAGCTGGACTGGCGGGTCTACGAGGCCTACGGGATCGTCCCCCACGGAGTCCTCACGCGCGTGTCCTCCGAGGCGATGCCCGACGGTATCGACGTCGGGCATCGTGCCTTCGAGATCGTTCTGGCCTCCGATATGGCGGCGGGGGTCGAGGAGAGCGAGTGGTTCCACCGGCACGCGACGACCCCGGTGACCGAACCGCCCGACCACTGGAGCACGGACTACCGGCGCGCGGTGTCACACCGGATGGCGGCCATCAACAGCGACTCCGCCCTGAGCGTCCTGGAGCGGCCCGATTTCAAGCACCGTTGGACCACCCCCTCATGGGAACAGGTGTGGCGTCCCGCCGTCGTCTCCTGGTTGCTGGACCGGTGTGAGCGCAGGGAACTGTGGTATGCGCGGGAGGCGAACGGCACCGAGCGGCCCGTCAGCCGTACCCTGTCCGAGTTGGTCGGGCTTCTCGAACGTGATCCGGGCGTCGTCTCCGCCGTGGAGGCCCTCGAACCGGGAGCGACACCCCGAACGGTGCTACCGGACCTGTTGCAAGCGGAGCACGTTCCCTCCGCCGCCGCACTGCGCTACAAATCGTCGGGGCTGCGCAAGCACGCGGAGTGGACACGTCTGTGGGAGTCCCAGTGGCGAGGGAGCCATGGACTCCCGGTCCCGCCGAAGTTCGTGTCGGCTGACTTCCTGCGCCCTTCGTACTGGGCCAACCGCGGCAAGTTCGACCTGCCCAACGAGCGGTTCGTCTCCTACACACCCAGTACCTCACCCATGCTCTCCCCGACCAGTGTGCTCGGATGGGCCGGATGGGACGCCTACGAACGGGCGTGGGTACTGGTGAACATCATCGACGACCACCTGGCACCGCCCACGGCCACGACCGAAAGCGTCATCCCTCTGCTCGCGGGCCTGGCCGAGGTGCTGCCCTGGGTGGACCGGGTCGGAGCGGGGATCGGCCCCGTTCACGCCCCCCCTGACTCGTCATGGCCGCGCAGGCGTTTCGAGGGGTTCCTGGAGCGGTTGGGCCTGTCGGAGGAGACGGTGACAACATGGGCTCCTCCCCCGCCTCGCCGGGGCCGCCCGCCGAAACGGGCCCGGTCTTGAGCGTGCGTTGGAGTGTCCTCGTCGGTGCGGTCCGCGTAGACCACGCCCATGCCCCGTTGCCGAGTCTGTCGAGGTTCTCGATCTCTCCGATCCGCCAGGGGTCGAGGCTGACCCTGCGAGGGCCTTGTCGTTCTTCAGCAGCGCGCCCGCAGATCCCGTAGTCCACAGCGGCCAACCGTCCGGTCCGGACAGGACTTGGGCGTTACCGCCCTGGTGCTCGCCCGAACACCAAAGATCAGCGCCGTCGCCGCCGTGCCTGCGGCCGGAGTTCATCCGGTGGCCCCCGGCTCGTGTGACCTCCTCTTGCGCCGCCTCTTCTTGCCCTTCCTGCCTGCCTCGGCCTGTCCCGCTCCGCCCGTGTGGACCTCGCGCAGGGTCCGCAGGGCCTTCTTCTCGATCTGACGGATGCGTTCGCGGGTGACCCCGAAATGCTCCCCGATCGCGTCGAGGGTCTGCTTATCCCCCGTGGTCCATCCCATGCGCCGTTCGATGACCTCGCGCTCGCGGTGGCCGGTCAGGCAGGAGAGCAGGTTTCGGACCTCCCGGCACCGCTCGTCCTCCATGACCTGGACCTCTGGGGAGGGCAGGGCACGGTTCTCGTCCTCACCCACCAGGGTGAGCAGGGTGGTGTCCCCCCTCACCTGACGGTCCAGGGAGTCGGTCCGGTAGGTGAGGCGGCGGACCTGGTCGACCTCGTCGACCGTCAGACCGCTGTGCACCGCCACGTCCGCCTGACCGGTGCGCCTGCCCCGGGCGGCCAGCTCACGCTCAGCCACCGCGACCTTGGCCGCCTTCTCATGGAAGTGCACCGGAAGGCGGATCAGGGCCCCTTCGTCGGCGATGGCGCGTGTGATGGCCTGGCGGATCCACCAGGTGGCGTAGGTGGAGAACTTGTTGCCCTGTCCGCCGTCGAACTTGACGGCCGCGCGCATCAGGCCCCGCATGCCGTGCTGTGCCAGGTCCTCGTAGTCCAGCCCCTGTCCGCCGAACTTGCCTGCCAGGCTGTAGACGAGCCTCTGGTTGTGCAGCACCATCGCCTCATAGGCCAGGCGGCGCTCGTCGGCCGGTTCCAGCGCTGCGAGCTCGGCTTCCGTGAGGGGCGAGCCGAGGGACTGTCCGCCCCTCATCAGGGCCGCCAGGCCCACCTCCGCCTGTGCGCTGAGGATGCGCTGCTCCGGACGCCGCTTCTCCCGGTCCTCGGCCAGGACCCGGCGGGCCTCCGCGACGACCGTGCTCAGCTCGGTGGTCTCCCGCACCGTTCTCACACGAGCGGCCGCGTCTGCCGGTTCCGAGTTGTGCGGGGCATCCGTTTCGTGTTCCCGGGGGCCGGACTCGGGCGCCGATCCCGCCTCGGGTTCCACACCTTCCCCGGTATTCGAATGAGCGATCGATATACCCGCCTCGCGCAGGCAGTTCGTGAAATCGTCGAGTTCGCTCTCGCCGAGTCCGCACATACGGACGACACCGTCGAACACCGCGGCGGAGATCGACCCGGCGGCAACATAGCGCCGCGCCAGACGCACGACCGCAGCCATTCGGGGATCGCGGATGCGCCGCGGATCCGCTGCCGCGAGCCCCCCGGCAGGCTGGGGACTTTCGACCCTGGACACCTTCTCCGGAGCTGCTACACGGATCCCCAGACCGGGGAGTGCCGCCTCCACCCGACTGCGGACTTCCTCACCGAGCCCCAATTCTTCGCACACATTTTCGAATTTATCGCGAGTCATCACACCGTTCTCCGCGTTGGCCCGAATTCTCGCGAGCACAGCGTTCACCAGGCCGTGGCGAGCGGACTCCGACATCGGAGAGGGGGAGAAGTTCGGCATGTATCGGATAATGTCACCAACCCCTGACAGAATACTTTCCCGCACCAGGAGAGAACGGATCACCGCCCGGGCCCCAGAACCCGGCGGCCCCGAACCAGAACAGGCCCCCGATGTGTGACCGCTCCACCAAGCAGGACGCTGCCGAAGCCCGCGACCTGCTCGTGTCCGCCCTCCGGCTCCAGCTCGTCGGCCCGGCCGACGGAGAGCACGAAGTGCTGTCCGTCCCCCCGGACCGCCGCTACCTCATGGGCACGCTGTATCCGCAGGAGGCCGACCTGCATTCGCACCTTCTCTCCGCGGGCGAGGAGGAGACCGGTGACGGCAACGAGCCCGCCACCGAGGAGAACGCCTTCGCGGAGGACCCCACCTCCGACGCCAACGCCTGGCTGCCCTCGTCACTGGGGCTGTCGCTGTTCACCGACGCTCCCGCCCTGGCCATCACCTGCCGAGGAGCCCGCTATGCGACCGGGCGGGACGACGGAACACGGCGGTGGTCCCGTATCCCCCTCGACGAGGAGACGGTCGAAGCCGCGGAGAGCGGCGACATCCCGATCCACGGAGGCCGCGCCCTGCTCCGGGTCCGCCGACGCCCCTACGCCGGTGCGTGGCTGGTGACGGTCGCGCTCGTCAATGCGGCCGTCGCAGAACCACCGGACTCCGCGGGAAGAAACGGCCACCGGCCGCCGCGTACCGACTGGGACCGGATGCTCTTCCAGTCCTCCTTTACCGTGGAGCCCCGTGACGGCGCCTTCCTGGAATACCCCGGTGTCCTGCTCACCAGCCGCGACCCGGAGGAAGAGGAGCTGCGCCTGCAGTACCGGCACGTGCGGACGTTCACCGTCGGCCACGGCTGCTCGGTCACCGAGGAGCGGTCGGACTCCGTACCGGAGGACGGCCCGCCCGACCGGGTCGGCACCGAGGTCATGCCGACCGAGGAGGTCCTGCGGGTCCGGCACGCCGGCCCGACCGACGCGCGTGCGCTGAAACTCTCCTTCCTCAGCGATGCCTCCCTTCCCCCGACCGATCTCGCCCGGGAGCTGTCCGGGTTCGTCGACGGCTACCGGAACTGGTACGACGAGCGCGTCCTGGAGGCCGCCACCGCGGTCCCCCGGTGGGGGCGGGCAGCCGCCGAGCGCGTCCTGACCCGCATCCGCACGGTCATCGACCGCATGGAGGCCGGGGCGCGCCTGGTGTGCGAGGACCCTGCGGCACTGGCGGCCTTTCGGACCGCCAACCAGGCGATGGCCCTGCAGATGCGCCGTGGCTCGGCCGACCTGGCGGGGACCCCGCGCACACGCCACGACCCGCTGCCCCAGGAGACCGCGCCCGATGACGCATACGCGTGGCGGCCCTTCCAACTCGGCTTCTTCCTGCTGTGCGTCGGCGGCCTGATCGATCCCGCACACCCCGACCGCGAGAGCGCCGACGTCATCTGGTTCCCCACCGGAGGCGGCAAGACCGAGGCCTACCTGCTGCTGTCCTGTTTCGAGATGGTCCTGCGGCGGCTGCGGCACGGCTCTTCCGGGGGCGGCACAGCCGTGCTCAGCCGCTACACCCTCAGCCTGCTCACCACCCAGCAGTTCCAACGCGCGGGAACCACGGTGTGCGCTCTCGAGTACCTGCGACTGCGCCCGGGGGAACGCTCCTGCTCCGGGCTCGACCTCGGCACCGAGCGGTTCTCCATCGGCCTGTGGGTGGGCGAGGCCACCACGCCCAACACCTACGACAGGGCCCACGAACTCGCCGAACGGCAGCGCGAGGCGGCCCAGCCGACCGATGCCTTCATCCTGGACCGGTGCCCGTGGTGCGGCACCCGGATCATGCCCGGGAACAAGTCGGCGGACCCGGGCGACTACGGGGTGCGGACCTCGCCGTCGTCGTTCTCCTTCTTCTGCCCGCGCGAGGAGTGCGACTTCCATGACGAACTCCCCGTACGCGTGGTCGACGCCCACCTGTACGATGACCCTCCCTCGTTCCTGCTCGGAACCGTGGACAAGTTCGCCCGCCTGGCCTGGGAGGCCAGGGCCGGACGGCTGTTCGGCGGCGGTGGCCGACTGCGGCCGTCCCTGGTCATCCAGGACGAACTGCACCTGCTCACCGGCCCGCTCGGCACCACGGTCGGCCTGTACGAGTCCGCGATCCTGCGGTTGTGCTCCTGGGACGGAGTGCCACCCAAGGTGGTGGCGTCCACAGCGACGATCCGCCGCTCCGGTGAACAGGTCCGCCGCATGTACGGCCGCGACGTCCAGCTCTTCCCCCCGCCAGGCCTGGACGCACGCCACTCCTACTTCTCCGAACCCGACGAGTGCTCCGCGGGCCGCCTCTACGTGGGCGTCATGGCCCAGGGGCACACGGCCGGCCGCGCCACCGTGGCCACGGCGGCCGCCCTGCTGCACGAGGCGGCCCGGCTACCCGAGGAACACCTCGACGACTACTGGACGCTGGTCGCCTACCACCACAGCCTCAGGGAGCTCGGCCGGACCCTGACCTCGGCCCGGGACGACATCCCCGCGCAACTCATCGGGATGGGCGGGGACGGGAAGGGGACACGGGAGCTCCCCGAACCGTCGGTCCAGGAGCTCACGAGCAACCTGGACCGCGAGGAACAGCCGCGCCTGCTGGTCCGCTTGAAGGAAGGACACCCCTCCCCGTCCGCGGTGTCCCTCCTCGCCTGCACCAACATGCTCTCCGTCGGCGTCGACGTCGGCCGGCTCGCGCTCATGCTGATGCTCGGCCAGCCCAAGGCCGCAGCCGAGTACATCCAGGCGACCAGCCGGGTGGGGCGCCACCGCGTCCCCGGGCTGATCCTGGCCTTCTTCAACGCCACCAAACCGCGGGACCGCTCACACTACGAGACCTTCGGAGTGTTCCACCGGTCGCTGTACCGGCACGTCGAGCCGTCCAGTGTGACCCCCTGGTCGATCCCCTCCCGCAAACGCGCCCTGCACGCCGCTCTGGTGATCCTCCTCCGGCACGGGCACGGGTGGTCGGGTGAGGACCAGGCGTCCCGTGTCCTCGACGATCCCGGGGCCGTCTCCGATGCCGTCGGACGGCTGGTGGCGTGGGTGGAGCAGGCCGACCCCGCCGCCGCGTCCGACGTGGCCGCCGAGTTGAAGGAACTCGTCGACGACTGGCGGGACGAGGCCGTCGCGGCGCGTCAGGCGCGGGCCGCCCTCTACTGGAGCGGACAGGGGCGGTCGACACGGCACATCCTGAAGAACTTCGACCGCAGGAACGGCCTGTGGGAGACCCTGCACTCGGTCCGCTCCGTGGACCGCGAGTGCCAGATCACCGTGAAGGGGGCTCGGGGATGACCCGGAAGCTACGCGTCCGCCAGGCTCAGACCATCGTGCCGTTCGGAGTCGGTGCCATCGTCGAGACCCGGGGCGAGTCGTTCGTGTCCGCCGACATCTCCCGCTGGCCCGCCACCAGCCCCTGGGTCGACTCCCCCAGACTCGCGGAGCGGTTGAAGGTCACGGGGTTTCGGGCCCTGCCCCCGGCGGCCAACGACTTCTTCGACGCCCCCGACGCCGACGGAGCGCCCTGTGTCCGTTTCCCCGCCTGGCTCTTCTGCGGGTCCTGCCGCCGGATGAGGCAGTGGGGGGTGGCGGACGAACAGCCGGGGGCCGCACCGCTGTGCCCGGCCTGCCCCACCCCGCAGGTGCTCGCACCGATGCGGTTCGTCCAGATCTGCTCGGAGGGGCACATGGACGACGTGGACTGGTGGTGGTGGGCCCACAGCCGACCCGGCACACCCGTGTGCGAACGCTCCCGGAGGCGGCTGTCCTTCCTGGTCGACCGCTCCTCCATCGGACTGGAGGCCCTGTCCGTCCACTGCCGCGCGTGCGACGCCTCACGGGACCTGCTCGCCCTGCTGGACCGGGGCCGCATCCGTTGCGCCGGCCGCCACCCCTGGCAGGACCTCGGGCAGAAGGTCCCTTGTGAGGAACAGGCCCGCATCGTGCAGCGCAACGCGGGCAACGTCTACTACCCGGTCACGATCTCAGCGCTGGACATCCCCGGTCCCGGCGGCCCGGGCACCGATCAGGTGGGGTCTCAGGCCGCCTCCCGCATCCGGGAGGACCCGATGTGGCCGGGCCTGTGCCGTCTCCAAGGCACAGGACGGGAGGCTGCGGTCATCGGGATGATCTGCGACGCCAACGAGGGCGTCACCCCCGAGGACGTGGCGGCCCTGCTTCGCCTTGAGACCGGCGGTGATCCGGTTCCGGATGTGCCCGCCCCGGGCACGACCGCCTCACCGGCCACAGACCTGAGCTGGGACGAGTGGTCGGCGCTGAACACCGACGCGGCGGTGCACCAGCGCAACTTCGCGGTCCGTCCCATCCCCTTCGTCCCGTCGGCGCAGATGTCCGAGGCCGAACGGATGCTGCGGGAGTGTGTCGAACGGGTCGTGGTCGCCGACCGGCTGCGCGAGGTCCGTGCCCTGCGCGGGTTCTGCCGTGTGCAGCCGTCCCCGAAGGGCATGGTCGGGGCCGACCCCACGGGCCGACGGGGCTGGCTGCCGGCGGTCGAGGTCTTCGGTGAAGGGGTCTTCCTGTCCTTCTCCGAGCAGGAGATCACCCGTTGGGAGTCGCACACGGGGGTGCGCGAGCGTGTGGCGGACCTGGAGCGCGACCTGGACGCCGCCTTCCAGAAGGACCGGCTCATCGGTACGGTCGGCGGCAGGCTGCTGCCGCGGCTGCCGTTGCTGCACACCTTCGCCCACCTGTTGATCCGCCAACTCTCCTTCGAGAGCGGTTACGGGATCTCCTCTCTGCGCGAGCGGGTGTACGCGCGCCCCGGTGAGCACGGACACCAGGCCGGGGTCCTCGTCTACACGGCCGCCGGTGACGCCGAGGGCACCCTGGGCGGTCTCGCCCACCAGGGCTCCTCCGAACGGTTGGCGGAGACCCTGCTCAGGCTCCTGGAGTCCGGGGCGTGGTGCTCGGCCGATCCGCTGTGCGCGGAGCACGGTGCCCGCGGGTTCGCCAACCTCAACCGGGCGGCCTGCCATGCCTGTGCCCTGCTTCCGGAGACCAGTTGCGAAGCGGGCAACGCCCTGCTGGACCGGGTTCTGCTCATCGGCGGCCCCGGAGTTCCCGGGTTCTTCGAGCCGGTGATCGAATCCGCTCGCGGCCAGGCGGCCCGTATCACCCGCGGGGAGGAGGCACCGTGACCACTGTGGTGGCCGGATCCGGAGTCCTGAGGTACCTGGACCTGTCCAGCGGACAGCAGCGGGTGCTGGATGACCTGCCGTTCGACGGCAACCACCTGGTGAGCGGTCCTCCGGGGTCAGGAAAGAGCGTGATCGCGGTGCACCGCGCGGCGATGCTCGCCCTCACCGGTGCACCGGCCACCCTGCTGTGCCGGTCCAACCTGCTGCGACAGCACGTGGCACCGGCGACCGCTGAACTGGGACCGGACGTGAAGGTGGCGACCGTCCACTCCTGGCTGGGGTCCTGGTACAAGCGCGCCGTGGGTGGGCGACCGCCCACCCACACGCCCGGAGGGTTCGACATCGACTGGCCCGCGCTGCTCACCGAGGCGATGGGGGCCGGGGAGCTCCCCTCCCCCGGAGCGTTGGTGGTCGACGAGGGTCAGGACCTTCCGGTGGGGTTCTACCGCCTGTGCCGCCTGGCGGGAGCGCGGGTGACCGTTCTGGCCGACGAGTACCAGACCATCACCGAGTCCAGGAGCACCGCCGACGAGATCCGAAGGGTCCTGGCCGCCGAAGAGGTCCGCCTGGCGGAGAACCACCGCACCACCCGGCCGATCGCCGACCTGGCCGAGCACTTCCGCCTGGGAGGGGCCGACCCCCTTCTACCGGAGCGGGACGGGCCTCTCCCGGTCATGGCCAGGTATCGGGCGTTCGGCGAGCTCACGACCGAGCTGCGCGAACACGTCCGCAGCCATCCGAACCGCACGATCGGTGTGGTCGTCCGGTACCGCGAACTCCAGCTGCGGCTGCTGGAGGTGTTCGAACGGGCCAAGGTCCCCGTACAGGCCTATGTCGGCGCAGGGCAAGGCCGGTACCGAGACATCGATGCGGACCGGCCCGGTGTGCACCTGGTGACCCGCGCCAGTGTGAAGGGACTGGAGTTCGACACGGTCTTCGTCCCCGACTGCCATCGCGACACCGCCGATCCGGCGGACCCCGACCAGACGATGATGTATTACGTCCTGGCCACGAGGGCCCGGCACGAGTTGCGGCTGGGGTTCGCGGGCGACCGCCCTCCCGCGCACCTGGACGCTGTGCCCCGTGACCTGTACCGGCCCCGGCCGTAGCTTCCTTTGGGAGGAAGGAAACCGCTCCAGACCGGGCTCAGTGCACCTCCCCTGCCTCACCTGCGCGCGCAGCCGAACGCCTTCCTCTCCGCTACCCGTCCAGTCCACGGCGGATCTGCCTGGCGATGCTCACGTCCTCGATGGCGCTGTCCTTGGCGAGCATCAGCGCCTTGGACAGGATCAACGCCAGACGGCCGCCGTCCTGCTCGAAGGGCAGGAACATCCCCGGGCCCTTCTCCTTGCCCGAGGGCACCACGCAGAGGTAGGAGTCGTCCGGATCCATCAGGATGTTGGCGCTGCCCAGGTGGATCCGGTAGGAGCGCAGGTCTCCGCGCACCCGCAGGAAGCGGCCGTCGACCTCCAGCCGGTCAGCCGTGCTCAACCGCGGCAGCAGACGCTCCAGGGCCTCGCGCCGCACGACCGCGTTCTCGGTGAGTTCACCGAAGGCCGCCGCACGCCAGTAGGGCAGGTGGGCGCTCTCCCCCCGGTCGACCCACTCGGGATCGGCGGCGATCGAGGACACCCCCACCGCCAGATCCACGTCACGCATCGCCTCGGACAGCACCAGCGTCGACACCTCCGCCAGCGGACCCGGTTCCCTCTCACCCGCGCGATGGAAGCGGACCTGGTCGGTGGTGCAGTGCCGAACGGGATCGAACTCGTCGTCGGCCAGGGCGATGTCGAGGCTGACCCGCCAGGAGGTCCCGCTCTCCCGGTCGGTGTAGACGCCCTCGGCCGGGCCGTTCTCGCCGCCGTGCCAGCCGCCCAGCTGGTGTACGCTCCACCCGCGCTCGTTCAGCAGGGCCTTGGCCCGCCCGTACCTGAGGACGTGGGCGGCGTACCGGTTGGAGTAGACCCGAGTGGCCTCCTCCGCCGGTGTGAGCAGGTAGATCTCCCGATACGCCTGCTTGACGGGCTGGGCGATCTCCCGGTCGGTCAGCTGCCCCCGCCACCGGTGCACCGTCTCCGGGCGACTCCGCACCGGGTGCCACAGCCGCACCCGGGCGCCGCCGCCCACGGTCGCGGTGTGCGCGACCACGGCCCCGTCGGGGTCGACCAGGCGCCAGTGGTCACCGTCCGCCTCGGGCAGCCCGCACACCCAGGTCCGGCCGTCGTCCCCGCTCACCTCCCACAGCAACCGTCGGGCGAGCGCCCCGGTGACCGGGTGGTCGAGATAGTGACGGACCCAGGACGCGGCGTCCCACACCCGCCCCTGGCCCAGGAACCCCTCCAAGCGGACCCGTTCGGCCGCCACGACCTGGCGCAGTTCCTTGAGCTCGGCACGCAGCGCCTTGACCTCGTCGGGGTGCGACGTGCGCAGGGCCGCGGGGGGACTGGCGACGGGACGCCCCTTCGCGGAGACGAAACCCAGCGCGGCGGTACCGTCCGCGCCCAGGGCCACGGTGACCGGGTGCTCGCCCAGCAGGTCGGTCCGGACCCCGTCCCGGCCCAGGCCGAAGTCGGGGACGGTGCGCTCCAACAGTTCCTCCCCGGTGATGCCCAGTCGGTCGGCGATCTCGCCCAGGGCCTTGTCGATCACCCTCAACAGGGTCTTCTTCTTGACCCTCGCGCGGATCCGCGCGAGGGCGGCGACCGCCTCATCGGTGCCGCGCGCGGCCAGGATGCGGACGCAGGCCGAGGCCGAGCGTTCGGACCGCAGCAGCTTGGACCCGCCTGGCCCGGTCCCGGTGAACACCGCCAGCCGCTCCAACAGGGGCAGCGTCCAGGTGTCGTCCTCCGAGGACGACTCCTGCACCGCCCACACCAGACCGTTGACGATGTTGTGCACGTGCATCAGGAAGTAGGCCGAGCTCGAACCGTAGTGGCCCTCCTCGGCCCGCGGCGTACGCAGCACCGTCTCGACCAGGCGCGACAGCACGTTCTCCGCGTCGGGGAGCGCGGCCAACCTGTGTCGAAGCCCTTCCCGCCATTCCCGAGAGGGCCGGGAACCGGGCGGGACCAGGAGGTACACGAACAGCTCCGCCAGGCCGGGGCAAGCGGCCAGGGAGGGCTCACGCTCACGCAGTCGGTCGCCGAACAGGTCCCCTTCGGGAAGCAGGTGCTCGACGGCCAGGGGTGCGCCCAGCCGGAGAAGGAGCAGCAGCCAACGCGCGTGGGGGTGAAGCTCGTCGGGCTCGTAACCGAACAGAGTGTCCCCGCGCTCCTGACAGCGGGCCCGGTACTCGTTCAGCTGTTCCACACACGGGACCAGGACATCGTCCTCCACCCGCTCACACACATCGACGTGGACGTGCCGATCGGTGAGGCCGTGCGCCTCCGCGTGCAGGAGCAGGGAGAGCAGGGGGCTGTCCCAGGGCAGCTTCATGCTGGACAGGGAAAGCCCGGCATGGCGGTGGATCCTGGAGAAGTACTCCCCGTGGCGGCCCCGCCCGTCGACCTCGGTGTGTCGAGGGTGCTCGGCATTCAGCATGAACCAGAGCACCAGGCGTACCTTGAGGCCACCGTCGCAACGGTCGACCAGCTCGCGAAGCGGAGTGCCCCGTTCGAACATGGAGATCCGCCCGTACCCCTCCCAGCCCTGGTCTGGGGCGTGGGCGTGCGCGATGCGGTCGCACTCCTCGACCAGTTCCGGCAGGCCGGGGGAGTACAGCCGACCCAGGACCTCCTCGACCTGCGCGGGCAACGTGCTCCGATACGCCCAGGCACTCCTTCCCCTGGCGTCGATGCCCAGGGCGAACTCCTCGGCGGTCCGCTTCGCCCACTCCAGCGCCGCGGAGGAGGGGGTGATCGAGGCGAAGGGCGGGGCGGTGGTCCCGCTCATGGTCAGCCCCCCGCCGGCGGAATGGGCTTGACGAACACGATCCCGGATTCGCCGGTCAGGTCGACGTTCTCCGCCAGGGACTCCACCTGGCGGTCTCCGACGATGAGTTCGGGAGCGGGGCCGGGGACGCCCAAGGGGCTCTCGACCCGAAGGTGGGCTCGGGGCATGGGGGTGGTTCCTCTCCTCCGCCAGCGCGGGGCATCGCGTGCCGGGCCACGCTAGCGGAGGAAACCGACAGACCCACCGGGACCGGGTCTTCGCCGTCGCCGAGTTGGGACCGGGCCTCCTCCGCTCGGCAGACACCGCGCTCCTCACTCCGAGCAGTGACACGGTGCACGCGAACGGGGGTCAGCATCGCCGGGTGGCCGGAAACGGCCACCCACGCGGGCTTCATGTCCTCGGGATCCAAGGGCGCTCGCGACCAGAGTGACCGTGCACCCGAGCGACCTGATGTACGTCCGGGTCGTCTCCAGCGGATCGTCGGAGTCGAGCTCCAACGGTTCCCAGCTGAAGTCCACCGGAGAGCTGACCGCCGGTTCGAGTTCGGGGGCACTGACATCCGCGCCCTGAGGCAGCCAATCAAACCCGCCCTCGAGAGCCCGTGCTCGGTACGTGCTGGAGGCAGGCGCCCCTCACAGGGCATGCGGCGCGGGAGGCCGCCGCCTACCTCAGCGCCCACGGACTCATGCGTGTGCTTCACCGTGTCGGTCGTCGTGTCCAATATCTGTTGTTCCAGGAGTTTCCTGGCCTTCGGGCGATGTCCTGATGAATCGTGGTCACGCCAACCTCCAGTGCGCCCGGGGCGTGCGCGAGCTTCCCGCTCACCCGGACTCCCCCGATCCAGGTGCCTCGGGATCGACTCTCATGCGGTCACCACGGAGAAACCGAACTGGATCACCGCCATGACCCCGGAGACGATCGTGGCCGCCGCGGCGAGCGCGGGAACCGCTCTCTTCCAACTGGCCAGGGTCTTCGCTCGGAGTTCTCCCCAGCCACCCGACGTCAGCATGAGTTTCGCCGTCTGCCACCGGTGCTGCTCGATGCGGCACCCCGGGAGAAAGCCGGAGGCGTTGTTTCGGCAGCGGGTCCTGTCTCGGTTCCAGGCTCCGCACGGCAAGGGCATCTGGAAGAAGACGTAGAGGACGGAGACTCCCGCCGCGACGGCGATCCACATCGGACCGACCTCGGGCAGAAACCATCCGAACAAGGCGAACAGAATGACGGCCACACCCCAGTAGCGCACGAGGCTCTTGGTGTTCTTCTTGGAAGCCATACCCACGATCATCGATCGCCTGCTTTTGAGCGGACAAGTGACATTGGTCCTTCGACACTGGCCGACCCAGGACAAGGAGGGAAGGTGTGGAACGGGTGCCACACGGGAGACCCGAGCCATCCATACGCGACCGGCGGTCTCCCGAGTTCACGTGGACCCTCGATACCACTTCCATCAGGATCGAACTCGGGGCATCAGACGCACTTCCCCTGACTGCGACGAAAATAACACGGAAAGACATATTGACCGAAATAGACCAGATTTCAATCGCATATTCCCTTTTCTTGTCATTTTGTTCATTCTCGAACCCGACTACGACCCCAGGAGATCGGAAGAGTGCCAGACGACGACCGACACACGTTCGACCGCATTCGCACTCTCAACCGGTGGTGCACGGAAATCAGGTACCGGTCGTCCGGCATGGGCGCCCTGATCGACCGGGCGGTCTGCGTGGTGCTGTCCGCACACGACCCGACCACTCCGCTGGGCATGGACACCGACGGTGCACCTGAGCTCCCACCTCGAACCGGAGCCGCAGACCCTTGACTTCTCCCGCGACGTGACCGCGACCATTCCCCGGTACGTCCGCGCGTCCCTGTCCCCGGAGATCGCCGCGCCGACCTGTGGTGGATCGCCGATGTGGAGGAAGCGGCGGACACCTTCTGCACCGTCTCCGTCAGCACCAACGACAGGATGACGGATGACCCCGTCGGTCATCGATGTCACGTCCCGTGGACGAGGGAGGTGAGGAACTCCTGGGTCTCCTCGTCGGTGGAGTACAACCGGCACGAGCCCATTCCCCGCGTCATGAGGACTCGATAGATGTTCCTGGCCAGGTCGAAGTATTCTTCGCGGCCGACCGACCGTATGTGGGGATCACGGCTCTCCCCTGGCTCCGCCACCCACTGCCCCGTCCCTGCGGACCAGTTCCGGACCGAAGATCACCCCGGCGTCGTCGTATTCGATTCCTTGAGCGGTGTACACGCAGCCGACCTGTTCCACACCGCCGGGATGCGTCGCCCAGACCACCACGACGGCGACCAGATCCTTGGGGCCGCGCTCTCCGATGAGCGGGGCGTCGTAGCGGCTGTGCCCTTCAGGAGTGCCGAACTCCAGATAGATCCGCAGATCGTGGAGGCCGGCTCGGGCCAGGGCGTCCAGGAGAGGAGGCCAGCTCTCGACCTCCGGCGCTCCTGGTTCTCCGAAACCCATGGAGCGGTAGCGGGAACGGCAGCGGTCGATGAAGTCGGGCCTTCCGAGCTCTCGGAGGGTGTCACCGACGCTGCCCGTACGTCCAGGGGCACGCGGTACGGGTAGACGTCGTCATCCCAGACCTGGGCGTGGTCCTGGTACAGCCCGCCCGTCAGGCGTGTGACGAACAGCTCGGACACCGTCCGGTCCCGCGCCTCCCGCGCATTGATCCTGCCCAGGCCCAGGAATCCGAGGACGAGGTAGTCGCCCTCCCGCAGTGACTGGAGCACCGGAAGTTTGGACTTGCTCTCCGCGGTCTTGGGCTTCCAGCCCCACACCGACTCCTGGACGCCGATGTTGAGGTTCTCTCGCCCCTTGTCACCGACGTACACGAAAACCGTGGTCACGGTCCTCCTTCGACACGTGCCGCCCGCCAGAACCAGGACGCTTCTTTCCTGGCATCACGGAAAAACGTCATTAATTGCACATATGTTACGAGTTGTCGATGACATCAAAGGCTCCGTACCGAACGGAGCCGCATCCCCTCGTGTCCCGTGGAGCGCCGATCCCTCGGCGGTGATGTCGTCAGCCTGAGCAGACCCGCCCCGGCGTGCGGTGCCGACGTCGCCGACCGTCTCCTGTGCGAAAAGGTGCGCCCCAGCCGACAACTGATGGAGGAGGCCGCGGCGGAAGTCAAGGAGCGCACCCAGTGACCATACGCAAGGTCGCGGGCAGGCGCAGCCCTCGAGTGCAGAGGCTGTTCACGTACTTCAACAGCTTCATGGAGACCGCCCCGAACCAGGATGCGCTCCTTGGAGCCGAAATCATCTGGATTCAGCGCCTCTGAGCTGGGATCCTCAAGTTTTCCACAGAGGCGAAGCGAGAAGGGGGCGATTCCCGCACCATGGGTGGTGTACCCCTTTCGAAATCCGCTGTGAGCCGCCCGTGATCACCACGTTCTTCCCCGCCGTCACCAGTCGGCGCCGACTCGAGCGCTCGGCGCGTGAGCACACCCTGACGCTGGACCTGGAGAGGGGGTCGTGCAGCGATGACGTTCCCGTCGAACGCCTCGTCGTCAACTACCTGCGTCACGAGTGCACCGACTACGACCTGGACCAGAGCAGCCCGCGCCACCGTGCGGCGTGTGAGGCGATCGCCGAGCGCTTCCCCTGGCTGGCCAAGGAGTGTCAACGTCAGATCGTCCGGCGCGCCGAGGCCGACGCTGAGGCCGAGGCGGCGTCGCGTTCCTGGGAGCAGGAGGAGGAGGCCGCACGGGAGCGGTGCCGCGCGCTGGTCAGCGCGTCCCGTGAGGCCATCGCCGACTTGCATGTGGGACAGCGGGTGAGCTTTCCGTACAAGCGCCACCGGTACACCGGCGTCATCACCAAGAAGGGCCGTTCCCGGGTGACCGTGGCCTACCGAATCCGGACCGGTAAGGACCGTGACCGGGTCCGTCTCGTCCACGCCTCCCTCGTCACACCCGTCACCGAGGAATCGTGAGCCGTCGACTGACGGCCGCTTCCTCCGGAACCGCTTCGAGGACGGCTCGCCGAGCGTTGAATGGCCGTATGCGCACTTTCTCCAGGGACGACCTCCTCGAATTCGCCGGGCGCACGTCCTACGCACGCGGCGTCGACTATGTCTCCCACGTCACCAGCCTGACCGTCGACGGGAACACGGTACGCGGCACCGTCACGGGCACCTCCGTCTACCGGGTGGAGCTCACCCCGAGCAGGAACGGTCTGGGGTGGGACTGTGACTGCCCCTGGGCGAAGGAGGGCAACTTCTGCAAGCACTGCGTGGCCGTGGGGCTGGTCCACCTGTACAACCTCGAACACGACGTGCCGAACCCGAAGGCCCCGGATCTGCGCTCCTACCTGCGCTCACGCGACCACGGCGAACTCGTCGAGCTGGTGGTGGAGGCAGTCGACGCCTCGCCCGAGCTGCGCCGCCGCCTGGAGATGCGCGCGGCCTGCTCGAGGGACGACGTCGACACCGCCTCCCTGCGCGTCCTGGTCGACAGCGCGCTGCGGATCATCGACTTCGTGGAGTACGGCCAGGCGCGGGAGTACGCGGACTCGGTCCACGGAGTGGCCGACGAACTGGAAAGCCTCCTCCAGCAGGGGCTGGCCGAGGAGGCGGAGGAGCTGAGTCGGCACGCGCTCGACCTCCTGGACGAGCACGGCGGCATGGTCGACGACTCCGCCGGTCACGTGGGCGATGCGGCCCACCGCTTCGTGGAGATCCACGTCGAAGCCTGCTCCGCGTCGGGGAGGGACCCCGGAGAGGTCGCGGAGTGGCTGCTGGACCGGCAGCTCAACGGGACCAGCGGAATCCCGGAGCTGTCGTTGGAGACGTACGTGGACGTACTCTGTGAGGATGGTCTTCGGCGTTACGGGGAGGAGCTGGTCAGGGCGCGGTCGCGACGGCCGGAGGGGGGCTGGACCGCACGGTTCCTCACGACCGAGTTCGCCCGGGTGGCGGGCGACACCGACCTGCTGGTGCGGACGTACGCCTCGGATCCGGAACGGGTGCACCACGCGGGGATCGTGGCGGCCCTGCACGAGGCGGGCCGCCGGGACGAGGCCCTGGAGTGGGCGCTCAAGGGACTGGCGGAGACCACGGAACGCCTGGACGAACGGTTCGTCGACTACGCGATCGACGCCTACCGGGAGGCGGGACGGATCGACGAGGTCCAGCGGTTGCGGTGGGAGGTGTTCGAGCGTTCTCCGCAGGTGCGGACCTATCAGGCTCTGCGTGAGGACACCCCGGAGCAGGAATGGCCGAGCGTACGGGAACAGGCTCTGGCACTGCTGCGGCGGTCCGCCGCACGCAGGCGCCAACCGCACTTTCCCTGCACCCTGGTGGAGGTGCTGCTGGCCGAGGGCGACGCCGAGGAGACGTGGGAGGCCGCCGTCGAGCACGGCTGTGACGACCGCCAATGGCTGCGGCTCGCCGCCCTGCGGGAGGCCTCGCACCCGGAGGACGCGCTGGAGGTGTACCTGCCGCGGATCTCCGCGAAGGTGCGGCTCACCAACCCGGGGCTGTATCCGGAGGCGGCCGAACTCGCCCGGAAGGCGTACCGGATCTACGAGCGACTGGGGCGTTCGGAGGAGGGTCGGGAGTTCGTCGAGGGTCTGCGGACCGAGCACCGGCGCAAGCGGCGGTTCATGGCCGAACTCGACCGGGTGGGGCTCGGCCGGTGACGGCACCGAACCCCGGACGGCGAGACGTCAGCGGTGGGCGGCCGACCCGCAGCACTTCTTGTACTTGCGGCCCGATCCACACCAGCACGGCTTGTTGCGCTCGGGCGGCCAGGGGATCAGCCTGGGGTCGTCGAGGGTGACGTTCGTCCGCCCCCAGGCCAGGCAGGTCTCGCGATCGGCCGGGTCCAGGCCCTCGCGGTCGGCGAACGCCGTGATCTCGTCGATTCCGTGCAGGACCACCCGCCACGGTGTGTCCGGGAATTCACGGGCCCGCTCCCGCATCACCCCTTCGGCGGCGCGGTAGTAGGCGCCGATCCCCAGTTCGGCGGTCTGCCCGGTGAGCAGCCCCCGGGCGCGGGCCACGTCGAAGGCGTCACGGGAGTAGAGCACTTCCACGCCCCCGTCGAGCTCGCTTCGCTCAGGCCGATCCTCGTTTTCCAACATCTCCCTGGCCGCTTCGAGCGCCACCCGGTCGTGGTCGTCGAGGGGGAATCCGGACTCCAGGCGCGCTACCTGAAGGTCCTCGGCGAACAGGCCCGCGGGCCCCTCCTCCAGGTGTCCGGGGCGCAACAGGTCGGCGGTGATCCGGTCGGCCTCGGCCGCCTCCCGCTCGTCGCCGCTCTCCCGCAACCGGTGCACCAGTTCGATCGACGCGTACTGACCGTCCTCCGGGGTGGGCGGGTCTCGCACAGCACCTCCAGCAGACGGCGGGCCTGCCCGTCCCGTCCACGGGAGGACAGTCCCACCACGGCCTCCAGGAGGATCTCCCCGATGTCCTCCGGATACTCCTCCAGCTCTTGCCGAACGACGTCGGGCAGCTCCAGAGAGCGCACAACGGTCATCAGGGCGTCATCGGGCCGGGGCGCCGAAGTCGGGGGCACGGGGGTGTCGTGAGCCACGGACACCACGCTAGCGCGAGGTCGCGGGCGGGAGCCGGTGGTCGCGTGGAATCCCCGCGCCGGATCAACCCCGTTGGGCACGACCGAGCCGGTCGTACACGGAGACAGGGCGGCACCGCCGACGCAACCTCCGTCCACCGGTGGGAGCCCTCCCCCTCCCCCTCCCACACCGACGAGGGCCGTCACCGGCCGGTGAACACCGGTGTGCCGCGCTCCAGTGACGCGGCGACCCCGGCCTCGTGGTCCTCGGTGGCCATCAGGCGGGTCTGTTCGACGATCTCGCGTTCCAGGGCGGCGGGCAGCGCGGCCAGCAGGTCGGCGCGCATGGTGGTCTTCATCGAACGCACCGCGAGCGGAGCGCGGGAGGCGATCCGGCGGGCCCACTCCAGCGCGCCCTCCCGCACCTCGCCGTCCTCGACCAGGTGGTCGGCCAAGCCGATCGCGTGCGCGTCGTCGCCCGGGACGCGGCGGGCGGTGTAGAGCATCTCGGCGGCCTTCTGCGCGCCCACGATGCGGGGCAGGGAGACGCTCAGCCCGAACCCCTGGTGCAGGCCGAGCAGACCGAAGTTGGCGTGGAAACGCGTGGCGGCCGAGGCCACCCGGAAGTCCGCGGCGCAGGCCAGACCGAGTCCGCCGCCCACCGCGGCGCCCTGGACCGCCGCGATCACCGGGACCGGCAGTGAGTACAGGCGCAGCCCCTGGCCGTAGAGGGCGCTGAGCGTGTGGACCGGGCTCTGTCCGACCCCGTCCGCCGCGAAGTCCATCCCCGCGCAGAAGTTCTTGCCCTCCGAGCACCAGACGAGAGCGCGGCACCCGTCGGCGACCAGTTCCTCCGAGGCGTCGGCGAGCTCGGTGAGCACCTTGAGGGAGAAGTGGTTGTTGGGCGGGCGATGGATCTCCAGAACGGCGACGTGACCGTCGACGCGCACGGACAGCTCCTCCGACATGGGAGCCTCTTTCCTTCGGTGCGGGGTGGGCGAACGGCAACGAGGCTATCGGGGGAGCCGTTCCGGGTCGGCGCCGGGGAGAGGCGGAGCAGGGCGGGTCACCGGGATGCCGGTACCGGGCACTGGTCCCCCGGCGGTGCGGGGCGGAGTCCCCGCCCCTGGTGTGTGTCCGGGGCGGCCGGGCAGCGCGGCCGTCACTCTCCCCGCGACAGCTGTCCGGAGAGGGGACCCGCGGCAGGAGTCCGTCCGTTGGGGGTGGCGGAGGGCGACGGGCGGGCGGGGCCACCGTGCGCTGCCACGGGACTTCGACGGGGAGCGGTTGCGGATCGCCGCCCCATCGAGTCGGCTAGCCCGCAACCGGTTCCGCGTCGTGCAGGACCAGCATGTCGACGACCAGGGCCGCGACCTCTCCCTCCTCGGTGCGGCCGATCCACACCGGGTAGTCACCGTCTCCGTGGCCGCTGTCGGCCACCACCAGGTGGCCACCGGTGGTCGGGTCGGTCAGTGTCCTGGACCAGGAGCTGGTGACCTGGACCGCCTCGTGTGTGTCCAGGGCGAGCGAGGGATCGGTCGTGTGCACGATGCCGTGCGCCACACGGGCAAGGAGCGACAGGTCGGGGAGCTCGTCGCCCCGTTCCCAGTCGTAGTCCAGTCCGATGGACCGGGCGAAGTTCTGCATCCGTTCCACGTTCCGGGGAAAGTCGAGGAAACGGCGCGCCCTGTACTTCAGTCCCGATTCCCTGGCCTGTAGTTCAGCCACCCTGTCCGGCGTGAGCTCGTGGATGAGCCAGGTGTACCGGTTGAAGTCGTCGAACAACTCGGTGAAGTGCGGCAGACAGGCGACGTCGCACACACCGATCATTCCACCGTCCACACCGACTCCGTAGAACTCCCCCTCATCGAGGTCGCGCGGGTCCTGGCCGGAGCGCAGGCCCAGTTCCCAACGGGTGACCGGGGTGCGGGCAGGGTCCGCGACGTCGATCCGGAGCCCGGCCACCACGGCGGGTCCGTCCTCGAACCGGAGCAACGATATCCGGACGGGATGCTCACCCGGGGGCAGGGAGACCGTCAGCGCGTCCTCAGGCTTGGCGAAGCGCAGCGAACCGGGATCGTAGGCGAGGACCTGTCCGGTCGGCAGGGAGACCGTACCGAGGTCGCGCACCTCCACCGTGCCGGTCATGCCCGTCCAGCCGTCCCGGTAGCGGCGCCCGTCGGGTCGGAAGAGCGCGTCGACGAAGGCGGGAGCCATCGGGCCGGGTGGGCTCCACGGTGGAGGTACCGGAGTCGGGTCGGGATCGGCCGGAGCCTCCCGGAGTTCCAGGTCGACCCCGGTGAGCCGGGGATGGACTTCGAGAAGGTCGTGCCAGTGCCCGAAGGCGGGGGCGGGGCACGTGGCGAAGGGCGCCAGGTCGGCTTCCAGACCCTGGGGCACGTGCGTGGCACCACCGTCTTCGTGTTCGTACTGGTACTCGTAGCGTCCCGCGTCCTCGTCGATGAGCTCGATCGTGAGTCGCGGGCTCCGCGATCCGCGCTCGCCGTCGGCGGGCCAGCTCCTGCTGCGGGTGAGGGAGAGCCCGCCGTGTTCCCGGCGCGCGTAGCGGTGGTGGGTGCGCCGTTCCCGGGCCTCGTCGAACAGCCAGACTCCGCAGTGGTCGTGTGACCAGGCGATCTCCAGCAACACGAGCGGGGCGCCCTCGGGCTTGCGGATCAGTACCGCGTACTGTTCGCCTGCGGTGTCGCGGTCCCGGGCCGTCTCGGGGCTCAGTTGCCCGACGGGGCCGCCCACCGCCGGGTCCCAGCCCTCGCAGTAGACGATCTCGCAGGTGACGGGGGATGTCATGGGGGATGACCTCGGTGTCGGGGATGTGTCCCGTGTGACCCTAGCGCCCGTGTGCGACACCCCGTACCGTCCACTCCGGTCACCGGTCCGTGCCGATCACGGGTCATCGGGGTTCAGCCGAAGGGAAGCGCGCCCCAGACGAGGGCGAGGAGGTCGGTGACCCCCGCCCCCGAAAGCGCACCCGTCTCCAGGCCGACGACCAGTGCGGCCACCAGCAGGAGAACCAGCACCCACGTGCGCCGACGCCTGGGCGGCTCGGCCGCGACGGGCTCGTCCCGGTCGGTGTCGAGCCAGGGCCGGTCGAGGCGGGCGACGTCCCGGCGCAGGTCCTGCACCTCGGCGTGGTAGCGGTCGCGTTCCTCGCGGACCCGCTGGAGCTCGGCGCGTTCGGCCCGGACGGCGGCGCGCGCGTCGACGACGTCCACGCGGGCGGCTTCGGGCCCGCGCCGGGTGTGCCACCGTTCCAGGCGGGCCAGGGGGAGGTCCGCGTACTGGGTCGGCCAGTTGTCGCCGGGGTCCTCGTCGACGACCACCTCGTCCGGGTCGAGCGCGGTCTCGGTGGCGTAGTCGGGGGCCAGGCCCAGGGGCGGAGCGTCCTCGGGGGCACGGGGGTGGGGGCGGGGGGCGGGGGTGGCCAGGGGTTCACGCGGTTCCCGGTCGGCCAGCGGCCAGAGCGGCGGGGACGCCGGTTCGGCCAGGTCGTCGATCTCCGGCGCCTCCACCTCGGGGAGGTCCGGCAGATCGAGGGATTCTGGGAGGTCTGCGGGGTCCGCGTGGTTGGTGGTCTCCGGGGGGTCGGTGGGACCCCACAGGGCGGCGGACTCCGACCGGTCAGCGGGTTTCGCGGGGTTGGCGGGCTCCGGGGGGTCGGAGGGGCCCCACAAGTCGACGGACTCCGCAGGGTTGGCGGGGTCCCTCAGGCTGACGGGCTCTGAGGGATCACCGGGGTCCGGGGGGTCGAAGGGCTTTGCGAGATCAGCGGGTTCGGGGAAGTTGGCGGGCTCCGGGGGGTCAGTGGGATAGAGGTCGGCCGGGGGTTCGTACTCGGGGGGCAGCCATTCGGGCTCGGGTACGTCGTCCAGGTCCGGGAGGTCGTCGTCCGCGGTGACGGTCTCCGCTGAGGGTCCTGCGACGCCGCCCCTGACCGGTCCGTCCGTCGGTCCCGGACGATCCGCCGCGTCGGCTCTCGGCTCCGGCTCGGCGGGCAGGGGTCGCGCCTTCGGGGCGAGCCAGTCGCACAGCAGGGCGCGGCGGTCGGCGAAGGTCGGCCCGTCCGGCACGCCGCGATCGCGCAGGTGCTCGGCGAGCACGTCGCCGCCCTCGTCGCGCAGCATCGCCACGAGGGACTCGGCCACCGCGAGGTACTCGGGTGCGGGCGGGTGGAGGAAGGGCGATCCGGCGTCGTCGGCAGGCGGGCCGAACGCCAGGTGCTGGCCGCCGCCCGTGCCCAGGACCGGGTCGTAGGTGGAGAAGGACCAGCTCCACCCGGCGGCGGGGATGGCCCGGGACGGGGTGAGCACGTCGCGCAGGACGCGGTGCACACCCCACAGGAAGCGAAGTTGGACCGCCTGCCACAGGTCGGCGCGCCGGGCGTCCAGGGCGATGTGGACCGGCAGGTCGGGGCGGGCGAGGGCGGCGGCCACGGCGCCGACGAGGACCGGTTCGCCGGAGACGGCGGCCTCGGCGGCGTGGCGGTCGCGGGTGCGCACGGCGCCGGGGGCCGCGGTGCGCTCCCAGGGCTCGGGGGTGGGCAGGGCGTCCATGGTCGCCCACCCGGGTCTGGGCGAGCGGCTGGCGGCGGGCCTGGTGTGCGGGTTCTCGTGCAGCGACAGCACCCGGGGGAACGTCAGTCCGTGCGCCGGGCCGACGATCGCCCAGGCGTGCGCGTCGTGGACCTCGCCGGGCCACCGGTAGACGAGGGCGGCCTGCCCGTCGGGGTAGGCGCGGGCCCAGAGGGTCTCGGGGTGGTCGGCGGGGTCCATGTCGGGCAGCGCCGCGCGGTAGTCGGCGGTGAGCGCCGGGAGGAGCCGGTCGCGCCAGGAGCGTAACGCGGGCTGGTCGTCCTCGGGGAAGGACGAGGCGGCCGGGCCTGGACCGATCCTGCCGAGGAGGGTCGGTTCGGCCCAGGCGAAGTGGATCTGGTGGTAGGTGTCGTCGGGCAACTCGCCCCTCCCACGGGTACGCGGACCGAGGCGGCGCGGCCACCCGCCGCCTCTAGGGAAGGTATCCGGTCACCCCGCGGTGAAAACAGCGTGTTCGCCCGAATGCGCGGTGTCGCACGGTTCGTCCTAGTCGGCGGTGGCGAGGCGCTCCCACTGGTCCCTGGTGAGGGTCAGGTCGGTGGCCTCGATCGCCTCGTCGAGCTGGGCCATGGTGCTGACGCCGACCAGGGGCACGACCGCCGGTTCGCTGTCCATGAGCCAGGCGAGGACGACCTGGTTGCGCGTGGCGCCGGTCTCCGCGGCCACCTCGTCGAGCACGGCCAGGCGGACGGCGGTCCCCGGGTGGTCGTAGGCGCGTTCGAGCTCCCTGTCCGGGCGGGTGTAGGCGCCCCACAGCAGGGACGTGTAGGCCACCAGCGTGTACGGGCGCCCCTCGGCCCCCTCGGCACGGACGAAGTCCAACAGCTCCGGGGTGACGTGCACGTGGCTGGACGCGGTCAGCGGCACGTCCAGACGGGGCTGGAGGTAGCTGTACCGGTACTGCAGCAGCCGGGGGCGGGGCCAGGCGCGGGCCTCGGCGACCGCGCGGGCCCGCTCCAGCCGCCAGGTGCGGTGGTTGCTCAGGCCGAGTTCGCCGACGGCGCCCTCGGCGACGAGGTCGGCGAAGGCGCCCAGGGTCTCCTCCAGGGGCACCGACCGGTCCTCGATGTGGGCGTACAGGGCGTCGAGCCGGTCCACGCCCAGGCGCTCACGGCTGCGTTCGGCGGAGGCGGCGACGACCTTGGCGGACAGGCCCTCCGCGGTCTCCAGGCCGGTGCCGGGGACGGTCGGCATGGCGCCGAGCTTGGTCGCGACGAACACCTCGTCGGTGACGCCGCGCTCACGGCGCCAGCGCCCGAGGAAGGCCTCGCTCTCGTGCCCCTCGCAGCCCTCGACCCAGAACTGGTAGTTGTTCGAGGTGTCCACGAAGGTCCCGCCGGCCTCGACGAACCGGTCGAGCAGGGCGGAGGCCGTGGCGTCGTCGGTCTCGCCACCGAACTTCATCGCGCCCAGGCACAGGGCGCTGACACGGCGGTCGCCGATGGTGGTGTGGCGCATCAGGAGGTCTCCTCGACCGGTCGGGGGGCGTTGTCGGCGAGGACGCCGACGTAGTAGTCGATCTTGTGCTGGATGGCCGCCTGGTTGGCGCGCAGCTCGGCGATGCGCTGGTCCAGCCGGTCCTGGTGGCGTTGGAGGACGTCCAGCCGGTCGTGGACGGTGTGGTCGCCCGCCTGGACGAGTTCGGCGAACTCGCGCAGCCGGGCGATGGGCATGTCGGTGTCGCGCAGGCAGCGGATCAGGCCGAGGAGTTCGACGTCGTCGGCACGGTAGCGCCGGTGACCGCTGGGGGCGCGGTCGACCCGCCGCAGCAGTCCCTCCCGCTCGTAGTAGCGGAGGGTGTCGAGCGTGAGGTCGAACCGTTCGGCGACCTCACCGGGTGTGAAGTAGTCCCTCATGGGAACGAGCATGGGGCCTGGAGTGCGCTCCAGGTCAAGGGGATTCCGCGAACGGGTGCGGGAGCGGGTCGTCGACCGGCTCAGGAACCGCCCCGGATCGCGCCCACGACGGCGCCCGTGAGGTCCTCGATGATCTCCTCCTCGCCGACCTCGGGATGCTCCAGCCACCACTCCCCCGCGGCCTGGACCATGCCCACGACGGCGTGCGCGACGATCTGGGCGTGCACGAGGCCGGTGACGCGCCCCTCGCTGACCAGCTGCTCGGCGAGCTCCTCCCCCAGACGGCGGACCATGAGGCCCAGGTCACCGCGGGTCCGGGGGTCCTCGGCGGTGGCCCGGTCCATGAGGAAGCGGTAGAGGTTGAGGTTCTGCGAGATCATCGACAGGTAGGCGCCGACCGTGGCGCGGGCGCGGACCTCGAGTTCGGCGTGCTCGTGCAGCTCGGCGCGGATGCGTTCGATGAGCGGGTCGACGTGGCGCTGGGCCAGGGCCCGGTAAAGACCGCCCTTGTCACCGAAGTGGCGGTAGAGGATCGGCTTGCTGATCCCGGCCTCGGCGGCGATGGCGAGCATGGGTGCGTCGGGGCCGTCGCGCTGGATCACGCGGTCGGCGGCGTCGAGGATGGCGCGGCGCCGTTCGGGGTCGCGTCCGCCCCGTCCCCGGCCGCCTCGGCCGCGCGCACGGGTGGGCGCCTCCGACTCAGGGGCGTCGGAGGCGTCGGTCGTGTTGGTCACGGCGGTGCGCCGCGTGAAGTCGATCGCCACAAGGGTTCACCGTAGCGCTTCGGCTGGTGAAGCGGTGATCACGTACGGATCGCGATCCAGGTCGCGTGGGCCTGGGCGAGGAGGCCGCCGTCGGCGTCGTAGACCGCGCTGCCGGTGTGCGTCTTGCGGCCGTCGACGGATTCGAGGTACCCCATCACCACGTACGTGTGCCCCACGCGCGGGGCGCGGTCGACGCGAGCGGTGAAGCGGCCGAGGACGCTGGGGCGGCCGACGACGTCGCTGGACCACCCTCCGGGGCAGTCGAGGGCCGCCCAGGTCTGGGGCAGGGTGACGGCGCCCGAGTCGTCGCCGAGGTCGGCGTGCGGGGTCCAGGTGCAGGCGACGGTGTTGCCCTGGCCGTCGGGGCCGGTGGCCGGGCGCACGGGCCCGGCGAAGAGGCGGAGTCCGTCGCCCTCGGGGCGGGCGGGGCCGCAGCTGTAGCAGCGGGGGAAGGGGTGCTCGACCAGGCCGGGGTAGCGGTTCTCGGCGTCCTTGGCCTCGGCGGGGGTCACCGGGCCGCCGGGGACGGCGGGGCGGTCGGGGAGTTCGGCGGTCTGGGCCTCGGCCACGAGGTGCGCCTTGTCGGTGCGTTCGGGATCGGTGAGGCGCAGGCCGGTGGCGGGGTCGCCCTCCACGGTGAGCGGCCGGTCCAGGGGCGGCGGCGTGCGGAGGGTGACGGTGACCGCGGGGCCGCCCTCGGCGGTGAGGTGGGCGGCGAGCAGGCCCGAGGTGTAGCCGCCGTTGCCCGATCCGTCGGGGCCGTTGAACCTCGCGGGGATGGTGAGGGTGGGGGCGCCGTTGCCCGGAGTGTCGTTCATGTCTTCAGCGTAGGAGAGGCGCTCGCCCGGGTTCGTGCCGACCGGCCGGTCGCACACGTCACCGGACTCCGGCCACCGGCCGTCGGAGGCGTCATCCGACCGCCGGCTCCCGGGAGGCGGACGAGCGCCGCGACGCCAGGGAGCGCAGCAGGCGCACGTACGGGCTCCAGCGGGCCGGGGCGCGGACTGTGCCGGTGAGCCCGCGCTCGGCCCGGTCGAGGCAGTCCTCCAGCAGGGCGTCGTGGAGCCACCGGAAGGCCAGGGGCCAGGTGAGGCGGGCGGGGCCGCGCAGGCGCATGGACACGAGGTGGCGCAGCACCGCTCCTTCGGGGCCGTCGGGTCGGACGGTCAACTCGTGGAACCCGTCGAAACCGCGCGGCGCCTCGAACCGGAAGCGCACCAGGCGCCCGGGGAGGTACTCCTCCGCGGTGTAGCGGACGGGCCCGTGACCGCCCCTCGCGCCGGGGGCCAGCGGGCCGTCCAGGAGCATCGCGGGCCAGTGGTGGCGCGGCCAGAGGGGGTCGTCCGGCGAGGACAGTGCGTCGACCAGGGCTCCCACGTGCTCGGGAGCGACCGGGAGGCGCCGTTCGTGAAGGTTGTGGACGGCCATGCTCACTCCTTTTAGAGAGGTCTCTCTAAAAAGAGTAGGGCATAGGGTCCGACCATGGGAAGGCCCGCACGCTTCAGCACCGACGATCTGGTCGCGGCCGCCGTCGCGCTGGCCGCCGAGGGCGGCCCGGCCGCGGTGACGATGGCGGCGGTCGCGCGCGCCGCCGGAGCGCCCAGCGGATCGCTCTACCACCGCTTCCCCAACCGGCCCGCCCTCCTGGCCGCCGTGTGGCTGCACGCACTGGAGTCCTTCCAGGAGGGGTGCCGTGCCGCGCTGTCCGCGCCGCGGCCCCTGGCCGCCGCGGTGGACACCGCGCGGTACGTGCTGGAGTGGAGCGGCGCCCACCCGGACCTGGCCCGGATCCTGCTGTACCGGTCCGCCGACTTCGACGAACCGGCGTGGCCCGCGACCGACCGCGCCCGCCTGGGCTCGGCCAACGCCGAGGTCGGGTCGCTCCTGGCCGCGGTGGCGCGGGGCCTGCGCGAGCCCGGCGAGCCGGAGGACCGCGCGATGGAGCGGGTCGCCCTGGCCGTGGTGGAACTGCCCCTGGCCCTGGTCCGGCGCCATCTGAGGGGCGGTCGGGACGTCCCCGAGGACGCGGTGCGGCTGGCGGCCGACTCCGCCGAACGCCTCCTGGCCCCGCGTCCCGCCACCGGCTGAGGCGCTCCCCTCTCCGCGCGGAGGCCCCCTGTCCGGCCCGCCCCCACAGGTGTCCGGGCGCACCGGTCACCCCGGATGGGGGATCGTCCTCGCGGTCGGCCGGGTTCGCGGGGGCCTCCCCGGGGCGGCGGAGAGCACCCGCGCGCACCTGACGGTCCGGGCGTCCGGACCGCCTAGGCTGTGACGATCCCCCACCGACCTGACGCCGTCGGCGGTCCCGGGCCGGTTCGCCGGACCGTTGCCCCACGCCGTGGTGTCCGTCATCCTGTTCGCCCTGTTCACACGGCGGCTGCTCCGCCGCTGACCGGTGGGTACCGGGTGCCCCGCGCCCGTGCCCGATCATCCCGAGTGCCGAGTGCCGAGGCGACACGACCCCGGGGGTTCCCCACATGCACGACACCGCCAACACCCGCCGGTGGCCCGACACCGCCGCCCGCGTCGTCTCCGAGGCGCTGGCGCCCGCGGTCATCGTCACGGCGGTGATCGCGGCCGTCGCCTGGGACTCCACGGACACCGCGGGGCAGGCGGTCGTGTGGTCGGCGGTCTGCGTCCTGTTCTCCGCGGTGATCCCCATGGGCTTCGTGGTCGCGGGCGTGCGCACCGGACGGTGGACGGACCACCACGTTCCCGACCGCGCCCACCGCCGCTGGCCCCTGGTCGTGGGCGCGGCCTCCGTGGCCGCCGGAACCGCCCTGGTCCTCACGTTCGGCGGACCGATCGACCTGGTCACGCTGGGCGCGGTCATGGGCGCCCTCCTGGCGGTGGTGTGGGTGGTCACCGACCGGTGGTCCTGGAAGGTGTCGGTGCACGCGCTGACGGCGGCGGTCGGCGCGACCACGGCGACCGCTCTGGGCGGGTGGCCGGGAGCCCTGGCGGCCTGGCCGCTCGTGATCCTGGTCGGCTGGTCCAGGGTCCGGCTGCGGGCCCACACGGCCGCACAGGTGGGCGTCGGCGTGTTGATGGGCGTCGCGGCCACGACCGCGTTCGTCCTCCTGCGCTGACCGCCCGGCCGCCCGCGGACGCCGGAACGAGGCGCGGGGTCAGCCCCCGGGACGCCACGGGCCGTCGACGCCGGTTCGCACGGAGGTGACCGCCCCGGTCGTGCGGCGCATGGCGCGGCCGCCGCCCCGCGCGTCGGTCGCGGCGGCTCCGACCGTGGTCATCGGACGGTCTCCCCAGCGTTCAGGAGCGCGAACAGCTCCTCCTCGGAGCGGTGTCCGCCGAGGACACGGTCTCCGATGACGAAGCTGGGGACGGACGTGATCTGGCGCTCGACCGCGGCGCGGTGGTCCGCCTCGACCTCGGCGCGCAGGTCGTCGCCTGCCAGGAGCGCGTCGACCTGCTCACCCCCGATCCTCCAGCCCGCCGCCAGACGCCGCAGCGCGGCCGGGTCGGTCAGGTCGTCGTTGGCGCCCAGGTGGGCGGCGAAGGCGTCGTCCCACGCGTCGTGGGCGTTCACACCGCGGGCGGTCGCGTACTTCAGCAGGCGGTGCACGGGGCGCGAGTCCACGCTCAGTGCCCCGTCCATGTCGATGTCCAGGCCCTGGATCCGGGCGGCGGTCGCGACCCTGGACCGCAGCGCCTCCCATGCCCTCTCGTCCATGCCCCACGAGGTCAGGGCCGCCTCGCGGACGGTCCGGAACGCTCCCTCCGGACCCGCGGGCTCCAGCAGGAAGCTCCGGTGCTCCACCACGACCTCGTGGTCGAGCCGGTCGAGCACGGACCGGAGCCGCCGGTGTCCCATCCAGCACCACGGGCACCTGACATCGGCCCACACGGTGATCGTCGTCGTCACGTTCGCCTGCTTTCCTCTTGCGTGATCGGTTCGATGCCCAGCACACTTCATCAAGTGAACTTGACGTCAAGTCGTCGACAGCGGAGGTGACGGGTGCCACGACTGGATCCCGACCTGCTGTGGCTCAAGCCGGGACAGGTCGCCGAGCGGGCCGGGGTCGCCGTGTCGGCGCTGCACTACTACGAGAGCCTCGGGCTCATCCGCAGCCGCCGCACGGCCGGGAACCGGCGCGAGTACCGCAGGGACACCCTGCGGATCATCGCGTTCATCCGCACGGCCCAGCGCCTGGGCGTCTCGCTGGGCCGGATCAAGGAGGCGCTGGACCAGTTGCCGGAGGAGGGGCTGCCGACCAAGCGGGACTGGGCCCGGATCTCGCGCCAGTGGTACGACGAACTGACCGAGCGCATCGAGGAGATGACCGCGCTGCGGGACCGATTCTCCAACTGCATCGGATGCGGGTGCCTGTCGCTGACGGCGTGCCCCTACTCGAACCCGGACGACGTCCTGGGCCTGGAGGGGTCGGGCGCGCGCCGCTTCCCCTGAGCGTCAGGGACGCCCGCGCCGGGACGGGCAGAACGGCCGGTGGCTGGCCGGAGCCAGCACGACGAACACCGACAGCGGCCAGACCACACCGGCCACCAGGAGGGACAGACCCCAGGTCGCGGGGGTCACGACGGGCAGGTTGTCCATGATCCTGGTGAAGAACGCGTGGTTGTCCCGACACGGCGTGCACTCGGGGTCGGGCTCGGGGCCCAGCGTGCGTTCGGCCTCGACATGGAAGAGCAGCGCCGTCACGGCGCCGACGGCGAGATAGACGTACAGGAACATCACGGGGGCCTCCGGGCCACGCTACCGGGTCCCGGACGGGCTCTGGGGGCGGGGATCGGGACGGTCGGCGGCGGACGGGTCCGATGACGTGGCGGAGGGCGCCGCCCCGACCGCCCTCGGCCGGAGTCGGCGCCCTCCCTCGACGGCGTCATACCTCGTGACTGGGAACTTCCCGAGCGATCGGGCGCCTATCCGCCGATCTGCTGCGCCGTGATCTCGTGCCCCGGGTCCTGCGACTGGATCTGACCCTGCACGTTGTCGAGGTCGTTGATGTTGGTGTTGTCCACGTCCAGGTGGTTGTGGATGTGGATGTTGATGACGGGCCGGGTGTCCGGGCGCGGACGGCCTCCTCCGCCGCCGCAGCCGGAGCCGGGGTGGTGGCCGGGATGCGCACTCGACGAGACGCAGAACTGGCCCGCACCCTGCGGCCCCGCGCCGCTGCCCGACGAGTTGAAGTGCGTGTCGGCCCCGGCGATCGCCGCTGGGCCGAGGGCCAGCGCCGGGGCCGCGACCCCGGTGACGAGAACACGGGTGATGGCTTTCCTCATGTGTGCCTCTCCCTTCGGGGACGGGGCGGCTTCGGACGGCCCGCCCCGTCACGGTGGACTCTGACCTGGACAAGGGAGGGGCCCGCCCGGATGTCGAGCGGGCCCCCCTGATGACCCGGTGACCGTTGCCCGTGGACGTCACGGACCCGGTCGTGCCGGTCGCGGCAATCCCTGGAGGATGTCCGTGTCAGAGCTAGTCGATTTCGACCCCGACCTGCTCCTGCTCCTGTTCCTGCTCCTGGTCCTGGTCCTGGAGCTGAAGCTGGTCCTGATCCTGGTACTGGTCCTGGTACTGCCCCTGCACGTTGACGAGGTTGTTGTTGTTGACGTTCGTGCTCGTCACCTCGTTCTCGACCTCGATCACCCCGTGCTTCTTGATGTTGTCCTTGATCACGACCGAGTGCTTCTTCTTCGGGGGGTGGTAGTCGTAGTCGGCGAACGCGACGGAGGGCGCGGTGAGGGCCACAGCCGGAGCGACGAAACCAGCGACAAGAACGCGGGTGAAGGTCTTCTTCATCTCGATTACCCCTTTCGGTGTCGGGGCGGAATCATCCGCACCCGATCCATTGGTCCGCACCCAATCCCAACCGCCTATCGATCTGAGGCGGCTGTTCGCGCACCCCGTCGCACCCGGGGATTATCGCCGGCACGGACCAGCGCCTTCTGATGGCAGCCTCCACCTCAGCGCACACCGACCGGACACGCAAGACATCTGTTACACCACCGACAGTATTGGCCGAATCACGCCATGACATGGGAATTCATCGAATGACGGAGCGACGCGGAGCAAACCAGGAGAAGGGCACGCCGCATTGACGGCAAAGGTGTTGGAAAGCCACGTCGGCCAAGGAACGGAAAACCTGGCGAATCCCCTGTTGTTCGCCAAGGAGCGGGCCATGCCGCAATCACGGTCGAGGTATACGGACCCGTCCGGGAAACGCGTGGGAGCCCCCGAAGAGCCCATTCTCCGGGGGTTCCCGCGGCATGGCGCCGCCCCACGGCGGTCAGTCCGCGCTCAGCGCCTCCACGGGGTGCTGGGCCGCGGCGCGCAGGGCGGGCAGCAGCCCCGCCATCGCGCCGATCGCCACCGTCGCGGCCACCGCGCCCGCCCCCGCCCACCAGGGCAGGGCGAACGGCCACCCGCGCAGCAGTGCGAACACCGCGGTCACCAGCGCGCCCAGCGCCACACCGAACACCCCGCCCAGCAGCGACAGCGCCATCGCCTCCACCAGGAACTGGACCCGGATCGCCCCGCGGGTCGCCCCCAGCGCCCGGCGCAGGCCGATCTCCCCGCGCCGCTCCAGCACCGAGATGACCATGGTGTTGGCCACCCCGACCCCGCCGACCAGCAGGGCGACTCCGCCCAGCCCCACCAGCAGGCCCTGGAGGGTCCGGTCGGCGGCCTGTCCGGCCGCCAGGGCGTCGGAGGGCCTCGACACCTCGACCTCGTTGGGCCGCTCCGGGTTGGCGTTGCGGCCGATCAGGTCCCGGGCCCGGGCGGTTTGCTCCGGGTCGGTGCGCACGAAGATCGTGGACGGGTCGCCGGTGGCCCCCAGCAGCTCCTCGGCGGTGTCCTGGCCGACCAGCGCCGCGTTGTCGAGCTCGGGCGCCAACTCCACCGGGGCCAGCACGCCCACCACGGAGAAGTACTCGCCGCCGATGAGCACCAGCGTGTCCGGGGTGATCCGGGTGACGCCCAGGCGTTCGGCCGCCGACGCGCCCAGCACCGCCGCCGGGTGGTCCGTCGTCGCCCCGTTGAACCACTCCCCCAGCGCCGTCCGCGCGCGCAGGGTGTCCCTGAGGTCCACGTCGACGCCGAACACGCCGATCCCGCCGGACTCCCCTTCGGGGACGAGGTCGCTCCGGTAGACCTTCGCCCCGTCCACCCGTTCCACCCGCGAGGTGCGCTCCACCTCGGGCATGCGGTCGATCCGGCCCCGCGCCTCCTCCGGCAGGGTCGCGTTCCCGCCGAAGAGGGTGCTGCCCGGCGCCACCGTGACGAGGTCCGTGCCCAGACGCTCCAGGGTCGCCTCCAGGTCGGCCCGGCCCGAGGCGGAGATGCCCACCACCGCGACCATCGCGGCGATGCCGATGGCGATCCCCAGGGCGGACAGCACCACCCGGGCGGGGCGGGCGCGCAGCCCGCTCGCCCCGGTGCGCACGTGGTCGAGCGGGGAGAGCCGGGCGGGCCGGGGACGGCCCCGCCGGGCCGCCCGCTCCTCCCCGCGCCTCCGGCGGATCATGAGACCCCCTCGGCGAGGGGCGCGGCGGAGTCGGCGACGACCCGCCCGTCCCGCACCTCCAGCCGCCGGGGCGCCCGCGCGGCCAGTTCGCGGTCGTGGGTGATGACGACGACGGTGACGCCGTCCTCGTTCAGCCCGCGCAGCAGGCCCATCACCTCCGCGCCCGAGGCCGTGTCCAGCGCGCCGGTCGGCTCGTCGGCCAGCAGCAGGTCGGGGGAGCCGACCACCGCGCGGGCGATCGCCACCCGCTGGCGCTGCCCGCCGGAGAGCTCGTGCGGCCGGTGTCCGACCCGGTCGGACAGCCCCACCCGCTCCAGTGCCGCCACCGCCCGCGCCCGGCGCACACGCAGGGGGACGCCCGTGTAGAGCAGGCCGTCGGCGACGTTGTCCAACGCCCGCACGTTGGGCGCCAGGTGGAACCGCTGGAACACGAAACCCAGGGTGCGGGCGCGCAGCGCCGACAGCGCGCCGTCGTCCAGCGCCCCGATGTCGTGGCCGAACACGCGCACCGTCCCCTCGGTGGGCGCGTCCAGGGTGCCGATCAGGTTGAGCACGGTCGACTTGCCCGACCCCGAGGGGCCGACGATCGCCGCCATCTCCCCGCGTTCCACCCGCAGGTCCACCCCGTCCAGGGCGCGCACCCCGCCGGGGTAGGAGCGGGTCACCCCGGTGAACTCGACGGCGGGGACGTCCCGTGTCTCCCGCCCGTCCTCGCAAACGCTCATCCCGGAACCACCACTTCCGTGCCCTCGTCGATTCCGTCGCCGGTGACCTCCACCAGGCCGTCGG
Organism: Nocardiopsis sp. NPDC049922; assembly: GCF_040660275.1. Taxonomy (NCBI): domain Bacteria; kingdom Bacillati; phylum Actinomycetota; class Actinomycetes; order Streptosporangiales; family Nocardiopsidaceae; genus Nocardiopsis; species Nocardiopsis sp. NPDC049922. The sequence goes on along the minus strand of NZ_JBFAME010000017.1, from coordinate 47,800 downwards.
AGAACCAGCCGGTCTCCACCGGGACGTCGTTCACGGCGCCGTCGGCGTCCACCACCGACACCCCGTACCCGCCGCCGGAGAGGGCGATCAGCGCGCCCACGGGCACGGCCAGCACGTCCTCCCGGCTCTGGCCCCGCACCTCCACGGCGACGGGCGCCTGGTCGAGGAACCCCTCGGCGTCGTCGGCCAGGCGGACCAGCACCTCCACGGTGGCTCCGCCCTCGTCGCCGGGCGCCCCCTCCGGGGACTCCTCCCCGGTCTCCGCGACGGCGCCCACCGAGGAGACCTCGCCGGTCACGGTTTCGCCGCCGGGCATCTCCACGGTCACCTCGTCGCCCTCGGCCACCAGGTCGCGGTCGTCCACGTCGAGGTCGATGCGCACCACGCGCTCGGTGGCGGCGGTGTCGAGCAGGGCGGTGCCGGGTGCGACGTTCGAACCGACCGCCACCTCGTGCGCGGTCACCCGCACCGGGCCGGACGTGTACCAGATCCGGGCGGGGTCGACCGTGCCGGTGACCTCCATGCCCTCGGTGTCGCGCTGCCAGTTCTTGACGGCCTCCGCGGTGAGCGCGGTGTACTCGCCGTCCACGGTGAACCCGCCGTACCCGAGCTCGGACAGCGCCTGCTCGAACCGGCGCACGTCCTCGCCCCTCACCCCCGGCTCCAGGAGCCGGTGGGCGGGAACGTCCCCGCGCAGCAGGATCGTGGGACGGCCGTCGATCTCCCATGCCCGGTCGCCCGCCGACAGCTCGGCGCCCACGTCGGGCATCCGGGTCAGCACCCCGTCGGAGCGGGCGAAGAAGGATCCCGCCCTCGGGTGTCCGAGCGTGCCTTCCAGGGTCTCGCGGCGCTCCAGCGTGGTGCGCTCCACGCGGGCGGTGGACTCCGGTCGCGGGGCCTCCTGCCCGTCGGAGGGGGGCGGCGGGCCCCACACCATGAAGGCGGCCACCGCGCCTAGGGCGGTGAGGGCCGCCAGGGCGGCGACCAGCCAGCCCAGGCCGCGCCGCCCGCGGCGCGGGCGCTCCACGATTTCGGGTTCCACGTCGGGCTCCTCGGGGAGGGTCGCGGTGCTCACGCGTCACCGTCCTCGCCCTGGACCTCTTCCCGTGCCTGGTCCGAGCAGCGGGTGAGCGCCTCCATGCCCGCGTCGTCGTCCGGGCCCAAGGGGATGGCCAGGCCCTGCCCCGGCTCGGGGTCGGGCATGTCGTAGCCCTCCTCGCGCATGCACTCGGCCACCAGCAGGCTCTGCTCGAACATCTCCTCCTCGGACGGCGCGTTCTCGTCCACCGGGATGATGTCCTCGCAGGCCTCCAGGGCCGCCATGAGCTCCTCGTCGTCGGGGTCCGCGGCGGGCAGGGCGACCATGCCCTCCCCCTCCGGGTCGGGCATGTCGTAGCCGTTCTCGCGCATGCAGGCGGCGAAGTCCGCCATCGCCTCCTCCATGGTGGGCTCCCGCGTCCCGTCGGCCCCGTCAGCGCCCTCCCCGCCCAGGACGCCGCATCCGGTGAGCAGCAGTCCCGCCGTGACCGCCCCCAGGGCGTAGGCCGATGCGCGCATGTCGTTCACTCCTCGGTCACGGGCGCCGGTCGCTCCGGCACCGCTTCGGAGCACATGTCACCGGGACCGCGGTTAGCCGTCGGTTAGGTCGGCCCATAACCGCCTTCTAACCCTGCGGGTGCATACTCGCCGGTCAGAGGGTTACCGGTCGCGAGGGGGAGTTCCGTGCGGGTTCTGGTGGTGGAGGACGAGCCGTCGCTGGCCCGGACCGTGGCCGAGGGGCTGCGCGGCGAGGGCATGGCCGTGGACGTGTGCCACGACGGCGCCACCGGCTGGGAGACGGCCACGGTGCACGACTACGACGTGATCGTCCTGGACCGGGACCTGCCCGTCCTGCACGGCGACCGCGTGTGCCGCCGCCTGGTGGACGACCCGGACGTGCACGCCCGGGTGCTCATGCTCACCGCGGCCGGGTGCCTGGAGGACCGGGTGGCCGGGCTGGACCTGGGGGCCGACGACTACCTGGCCAAACCCTTCGCGTACGCGGAGCTGGTGGCCCGGGTGCGGGCGCTGGGGCGGCGGGCCCGGCCCGCCGCCCCGCCGCTGCTGCGCGCGGCCGGGCTGGAGGTGGACACCGTGCGCCGGACCGCGTTCCGCGACGGCCGGGAGCTGGCGCTCTCGCCCAAGGAGCTGGGGGTCCTGGAGGAGCTGCTGCGCGCCGAGGGCGCGCCGCTGTCGGCGGTCCGCCTGATCGAGAAGGTGTGGGACGCCCATCTCGACCCGTTCAGCGGGGTGTTGAAGGTGGTGGTGCACGGGCTGCGGCGCAAGCTCGGCGACCCGCCGGTGATCGAGACCGTCCCCGGGCAGGGGTACCGGGTCCGGACCGGGGAGGGGGCGTGAACGGGCTGACCCTGCGCACCCGGCTGGCGCTGGTCTACGCGGCGGTGTTCGTGCTCGGCGGGGTGGTGCTGCTGGGGGTGAACTACGGGATCGTGTCGGCCAGTCTGGAGGACCGGGGCGTGGGCCTGGCCACGACCGTCGAGGGGGTGGCCCTCCAGACCCTGGACGCGGACACGGTCTCCGTCCAGGCGTCGCCCGTCCAGGGGGGCGAGGCCGGGCAGGCGCAGGAGGCGGTCGAGGACCTGCTGGTGTCCTACCGCTCCGCCGTGCTGTCGGACCTGCTGCTCACCTCCGCCCTGGTGCTGGGCGGGGTGACGGTGCTGGCCGCCCTGGCCGGGTGGCTCATCGCGGGCCGCCCGTTGCGGCGGCTGCGCCGGGTCACCGAGACCGCCCGCACCCTGTCCGAGGACGACCTGCACAGCCGTCTGGCGCTGACCGGACCCGACGACGAGTTCCGCGAGCTCGGCGACACCTTCGACGGCATGCTCGCCCGTCTGGAGCGGGCCTTCGACAGCCAGCGCCGGTTCGTCGCCAACGCCTCGCACGAGCTGCGCACCCCGTTGGCCGTCCAGCGCGCCGCCCTGGAGGTGCCGCTGTCCCAGGGGCGGGTGCCCGAGGATCTGCGGCCGACCTTCGCACGGGTGCTGGGTTCGGTGGAGCGCAGCGAGGGGCTCATCGCGGGGCTGCTCCTGCTCGCCCGGTCCGACCGCGGCCTGACCGGCGCCGAGGCGGTGAGCCTCGCCGAGGTCGCGGGCGACGCCGTCGCCTCGCACACCGACGCGGCCGCCGCCCGGGGGGTGGCGCTGAAGCTGTCGGTCGAGCCCGCCGAGGTCGACGGGGACCCGGTCCTGCTGGCCCACCTGGCCCGGAACCTGGTGGACAACGCCCTGCTGCACAACATCGACGGGGAGGACGGCGGGTGGGTGCGGGTGGAGGTGCGCGCGGTCGCCGGCCGGGCCGTGCTGCGGGTCGCCAACACCGGCCCGCGGGTGCGCGACGCCGACGTGCTGTTCGAGCCCTTCCACCGGGGTGACGCCGCCCGCCTGCACCGCGACCGCCCCGGCAGCGGCCTGGGGCTGTCCATCGTCCGGTCCATCACCGAGGCGCACGGCGGCACCGTGTCGGCGCTGCCCCGGCCCGGGGGCGGGCTCACCGTCACGGTCGGGTTCCCCCTGGCGCACGGGTTCTGACCTGCGAAGGACTCAGCGGACCGGCAGGCCGGTGATCGCGCGGCCGATGATGAGCTTCTGGATCTCGCTGGCCCCCTCGAAGATGGTGAAGATGGTCGCGTCGCGGTGCCAGCGCTCCACCGGGTACTCGCGGGTGTAGCCGTTCCCGCCCAGGATGCGCACGGCGTTCTGGGTGACGAACGTGGCCGTCTCACTGGCGTAGAGCTTGCACATCGAGCCCTGCGCGTGGTCGAAGTCCTTGTCGTTGCGGGCCATCCACGCGGCCCGCCACACCAGCAGGCGCGCGGCGTCGATCCGGGTGGCCATCTCGGCCAGGAGGAAGGCCACCCCCTGGTTGTCGCCGATCGGACGGCCGAACTGCTCGCGCTGCGTCGAGTACTCCAGCGCGTACTCGTACGCGGCCCGGGCGCAGCCGACCGCCATCGCCCCGACGGTCGGACGCGAGGCCTCGAAGGTCTTCATCGCGGCCTGGCCCTTGGAGCGCTTCCCCTCGCGGGCGCGGGCGAGGCGCTCGTCGAGCTTCTCCTTGCCCCCGAGCAGGCACGCCCCCGGGACACGCACGTCCTCCAGGACGACCTCGGCCGTGTGCGAGGCCCGGATGCCGTGCTTGGCGAACTTCTGCCCCTGGCTCAGCCCCGGCGTCCCCGGCGGCACGATGAACGTCGCCTGCCCGCGGGATCCGAACTCGGGCTCCACCGAGGCCACGACCACGTGGATGTCCGCGATGCCGCCGTTGGTGGCCCACGTCTTGGTCCCGTTGAGCACCCACTCGTCCTTGGCCTGGTCGTAGACCGCCCGCGTGCGGATCGCCGAGACGTCGCTGCCCGCGTCGGGCTCGGAGGAGCAGAAGGCGGCGAGTCTGACGTCGTCGGCCGTGCCGAACATCTGCGGCGTCCACTCCAGGAGCTGCTCCTGGGTGCCGTTGGCGGCCACGGACACCGCGGCCAGGCCGGTGCCGGTGATGGCCAGGGCGATGCCCGGGTCACCCCAGTACAGCTCCTCGAAGGCGACGGGGACGCCCAGGCCGCTCGGCTCCAGCCACTGGTTCGCGAAGAAGTCGAGGGAGTACAGGCCGATCTTGGCGGCCTCCTGGATGATCGGCCAGGGCGTCTCCTCCCGCTCGTCCCACTCGGCGGCGGCGGGGCGGATGACATCGGCGGCGAACCCGTGCGTCCAGTCCCGGACGTCGCGGACGTCCTCGTTCAGTTCCAGGCTGAAGGCGGGCGCGGTGGCCTCACTCATGCGCTTACATCCTTCTGTGGTCCCTCCCGGAGGAGGGTCGGCCGTTATGTGTTACCAACGGTAACAGTAAGGCTGTGCGGGCACAATCACCGGCCCTGGCGGGACACGCGACGGAGTGTCGGGGCCGCCCCCTAGATTCGGCCCATGACCGATCGCACGAGTTTCGCCCCCCTGTCGTTCTTCGAGTACGACCACCGGCCGGGCAGCTACTGCCTCATGCTCACCGACGCCGACATGCTGGGGGTGCGCGACGTCCTGGAGGAACACGGCTACGACGCCGGCGGCTACGCGTGGGAGGGCGTGGCCCGGTCGGCCGTGCGCCTGCGCGCGCCGGAACTGGAGGGCCGCGTCAACTACGACCCGGAGGCGGGGATGTTCGTCGCCTACGGCACGGACGCGGAGGCCCTGCGCCGGCTGGGGGAACTCCTGCGCGAGGCGTTCCACGACCGTGCCGTGCTCGGGGAGTTCATCGCGGCCGGCGATCCGGACTGGTTCGACTGACACCGACGGCGGCGACGGGCCGACCGGCGACCGGACCGGGGGCGCACGCGAGCGGGGGCGGTGCGCACCCCGCGCGCACCGCCCCCGCTCCTGGCCTCGGCCCCTCAGTCCCCGCCGTGCTTCTCCAGGAAGGTGTAGACGTCGTGCTCGTCCACGCCCGGGAACGTCCCCGAGGGCAGGGCGGACAGCACGTGGGAGTGGGCGCGCGCCGAGGGCCAGACGTTGCCCTCCCAGCGGGCCGCCAGGTCGGCGGGCGGACGGACGCAGCACTCCCCCGTCGGGCAGTTGGACTGGGTGCGGTTGGTGGTCTCGCGCCCGCGGAACCAGCGCGACTCCTTGTAGGGCACGCCGAGGGTGATCGCGAAGTTGCGCTCCCGGCTGGGGTCGACGTGCGCCACGCACCAGTGCGTGCCGTTGGGCTTGTCGGTGTACTGGTAGTAGATCGAGTAGCGGTCCGGCGAGGCGAAGACCTGCCGCCCCGACCACTGGCGGCACATGCGCTGGCCCTCGATCGCCCCGGTGTCGTCGGTGGGGAAGACCAGGCCGTCGTTCTCGTAGGCCTTGTAGATGATGCCGGTCTCGTCGTTGCGGATGAAGTGGCAGACCAGGTCCAGGTGCCGGTGGGCCAGGTTGGTGAACCGGTGCGCGGCCATCTCGTAGGAGACGGAGTAGACGTCGCGCAGGTCCTCCACCGACAGGTCGCGGGCCTGCTTGGCCTCCTGGAGGTAGGAGACGGCGGTGGACTCGGGGATGAGGACCGCGGCCGCGAAGTAGTTGGCCTCGACGCGCTGGCGTAGGAAGTCGCCGAAGTCCTTCGGCTGCTGGTGGCCCAGGATCACGTGGCCCAGCGTCTGGAGCAGGATCGTCCGGGGGCTGTGCATGCCCAGCGTCGTCTCGCGCTTGAGGTAGATGCGGCGGTTGACGTGGTCGGTGAGGGAGCGCACCGAGCGGGGCAGGTCCTGCACGTATCTGAGGGTGAAGCCGTGGTGGGTGGCGATCGCCAGGATCTGGCCCTGGGAGAGGGCGCCCGCGGTGTAGTTCACGGCGGTGAGGGTCTCGGCGGCCGCCTTCTCGATGTGCTCGAAGTAGTTGCCGCGCTCGCGCATCTGCCGACGCAGGTCGGCGTTGGCCCGGCGCGCCTCCTCGGGGGTGGCGGTCGGCTTGGCGCTGCGCCGCTTGAGCTCGTCGTACAGGCCCACGATGTGTTCGAGCACGTCGTTGGGGACCCGCTTGCCGACCTTCAGGTGCGGAAGGTTGAGCCCCTGGTAGAGGGAGTCGCGCTGGGCCTCCTCGACCGCGATCTCCAGCTGCGCGCGGCGGCTCGGGGGCTGCTTGGACAGGAGTTCCTCGACCGAGACGTTGAGGGCGGAGGCGAGGGACGTGAGGAGCGAGAGCTTGGGCTCGCGCTTGCCGTTCTCCAGCAACGAGAGCTGCGAGGGGGCACGGCCGACGCGTTCTCCCAGGTCAGAGAGGGTCATTCCACGCGCGCGGCGAAGATGACGGAGTCGCTGGCCGAACGTGACGAGATCTAGGTCACCTGTCAAAGACGGTATTTCTTCAGCACCAAAGTACGCCATGCGTTCATAGTACGGAAAGAATCAAGCTTCTTCGCACGAATCCAGGTGGAAAACCCGTGGATCTTGCCCAAGAATCATAGTTACCGGCGGGGAACTTACCGCCCAGGGCTCACCCCCGGCCCTGGACCGGACCTCCCTCGACCGGTGCGAACACCTTGGGGACTACACGTAAGGCGGGATCGAACATGGGCACGAGCGCTCGACGTCAGGAAGCCAGCGCCGCACTCCAGCGCGACTGGGAGACCAACCCCCGGTGGGCCGGTATCGAGCGCACCTACTCCGCCGACGACGTGGTCAAGCTGCGCGGCTCGGTCACCGAGGAGCACACCCTGGCCCGCCGCGGCGCCGAGCGCCTCTGGGACCTGCTGCACACCGAGGACTACGTCAACAGCCTCGGCGCCCTCACCGGCAACCAGGCGGTCCAGCAGGTCCGCGCCGGCCTGAAGGCCATCTACCTCTCCGGCTGGCAGGTCGCGGCCGACGCCAACCTGTCGGGCCACACCTACCCCGACCAGAGCCTCTACCCGGCCAACTCCGTCCCCGCCGTCGTCCGGCGGATCAACAACGCGCTCCTGCGCGCCGACCAGATCACCTGGGCCGAGGGCGACGACAGCGCCCCCGAGTGGCTGGCGCCGATCGTCGCGGACGCCGAGGCGGGCTTCGGCGGCGTCCTCAACGCCTACGAGCTGATGAAGGCCATGATCGCCGCCGGCGCGTCGGGCGTGCACTGGGAGGACCAGCTGGCCTCCGAGAAGAAGTGCGGCCACCTGGGCGGCAAGGTCCTCATCCCGACCGGCCAGCACGTCAAGACCCTGAACTCCGCCCGGCTGGCCGCCGACGTCGCCGGTGTCCCGAGCCTGGTCATCGCCCGGACCGACGCCCAGGCCGCGACCCTGATCACCAGCGACATCGACGAGCGCGACCGTCCCTTCATCACGGGCGAGCGCACCGCCGAGGGCTTCTACCGCTTCCGCAACGGCGTCGAGGCCTGCGTCGCCCGCGGCCTGGCCTACGCCCCGCACTCCGACCTGCTGTGGATGGAGACCGCGACCCCGGACCTGGAGGTCGCCCGCCAGTTCGCCGAGCGCATCAAGGCCGAGTACCCCGACCAGATGCTCGCCTACAACTGCTCGCCGTCCTTCAACTGGAAGCGCCACCTGGACGACGCGACCATCGCGAAGTTCCAGCGCGAGCTGGGCCACATGGGCTACAAGTTCCAGTTCATCACGCTGGCGGGCTTCCACTCGCTCAACTACTCGATGTTCAACCTGGCCAAGGGCTACGCCCAGAACGGCATGACGTCGTACGTCGAGCTCCAGGAGGCCGAGTTCGCCGCCGAGGCGCAGGGCTACACCGCCACCCGCCACCAGCGCGAGGTCGGCACCGGCTACTTCGACTCGATCAGCACGACCATCGCCCCCGAGGCCAGCACCACGGCTCTCACCGGCTCCACCGAGGAAGACCAGTTCTCAGCGGCTCACTGACGCTGGTCTTCGTTCCCCGACGGTCGTCCCTCCCCGCTTTCGTGGCTGGGGCGGGGCGGGACGACCGTCCCCCCTGGCCGTCGGCCACGCGCGGTCCGTGTCACACGCGCGCGGCCGACGGCCCTTCCCGTGTTCGGCGGGCCCTCGGACCGGTCGCCCGCGCCTAGAGTCGACACTGTGACTGACGAGACCCGCGCCCCCGCCGCACCCACCTCGAACGACGCGCCCGCGGCCGCCACCGCCGCCCTCCCCTCCCCGCGCCTGCTGCGCTGGGAGGTCCTGTGCGTCCTGGCCCTGTCCCTCGGCGCGGCCGCGGTGTCGGCGACCATCTCCTTCGTCGGCGTGCTGACCGCGCCGGAGTCCCTGGCGGAACAGACCGCGACCCTGGTGCGTCCCCGCGCCGACCAGCGGCCGTGGCTGGACCTGACCTACCAGCTCTACGCCGTGGTGTTCGCGCTCGCGCCCGTCCTGCTCGTCGTCCATCTCCTGCACCGCACCGGCGAGAACGCCCGCACGGTGGGCTTCGACGTCCGCCGCCCCGGAGCCGACCTGCTGCGCGGCGCCGCGCTCGCCGCCCTGATCGGCTCGGGCGGGCTGATGGTGTACGTGGTGTCCTGGCGGCTCGGCCTGACGGTCACCATCGATCCGAGCACCCTCGACGGCAACTGGTGGGACACCCTGGTCCTGGTGCTCCAGGCGGCCAAGAACGGCGTCCTGGAGGAGGTGATCGTGGTCGGGTACCTGCTGCACCGGCTGGGCCAGCTCGGCTGGTCACCGTGGCGGGCGATCCTGCTCAGCTCGGTCCTGCGCGCCTTCTACCACCTCTACCAGGGCGTGGGCATGTTCTTCGGCAACCTGGTGATGGGCGCGGTCTTCGGCTGGTTCTACCACCGGTACGGGCGGGTGATGCCGCTGGTGGTCGCGCACACGGTCATCGACGTGGTGGCCTTCGTCGGCTCGGTGCACCTCATCGGCCGACTCGACTGGCTCCCCGTCTAGGCTGCGACCTCGGGCCCGCGCTCAGGCGCCGTCCCGCTCCAGGAGGACGGACAGGATCGCCTCGGCGTGCGTCCACAGCACCGCTCCGCCGATCCCGGGGACCGTGTGCAGCGCGGCGCCCGGGACGCGCGAGGCGAGCGTGGCCCCGTTGTCCGGTGAGTGCACGGTGTCCTCGGCGCCGTACCAGAGGTCGACCGGGACGGTCACGGCCGCGAGGTCGAAGGGCCACCGCCCCATCGCCAGCACGGTGTCGCGGGCGTACCCGTCGCCGCCCTGGGCGAACCCCTCCTTCAGCGCGGTCGTGTAGGCGGCCTCGAACGCGGGGGAACGGTAGACCGCCAGGTCGCTGTCGGGTGCGCCACCGGCGACCATCGACCACATCGCCTCGGGTCCCAGGCCGCGGAAGAACTCCGCCGCGCCCTCCGGGTCGGCGGCGGTGCGCTCGACCAGGGAGCGCAGACCGTCGGGGAGCGCGTCGGCGAAGGCGGGGTGGGCCACCTCGTCGGCCGCCGACACCAGAGCCGCCGCCCCCGTGGCGCCCGCGGCGGTGCAGGCCAGCGCGAACGGCGCGCCCTGGGAGTTCCCGACGACCGGCGGCCGGCCCAGTCCACGACGCCGCGCGAGGTCCGCGACGTCGTCGGCGAAGTCCGCGAACGTGCGACCCGGCGCGGGGGAGGACTCCCCCAGCCCGGGCCGGTCGACGGAGACCAGGCGCACACCGAGCGCCTCGGCGGCGCCCGCGCCGATCCCCAGCGACCGGCTCGTGGCGGCCCCGGGCACGAGCAGGACGGGGACGCCGTCCCCCGGCCCCCATTCGGCCCAGGCCAGCACACGGCCGTCGGTCAGTACGGTCTCTCCGAGCCGCTCGGGGGCGGTGACGCGGGTGTCCATGCCGGTCAGCCTAGGGAGTCCGGGCTCGGACCCGCAGCTGGTTTTCCCGGCGCCCCCGCCTCAGGCGCGGGAGCGCGCGGCGATGGCGTCCTCCAGGTAGCGGGGACGGCCCAGCAGCAGGCCGACGACCGCGTTCGCCACGACCAAACCCAGCACCAGGAGCAGCGGGGCACGCCAGCCGCCGGACAGCTCGTGCAGCAACCCGAAGAGGAAGGGTCCGGCCCCCGCCATGAGGTAGCCCAGGCTCTGGCTGGACGCCGAGATCGCGGCGGTGCCCTCGCCCGTGCGGGTGCGCAGCGCGAAGACGGTCAGGGCGTAGACGAAACTGCCCATGCCCACACCGATGAAGGTCGTCCAGATCCACACCCCGGACATGGGGGAGAACCACATTCCGCCGATCCCGATGAGGTAGGCGACGGCGAAGACGCCGACGAAGGGTCTCTGGTCGCGCACGCGGGTCAGCAGCGTGGGCAGGACCAGGGACATCGGGATGCCCAGGGTGGTCAGGTAGGACAGGGCCAGCCCGGCGCTCTGGGCGTCCATGCCCTGGTCGCGGAGCATCTGCGCGTACCAGCCGAACATGATGTAGGCGATCGACGACTGCGTCCCGAAGTACAGCACGCTCTGCCAGCCGATGGCGGTGCCCAGGACGTCCCGCACGCCCAGGACCCGGCCCCCGCGACCGCCGCGCTGGCCGTTCCGCAGGACCAGCAGCCACGGCAGGAGGGCCACGACCCCGAACGCGGCGAAGGAGCCCAGGGCGATCCGCCAGTCCCCCGTGGCCCGCTCCAGCGGCACGGTGGCGGCCGCCGCGATCGCGGTCCCCGCCGCCAGCGCGGTGGTGTACACCGTCGTCATCAGGCCGACCCGGTCGGGGAAATGGTGCTTGACGAGAGCGGGAAGGATGACATTGCCGATCGCGCCACCGGCCAACGCGACGACGCTCAGCGCGAGGAACAGCCAGGGTTCGCTGACGGCGGCGCGGGCGGTGAGACCGATCACGAGCGCCACCAGCGCGTACACCATGAGGTGGTGGTCGCCCAGGCGGCGCGCGAGGGTCGGGGAGAGTCCGCCGAACAGCGCGAAGCACAGCACGGGCAGCGTGGTGAGCACGCCCGCGCCCACGGCGGTCATGCCCAGGCCCGCCGTGACCTCGTCGAGCACGGGTCCGACGCTGGTGATCGCGGTGCGCAGGTTGAGCGCGGCCAGTCCGATACCGGCCGCGACCAGCAGCGGAACCGCCCACTGGGGACGCGAAGGAGCGGTCTCCCTGGTCGGGTGACCGCTCGTCGACGTCGTCGGGGGAGCTGGTGCGGCGCTCATGAGAACTGCCTCACAGATTCATAGGATGACCCGATGTACTTCATGAGGATAACGCATTGCCGATCGCCGACGATTCCTCGCCGCGACTGGTCTAAGCTCCCGCGTAACCGATCCGAACACGCACACTCGCCCTGTCATCCGGCGACCCGCCCCTAGGAGGTAACGCGTGCCCCTCGCCTCAACCCGCCGGACCGGTCTCGTGGACCAGGTCATCAGTCAGTTACGAGCGCAGATCGACTCGGGTGAATGGGGCGTCGGCGACCGCATCCCCACCGAGTCCGAGCTCTCCGAACAGCTCGAGGTCGGCCGCAACACCGTCCGCGAGGCCGTCCGCGCCCTCGCCCACGCGGGTCTGCTGGAGATCCGCCAGGGCGCGGGGACCTTCGTGCGCGCCTCCAGCGAACTCGGCGGGGCCCTGCGCCGCCGTCTGGAACGCTCCCGGTTGCGCGAGAACCTGGAGGTCCGCCGCGCGCTGGAGGTCGAGGCCGCGCGCCTGGCCGCGCTGCGCCACACCGACGAGGACATGGCCGACATCGACCGCGCCATGGACCTGCGTGAGGAGGCCTGGCGGGCCCGCGACATGAGCGCGTTCGTCGAGGCGGACTTCACCCTGCACCGGGCGGTGGTGAACGCCACACACAACACCCTGCTCATCGACCTCTACGACGACATCGCGCAGGTGGTCTACGCGAGCATCGCGCACACCGCCTACGAACAGAACGACGAGGCGACGGGGCAGCCGTCCTCGGCCTCCGAGGGCATCGACCACTCCAAGCTGGTCGAGGCCGTGCGCGCCGCCGACGCGACCGCGGCCGCCCGCGAGGCGACCTGCTACATCGACGAACTGCTCTCCCTCGCCGAGGAGTGAGACCGGACCGGTCTCCGCTCACGAGGTCCCCGGGGGCGTCCTCTCAGCACGTCCGCCGCACGGGGTCACGGCCCGGGTCGGTCCGCTTCCCCGCCGACCGGACCCGGGCCCTCGTCCGACGCCGTGGGACCGCCGCGACGCCGCGCGCCCGAGGGCGCGCCGCGAGCCTCACTCGCCGCCGTAGACGTCGCCCGCGACCCGTCGCGACGCCGCGACGCCCGGCCGCGGCGCCGAACGGCCCTCCGCGCCGCGCACGGCCTGGTCGAGGCGGGTCGTGCGGGACCGCGCGCGTCCGGCTCCGCGCCGCGCGCCGTGGTCGGCGGCGCCGTCCCAGCCCGTGACCCGGGAGGGGTCCAGGCCCAGGAGGTCCAGGGTGCTCTCGCCCGCGTGCACGGCCTCGACGAGCGCGCGGTCGCGCGTGATCCCGCTGACGGTGTCGGCGATGATCGCGCTCACCTGGCCGCGCGGCAGGCACACGACGCCGTCGTCGTCGGCGACGATCCAGTCGCCCCGGCGCACCGGCAGGGGGCCGGGGCCCCCGGCGGCCGACATGGTGATCTGCTGGCCGACCGCGCCGCCGGCGTCGTGACCGGCCTCGCGGACGGCGACCCCCGCGCCGAAGACGGGCAGCTCGCTGTGGGCGATGGCGGCGATGTCGCGTACGCAGCCGTCCAGGACGATGCCGACGACGCCGCGCGTGCGCGCGGCCACGGCGATGATCTCGTCGACGTACCCGTACTCCGGCTCGCCCGCCACGTCCACGACCAGTGCCGACCCGGTCGGGGCCTGGGCCACGGCCACGTGGATGGCCAGGTTGTCCCCCGGGACGCAGCGGACCGGGAAGGCGGTCGCGGCGAACGCGGCTCCCGGCCAGACAGAGAACAGGTGGGTGCCGAACGGCCGTGCGCCGTTCCTGGCCAGTGCCGCCGTGCCCACCGCCGTCAACGTCCTCGCAAGCGCCACGTCAGCCTCCCACTACACCCGCGCCTGGTGCGGTCGGCTCGGGCCGACCCGTCTCTATACTCACGGGTAACTTAAGCGTGACGCAAGACATACGTCCCGGAAACACGTAAAAATGTTACCGGCGGTTACATTCGGGCCCGCGCCGAACGCGCGGACCCGCGTGGACGCCCCCGGAGCCGCACGCGCCGGGCGCGGCCGGGCCTCAGACCGAAACCCACCCCGCCGGCCGCTCGCCGCCGCGGCGCTCCTTGCGCACCGACAGGTGGTCCCACGTCTCCACGTGGGCGACCCCCGGGGCGACACGGACCGCCTCCAGGGACTCCACCAGGTGGTGGCGGTCGGGAGCGGTGAGCGTCCCCACGACGTCGTAGCGCCCGAAGCCGCTGGACAGGAAGGACACCCGGGGCATGTTGGCCAGCGCCGCCCCGACCGTCTCGGCGTCCCCGCGGCATCGCAGGCCGAAGCCGAGCTGTTCGTTGGCGCCCACCGCCGACGGCTCCACGATCGCCGTGACGTGCACGACGCCCGAGTTGAGCAGCCGCACGACGCGGGAACGGGCCGCCGCCTGGGACAACCCCACCTGGCGCGCCAGGTCCGCGTACGAGGCCCGGCCGTCCCGGAGCAGCTGGCGCACCAGCCGCCAGTCCAGGGCGTCCAGCTCCACGTCCCTCAGCTCCCGCACGCTGCTGTGGGCGTCCTTGAACACGGCGTTGGCGCGGAAGACCTCCGCCCCCTCCACCCCCGGCAGGGCGCGCAACTCGGCCAACTCCTTGGTCAGCGCGCCGTCGTCGGCCACCCGCACCTGCGCGACGGCGGGGAAGCGTCCCGCCGAGTGCGCGGCGAAGGTCACGGCCTCACGCTCGTCCAGGGCCTCCATCAGCGGACCCACCGGCCCGCTGACCCTGAAGGACACGTGGCCGAGGACCTCCATACCGACGACCCCGGCGTGCAGAACACCCACGATCCTGATCGCCCCTGACTGCACGAGCTGACGGACTCGGGCACGCACGGCCGTTCGGGACAGGCCGACCCCGTCGGCCAGTGCTTGGAACGTCGCTCTGCCGTCCCCCTGCAACGCGCGCATGAGCGCCGCGTCAACCGCATCGAGCACGATGGTGCCTTTCATTCCCATGACGCCGCCCTTCCCCCGGGCGGCACCCCCTCCTGCGGCCAGATCATCGCAGCTGTCGCGCCGGTTCACTACTGATCACGAAAGAAATCGGCTGTTTCACCCCTTTGATCGGCCCAAAAGCGCCACCCAACCCCCCAGCGGCGACCTCCCCGCCACATAACAGACTTGTATAGAACATCCCTGAGGAGGCGGCCGCAGCGCACACAAGTCCGGCAAAGCGCCACACTGAACTGACGGGCGTGAACCGCGCGTACGAGGGGTACCCCCTCACGGCGGCGGGAACAGCCCGTACAACCGGTCCACAGGCGCGAACTCGGCCGGAACCGGAACGCGCCCTCGGATCGTCTACGTGACTGGAGGCGTCCGGGTCGACCCCCGGACGCCGCGAGCGCGCCCGCCGCCCCGGGACCGTGGCGGGTGCGACCGAACGGGGGTGGCGCCGCCGCCCCTCGGTTGGAGAGGAATCGCCGGTGGCAGCCGAAGAAGACCAGCGGGAAGAGGCGCCCGCACGACCGAGCACGGGTCGTGCTCTGCTGTGGACCGTCGCGTCGCTCCCCCTGCCGGGCATCGCCCACCTGCGGATGGGGCTCCGGCGGGCGGGCACGGTGATCCTGGGGGTCTACCTCCTCGGCGTCGTCTCCCTCGCGGGCTGGGCGGTGTGGATCGCCGCCCACGACACGAGCACGGTGGCCGTCCTGGCGAGCCTGGCCGTGCAGAACAGCTGGCTCACGGGGGCCATGGTCACGGTGTTCGTCGTGACGGTGCTGTGGCTGGCGATCATCGTGCACTCCTGGGTGATCACCCGCCCCAAGGACGCCCCTCTGGGACGGCGCCTGCTCAGCGGCGCCGTCGTCGCCGTCCTGTGCCTGACGGTCGCGCTGCCCTCGGCGCTGGCCCTGCACGGCGGGTACACCACGCAGCGGACGCTGTCCGCCGTCTTCGGGACTCCCCAGCCCGGCGACGAACCGCACGACAGCGCCGACCCCTGGAACGGCGCGGAGCGGATCAACGTCCTGCTCCTGGGCGCCGACTCGGCGGAGAACCGGTACGGCGCGCGCACCGACTCGATGATGGTCGCCAGCGTGGACACCGAGACCGGTGACACCGTGCTCATCGGACTGCCCCGCAACCTGGAGAACGCGCAGTTCCCGCCGGACAGCGTGCTGGCCGAGCGTTACCCCGCGCCGTACGGCTTCGACGACCTGCTCAACGAGGTCTACCAGACGGTCGCCGAGGAGCCCGACGTCCTGGCGATCAACCCGACCGTGGCCGACCCGTCCGCCGACACCCTCAAGACCGTGATCGGGTACAACATCGGCCTGGACGTCAAGTACTACGCGATGGTCGACATGATGGGCTTCCGCGACCTCATCGACGCGGTCGGCGGCATCGAGGTCCTCATCGAGGAGCCGATCCCCTACGGCGTGCACGGAGGCGTCCTGGAGCCGGGACTGCGCCGCCTCGACGGCCACGAGGCGCTGTGGTACGGGCGTTCGCGGGTCAACTCCGACGACTACGGACGGATGGGCCGCCAGGGCTGCCTGATCAAGTACGTGGCCGAGCAGATCGACCCCGCGACCATCCTCACCAGCTACCGGCGGCTGGCGGGCGCGACCGAGCGCACGCTGAGCACGGACATCCCCCAGGCGAAGGTCCCCGCGTTCATCGAACTGGCCGACGTGATCGCGGGCACCGGGTCGATGAGCACCCTCCAGCTGTCCCCGCCGCAGGTGAACACGGCCAACCCGGACTGGGAGACCGTGCGCGCCCTGGTCGCGGACGCCATCGGCGGTCGGGGCGCCGAGGGCGACGAGCTCCCCGTCGCCCCCTCCCCCTCGGCCTCCCCGTCGGGTGAGGACGCCGTCGCGGCGGAGACCGTTCCGGAGGACGATCGCACCGAGTGGCAGGAGTACACCGGTCTGAACGAGCCCTCCCCCGCCGACCCCGGCCGCCAGGTCGGGACCGACCCCAGCGACCTCGACGCCCTCTGCCCCTGACCCGCCCGACCGACGCACGACACGCGGCCCCGCCTGACCGGTTCCGGCCAGGCGGGGCCGTTCGCGTTCGACCGCCGCGCGTGCTCCAGCCGGTAACGGCGCAGGTGGGCGATGGTCACGCCACCCCATCGCCGCTCCGGCCGGGTCCAGCGGACGGCACAGTTCACGGAATGAGTCGGCAACGAGGGAAATGCGCGGGACGCCCGCGCGGTTGACCGACTACTGGTGTGTCCGCGCCGGGTCCGGGCCCGGCAGGAGCGTGGAGGGGTGGGGAGATGGAGACGGAGTCGCGGCGGACCGGCCGTTGGAGAGGACTGGTCCTCTCCGTGGCGGTCCTGGCGGCGCTGAGCGCCGTCGCCGTCATGACCACGCGCTGGGTGCTGGAGCGGACCGGCGGTCAGGGCGTCTCGGCGCCGTGGGGGGCCGAGTGCTCCGCGTGGGTGGGCGAGGAACGGTTCTCGCTGGACCGGGACCAGGCCCGCCGCGCGACCACCGCGGCGGCGGTCGCCGTCCAGGGGGAGGACGCACCGATCGGGGCGCCGGACACCAGTGACATCCCCGAGCCCGTGATGACCGTGTTGGAGGAGGGGCCGCAGGGGACTCCGGGACCCTCGCTGACCTGCCGTTCCACCAACGACCCGAGCCTGGAGGTCCAGGAGGGGCTGGAACCGTCGGGGCTCACCGCCCGGGCCGAGGACCTCAGGGTCGACATGGAGGGCGTCTTCGCCGGTCTGAGCCTGGGCGGGTACTTCCCCGGCGGCTTCGACACCGGGCACGGCGACGACTCCGCGCACTACGAGGGCCGGGCGATCGACGTCTTCTACCGTCCGGTCAGCGAGGACAACCGGCGCGCGGGATGGGTCATGGCGCACTGGCTGATCGCGCACGCGCCGGACTACGACGTGGCCGTGATCATCTTCGACGACCGCATCTGGAGCACCTTCTACCCGTCACTGGGCTGGCGCGACTACGAGACCGACTCCGACAACGAGATCCTCCGGCACCTCGACCACGTCCACGTCGACGTGCAGCGGGGGGAGGAGCCCTCCGACACGAGCTGAGCGCACAGGCGGCCCGGGCACGCACAGCGGACCCGAACCAGCACGGACAGCGGATCCGGGCTGGGCGCACAGCGGACCAGGCCCGACCCAGGCTGAGCGCACAGCCGACCCGGGCACGCACAGGGGTCGGACCGAGCACGCGGCGGACCCGGGCCAAGCGCACCCCGAGGGGCCCGGACGGTGTGTCCGAGACCCCGGCAGGACGCTCCGCTCAGTCCTCCAGGCGGAACCCCACCTTGAGACCGACCTGGTAGTGCGCGACGACGCCGTCCTCGATGTGCCCCCGGATCTCGGTGACCTCGAACCAGTCGAGGCCCCGGAGTGTGTTCGCGGCGCGGTCGATCCCGTTCCGGATGGCCTGGTCGACCCCCTGCGGCGAGGTTCCGACGATCTCCGTGACGCGGTACGTGTGGTGGGACATGAGCGACCCCCTGCGTTGTCCGTTGCCCGGTCGCGCGAACGCGACCCTCCGTTGTCCCTGCCTCCCCGCGTTCCCCGACCGCCACACCGGATGCCTCTCGTCGCACGGGCGGGCGTCGGGCCGGTCGTCACTTCGCCCTTGACCCTTTCCGGGCGTGTCGCGCACCGACGCCCGGCACGGGGTTGACCCGCCCGAACCGCCGTTCCCGCGAGGGAGGAACCGCATCCTGGGCAAAGTGCCAGATTAGTCCTGACCTGGGACTTAGGACCTTCGATCCGCGGGACTCTCCCGAGACAACGTCGTAACTCACTCTTGACGTACCCCGGGGGGCCTCGGTGTACATTGGTTTCTAGCGCTTCGGTCCCCCGTCGAAGCGCACGGCGATGTTTCGAGCCCCCGTCGGAACATCGCGAGCGACGCCGGGTGGTTTGCCCCCGTAGCCACCCGGCGTCGCCTTTTCTCCTCTCCGTCGACACCGGTCAACGCCGAGATCGGCGAGCATGACCGATCGTGACCGTGGCTTGACCATTCGGGCCGCGAAATTCCCTGGGGGTCAGAATTGGGTAATCCGGCCGTGGAGCCGCGTTGTTCCCGCCGCGACTGCCACGCGGACGCCACCTGGGCACTGGTGTGGAACAACCCCAAGCTGCACACCTCGGACCGTCGCAAGGTGTGGACCGCATGCGACGAGCACCGCGAGTACCTGTCGAACTTCCTCGACATCCGGGGGTTCCTGCGCGAGGTCGTGCCCATGGACGAGTACCGGAAGCGCTGACCTCCCCGGGCCGGAGTCGGGGCGCGGTGGCGGCCGGGACGGCGGCTCAGGGGGCGGTCGGGGTGTCCCGTCCGAGGTCGCGGCGGGCGCGGGCGAGGTCCTCGGGGGTGTCGCAGTCGAACTCGGCGCCGTCGTCGGCGAGGGCGATCCGGCGCGGCTCCAGCGGGCCGAGGAGGCGGAACAGGGACCGGCCCCGGTAGTCGGCGAGCGCGGCCCGCACGGCGTCGGTGCGCCACACCCCCGTCAGCCACTGCTCGCGGCCTCCCGTGTCCACGTACACGGCTCCGGAGGCCGTCTCGTCGAACGCCTCGGCGAGCTCGGCCAGGTGGGCCGCGGTCAGGCGCGGCAGGTCGGCGGCCAGCAGCGCGAACCGGGGCGCGCGCACATGCGCCAGTCCAGCGATCAGGGCGGGCACCGGCCCGGCCCCGGGCGGCTCCTCCCGGACGTAGAGCGCGGGCGGGCTCTCCCGGGGCGGACCGACCACGATGACACGGGCCTGCGCGTCGTGGGAGCGGACCGCGTCGGCGACCCGCTCCAGCAGCGTGCGACCCGCGACGGTCAGGCCGGGTTTGTCGGCGCCGCCCATGCGCCGGGCGGCGCCTCCGGCGAGGATGACCGCGTCGATTCCCCCTGGCGGTGTTCTGCTCACCCTCCCAGGATGGACCACACCGCGCGACCGGCGCCGCTCAGCCCTTGACGCACACCACCTGACGCAGGCGGTGGACCACCTCGACCAGGTCGGTCTGGGCCTCGATCACCGACTCCAGGTCCTTGTAGGCGGCGGGGATCTCGTCCACGACGCCCAGGTCCTTGCGGCACTCCACGCCCCTGGTCTGCTCCACCAGGTCCTCCCTGGTGAACGTCTTGCGGGCCTTGTTGCGGCTCATCCGACGGCCCGCCCCGTGCGAGGCGGAGTTGAACGAGTCCGGGTTGCCCAGACCGCGCACGATGTACGTGCCGGTCGCCATGCTGCCGGGGATGATCCCGAAATCACCCCTGCCCGCACGGATGGCGCCCTTGCGGGTGACGAGCACGTCCACGCCGTCGTAGCTCTCCTCCGCCACGTAGTTGTGGTGGCAGGAGATCCACTGCTCGAACCGGGTACCCGGAATCTGTTCGGTCAGTGTCGCGCACGCCAAACCCATCATGACGTCGCGGTTGCGGCGCGCGTAGTCCTGGGCCCAGAACAGGTCGCGGCGGTAGTCGGCCATCTCGGGGGTGTCGGCGAGGAACACCGCCAGGTCGCGGTCGACCAGGCCCTGGTTGTGCGAGAGGGACTGGGCCGTGCCGATGTGGTGGTCGGCCAGCTCCTTGCCGATGTTGCGTGACCCGGAGTGCAGGACGAGCCAGACCGTGCCGTCGTCGTCCAGGCACACCTCCAGGAAGTGGTTGCCTCCGCCGAGGGTGCCCATCTGTCGGCGGGCCCTGGTCAGCCGGGGGTGCACGGACTCGGCGAGGTCGTCGAAGCCGGACCAGAAGCGGTCCCAGTCCGTGCTGCGCAGGCCGGGCACCGTGGTCGGGTCGACCGGCTCGTCGTGGGCGTGGAACCCGACGGGGATCGCCGCCTCCAGGGCGGAGCGCAGACTCCCAAGGTCGTCGGGCAGCCGCTCGGCGGTCAGGTCCGTGCGCACGGCGGTCATGCCGCAGCCGATGTCCACGCCGACGGCCGCGGGGCTCACGGCGTCGCGCATGGCGATGACGGAGCCCACCGTGGCGCCCTTGCCGTAGTGCACGTCGGGCATGACGGCGAGGCCGTGCACCCAGGGCATCCGGGTGACGTTGCGCAGCTGCTCCATCGCCTGGGCCTCGACCTGGCCCGGGTCGGCCCACATGCGGATGGGGACGCGTTCACCGGCGACCTCGGTGTAGGGCATGACAGGCCACCTCCCTTTCCCGAACGGGCCTGTGACGGCGAATCTTCGCCGTGGGACATCAAGCCAGAGTCGGGAGCAGGCGGGCAACCGGTTTTCCGGCGCCGCTCAGCCCTTGACGACGCCCAGCGGCACGAGCCGGGCCACCCTGCGGCACAGGCCCGCCCCGACGCTGGCGTCCACCACGTCGGTGACGTCCTTGTACGCGGACGGCGCCTCCTCGGCCAGCCCCTTCCACGACGTGCCGCGCACCGCGATCCCGTGCGCCTCCAGATCGTCCCTGAGCGGTCTGCCCCGCACCTTGCGCACGGCCTCGTGGCGGCTCATCACCCGGCCCGCGCCGTGGCAGGTCGAGTGGAACGCCTGCCCGCCCGGGACACCGGCCAGGACGTAGGAGGCGGTCCCCATCGTGCCGGGGATGAGCGTGGGCTGGCCGACGTCGGCCAGTTCGGCCGGCAGGTCGGGATGGCCGGGCGGCCACGCCCGCGTGGCGCCCTTGCGGTGCACGCACAGTCGGCGCCGCCGCCCGTCGACGACGTGGGTCTCCACCATCGCGAGGTTGTGGGACACGTCGTAGACGAGGTCGAGCCCGCAGCCGGCATGGGCGTCGAAGGCCCGGCGGGCGGCCTCCCCGAGCAGCTGCCGGTTGACCCGCGCGAAGTTGGTCGCCGCCGCCATCGCCCCCAGGTAGGCGCGCCCCTCCCGCGACTCGACCGGCACGCAGGCGAGCTGCCGGTCGGGCACCGCGATCCCGTAGCGCTCCATCGCCTTCTCCATCGCGCGCACCTGGTCGGAGCAGACCTGGTGCCCGAGCCCGCGCGACCCGGTGTGGATCATCACGCAGACCTGGCGCGCCCGCAGCCCGAACGCCTCCGCCGCCCGCGCGTCGTAGACCTCGTCGACCGCCTGGACCTCCAGGAAGTGGTTGCCCGACCCGAGGCTGCCGACCTGCCCGAGCCCGCGCTCGATCGCCCGGTGGCTGATCCCGCCCGGGTCGGCGTCCGCCATCCGCCCGCCGTCCTCACACCGCCGCAGGTCCCGCCGCACGCCGTGTCCCCTGTCCACGGCGTGGCACGCCCCGCCGTCCAGGACCTCGCGGAGCTTCGCGGGGTCGGACATCCGCCACACGCTGCCGCGCTTCATGCCGCGTGGGACGGCGTGGTCGAGCGCGTCCATGACCGCGCCGCGCCTCGGCTCGAACGCGTCCCGGTCGAGGTCGGCGGCGAGGAGCCGGACGCCGCAGGAGATGTCGAAGCCCACCCCGCCCGGCGAGACCACCCCCGCCTCGGCCACGTCGGTGGCGGCGACGCCGCCGATGGGGAAGCCGTAGCCCCAGTGCATGTCCGGCATCGCGTAGGAGGCGACCACGATGCCCGGCAGGGTCGCCACGTTCGCCACCTGGCGCAGTGACTCGTCCGCCGCGGGGTCGGGCAGCAGCCGTCGGGACGCGAACACGATGCCCGGTACCCGCATCCCTCCCTCGGGTTCGACACGGAACCGGTACGGGGTCTCTTCGGTGATGCGCATGGCGCGCTCCCGGGTGCGTCGAAGGGCCCGTGGCGTGCGGTCGGGCCCGTTCCCAGCCAGATGTCAGACGTCGACCGTCACGGAGCACCACCATCCCTTCGGGCCGCGCTCGCAGCGCAGCTGGTGCAGGGAGACGGCCTTGGGGACCGCGCCGCAGGCCTCGGCCGTGTCGGCGTCGGCCATCGCGAACCGCACCCGGAGCCCGGTGGGCGTGGCCCGCGCCTCGGTCGCGGACGGGAGCAGCCCCCTGGTCTCCAGGAGGTAGACGACCTCGTCGATCACGGCGGCGAGGAGATCGGCGTCGGTCGCGCCCTCCAGGTCGCGTTCGACGGTCGTCGTCGCGGGCGGCGGCTCGGCGCCGACGACGCTCTCCACCACCGCGGCCACGGCGTGCGCGACGCACTCCTCCCGGGTCGGCCCCCACGCCTCGACCCGCAGATCCGCCGTGTGCGCGGCGGTCCGGTGACCGGCGTCCGTTCTCGGCATGGCCACGGCTTCTTCCTGGTCCGGTGCGGTCGTGCCCCTCCCTTCCACTGTCGTGCCCGCTCGGACCGGGTGCCTACCAGGCGAGTCAGCCGCCGATCGCCGACATCGGGCGCGCCGGCTGGAGGAACGAGGGGTCGTTGATGCCGTGGCCGGGGAGCTTGGTGGCCACGGCCGCCGTCCAGCGCTCGGCGATCTCCTCGTCACTGGCGCCGCCGCGCAGCAGGGCGCGCAGGTCGGACTCCTCACGGGCGAACAGGCAGTTGCGGATCTGGCCGTCGGCGGTCAGGCGCACGCGGTCGCACGCCCCGCAGAACGGCCGGGTGACGGAGCCGATCACGCCGACGGTGGCCCGCTCCCCGTCGGGGAAGCGGGCGCCGCGCACGTGGAAGAGCTCGGCGGGGGCGCTGCCGCGGGTGTCGGCGTCGGCGGCCTCCAGGGAGAAGTCGGCCTCCAGGCGCGCGAGGATCTCGTCGGCGGTGACCATGGTGTCGCGGCGCCAGCCGTGCTGGGCGTCCAGGGGCATCTGTTCGATGAACCGCAGCTCGTAGCCGCGCTCGATGCAGTAGCGCAGCAGGTCGGGCGCCTCGTCGTCGTTGATGCCGCGCATGAGCACCGCGTTGACCTTGACGGGGGTGAGCCCCGCCTCGGCCGCCCCGGCCATGCCGTCGAGGACGTCCTGGAGGCGGCGCCTGCGGGCGAGCTTCTCGAAGCGGTCGTGGCGCAGGGTGTCGAGGGAGACGTTGACGCGGTCGAGTCCGGCCTCGGCCAGGGCGGGGGCCATGCGGGCCAGGCCGATGCCGTTGGTGGTGAGGGCGGTCCGCGGTCGGGGGGTGAGCGCGGTAGTTCCGGCGACCAGGCCGGGCAGGCCGCGGCGGAGCAGGGGTTCGCCGCCAGTGAAGCGGACCTCGGTGATGCCGAGGTGGGTGGTGCCGACGCGGATGAGCCGCAGCACCTCGTCGTCGGTGAGCAGTTCGGGCTTGGGCAGCCATTCCAGGCCCTCGGGCGGCATGCAGTAGCTGCATCTGAGGTTGCAGCGGTCGGTGAGCGACACACGGAGGTCGGTCGCCACTCGCCCGTAGGAGTCCTCCAGCACGCGCGTCACCCTCTCCAGTCTTCGTTGCGGACGGGTGGTACGCGGATGGTCCCGTCCGAGGGATGCCCAGAGGTAAGCGTAGAAGATCACCTTTCTTGTGGAGTAGATAACATCGCACCTTATGCCGTATTTCGTTCCCGCCTACGAACGGCTGGCGTCCCGCCTGGGACGCGACTACGAACGGGCGCGCCGATCGTTACGCGACTGAGACACGACCGAGCCGGGACCGTCCCCGGTCTCCCCCCGGCCACGGGCGTCGACATCCGCCCCGCCCGCATGCACGCCGTGGCCGCGCCCCCATAGGGTGTCCCTCCCAGAGATCGTCGCAGACGAGGAGGCGAAACGCCGTGATCACCACACGCGAGTGGGCCCTGGCCGGCGGACCCGACGGGTCGGGGAAGCTGGCGGCGCGGGCGTGGGCGCCCGCCGAGGGCGAACCGACCTGGCTGGCGGTGCTGGTCCACGGCTACGGCGAACACCTCGGACGCTACGAACACGTGGCCGCCGCCCTGGTCGAGGCGGGCGCGGTGGTGTACGGAGCCGACCACCGGGGGCACGGCCGTTCCTCGGGCGAGCGCGTGCTCATCGACGACTTCGCCGGGGTGGTGGAGGACGTGCACCGCGTCATCACCCAGGCGCGCACCGCCTACCGCTCCCTCCCCCTGATCCTCATCGGCCACTCGATGGGCGGCCTCGTCGCCGCCCGCTACGCCCAGACCCACCCCGAGGCGCCGCGCGCGCTGGTCGTGGCCTCCCCGGTGCTCGGCCGCTGGGAGGTCCTGGAGACGCTCAGCGGACTGGAGGAGATCCCGGACATCCCGATCGACCCCGACACGCTCTCCCGGGACCCCGAGGTGGGCGCCGCCTACGCCGCCGACGAGCTGGTCTGGCACGGCCCCTTCAAGCGGCCCACGGTCCTGGCGATGCTCACCGAACTCGACCGGCTCCACGAGGCGGGCTGTGTGGGGACGACGCCGCTGCTGTGGCTGCACGGCTCCGACGACGCCCTGGTGCCGCTCGCCGGAAGCAAGACGGGCGTCGAGGCCCTCGCGGGCTCGGACGTGACCGTCCGGGTCTTCCCCGAGGCCCGGCACGAGCTGTTCAACGAGACCAACCGCGACGAGGCGCTGGCCGAGGTGACGCGCTTCGCCCACCGGTTCGTCCCCGGCTCCCGGAGTTGACCCCCCGCCCCGGGCGGCCCCACGACAGCCCGCGACCCGGTGCTCAGACGAAGAGCTGACCGCGCGGCTGGACCGGGTGGGCGAGCGTCTCGGCGTAGGCCGCGGCCAACCGCTCCACCGCGTCGGCCAGCACGTCCGGCGGCTGGGTGTAGGCCAGGCGCACGTACCGCTCCAGGGTGCCGTCCACGCCGAACACCGGCCCGGCCGCCGGGTGCACCCCGTGCCGGGCCGCCGCCGTGGCCAGCGCGCCCGCGACCGGGTGCGGCAGGGTCGCCCACAGCACCAGTCCGCCCCCGGGCGCGCTGGGCCTCCAGTCGGGCAGCCGTTCGCGCAGCGCGCGCACCAGGGCGTCGCGGTTGCGCCGGAGCTGGCGGCTGCGTTCGGCGCGCACCCGCATCACGTCCGCCAGCAGGTGGGTGACGGTGAGCTGGTCGAGGACCGCCCCGGCCAGGTCGAAGCGCTGACGGGCGGACATGAGCCGGGCCACCATCGGCGGCGTGGTGCGGATCCAGCCCACACGCAGCCCGCCCCACAGCAGCTTGGCCACCGAGCCGATGGTCAGCACCCGGCCGTCGGTGTCGTGGGCGGCCACCGGCGCGGGCAGGTCGCCGGAGTCGATGGCCAGTTCGGCGACGGACTCGTCGATGACCAGGTGGGTGCCCGCCCGGCGCGCCTCGCGGACCAGGGCGGCGCGCTCGTCGTCGTCCATCAGCGCGCCGGTGGGGTTCTGGAAGTCCGGGATGAGGTAGGCCAGCCCCGGCTTCCACTGGCGGAAGGCGTCGGCCAGGTACTCCATGTCCCACCCCTGCGGTGTCACCCCGACCGTCCGGATCCGGGCGCCCGCCCGGCGGACCGCGTCCACCGCGTGCGGGTAGGTCGGCGACTCGACGAGGACCTCGTCGCCTGGCTGGAGCAGCAGGTCCAGTGCCAGCGCGATGCCCTGCTGGGCGCCGTTGGTCACGAAGATCTGCTCGGGTGTGGTGGGCAGGCCGCGTTCGACGTAGCGGCGGGCGATCGCGTGGCGCAGTTCGGGCAGGCCGTAGGGGTA
The DNA here is from genome assembly GCF_040660275.1 of Nocardiopsis sp. NPDC049922. Lineage (NCBI taxonomy): Bacteria > Bacillati > Actinomycetota > Actinomycetes > Streptosporangiales > Nocardiopsidaceae > Nocardiopsis > Nocardiopsis sp. NPDC049922. The sequence goes on along the minus strand of NZ_JBFAME010000017.1, from coordinate 21,773 downwards.
GTAGCCGAGACCGCCCACGTGCGCCGCGAGCTGTTCGGCGGCCTGGAAGGAGGCGGCGCGCAGCCCCTCCACCGCGGGCGGGGCGGCCACTCCGAGGTCGATGTGCTCGGCGACGGGGGTGAACGGCGCCAGCTCGCCGCTGCCGGTGCCGGTGTCGGGGAGGACGGTCCAGCTGCCCGCGCCCTGGCGGCTGTCCAGGAAGCGATGGTCACGCAGCCAGGCGTAGGCGGCGGTGACCGTGTTGCGGCTGACGCCGAGCGACGCGGCCAGGTCGCGCTCGGCGGGCAGGCGGGTGTTGGTGGGGACGCGGCCGTCCAGGACCAGGCCGCTCACGGCGCGGGCGATGGCCAGGTAGTAGGGGCGCTCGACCGGCGCCTCCCCGATGAGCCGGGCCAGGAGGCGGCCGTTGATCCGCCGGCTGCCGCCTCCGGTCGGGCCACGATCGGCCCCACGGTGGCCGCCCTGCTTCGCCATACCGTCCTCCCCGCACGCCCAGGTTTAGGGCCAGTTGTTCCGATTGGCGCTTCAGAATGAGCGCCACCTCCGTCACGATACCGATGTGGCACCGTTCGCGGCCCCATCGAACGAGCCATCGTGCCGCCATCCCGTGATCCGAGGAAACGGAGTCCCCTGTGCCCGACCGCCCCCACTCCCCTGACCAGGCGCCCGCCCCCGTGAGGACGTGGAACTGGCTGGCCCGACTCGTGCCCCGGCCGCGGGCGCGACGGCTGGCCCAGTTGTACCTGGGACTGGTCCTGTACGGGCTCAGCGGCGCGCTGCTGGTCCGGGCGGAGCTGGGCGCCATGCCCTGGGACGTGCTGCACCAGGGGTTGGCGCTGCGGACCGGGCTGTCGATCGGCACGTGGAGCGTGATCGTCGGAGCGGCGCTCATGCTCCTGTGGATCCCCCTGCGGCAGCGGCCCGGCCTGGGCACGCTGAGCAACGTGGTCGTCGTCGGCACGACCGTGGACCTGTTCCTGTGGCTGCTCCCCTCGCCCGAGTCGCTGGCCGTGCGGGTGGCGACGCTGCTGGTCGGGGTACTGGTGTGCGGGGTGGCCACCGGGTGCTACATCGGCGCCAGCCTCGGCCCGGGGCCGCGCGACGGCCTGATGACCGGCCTGGCCGAGCGCGGGTGGTCGGTACGGCTGGCCCGCACGGTGATCGAGGTGGTCGTCGTGGTCACCGGAACCCTGCTCGGCGGGACGCTGGGGGTCGGCACGATCGTCTACGCCCTGACGATCGGCCCGCTCGCCCAGGTCTTCCTGCCGATGATGCGGGTACCGGATGAGCGGCCGACCGTCCAGTCGCCGCCTCACCGTTGGCCCGGCCGTCATCGGTGATTGATCACCGCGTCATAACTTCTGGAACGTGAAACTCCACAATTCGTCATATAACTCCACGCGTGTTCCCATGCACGTGCAACCGCGGGTAGCGCGCATCCCATGAAGAGTGGAAGATGGTGACCGCGGTGAACAACACGGAGCGGGTGTCGGCCGGTTCCTTCGGTCCGCCTCTTTAGCCTGCCCCCACCTGGGCACATAACCGGGTATACGGGAGGCGACAGGCGGTCCGGGGAGGTGAGCCGATGTCCCGAACGGCGCCCCTTCCCAGCCCCGGAGCACGTCCGGTGCCGGGTCGGGCGGTGGATCCCCCGACGGGGCGCGTACACGGGCGTGCGCGGCGCGACCGCGAAGGCGCGGCGCACCCCGTCCCCACACGGGTTCTCGCGCCCACCGCACAGACCAAGACGACGCGTTGGGGGTGAGCCGCGTGCCCGGCTGGATTGAGGACTACGCACTGATCGGCGACATGCAGACCGCCGCTCTGGTCGGGCGGGACGGCTCCATCGACTGGGCGTGTCTGCCGGACTTCGATTCCTCCGCCTGTTTCGCCGCCCTCCTGGGCGACGACCAGAACGGCAGTTGGGCGCTCCGGCCCGCCGACGGCGAACCCAACGCCACCCGGCGCGGGTATCGGGGGGAGACGCTGATCCTGGAGTCGGAATGGGACACCGACACCGGGAGCGTGCGGGTCATCGACTTCATGCCGCCGCGCGGCGGCGCACCCCACATCGTGCGCATCGTCGAGGGGATCAGCGGGTCCGTCCGGATGGAGACGACCATGCGGATCCGGTTCGACTACGGCCACGTGGTGCCGTGGATGCACCGCGCCGGAACCGAACTGGTCGCCATCGCCGGACCCGACGCGATCTGGCTGAGCGCCCCCGTCGCCCTCCAGGGCCACAATTTCACGCACGACGCCACCTTCACCGTGACGGCGGGCCAGCGCGTGCCGTTCGTCATGACCTGGCACCCCTCGCAGGTGGAGGAGTCCGACCACCTGGACGCGGAGAAGGCCCTGTCCCGCACCGCGCGGTTCTGGGAGAAGTGGGTCGACCAGTGCAGCTACGACGGGCCCTACCGCGAGGCGGTCGTGCGGTCCCTCATCGTGCTCAAGGCGCTGACCTACCAGCCGACCGGCGGGATCGTGGCCGCCCCCACGACCTCCCTGCCCGAGGAGATCGGCGGGGTCCGCAACTGGGACTACCGCTACTGCTGGCTGCGTGACGCCACCATCACGCTGGAGGCGCTGATCCGCTCCGGGTACAAGGACGAGGCGCTCGCCTGGCGTGAGTGGCTGGTCCGGGCCGTGGCGGGTGAACCCCAGCTGATGCAGATCATGTACGGCATCCGCGGAGAGCGGCGGCTCACCGAGTGGGAGGCCGACTGGCTGCCGGGGTACGAGGCGTCGCGGCCGGTGCGGATCGGCAACGCGGCGGTCGGACAGTACCAGCTCGACGTGTACGGCGAGGTCATGGACGTGCTGCACCTGGCCCGCCGGTCCAACATCCGCGGCGGCGAGTACCTGTGGGGGCTCCAGCGGTCGCTGGTCAACTACCTCGAATGGTGCTGGGACGAACCCGACGAGGGACTGTGGGAGGTGCGCGGGCCGCGTCAGCACTTCGTGCACTCCAAGGTCATGGCGTGGGTGGCCGCCGACCGGGCGGTGCGCAGCATCGAGGAGTTCGGCAAGGAGGGACCGATCGAGCGGTGGCGGTCCCTGCGCGACACGATCCACGCCGAGGTGTGCGAGTACGGCTACGACCCGCACCGCAACACCTTCACCCAGTACTACGGCGGCAAGGAGCTGGACGCGGCGCTGCTGCTCATCCCCGAGGTGGGGTTCCTGCCCTACGACGACCCGCGCGTCATCGGCACCATCGAGGCGATCCGCAAGGACCTCATGGTCGACGGGTTCGTGCTGCGGTACCGCACCGACCTGGAGACCTCCGCCGACAAGCTGCCCGGCGACGAGGGCGCCTTCCTGGCGTGCAGCTTCTGGATGGCCAACGCCCTGCTGTCGATCGGACGCCAGGACGAGGCCAAGGAGCTGTTCGAGCGGTTGCTGTCGCTGCGCAACGACCTGGGGCTGCTCGCCGAGGAGTACGACCCGCACACCGGGCGGCAGGTGGGCAACTTCCCGCAGGCGTTCAGCCACGTGCCGCTGGTGACCACCGCACTCAACCTGGCCGACCGCCAGGGCGGCTGGCGCGCGGAGTAGCCACACCAACGATGCGGCACGCCGCCCCCGTGACGGGTCACGGGGGCGGCTTCGCGATCACTCCGTGACGGAGCGCATCCGCGTGCCCCTACGACGGTGGGATGCCCGCGCCCGGACGTAGGCAGGACCGGAAGGCCTGGTGGGATACCAGAGCGGAATCGGGATTCCCCTGCGCCGGACTGTCCCGGAGACCTAGTCTCAGTTCCATGCGACACTGCGCGGTTCCCACCGAGGCGAAGGATTACCTCTTCCTTCTCGGCCGAGAGGTCGTTGCGGAGAACGATGTCCTCTCCGTCAGCGATCCCGCACTACGCGTGCTGCCCGTCGGGTATCTGCCCATCGGGGTGGAGCTGGGTGTGGTCTTCGCGCATGTGGAACCCACGAGCCAGGGCACCTCAGGAAGCCAACTCCAGCTGGAGGTCATCCGCCCCTCCGGAACGGCGGCTCTCACCATGAGCGGAATCATCGGCGTGGGCCCCTCTGCCCAGGCACCCATCTGGGCACACACTCTGCGTGTGGTGATAGACGAAACCGGAGCCTGGACCATCGCCGTCGAGTCGAGAGGCAAGCACGCGATTCGCGTCCTCGACATCGTGTTGGAGGCGGAGACATAGATGCCGCCACGCTTCACCGGACACCTGTTGGAGAGGATGCGGCGTCGACGCATAACAGAGGACGACGTCCTCGCAGCGCTGACACGCCCCCTCAAGGAGGAGCACGATCCCGAGAACTACTCCTACAAGCTGTACGGACGTACGGGCGACGGCCGAAAGATCTACGTGGCGGTCAAGGACACGAGCTGGGGTACGTCGGACCCTGTGCTGAAAACGGTGGTGGAAGTATCGTGATCTCCATGGCGGCACCCAGAAACGTGACGATCGACCAGGAAGCGGACGCGGGCTACCTCACGCTCTCCGACGCTCCCGTGTCCAGGAGTTCCGACCACGGGTCGTTCGTCGTGGACTACTCCGCGGCGGGAAGGCCCGTCGGAGTGGAAGTACTGACTCTGCACCGTCCTCTGGACACCGAGGCCGTCATGGAGGCTCTGGAGGAGAGCGGCCACGAGCCCGACAGCGACACGCGCGAATGGGTGAACACCTTCGCGGCCCAGATACTGGCTCTGGACGATCGGGTCCCCTCGCTGGCACCGAGAGGTGCGTCCCGCCGTCGACTGGACGAGGTACGTTTCCTCACCGTCGCGGAGGTCGCCACGATCATGCGGGTGTCGAAGATGACGGTCTACCGGATGGTCCATTCCGGGGTTCTTCCCGCGATACGCGTGGGGCGCTCCTACCGCGTTCCCGAACGAGCGGTCCACGACTACCTGAGCGAGGCCGCCGCTGAACTCAGGTCCTTCGGTTAGCCCCGCGAGGGGATCCGTACCCGAAGGGGGCCGGTCCGGAGCACGGACCCCCGCGACGGGGATCCCCCGTGGCCGCCGTCGTCCGACGGCCCGTCCGCGACCACGGGGGCGGGTCACGTCACCGGAGCCCGGTCCGGACCCGGTGTCGTCGGCGGACCGGGGTCACCACAGCACCGGCAGCCGTTCGGGCAGCCGCTTGATGAACCCGGGTCGCCAGGCCAACTGGTCGGCGGGCACGGCCAGCCGCAGCTCGGGCAGCCGGGCGACCAGCGCCGTCAGGGCGGCCTCGGCGTGGGCGCGCCCCAGCGCCGACGCCGGGCAGTAGTGCCGCCCGCCGCCGAAGGCCAGGTGCGGGTTGGTCGGCCGGTCGATGTCGATCACCTCGGGGTGGTCGAACACCGCCGGGTCGTGGTTGGCTCCCTCGACCAGGACCAACACGAGTTCGCCCGCGCGGACGAGGGTGTCGTCGAGCCGCACGTCCTCGGTGGCGATGCGGGGCAGGGCGTCGCCGATCGAGAGGTTGTACCGCATGAACTCGTCGACCGCCTTGGGCACGTCCTTGGGGTCCTCGTGCAGCCGCCGGACCAACTCGGGGCGCTCGGCGAGGGCGAGGATGGCGTGCAGGAGGAAGGCCGAGGTGCTCACCGCGCCCGCGCCGAACAGCGACACGGCGACCGTGGCCAGCAGCTCGTCGTCGACGTCCTCGGTGTCGCGCAGCTCCGCGAACCAGCCGAGCAGCCCGTGCCCGGGACCGGAGCGCAGCTGGTCGAGCATGTAGCCGTGGTCCTTGTCCCAGTTGGCCCCCGCGCCCTCGAAGGGGGTCGGGCTGGTCAGGAACGCCATGTCGACGCCCTGCATCAGCCTCCGCCAGTCCCCGACGGGGACGCCGATGATCTTGCAGTGCAGGGCGGCGGAGAAGGGGTCGGCGAACCCGTCGCGCAGGTCGGCGGGCGGCCCCTGTCCGACGAGCCCGTTGATCAGCGCGTGCGCCTCGGCGAGCATCCACCCGCCCAGCGTCTCGGTGGGGCGCAGCGCCTTCATGACCGCGCCGCGCAGCCCGGCGCTGTTGATGTTGCCCATGTTGTTGACCACCTCGGGCGGGATGGTCAACGCGTACTGCCGCGGCACCCCGGGCCGGGAGGTCTCCCTGAGGCTGAACCGCTCGTCCTCCAGAACGGCGGTGGCCAGCGCGTGGGTGCTCACGAGCCACGCCGGATCGCCGGTCATGGTGCGGACCCTGGCGACGGGCCGGTGCTCGCGCAGCCACGAGCACTCCACGGGCACGGTGCGCCCGTCCCGGGACAGGGGGAAGGTGAGGTCGATGGTCATCAGTGGACTTCCTTGTCGAGCAGGGGTCGGACGGTGGCGTAGGCCTGGGAGTCGGCGGCGCGCAGGCCGCTGGTCCGGGTGAAGAGGAGCGGGGTCAGGGGCATCTCGACGTGGTAGCAGCTCACGGAGGAGCCGACGCCGAGAATGGCGGGAGTGTCGACGAAGAACGGGACCTCGCGCGCCAGATAGCGCATTCCCGCCTCCATCTGCGCGTCGGTGGGACCTTTTTCCCCGGAACGGGGAAGAAGGAATCGGCGGATCGTTTTCTGGCAGACCTCCGTGAATTCCGGATCGGTCCGCATCGCCCGTTCCACGTCGGCGCGCAGGGAGAGGTAGGCGGAATCGCCCTCGAACTCCGACAGCGCCGTGCACCGCGCGTCCGAGCCGGAGAGCTCGATCCCCTGGAGGATGCGTCTGCGCAGGGCACGGATGTCCTTGGTGGCGCGTCGGCGCGCCCGGTCCGGGTCGTACCCGAGCGCGACGAACATCGCGTCGACCTCCCGGTCGGCGTAGACGACGTCGACCGAGTCGAATCGGCGCCGCGCCCACCTGAGGAGCGCGGCGACGCGGTCGCGGGTGAAATATCCGTTTCCCGGGCTCGCCCCGACGAGGAGGTGTTCTCCTTTGTCGTAGACGACCGAGCAGTTGACGGTGAACGGAATGGCCTCGAATTCGGCCATGGTGATCGTGGGGACGGAAGATACCATGGTGGCGCCTCCTGTTGTTCGCGCACTTTCGGCCAGCGGGCACAAGGGCGAGGAACACGACGCCGCGGACGCGGACGTGGGCGCGGGGCGACGTGGTCAGGGGCGACGGCCGGCCCGTGGTGGCGGGCGAACCGTGCTGGGGTGGATCACCGAGCAGGAGGACGCGGGGTTCCCGCGTCCGGGCACCGTCGGGCGAGGTGGCTGGAACGCGGCGACGGCGCGGTGAGGGCTCGCGCGGTGAGATCGGGGAAGGTGGTCACGGGCGGGCGCTGACGTCGGCCCGTGCGGCCTTCCTAGACTGAGGGGGGCGACCCGCGCCGGGACGGCGGGCGGCACCGGGACGGCTGTGGATCCGCGGGTTCGGGGACGTGCAGCCCCAGGCGGCGGACGCGCACGTGTCGATTCACCTCGTCCTGTCGCTAGTCCCAGTGGAGCCTCGTGCTCCCGGTGTGGCGACAGCGACTCCAAGTTATCGCCCGTGCCGCACCGTGAGCGACCCGTGGCCGGATGTGGTCATCTGCCTCCCGGGGCTTGACCGCCGGGCGGGGACGGGTTCCACACCCGGGCTCCACCCCGGACTCCGGATCGCCCGAAGCGGACGTGGTTGTCGCCGTCTGCCGCTAGTGTTCTGGCCATGTCGAGCAGGGATCTGAACGAAATCATGGACAGCGGTTGGGCGAAGGCTCTGGAGCCGGTCGCCCCGCAGATCGCCGCGATGGGCGACTTCCTGCGTCAGGAGGTCGCGGAGGGCCGGACGTACCTGCCCGCCGGGGAGCACGTCCTGCGCGCCTTCCAGCAGCCGTTCGACGACGTGCGCGTGCTCATCGTCGGCCAGGACCCCTACCCCACCCCGGGGAACCCGGTGGGGCTGAGCTTCTCGGTGGCGCCGGACGTGCGCCTGCCAGCGAGTCTGCGCAACATCTACAAGGAGATGCAGGAGGACATCGGCGCGCCCATGCCCTCCAACGGCGACCTCACCCCGTGGACCGAGCAGGGCGTGCTGCTGCTCAACAGGGTGCTGACGGTCGCGCCGGGCAAGGCCGGGTCGCACCGCGGCAAGGGCTGGGAGGCCGTGACCGAGCAGGCCATCCGGGCACTGGCCGAGCGCGGCAAGCCGCTGGTGGCCATCCTGTGGGGCCGGGACGCGCGCAACCTGCGCCCGATGATGCCGGGTGTGCCGTGCGTGGAGTCCGCGCACCCGAGCCCGCTGTCGGCACGCAGCGGCTTCTTCGGTTCCAAGCCCTTCAGCCGGACCAACGCCATGCTCCAGGAACTGGGCGCCGAACCGGTGAACTGGCAGCTGCCCTAGCCGGGACGTCACACCGTCCCCGAGAACGAGAACGCCCGACCCTCGACCCCCATTGACCTGCGGACCCGGTGCCGGACACGGCACCGGGTCCGGTCGTGTCCTGCCACAGCGAGAAAGGCGGCGCCCCCTTGGCCCGACAGATCACCTACGCCGACGCCCTGAAGGTGCTCGGCGAGAACGACTCACAGGTCCTCGACTTCGCGGAGAGGCTCACCGACGGCGGCCTGGGGCTCCTGGGGGTTCCGGACCTGTTCGGCGTGCGCGGGATGTTGGTGAGCCGGGGCCGCCAGGCCATCGAGGACATCGGCGACAAGCTGCGTGGGCGCAGCCGGATGTCGCGCACCGAGCGGATCGAGGCCGCGCACCAGATCCTGGTGACCGTGGCGTTCTTCGAGGCGGTGGAGGAGTCGCTGGAGGAGCTGGACGCCCCCTTCAACCTCGCCGACCTGAAGCTCACCAAGGCCGAACAGGCCGAGCTGATGGACCGCGTCCTCGCCCACGCGGGCTCCGCCCCCGCCCTGTCCCTGGGGTCCGGCTGGGCTCCCCGCTTCTTCCAGGACTTCCTGCTCAGGGACTTCACCCCCGCGCTGGCCGCACTCGCCGCCGCGGAGGAGGTCGACGGCGCCTCCGCGGCGGACGAGGTGGTCGACGGGTTGCGGCTCCTGGTCCCCGAACGCGCCGCCGAACGGTACGCGGAGTCCTACCGGCGTCTGTCCGCCGACGTGCCCGAGTTCGGGATGTGGGCGCACCTGCACGAGCACGATCGCACGCGCGGAACCCTCGGCGCGGGCCTGAGCGACCTGCGGCGGCGGTTGGAGGAGATCAGCTCCCACCGGGACGTGGACACGCGGCGCCGGGAACTGGCCGCCGGGTACCAGGCGGTGCTGCGCCAGCCGGTACTGCGCTCCGACGACGCCCCTCCCGGCCTCGTGCTGCCCCCGCTGGAGGACGCCTACATCGCCCCGCGCGGACGCGCCGCGCACGCGGTGCACTCGGGCTCCCCCTCCAACGAGGAGTGGTGGGCGCGGCTGCCGGTGCTCGACGATCTCCAGCCGGTCATCGCCGCCCACCTCGTCCACCCGCTCGCCACCGAGGTCCCCACGGTCATCCTCGGCCACCCCGGCGCGGGAAAGTCCAAGTTCACCGAGATGCTGGCGGCCCGCCTGCCCACCGCCGACTTCCTCCCCGTACGGGTGGAGCTGCGCTCGGTCCAGCCCAACGCCCCCATCCACGTGCAGATCGAGGACGGTCTGGCCGCCGCGCTGCACACCCGGGTGTCCTGGCGGGAGTTGGCCGACTCGGCCGACGGCGCGCTGCCGGTGGTCATCCTCGACGGCTTCGACGAACTCCTCCAGGCGACCGGTGTCGACCGCTCCGACTACCTGGAGCGGGTCCAGGAGTTCCAGCAGCAGCAGGAGGCGATGGGCCACCCGGTGGCGGTGATCGTCACCAGCCGCACCGTGGTGGCCGACCGCGCCCGCTTCCCCGACGGCACCATGGTGATGCGTCTGGAGCCCTTCGACGACGCGCGGATCGCCCGGATGGTGGAGGTCTGGAACCGCGCCAACGCCCGCGCCCTCACCGGGTCCGGGGTGGAGCCGCTCACCCCGCGGACCCTGGTCCGGTACCGGGAGCTGGCCGAACAGCCGCTGCTGCTGTTGATGCTGCTCATCTACGACGCCGAGGGCAACGCGCTGCGCCACGTCTCGGAGACGTTGTCCAACACGGAGCTGTACGAGCGCCTACTGCGGATGTTCGCCCGACGCGAGGTGCACAAGCACCAGTCGGGGCTGAGCCCGGAGGCCTTCGAGGAGGCCGTGGAGGACGAGCTCCGGCGGCTGGAGGTCGCGGCCCTGGCGATGTTCACCCGCCGCAGGCAGAGCGTGAGCGCCGACGAACTGGGCCGGGACCTGGCCGTGCTCATGCCGGACGCGGCCGTTCGTCCCTCCGACGCCGACCTGCACGGGGGGATCGACCCGGCAGCCCAGGTGCTGGGGCGGTTCTTCTTCGTCCACGAGTCGCGGGCCAAGGCCGCGGACGGACCGGCGAGCGTGTTCGAGTTCCTGCACTCCACCTTCGGCGAGTACCTCGTGGCACGGGCGTTGGTCACCGCGCTGGAGGAGGCGGCGGAGTCCCGGGCGCGCTCGTCCCGCCGCCGGGGCCGGGTCGTGCGCCCCGACGACGGGGAGCTGTACGCCCTGTCGTCCTTCGCCAGCTACGGGGGGCGCGACCGGGTCGTGGACTTCCTCCGGGAGCTGCTCCAGCGTCACCTCACGGAGGATCCGGACCTTCGCGAGGAGTACGGGGACCTGCTCGTCGAACTGTTCCAGGAAGCCCCGTTCCCGGCCCCCAACCGCTCCCACACCGACTACGAACCCGTGCGGCTGCCCCTGACCCAGCGGGAGGCCAACTACACCAGCAACCTGGTGATCCTGCTGTGCCTCGTGCGCGAGGACCCCGTGGACGCCCGCGAGCTGTTCCCCGACGCCGCCGAGCCCGACCAGGCCCTCCAGGGCAGGAGCACCCTGTGGCGGACCCTGCCCGGCGCGGAGTGGTTCAGCGTCCTGTCCACCCTGCGCGCGCGCCACCTCGACGGCTGGAGCGAGAACGGCCCGGTCACCGTGATCGGGCTGGAGGACGGCTCCCCCGTGGACGTGGGCGAGTGCGTGGGGTTCGAACTGCTGGTGAGCCGGGAGGCCCGGGTCGACGTCATCGACCCGTACGGCATCACCCTGCCCTTCGACGCGCTCACCTCCCGCCTCCTCCGATCGACGGCGCTGCGGGTCAACGGGACGGCGGCGCGGTTCACGCTCGGGCTGCTCCCCTATCTACGCCACGTCTCCACCGACATGGGCACCTGGTTCCGGCACGAGGAGGGCGACGGGATCTGGTCCGAACCGCACGAGATCATGCGGCTGCGCTTCGAACCCGCGACGGCCGACCCCGACCGGCGCCTCATCGCCTACCTGCGGCTGCTGTCCACGAACTCCCTGGGCCGCCGCGAACTGCTGGTGCTCACCCAGGCGGTGGAGGACCTGGCCCTCATACCGGAGGGCTCGGCCCTGCGCACCTCTCTTCCGGAGATCGTCGACGAGTTTCTCGCGGGCGTGGAGTCCGTCGTGACCGGTCCCCGCCTGCGCGCGGAGTCCGTGGAGCCGGTCCTGCGGGCGCTGGCGCCGCACGTTCCCGGCGGGGCGCTCGACAGGGTCCGCGCACTGGTCAAGGACGCCGACGCCCCGGATACGGACGGTGCCGCCGACACGACCGAACAGAAGCGTGCGGCGGACGAGGGCGAACGAGGCGAACGCGAGCGCCGCGAACGCGAGGGCGACGGACACGAACCCGGCGCACGGAAGCGCACGGCCAGCAAGCCCGAGCCCGGCGAACCGAAGCCGAAGGCTGCCAGGAAGTCCGGAAAGAAGGCCGCCAAGCGCAAGCGCGAGCCGAAGCACGCCACCCGGCGCACCGACGATCAGTCCGGCACCAGGGGCGCCGGGCGCTCCCCGGCGGCCGACCGGCAGAACTCCGGCGGCAGCGACGGACCGGGCTGGAACGTCCAGCGGCCGGTCCCCGCGCCCGAGAGCGGCGTCAACTCCGGGCGGCCTCCGTCACCCGGCGCACGAGGGCGGGGATGACCGTGCCGATGGGGTCGCGCAGGACCGCGCCGGCGAAGTCGTCGTAGGGGGTCGGCTCGGCGTTGACGACGACCAGGCTCGCCCTGGCCATCATCGCCACGTCGCACAGCCCGGCCGCGGGGTGCACGGTCAGCGACGTCCCCACGGCCACGAACACGTCGCACTCGCGGGCGGCCCTGGCCGCCTCCTCGATGACGTCCGGGTTCAGCCGCTGGCCGAAGGAGATGGTGTCGGACTTCTGGATGCCGCCGCACTTCGGGCACCGGGGGTCGGACTCCTCGTCGAGCCGCGCCAGGACCTGCGGGCTGGGCGTGCGCAGCCCGCAGGCGGTGCACACCACCCACAGCATGGTCCCGTGCACCTCGATCACCCGGTCGGCGGGCACTCCTCCGCGCTGGTGCAGTCCGTCGATGTTCTGGGTGATGAGCGCGCGGAGCCGCCCGGTGGCGTCGAGGTCGGCGAAGGCGCGGTGCGCGGCGTTGGGCTCCGCCGTCCACACGTGGTGGGCCCGGCGCCGGAGCCACACCTGTCGGCGCACGTCCACGTCGCCCATGTAGGTGTCGAAGTCGGCCAGGGCCTCCGCAGCGGGGTCCTTGGTCCACAGCCCGTTCGGTCCCCGGTAGTCGGGGATGCCGGAGTCGGTGGACACGCCCGCGCCCGTGAGCACGGTGACGCGTCCGGCGGAGGCCAGCAGGTCGGCGGCGCGCTCGAAGCCCTCGGGGTCGGCGAGCGGTGCGGGATCCGTGGTGGTGGAGGCCATGCCCCATTGTTACAGCGACTTTGACGCTCCTTGCCTCCGGAGTTGCCCTCGGAGCGCACGCGGGTCGCGCGGACCCCGTAGCCTCGGGGAACCCGTGGGACGCGGGGGCGAAATACCCCGCCGATGCACACGAGACGGGCGAAGGGTGCGAAAATCGACACAGTCATGAAGCAGTCGTCCTACATCCTCGTGGTCAACCGGACCACGGTGCGGCGCCCCGTCTTCGTCCTGGGCGCCCCCCACTCCGGGGTCTCCGGCGTCGCCCGCGCCCTCTCCCGCGCCCCGGGGTTCCACGTCGTCGCCGGATCCTCCGGCGTGCTCAACGCCGTCTACGCCGTGGCCCGCCGCCCGTCCCTGGCCCAGGAGAAGGTGTCGGGGACGGCGAGCCTGCTGCGCGAGGCCTACGCCGAGGCCTGGCAGCTCACCCCCCTGACGTGCCCCCGCTGCCCCGGCCCGTACGCGCGCGTCCCGGCCAACGCCTCCGCCGAACCGTGCGAGCACAGCGCCGACGCCCAGCGGTACGGCGACGCCAGCCCCGACCTGCTGTTCTGCGCGCAGGCCCTGTACGCGGCCTTTCCCGACGCCCTGTTCGTACAGGTCATCAGGGACGGCCGGGACGTGGTCGCGGGCATGCTCGACGACGAACGCGCCCTGTCCTGGCTCAAGCCCGGACTCATGTCGATCGACCACGAGTTCCCCAACCACTTCTTCGGCCTGGAGGAGGAGTCGGACCTGGAGACGTTCCGGGACGGCTCCGACGCCGCCAAGTGCGCGATGCGGTGGCGGGGAGCGGTGCGCGTGCACGCGCGGCTGCGCCGGGAGATCGGCGCGGACCAGCTCCTGACCGTGCGCTACGAGGACGTCCGGGGCGGGGAGATCGCGACCGCGCGCCGCCTGCGCGAGTTCACCGGTGCGCGCGTGTCCGCCACGGAGCTGATGGACGAGCGGGACTGGGGCGCGGGTCGGTGGCGCGACCGGCTCTCCCGCGAGGAGTACGGGGACGTGAACGCGGTCGCCGCCGTCGAACTCTCGCGCCTCGGCTACCAGTAGACCCGGACGGACCTAGGAGGCCGTGACCGCCGCCGAGGCCGGTGCGACGGCCGCCGGGACGTCGCCGGTGACGCCGTGCGCGGCCATGAGGGTCTCGGCGGCGGCGCGCGCGGTCAGGGCCGCCCCGGTCTCACCGAGGACGCCGCGCGCCACGACCGCCCCCTCGTGCAGCATGGCGAGGGGGTGGGCGAGGACGTCGGGGTCGGCCACGCCCGCCTCGGCGACGAACTCCGCGAGCAGGCCGCGCAGCCAGCGCTTCTGCCCCTCGGCCACGGCCCTGCCCGGGTGCCCGGGGTCGGACAGTTCGGTGTAGGCGTTGAGCATGGCGCAGCCGCGCGGGTTCTCCTCGCCCATCCACGCGTGCAGGGCGTCGAAGGTGGCGAGCACCCGCGCTCTGGGTGTCGCGGCGCGCTCCAGGTGGTCGGTGACGTAGCCCCGCCAGCGGTCGTCCCGGGTGCGGAGATAGGCCACGACCAGCTCCTGTTTGGAGCCGAAGCGGTCGTAGATGGTCTTCTTGGTGACGCTGGCCCGTTCGGCGACCAACTCCATGCCGACCGTGTTGATGCCCCGCGTGTAGAACAGCTCGCTCGCGACCTCCAGGATCCTGCGGGCCGCGGGGGTGAGCGGTCGGGTCGCGGGGGCGGTGGCGGTCATGGGGGTGCTCCTCCGGCTCCGTGGCGGTGGTGACGCTGGATCGGGAGTATACCCACCGGTGTGGTTACACCGTCGCACACCCGCCCTACGCCCGGTCGGGCACCCCGGAGACGAAGGGGGTCGCCACCAGACTGTCCTCGACCTCCTCGACCAGTTCCCGCGTCTCGGCCGCCTCCAGGAGGGCGGTGTCGCCGGCGTTGGGGATCACGGCGGTGCAGACGAGCTCCACGAGGGCCTCGGCCTGCAACAGCTCGGTCACGCCCACCACCGCCATCGGCGGGTAGTAGCGGCCCATGTGGCGGCGGTAGACCGAGCCCAGGGTCGCCAGGTTGACCCGGTAGGCGGACACGGCCGTGGTGTACACGCACATGGTGACCACGTGCACGGGCTCGGCCCCGGCCGCGCGCAGGGCCTCGACCATGTTGGCGAGCGCGTGGTCGAACTGCTGCACCACCGTGTCGCCGACGATCCCCCCGTCGGGGCGCTGGGCGGTCTGCCCGCCCACGTGGACGGTACGGCCGGGGGTGACCACGAGGGCGTGGGAGAAGCCCACGGGTTCGGCCAGAGACAGCGGATTGACGAGTTGGTGCGGTGTCCGGTCCATCGGCGTTCTCCCATCGTTCACGTGGCGCCCGCCGCGGGCCGGTCCGGCACGGGCGCTCCCCTTGGGGGACGCCGCCGGACGTGCGGCTACGATGAGCGCATGTCGATCACTTTCCTGCTGTCCGCCGCCGCCCTCGTCGCCGCGCTGGCGCTGTTCGCCGCGATCTTCGTCGGGGGCGCCGTCTACGTCGGCCGCATCCGCCGCAGGGGCCCCGAGGCCGTGCTGGCCGGAGCGCGCAAGCGCCGCGACCTGCGCGGGTCCTAGCGAGGCTGGGCGACCGCGTCCGGGGCGGGCGCCTACTCGCCGTCGAACTCGTCGGGGTCGGGGCCGAACCTGCTGCCCGCGTCGAGCCCGGTGACGCGGTCCATGTCCGCCTCGGAGAGCTCGAAGTCGAAGATCCGGAAGTTGGAGCGGATCCGCTCGGGGGTCACCGACTTGGGGATGACCACGTTGCCGAGCTGGATGTGCCAGCGCAGCAGCACCTGGGCCGGGGTGCGCTGGAGCTGTTCGGCGATCGCGACGACCGTCGGGTGGTCGAGGAGCTTGCCCTGGCCGAGGGGGCTCCAGGCCTCGGTGATGATGTTGTGCTTGGCGTCGAACTCGCGCATCGCCCGCTGGATGAGCAGCGGGTGCAGTTCGATCTGGTTGACCATGGGCGTGATGCCGCCCTCCTCCATGACGCGTTCCAGGTGCGGCGCCTGGAAGTTGCACACGCCGATGGCGCGGACCCGGCCGTCGGCGTAGAGCCGCTCCAGCGCCTTCCACGTCGACACGTACATGTCCCGTCGGGGCAGCGGCCAGTGGATGAGGTACAGGTCCAGCACCTCCAGGCGCATGCGTTCCAGGGTCGCGTCGAACGCCCGCAGGGTGCGGTCGTAGCCCTGGTCGGGGTTGGCCAGCTTGGAGGTGACGAACACGTCCTCGCGGTCGAGTTCCGACCGGCTCAGCGCCTCGCCCACCCCCCGCTCGTTGCCGTAGGCGGCGGCCGTGTCGATGCTGCGGTACCCCGCCTCCAGAGCGGTCGTCACGGCGTCGACGACCGCGTCGTCGGACACCTGCCACACGCCGAAGCCCAACTGCGGCATGCGCACGCCGTTACCCAGAGTAACGTCGGGAACCGTCATCTCGCCTCATCCCCCCGTCGGGCCGACCCGTCCTCGTCTCCACCGCCGGCACCCCCGTGCCGTGGGGCGTGTGTGGCGGACACGCCCTGATCGCATACTGCCACGTCGGCGCGGATCACCGCCTGAAGCCGCCCCGCCGCCGCACGGGCTTTTTACCGACGCTCCCGCCGCCGACCGCTACGCTGGTCGCTCCCGGAGGGGAGGTGGGCCGATGGGCCGCGAGCGGCGCGCCCGCGTCAGCGCCGAACTGTCCAGGGACCGCGCGGCCCTGGTCGACCGGATCGTCGCCGAGGTGTACGCGGAGGTGCCCGCCTACCGGGGGCTGCACGGATCCCAGCTCACGGAGGTCCGCGCGATCGCCGGGTGGCTGGTGACGCGTTCGCTGGAGCTGTGGGCGGACGGGTGCGTGCGCCTGCCCCCCGAGGACCTGGAGCGGCTGCGGGCCATCGGCCGCGCGCGGGCGGCGGACGGACGCTCGATCGGGGCCGTGGTCCGGGCGCACCGGGTGGGATCGGCCGCCGCGGTCCGCCTCATGTCCGACAGGGCCGGGGACCGCGTGACGGCGGCGGACGTGTTCGCTCTGAGCGAACTGTGGCTGACCTCCCTCGACCAGATCTCCGAGCAGCTGGCGGCGGGGCACGCCGAGGCGGCCCGCCAGCTGGACGCCGACGTCGCGAGGGCCCGCCGGACGTTCCTCGACGACCTGCTCATCGGCCGCCAGGCCTCGCTCGGCGCGATCCGCGACCGGGCCCGCACCCTCGGCCTCACCCCTCCCGACCCCGGCGTCCTGGTGGTGGCCGACCCCGGCCCGGGCGAGGAGCACCCGCCCCGGGGCGGCGCGGTGTCGGCGGCGATGGACCTCGTCGAGGCGGTCGGCCGTCCCGACGCGCTGGCGACCACACGGTCGGGACGGGTGGTGCTGCTGCTGCCGCCCGAGACCGCCGTGCGGGTGTCCGGGGTGCTGGGGGACCGCCCCTGGCGCGCCTGTGTCCTGGAGCCGCGCGCGCTCACCGACATGTCGGCCGCCTACCGCCTGGCCGACGGCGCCGTGGAGACCGCTCCCCCGCACGCGTTCGGCGGTGGCGGCCCGCTCGGGGAGGCCGACGCGTGCGTCCTGGCCCTGCTCAACGGCGGCCCGACCACGCCGGAGACGGTCCGGCGCACGGTTCTGGGACCGCTGCTGTCGGACGGCCACGCCCACCTGCTGGAGACGCTGCGCGCGTACTTTCGCGGCGGAGCGGCGACGACGGCGGCCGACGCCCTGCACGTGCACCCCCAGACGCTCCGGTACCGGCTGCGCCGGGTCCGCGAGCTGACCGGTCACGAC
This sequence comes from Nocardiopsis sp. NPDC049922, assembly GCF_040660275.1. Classification (NCBI taxonomy): domain Bacteria; kingdom Bacillati; phylum Actinomycetota; class Actinomycetes; order Streptosporangiales; family Nocardiopsidaceae; genus Nocardiopsis; species Nocardiopsis sp. NPDC049922. Next base: position 4,350 of record NZ_JBFAME010000017.1, on the reverse strand, counting down.
CCCCACCGGCCCTGGCCCCGGTTCGTCCTGGAGACCGCGTGCGCCATCACGCGTTGAGGACGGTTCGCCCTCCGTGGACGCGGGGTAGGACGGTGGGATCCCCATTCGGCACGAAAGGTAGGGCATGTCCGCCTCCACACCCCCTCCCCTGCACGGTCCGGCCTTCGACGCGGACCCGCACCCCGCCTACCGATGGTTGCGCGAGCACTCCCCCGCGCACCGGGTCGAGCTGCCCGGCGGGGCCTGGGCGTGGCTGGTCACCCGTCATGACGACGTCCGCGCGGTCCTGGCCGACCCCGACATGCTCAAGGACCCGGCACGGGCCAACGAGGTGTGGCGCAGGTCCGGGATGGGCCTGCCGTTCGACCACCGGCCCAGCCTCGTGCGCAGCATGGTCAACGTCGACGGCGACGACCACGCGCGCCTGCGCAGGGTGGCCGGGGGCGCCTTCACCCCGCGCCGGGTCCGGACCCTGGTGGAGAGCGCCGAGCGCGTCACGGCCGACCTGGTGGACCGGATCACCGCCGTCCCCGATCCCGACCTGGTGCGGGACCTGGCCTACCCGCTGCCGATCGCGATCATCTGCGACATCCTCGGCGTCCCGCCCGAGGACCGGGCCGAGTTCCACCGCCGCGCCGCGGTGCTCGACTCCTCCGGGCCGGAGGAGGTCGCGGCGGTCGCGGCCGTCACGGACTGGTTCGACGACTACCTCGCCCACCTGGTCGACGTCCGGCTCGCCACCCCCTCCGACGACCTGCTCGGGGACCTGGTCGAGGCGCACCGGGAGGGCCGCCTCACCCGCGACGAGGTCACCTCCACCGCCTTCCTGCTGCTGGTGGCGGGACACGAGACCACCGCGGCGCTGATCGGCAACCTGTTCCTGATCCTGCTGCGCGACCCGGAGCAGCTGGAGCGGCTGCGTGAGGACCGCGACCTGGTCGGTCCGGCCATCGAGGAGGCGCTGCGGATGGAGAGCCCGCTCCAGAACGCGACCTGGCGCTTCCCCCGGGCCGCGACGACCGTCGCCGGGGTCGCGCTCGAAGCGGGGGAACCCGTGCTGGTGTCGCTGCTGTCGGCGGGCCGCGACCCCGAGCGCTACGACGACCCGGACGCCTTCGACCCCGGGCGCGGGGAGTCGCACCTGACCTTCGGGCACGGGGCGCACTTCTGCGTCGGCGCGCGACTGGCGCGGATGGAGGTGCGCGTGGCGGTCGAGGCGGTCCTGGACCGGCTGCCCGGGCTGCGGCTCGCCGTGCCCGTGGAGGAGCTGCGCTGGTGGCCGAGCCCGATCATGCACGGCCTGTTCGCGCTGCCGGTCCGGTTCGACACCGCCTGAGCGGCCCCGACGGCGGCAAAGCCTTGCCTCGGGATGGTGTGTGTTTTCTCCTCCGGCGACGGTCCGTGTCCGAGACTGGCAGGCGGAGCGCGTCCGTACGCGCTCCGAGCGACCCGATCCGGAGGGGGAATCCAGCCGTGACCACCCAAGAGCGCGCGAGCGCGACGCCCAAACCCCGGAGCAGCCAGCCGTGGCTGCACCAGAAGGGGAACGAGATCCAGGAGTTCGGCACCGTCCGCCAGCTCCCGGTGGGCATGTCCTACAACACGCGCATGTACTCGTGCCAGCGGCTCAACCAGGTGCTCGCGGACACGCAGATCCTGCACGCGCTCTACAAGAAGCACCACTGGCTGATGCGCGGGCACACCTTCTACCAGCTGCACCTGTTGATGGACAAGCACGCCGGTGAGCAGACCTCGCTCGTGGACACCATGGCCGAGCGCGTCCAGACCCTCGGCGGCGTGGCCATCGGGGATCCGCGGCACGTCGCCGAGATCACCAACATCCCGCGCCCGCCCAACGGCGTGGAGGAGGTCCCGGCGATGCTGTCCCGCCTGTTGGAGGCGCACGAGACCATCCTGGAGGACTGCCACGACGCGGCCGCCCGGTGCCAGGAGAACGGGGACGACGGCACCAACGACGTGCTGGTCTCCGACGTCATCCGCACCAACGAGCTCCAGGCCTGGTTCCTCGCCGAACACCTGGTGGACACGCCGCTCGTGCACTCCTGAGCGCGGACGGGGCGCCGACGCCCCGAGCGGACCGTCCCCAGGGACGGGCGCGCGGGGCGTCGGTGTGTCCGGCCCTCCGTCTCCCCGGGGTCAGACGAGGGTGAGGACGATCTTGCCCGTGGTGCGCCCCGCCTGGCCCTGCTCGTGCGCCTTGGCGACCTCCTCCAGCGGGAAGGTCTCGCTCACGACCGGGCGGAGCCTCCCCGCGTCCGCCAGCGCGGCCATCTCCTCCAGCCCCGTGTGGTCGGCCTCGACGACGAGCGTGGTGCCGCGCACGCCCGCGGCGGCGGCGGACTCCTCGATCCGGTCCTGGTCGAAGGGGTTCGTCAGTCCGACGTAGATCCCGCCCGGCCGCAGTGTGCGCAGCGAGCGCTCCGTGTAGTCGCCGCCGATGCCGTCGAGGACCACGTCGACGTCGCGGACGGTCTCGGCGAAGTCGGCGCAGGTGTAGTCGACGAGCTCGTCGGCGCCCAGTTCCCGCAGCGTCCCGTGCTTGGCCGCGCTGGCCGTGCCGATGACGTGGGCGCCGCGGGCCTTGGCGATCTGGACCGCCAGGTGCCCGACTCCGCCCGCGGCGGCGTGGACGAGGACACGCTGCCCCCGCTCCACCTTCGCGGTGTCGACGAGCGCCTGCCACGCGGTGAGCCCCGCCAGCGGCAGGGCGGCGGCCTGGACGTGGTCGAGGCCGGCGGGCTTGCGGGCGAGGTGGCGGGGGGACGCGGTCACGTAGTCGGCGTGGGCTCCGGCCGCGTCTGGGAAGTTCGGCATGCCGTAGACCTCGTCGCCGACCGCGAACCGGTTCGAGCCCGGCGGGACGGCGGTGACCACGCCGGAGACGTCCCATCCCTGGGCGAACGGGAGCGTGAACCAGTAGCCGTCCCGCCGCACCTTCCAGTCGACGGGGTTGAGGCCCGCGGCGTGGACCCGCACCTGGATTCGGCCGGGGGAGGGTTCGGGAACCGGTACCCGGGCGATCTCCAGGACCTCGGGGCCGCCGAGTTCGCGTTGCTGAACGACGCGCATCTGCTCTGTCATGCCCCCGAGCATTCCGGATAAGGTATCAGTTGTATAGAAGGCACCTCAAAGTCTGCTAGGTACCCCATGCATACCACTCCTGATCTGAGAGAACACGGAGGCGCGGACGCCTACCTGCGCGACTGCGCGTCCCGCAACGTCCTCGACCTGCTGTCCAGCAAGTGGGTGTGCCTCGTCGTGGGCGCGCTCTCGGGCGGACCCATGCGCTTCGGGGCGCTGCGCCGCCGTCTGGACGGCATCACGCAGAAGATGCTCACCCGGACCCTGCGCGACCTGGAGCGCGCCGGACTCGTGGACCGCCGGGTGTTCCCCACGACCCCGCCCCAGGTGGAGTACTCGCTGACGCCGCTCGGCCGGAACCTGGGCGTGCTCATGGGCGCCATCCGCTCGTGGGCCGAGGAGCACATGGACGAGATCACCGAGGCGCGCGAGCGCTACGACGCCCGCACCGAGGAACCCGTGCGTGCGCTCAGCACACCCTGAGTGTGGGACTGGTGTGCCTGTTGGTGCTGGTGGGAAGCAGCGGACCACCGGCCCTGGAGCTTCCCACGAAGGCAGCCCGCTTTCCGGAGGGCGAATCAGGCGTATTCCCACATTCACTACTGATTTAGCATGCATTAGCCTCGTGTGGTGGCCGTCACATTCCTCGGGGCTCCGGGCCGAGCACCCGGTGCCCGAGGACCGCACGGGGGTCCTCGGACCTCCGTGGGCGGCACGACGCCGACGTCTCCCCTCGGGAGACCCGAACGAAGGGAATGCGCCCGGTGGCCATCACTCTGGAGCAGGCTCAGGGACTGATCGACGGAGCCGTGAAGTACGCGGCCGCGCACGACCTCCAGCCGCTGACCGTCGCCGTCCTCGACCCGGGCGGCGTCCTCGTCGCCCTGGCCCGTCAGGACGGCTCGGGTCTGCTCCGACCGGACCTCGCCGTGGCCAAGGCCTGGGGCGTCCTCGGGCTCGGGATGAACAACCGGGCGATCGCCGCCCGCGCGGAGTCCTCCCCCGAGTTCTTCACCTCGGTCGCGGCCCTGGCCCAGGGACGGCTGCTCAGCGTCCCCGGCGGCGTGTTCATCCGCGACGCCCGGGGCGCCCTGCTGGGCGCCGCCGGGGCCACCGGGGACACCTCGCTCAACGACGAGAGCGCCCTGCTGGCGGGTGTCGACCGCATCAACCGCACGGGCACCACCGTGGTGATGGCGACGCACGACGCCGCCATCGTCGACTCGATGCGCAAGCGCGTCATCGAAC
>NZ_JBFAME010000016.1:0-137952 GCF_040660275.1 Nocardiopsis sp. NPDC049922 | reverse complement strand
GCGTACTTGTTGGTCAGGACGGTGCCCTGGGCCTCCAGGACCGCCTGCGGAGCGAAGTTCTCCGAGGCGATCATCTCCAGGGTGTCGCGCTGGCGACGCAGCTCATGGGCGACCGCCTCGGCGATCTCGGGGTCGAGATCGTCCAGGGCACGGTCGAGGGCCCGGACGCCGGGTGCGGTGGAAGGCAACGAATACTCCCCCTATTTGTTGCGCAATGCGCAACGCATTCCGTGATTCACAACACGTGTGGATCACAGTGAGGGCTACCCGCAGGTCTGTCAATACCTGAGGGGATAGTTCGCGCGACTTAATCGTCGATTAATCTGAGACTGATATATCAGCAATCCCACGCGGGACCCGCCCGCAGCCGACACGGCCCCTCACCGCCCCACGTACGCCATCCGCTCCGACAGGTCACGCGCCCCTTGGCGCAGCTCCTCCACGACCTCGGGGATGCGCTTCTTCGAGAGCCGGTACGCGGGACCGGACGCGCTGATCGCCGCGACCACCTCCTCGCCCGGTCCGAACACCGGCACGGCGATCGCGTGCAGACCCGGTTCCAGCTCCTCGAAGGAGGTGGCGTACGCGTCCTCGGCCACCTGTGTGAGCAGCTCGCCCAGCTCCCGCGCGTCCGTGATCGTGCGTGCCGTGTAGGACACGAGGTCTCCGGCGAGCAGCTCCTCCAGCTCACCCGGGGGCAAGAAGGCCAGCAGCACCTTGCCGCTGGCCGTCGCGTGCGACGGCGTGCGCTGGCCGATCCAGTTCTGCGCCGCCACCGCCGAGGTGCCCAGAGCCTGGCTGACGTTGATCGCGTTCGCCGAGTCGAGCACCGCGACGTTCACCGTCTCGCCGAGACGCTCGGCCAGTTCCTCGCACACCGAAGTGCCGATCTGGACGATGTCGAGCTGACCGGCGACGGCGCCGGCGAACCGCAGCATGCCGATGCCGATGCTGAACCTGCCGCGTTCCCCGTGCTGCTCCACGAGCTGCCTCGCCTGGAGGGTGTAGACCAGCCGCGACGCGGTGGACTTGTGCACCCCCAACTCGGCGGCGATCTCCGTGACCCCCATCTCGCCGCGCGCGAGGAGCTCCAGGATGGTGATCGCCCGGTCCACCGACTGGACCAGCGCCGGATCACGTTCTTCCACGTCTCTGCGATTGTTGCTCATCATGCAACCATAACCGATAGACGCAACTAACCGAAAAATGACCCTGGACACTCCTTGACGCCACGTCCGTGGTCTACTCATCATTGTGTTGCGCATCGAACAAGTCGTTCCTTATAGCGCAACGGAGGTCACCATGATCCCTGCATGCGCCGTGGCGGACCTGCCCGAGGGCGAGGCGGTCCGCATTCCCGGTGTAGTCCCGATCGCGGTCTTCAACGCCGGTGGCGAGATCTACGCCATCGACGACACGTGCAGCCACCAGGACGCCTCGCTCTCCGAGGGGTGGCTCGAAGGATGCTTCGTCGAGTGCCCGCTGCACGCCGCGAGCTTCGACCTCCGCACGGGCATGCCCACCGGCGCCCCGGCCAAGAAGCCGGTCCGAACCCACAAGGTCGTGATCGAGGACGGCGTGATCTACGTGGTCCCGCAGAACCAGGAGGCAGTCGTATGAGAACCGTCGCTGTCGTCGGAGCCTCGCTGGCGGGGCTGCGCACGGTCGAGGAGCTCAGGGAGCAGGGTTTCGACGGCCGGATCGTGGTCGTCGGCGAGGAGCCGCACCTGCCCTACGACCGCCCGCCGCTGTCGAAGGCCTACCTCGCGGGCACCTGTGCGCCGGAGAGCCTGGGGCTGGCCGACGAGTCCGACCTGGACGGCCTGGCCGCGGAATGGCGGCTCGGGGCCCGCGCCGCCTCCCTCGACCCCGGCACGCGGTCGGTGCGGCTGTCCAGCGGGGAGGAGGTCGTCGCGGACGGGATCGTCGTCGCCACCGGCGGCCGAGCGCGTCGACTCCCCGGTTCGGAGGGTCTGGCCGGGGTGCACACCGTCCGCACGCTCGAGGACGCGGCGGCCCTGCGCGCCGACCTGGAGAACAGCTCGACGGGAGTGGCGGTGATCGGTGCGGGCTGGATCGGCTCCGAGGTCGCCTCGACCTGCCACGCGCTCGGACGACCGGTGACCGTCGTCGAGGCGAACCCGACACCGCTCGCACGCGTCCTCGGCCCGACCATGGGTGCGATCTGCGCTGCGCTGCACACCGATCACGGCGTGGCCCTCCGCACCGGCGTGGGCGTGGAGTCCCTGACGTCAACGGGCTTCGGCCCGTGGAAGCGCGTCAGCGGGGTGAACCTCGCCGACGGCACGCACCTGCCCGCGGACGTGGTCGTGGTCGGCATCGGCATGCTGCCCAACACCGAGTGGCTCGCCGGATCCGGGATCGCGGTCGACAACGGCGTGATCTGCGACGCCGGATGCGTCACCCCGCTCCCCTCCGTCGTCGCGGTGGGTGACGTCGCCCGTTATCGCGGCCCCGGCGGACCGGTCCGACACGAACACTGGACCAACGCCTCCGAGCAACCCGCCACCGCCGTGCGCAACCTCCTGGCGGGCACGACGATCGAGGAGTACCGGCCGACCGGCTACTTCTGGTCCGACCAGTACGGGACCCGGTTGCAGGTCGCCGGGCACCCCGCGGACGCCGACGAGGTCACCGTCGTCGACGGTTCACCGAGCGATCGCCGGTTCGTCGCCGAATACCGCCGCCGGGGATCCGCCGTGGGCGTGCTCGCGATGAACAACCCCAAGCTCTTCGGTCGCCTCCGCCGACACCTGCGTGAGCGTGCGGCCTTGGCGTGACACGGCGGCCCCGGGCCGGTGCGGCGTGGTCGGGACTCCCCCGGGTGCCCCGTGGCGGCACGCGTGCGCCAGGATCTCCCCCATGCCCTTCACCCTCAGCCACGCGGCGGCCGTCCTGCCGCTGGCCCGCACGCGACTGCCCACGGCCGCGCTCGTCGTCGGCGCCCTCGTGCCCGACCTGCCGTACTACCTGCCGCTCCCGGTGCCGTCGGCGCACACCCACCACCCGTGGGGCGTGGGCACGGACGTGCTCATGGGCGCGGTGGTCCTGGTGCTGCACCGGTACGTCCTGCGGGCGCCGCTGCGCGCGCTCGCCCCCTGGGGCGGCACCGGGACCGGCGACCGACCGGGATCGCCCCTGGGCACGGCGTCGCTGACCGCGGCGGCGCTGGCGGTCGGGGCCCTGACGCACATGGCCTGGGACTCCTTCACCCAGCTCGGCGGGGCGGCGGTGCGGGCGTGGCCGGTGCTGAGCACGCCGGTCGTCGGCCCGCACCTGCTGTTCAACGTGCTGATGTACGCGAGTTCGGCGGGCGGCCTGGCGGCGGTGGCCTGGTGGGCGGTGCGCCGCGCACGGGCCGGAGGCAGGAGGACCGACAGGCCGAGCGGGCGTGCGCGCGGAGCCGCGCTCGGCGCGATCGGCCTGTGCGCGGTGGCCGGAGCGGTGATCGGGGTGCTGTCCGCCATGCCCGCGCCGAGCCCGTACGACTCGGTGCGTGACCTGCTGATCGGCCTGGTCACCGGCGGCTGCGTCGGGTTGGGCGGCTACACGGCGGCCTGGTGGGGGTGGCGAGGCGCGGTCGTCGGAGTCCACCCCTCCTCCCGCCACGGGCTCGCCGAGCCCCCGGAACCCCTGCGGTGACGGGGTTCCGGACCCCTACCACCCCCGATGTCGCGTCTTCGCAGGTCAATGGCTTGCCCGGGCGAACCCATGCGATAGGATTCGTACATAAGTTCGATTCCGGTACTTCTTCCCCACCGACCACACCAGCACCATGCCCCGGGGAGGGAGTCCATGCCGCACGACCTCGAACACGTGGACTTCGCCCACCTGCACGCCGCCTCCTCGGCCTCCATACGCCACGGCGCCACCGCACCGCACCACCTGGTCGAACGCGCCGCCGCACTCGACATGGACCTGCTCGCCCTCACCGACCGCGACGGCGTCTACGGCGCGGTCAAGCACGTGCGCGCCTGCCAGCGGGCCGGGCTGCGCCCCGTCCTGGGCTGCAACCTCGCCGTCGCCTCCCCCGACGGCGGACGCGTCACCCTCCTGGCCCGCGGCGCACGCGGCTGGGCGTCCCTGTGCCGCCTGCTCACCCAGGCGCACACCGCCAAACCCACCACCCCCGGCGCCGCCCCGACCCTGTCCCCCGACCTGCTCGCCGACCACGCGCAGGGGATCGTCGTCCTGGTCGGCCCCGACTCCGACGTGGGCGCCGCCCTGGCCGAGGACCGCCCCGGACGGGCCCGACGCCTCCTGGACCGGTGGCGGGCCAGCGCGACCACGGCCGTGGAGATCGTCGACCACTTCCTGCCCGGCCAGCGGCGCACCGCTCGGGCCCTGCTCGAGTTGGCCACGCGCACCCGGACCCTGGCGGTCCTGACCAACGCCGTGCGCTACCCGGACCAGGCCGACGCCGAGGTCGCCCACGTGTTGGACCAGATCGTCCGGTGGAAGCCCGGCGGCGCCCGCCCCGGCCCCACCACCGACCAGGCCCACCTCAAGAGCGGCGCCCACATGCTGCGGGTCGCCGAACGCGTGTGCGGCGACACCGCGCGGGCCCGCCGCCTCATCGCCCACACCCTGGCCCTGGCCTCCTCCTGCGCCCTGGACCCCGACGCAGACCTGGGGATGGACCGCGTCCACCTGCCCGACGTCCCCGACTCCTTCGAGCGGCTCTGGCGCGACTGCGACGAGGGCCTGCACCGGCTCGGCCTGCACCGCGACCCCGACGCCCGGCACCGCTTCGCCCAGGAACTGGCGGTCATCGAGTCCAAGGGCCTGTCCGCCTACTTCCTCACCGTCGCCGACGCCGCCGCGCGCATCCGCGACAAGGGCATCCGCTGTTCCATCCGCGGCTCGGGCACCGGCAGCCTGGTCAACCACCTGCTGGGCGTCTCCGCCATCAACCCGCTCGACCACGGGCTGCTCATGGAGCGGTTCCTGTCGCACAGCCGCACCGGCCTGCCCGACATCGACCTGGACGTGGAGTCGGACCGCCGCCTGGAGGCCTACGACGCGGTGTTCGCCGCCTACCCCGACACCGCGTGCGTGTCCATGGCCGCGACCTACCGCGCCCGCAGCGCGATCCGCGACGTCGGCGCCGCCCTGGGCCTGCCCCCGCACGAGGTCGACGCCCTGGCCACGGCCTTCCCCCACGTGCGGGCCCGACAGATCCGCGCCGCCACCGAGGACCTGCCCGAACTCCATCACCTGCGCCGCGGGCAGGGCGGCGAACCGGTCCAGGACCTGTTCCGGCTCGCCGAGCGGCTCGACGGACTGCCCCGGCACATCGCCATGCACCCGTGCGGACTGGTGGTCTCGGGACCCTCCCTGCGCGACCGCGTCCCCCTCGAACCCAGCCGCGCCGGGTACCCGATGGTGCAGTTCGACAAGGAGGACGTGGAGGAGATGGGGATGATCAAACTCGACGTCCTGGGCGTGCGCATGCAGTCGGCCATGGCCCACACCCGCGCCGAGGTGGAGCGCACCACCGGCGAGCGCCTCGACCTGGACGCCCTGCCCCAGGACGAGGCCACCTACCGGATGATCAGCGCCTCCCGCACGCTCGGCTGCTTCCAGATCGAGTCCCCCGGCCAGCGCGAGTTGCTCAGCCGTCTGCGGCCCTCCACCATGGGCGACCTCACCGCCGACATCTCGCTCTTTCGCCCGGGCCCCGTCAACAGCGACATGATCACCCCCTACCTGTCCGTCCGCGACGGGCTGATCCCACCGCGGCCCCCCTGCCCGGTGCTGGCCGAGGTGCTCGCCGAGACCGGCGGCGTCATCGTCTTCCACGAGCAGGTGATCGGCGTGCTGCACGCCATGACCTGCTGCGGGCTCGACCAGGCCGAGGCCATGCGCCGCCAGCTCAGCACCGAGCAGGGGCGCGAGCGGGTGCGGGCGACGTTCACCGCGATGGCCCTGGAGTGCGGGCACGACCGCGACACGGTGGAGCGGGTGTGGGGCGTGCTGTCCTCCTTCGGGGCCTTCGGGTTCTGCAAGGCCCACGCCGTCGCCTTCGCCCTGCCCACCTACCAGTCGGCGTGGCTCAAACGGCACCACACGGCCGCCTTCTACGCCGGGGTCCTCACCCACGACCCCGGCATGTACCCGCGCCGCGCCATCGTCGAGGACGCCCGCCACTTCGGCGTGCCCGTGCTGGGCCCCGACATCAACCGCTCCGACGCCTGCTGGCGGGTGGAGTCGGTGGACCGACCGCACGGCCCGGTCTGGGGGGTGCGCGCGTCCCTGGCCGACGTGCGCGCCATGACCGGGGCCGAGGTCGAACGCGTGCTGGCCGAGCGCCCCTTCCACTCGCTCGCCGACACCGCCCACCGCGCCCGCCCCTCGCGCGAGGTCCTGGAGAACCTGGTGTGGGTGGGAGCCTTCGACGCGCTGTACCGGATCGGCGACGACCCCGCCGCCCCGCGCCGACGCGACCTGTTGTTGCAGGTGAGCGCGTTGGAGCGGACGGGAAGGACGGCTGTGGCCCCCGGTCAGGTCCCCCTGCCGATCCGGAACGGCGAGCATCACCCGGGCGCGTGGACCCTGCCCGAGATGACCGACGACGAGGTGGTCCGCGCCGAACTGGAGATCCTGGGCTACGAGGTCGACCGCCACCTGCTCGACTCCTACACCGGGCTCCTGTCCGCCCTGGCCGCGGGGCACGGCCTGGTGCGCGCCCGCGACCTGCACCGGGTGCGAAACGGCCGGGAGGTGCTGGTGGCGGGGGTCAAGGTGGCCACGCAGACCCCGGCGGTGCGGTCGGGGCAGCGGATCATCTTCAGCACCCTGGACGATTCCACCGGGCTGGCGGACCTGACCTTCTTCGAGTCGGTGCAGGACCGGTGCGCGGCCACGGTGTTCGGTTCGTGGCTGCTGGTCGTGCGCGGACGGGTGCGCCGGGCGGGGGCGGGGATGGCCACGCTCACCGCCACGCACGCCTGGGATCTGCACGAGTTGTCCCGGGCGTGGGAGGAGGAGGGCGCACCGGGATTGGACCGCGCGCTGCGGTCCGCGGTTGCCTCCGAGCGCCCGGCGGGGGTGGGTGGCCGCCGTGTCCGCTACGCCAGCGGGTTGCGGGTGTCGGCCTACGCCGACCTGCGCTCGCCCGAGGCCGCTCCGCGCGGGCTGTGGCACGCCAGCCCGGGGAGCTCGGGCGGCTAGCGTGCGCTCAGGAGGCGGGCGAAGGCCGCGTCGACCGCCCCGGGCAGGCGCGCGGGATCGTCGGCGGCGTCCGCACGGCCGGTGTGGAAGCACGCGAGCGCGAGTTCGGAGGCGAGCACGGCGGTGCCGCGGTCGGCCCCCTGGTCGCGCAGCATCCGATCCATCGCCTCGGCGTAGAGGCGGTACTTGGTGAGGCCGCGGGCGACCAGTTCGGGGTGGGCGTCGACGAGGCGCTCGTGGCGCAGGTAGACGTCGCGGTCCTCGACCAGTCGGGCGACCAGGGCGGCCACGACCCGGCGCAGGTGGACCAGCGCGGCCTCCAGGGAGTCCCCGATGGGCTCCTCGGCGGGCGCGACGAGTCCGCTCAGGACGGCGGGGTCGGGCTGCTGTTGGGCGCTGAAGATCACCTCCTGTTTGTCACCGAAGTACCGGAAGAACGTCGCCCGGCCGACCTCGGCCCGTTCGGCGATGTCGTTGACGGTGACCCGGTCGAAGCCACGCTCGTCGAACAGGGCGTGGGCGGCTTCGATGATCGCTTCGCGGGTGCGCCGTTGTTTGCGCTCGCGAAGTGACTCTGGGCGTGGGAGCGGTCGTTCCATGCCACCATCCTAGAACTGGAGACCCCACCCCAGGAGATACCAGGTATCGCGTGATGGGGACTCATCGCGCGTCGCGGAGGCACCCCCTCTCCCCTCCATCACACCCCCACACCGACGCCCGCGCAAGCGCTCCCGCCCACACGCGCGGCCGAGCCCCCCGCGCACACGGTCACGTGCACCTTTGCGCGGCGGCCGGGGCGCCTCAGAGCGGAGCGGAACCGCAGGTGAAGGTGGTCTCCCGGAGGAATTCCGGAGTGAGCGCGACCCCCGTGAGATGCTCGGCCAGGGCGAAGGACGCGGGTACGGACAGCACCTCCTCGGGTTCGTCCTCGCCGAGGTCGAAGCCGACGCGGCGCATCGTCCCGAGCACGACGTCGGGGGTGGTTCCCCAGCGGCTGTCGGGAAACATCGGCTCGAACCACAGGCGAGAGTCGGTGTCCTCCGCCCAGAGGAAGGCGTCCACGGCGTTGATGTTGACGAAGTGCGAGACCCAGGTGGTTCCCGCCGAGGCGGGCAGAGCCCGCTCCTCGGTCACGCCGAGGTAGCCGTTGGCCTCCACCACCAGGGTGTGGTCCCCGATCCCGGCCATGGCGAGCAGCTGCTCACCGGTCCGTTCCTGATGCTCGTAGGCCGCCTCCGTCACCGCGTCCACCCCGGTCAGCGACGGTTCCGGACGCCCCCGGAGGCGGCGGAGGACCTCCGAGGGCGCAAGGGCGCGGACGAGTGTCACACAGTAGGCGTCCGCGAGGTCCGGGAAATCGTCCTCGAACCAGAGGTAGTCGGCGGCGGTGGAGGTCATACCCGCATTCTGGCGCACACCGCCGACAGGCCGGTTCACCCCCGGTCGGTGGTGGTCGCGCGGCGTCGCGCGCTGTCGCCGTGACCCGCTAGTGGTCGTCCCAGTGTCCGTCGTGGAGCGCGTGCCGGTGCCCGTCGTGGACGTAGTCGATGTGGTCCTGGTGCGGGATCGCCACGTGCCCGCAGCCCTCACCGTGTTCGTGCACGTGCCCGCTGTGGGTGGTGTGCTCCGCGCCGGGCTCGCACTCGTCCACGTGGTCGTCGTGCTGACGGTGCAGATGGCCGTCGTGGACGTAGTCGACGTGGTCCTGGTGCGGAACCGCCACGTGGCCGCAACCGTCGCCGTGCTGGTGGGTGTGGCCTTCGTGGACCAGGTGCTGTGTCGCCATGTTCCGTCCCCTCAGAACGCGGACGAAGCGAAAACGAGGGCGCTTCGCCCTCCTTTTCTCCAGCGTATCAGCGGAGCCCCGAAAAAGCGGCGAACAACATTCACCGCAAATCCCGGCAAAAATGTATTTCCGTGGAATTCATTTCCGTTCGCAAGCGGGGCAGACCCCGAAGAGTTCGAAGGAGTAGTCGACCGAACCGAACCCGCTCACGCGCCCGACGCGTTCGACGACCGGCGTGAGTTCCCCGGGTTCGGGGACCTCCTCCACCCGGCCGCAGACCCGGCAGACCAGGTGGTGGTGGCGGATGTCGCTGCCGCACAGGCGGTAGAGGCGCTCACCGTCGGGCGACTGGACGGTGTCCAGGACGCGTTCGTCGGCCAGGCGGCGCAGGGTGCGGTAGACGGTGGACAGGCTCGGCGGCCGTCCGGGTCCCGACAGCGCCGCGGCGACGAGCACGTGCACCTCCTGCGCGCTACGGAAACGGGGGTCGCGCCCGAGCGTGCGCAGGACCGCGGCGTCGTACCTGGCCAAGGGATCCTCCAGACGTCGCACGCCGACGCGGGCCCGCTCCGCGCCCGGGGGACGTCGACACGGAGCGGGACCCGCATGAGAATGATAATCATATCTAGACGGCCCGGCGTTCCGCATCCCCGAACACCCAGTCGCGGCGGCCGGTTCCGCGTCGGCGGCGGTCCTCGCCTCCCTGGGGGCGTGAACGCGGGACGCCCGCCCGGGGGAGCAGGCCGGGCGGGCGTCCACAGGGGGGCGGGGGTCCTCGGGGCTATCCGACGAGCTCCTTGCCCTCGTCGCTGCGCTCCTCCTCGCCGCGCAGGTGGGCGAGGAAGCGGTTCAGCTCCTTCTTGACGATCGGAGCCAGCAGGTACAGGCCGATGATGTTGAACAGCGCGGCCGCGAACACCAGCGCGTCGGCCAGGCTCAGGACCGAGCCCAGGGTGAGGACGGAGCCGATCACCAGCGCCCCGCAGTAGACGAGCAGGTAGGTGCGCTCGCTGCGCCGTCCGGCGCCGAACAGGTGCGTCCAACCCTTGAGGCCGTAGTAGCACCAGGTGATGACGGTGCTCAGCGCGAACAGGACGACCGCGACCGTCAGGATGTAGGGGAACCACGGCATGACGGTGGCGAAGGCGTCGGAGGTCAGGCTCACACCGCCGGGCAGCTCCGCGCCGCCGGCCGCCGCCTCGCGGGCCGCCAGCCACGACTGCGGGGAGGCGATGACGATGGTCACCGCAGTCATGGTGCAGATCAGGACGGTGTCGATGAACGGGGCCAGCATGGCGACCAGGCCCGCGCTGGCGGGGTAGTCGGTCTTGACCGTGGCCAGGGCGATCGGGGAGGACCCGATGCCCGCCTCGTTGGAGAAGGCCGCGCGCTGGAAGCCGACGATCATCGCGCCGATGGCACCGCCCGCGACGCCGGTCGGGGAGAAGGCGCCGTCGACGATCTGCGCGATCGCGTCGGGCAGGAGGGTGACGTTGGCGCCGATGACGACGAGGCAGCCCGCCACGTAGATGAGCGCCATGCTCGGCACGAGCTTGCTGGTGACCTTGGTGATGCTGGCGATGCCGCCGATGACCACCACGCCGACGAGCACCGCGAGGACCACGCCGAAGACGAAGCCGCCCAAGCCGCCGCCGAGCGGGCCGCTCTCCCCGCCGGTGACCGTGCGCAGCTGCTCCAGGGTCTGGTTGGCCTGGAACATGTTGCCGCCCGCGACGGCGAAGATCAGCACGAACGCCGCGGTCAGCCCGGCCAGGGCCTTGCCGAGCGGAGCCATGCCGCGCTCGGCGAGCCCCTTGGCGAGGTACTTCATCGGGCCGCCGCTGACGCGGCCGTCGGCGTCGATGTCGCGGTACTTCACGCCCAGCGTGCACTCGGCGAACTTGACGGCCATCATCACCAGGCCCGCCAGGATCATCCAGAACGTGGCGCCGGGGCCGCCGATGGTGACCGCGATCGCCACACCGGCGATGTTGCCGAGGCCCACGGTGCCGGAGACGGCGGCGGTCAGCGCCTGGAAGTGGGTGACCTCGCCGGGCGCCTTGTCGCCGAGCCCGCGGCGGGCGATCCGCACGGCGGTGAGGGGCTTACGGAACTGGAGGAATCCGAGGTAGACGGTGAAGACCACACCAGCCGCGACGAGCCAGGCGACGATCCAGGGGAACTCGGCCCCGAAGACGGGGACCTTGGCGAACACCACATCACTGAGAAGGGTCGCGATCGGGTCGAACACCGCGTCGACCGCGCCTTCGATGGTGTCGCCGATGCTCTGCTGCTGGGGAGCGGCGTCAGCGCTGGTCATGGAGCGCACCTTTCGGCCGGGTGAGGACGGTCGGAGCGACTCCGCGGACCCGGTGGGCGGGCCGCGCGGGACCCTTCGGCCGCCTCGTGGGCGGTCGACTCCGGTCCGTCGAACGGGCTTGGCGAAGTCCGGTGCCGGGGATGGCCGAGCGTTTAGCGCGCCTACGGTCACGCTTTAGCCGAACTTCACTTTCGGGATCCTAAGCCCGTGAGAGTGGCAAGCGACACAAAAACCGCGAAGCTTTACTTTTGCCCCAGCAGCCACACCGCGCGGCCACGGTGTGTCATCACTGTTGACTTCGGAGTGGCCCGAGTCGCGGGAAGCCCGACGGGGCGGGGCTTCCCGCACGCCGCCGGGCTCCACGCACCGTCACCGACCGACCGCGCCGCCGCGACCCGCGGGTTGACCGATTCGTTATCTCCCGCGCCCCGCCTCAGGCGCCCCGGGCAGCCCGGACGAGGATGTCGTAGGTCTCCATCGTGTGCTCCAACCGGACACCGAGTCCCCGCGCCCACGCGTCCAGTTCCGCCCGCACCGCGGAGCCGTCGCGGTCGTCGTCCACGACCACCTCCAGCTCCAGGAAGACGCCCAGGTGCGCCACCTCGTCGACGCAGACCAGCATCTCCCTCAGGACCCCGGTCCGCCGGTGCTTGACGATGCGCAGGCTGGGCACGTACCCCATCCGCAGCACGGCGGCGTGCATCTGCCCCCGGTCGGCGACGGCCGTCTCGTGCTCGGTGTGCTCCCTCGGGTCGGCCGTCGGCGTCTTGGTGGTGAAGACGTGCAGGCCGTCCTGGGTCCGCAGGCGGCAGAACGTCCGCCCGATCCGGGGCGTGCCCGGCTCCCAGTCCGCCGGGGCGTAGGCCTGGTCGTCCTGGAGGACCGCCTCCCCCAAGGCGACCCCGGCCCGTTCCAGAGCCACCAGCAGCGCGTCGGGATCCGCCACGCGGTACCTGGTCTCGATCTCCCGCATCACGGCCCCTGCCTCGCGTCGTCTACCAGCCCGAACCCTCGACGAGCGCGCGCAGGGCGGGGCGCACGGCGTCGAGCACGGTCGGGAACCACACCGAGAACGGCCGCTCGCCCATCATCCGCTCCAGCTCGGCGGGGTCGACGAACGCCGTCTCGGCGATCTCGTCCGGGTCGGGGCGGAGTCCGCCGGCGACCAGCCCGACGAACAGGTGGTTGTACTCCCGCTCGACCAGCTCCGAGTCCGGGTCCCGGTGGTGGTAGCGCACGGTCCCGGCCTCCCGCATCAGGGCGGGCGCCGCGCCCAGCTCCTCTCCGACCCTCCGTGCCGCGGCCGCGAACGGCGGCTCCCCCGGGTACGGATGGCCGCAGCACGTGTTCGACCACACGCCGGGCGAGTGGTACTTGCCCAGGGCACGGCGCTGGAGCAGCATGCGGCCCCGGTCGTCGAGGAGGAAGACCGAGAAGGCCCGGTGCAGCCGCCCCGGCGCCCGGTGGGCGGACAGCTTCTCGGCGATGCCGATGGTGACCCCGGCCTCGTCGACCAGTTCGAGCATGATCGGCTGGTCGGCGCCGCCGTCGGGCGCGCGGGAGGCGGTGGGGCCGGTGGTGGCGGGGCTGGTCGTCATGAACGTCCTTCGAGTTCGGCGGCGGGGCTGGGACGGGGGCTCGGGTGGCGCGGGCGCCCGCGACTCCGGTCGGGGGCGCCCGCGCCGCCGCCGGGTCAGACCCGGTCGGCCGCGATGAGCAGGTAGTGGAAGCTGCCCTCCTTGTAGGCGGTCAGGAACGGGTCCTCGACCCCGGTCGCCACCGACGACCGGGCCCGCAGCTCCCAGTACGGGATCGTCTGGTCGGTCAGGTCGACGACGTTGATCGGCACGAGGCCGTTGGCCGCCATCGCCCGAAAGTACGCGCTCCGCGGGTGGATGTTGCACGTGTAATGCTCGTCGATCCGGCTGACCGCCTTGGAACGGCCACCGGTGACGTCGTTGTAGCAGCCGGTGATCGTGACGTAGCGGCCGCCGTACTCCAGGAGCCGGGCGTGCTCGCGGAACAGCTCGAACAGGTCGACGTACATGGTGGACTCGTTGTTCCAGCTGGCCTTCAGGGAGCCCGACGCGAAGCCGGTGTCCAGCATGTTCCGGAAGTGGAAGGCCACCTTGTCGGCGACGCCGCGTTCCTCGGCCTGGGCGTTGGCGAAGTCCACCTGCTTCTGGGAGATGCTCACGCCGTCGACGTGGCAGCCGAAGCGCTGGTTGGCCATGAAGCTCGTCCCGCCCCGGCCGGAGCCGGTGTCCATGACGCGGTCGTCGGGTCCGACCTCGCCCAGGTGGTCGAGGAGCACGTCGGCCTGGGCGGTCTCCAGGCGGTGCATCTCCTCGATGACGCGCGCGTCGCGGGTCTCCTCCGGGCCCTCCAGGACGGACGGGTCGTAGTCCCCGACCCCGTAGTGGTGGTGGAAGAACCCGTCGACCTCGCCGAGGCGGATGTTGACGGGGTCCTGTTCGGCGTTCCAGTACTCGGCGACGGACTTCTGGTAGTCGGTGCGCAGGACGCGGTCGGAGGAGGGCATGGTCGACGTCATGTAGGGGACTCTCCTTGTCGTGATGTCAGGGTGCGGCCCGGTACGCGCCGGGCCGGGACGAGCGGCGCGCGCCCCGGGAACGTCCGGGGGTTCAGCCCTCGCCCGTGCCGTGGTAGCGGGCGCTCGACGCGTGCCATTCGCGGTTGCCGCCGACCCAGGCCCACGTGCTGGCGAAGAACCGGCGCAGTTCCGGGGATCCGGCGGCGGCCAGGGCGGACGCCTCGGCCTCGAAGGTGTGCATGAGCTCGTCGTGGATCTCGACGGTCCGCTGGACGGCCTCGCTCAGCGAGCAGTCGTCCTCGGAGGCGATGAGGCGGGGCAGGCTGAAGTCGCCCGGGTCCTCCTTGCCCATCGAGTACAGGTCGTTGACGATCACCGTGGCGGTGCCCGCCAGGGTGAACGCCCTGCGGACCCGGGGGTCGGCGAACTCCGCGTAGGGCAGCTCGTAGCCGGCGATCGCGTCGACGAGGACCATGCACGGGATGAAGCTGTTCTCGTGCCGGTGCATGAGGAACTCCCAGACCGGCGGCCGCTGTCCGAGGTTCTGCCACACGCCTTCCTGGTTGTAGGCGACGAACATGATCCCCAGTTCGTGGCGCAGGCGCCGCACCTGCGACGTCGTCGCCATGGTGGCCAGGTTGTTCAGGGCCGAGCGCAGCGCGACGGCCACCGGGTCGGCCCTGACGACCTTCTCCAACCGCGGCGCGTACCTCATGGGCAGGTTGGCCTGGTCGATGACGGAGTGGAGGATCGCCAGGCGCTGGCCGAGCAGCTCCGGGCGCGCCTTCTCCACCTCGCCGTCGACGCAGTGGTCGTCCACGGCCCACTCGGACAGGCCGCACCTGGCCGCCGCGAGCAGTCGGTCGGGGTCGTCGGTCTCGGGGTGGGCGAGCATCATCAGCCGCCCGAACTCGGCCCTCCTGACCTTGTCGAGCTGGCCTGGGTAGATTCCCACCTCCTCGGCCCACTCGACCAGGCGTTCGTCGACCTCCTTACCCAGCGCCGGGTCGTCCCGTACGGCCGGAGGGCAGTACAGCACCAGGTCCTGGCGGCCCTTACGGGGGCGGGGTTCGGCCGCGGGCGGCTCCGCGCGCTCCCTGACCCGTTCGGTTCGGCCTCCGGTCCGTCCCGGCAGGGTCGGCCCGGGCGGCGCGGTCGGAATCCGCGGCCGGTCCGGAGCGCCGTCCCCGCGCGGGGACGGCGCCTGCGCGGGGGCGGCGCCGGGTGGCGGTGCGACGCGCTCGGGGAGCAGGGCCGTGGCGGCCGCGCCGCCGAGCCCCGTGGGCCCGGTGGGCAGCCTGGTCGCGGCCGCCCCCTGCTCGCCCCCTTCCCCGGCCGGGGCGGTCGCGGGGGCGAGCAGATCCGGTCTGCCGGGCCGTTTCGGGTCACGGAGCAGGACGTCCACCAGCTCGACCGCCGCGTGTGTGGCGGTCGAGGCGGACATCCGGGACAGCAGTGACACCGTCTCAGTCCTCCTTCCCTGTCAGCGGCGGGCGGTCAGTCACGCGGACGGACCTCGACGTTCTCCAGGACGCCGAGGGCGTCCGGGACGAGGACCGCGGCGGAGAAGTAGGTGCTGACGAGGTAGGAGATGATGCCCTTGTCGGAGATCCCCATGAACCGGGCGTTGAGGCCCGGCTCGACCTCGTCGGGCAGGCCGGTCTGGTGGAGGCCGATGACGCCCTCGTTGTCCTCACCGACACGGACGGCGATGATCGAGGACATCTGGCCCGAGGAGATCGGGATCTTCCCGCAGGGCAGCAGCGGCACACCCCGCCAGGCGGGCAGGTGGTGGCCGTTGACGTCCACGGTGCCGATGGGCAGGCCGCGCTTGTTGCACTCCTTGCCGAAGGCGGCGATGGCCTTGGGGTGGGCGAACAGGAACTGCGTGTTGCGCCGCATGGTGATGAGGTCGTCGAGGTCGTCCGGGGTGGGCGGACCCTCCTGGGTCTGGATCCGCTGCTTGAAGTCGGCGTTGTGGAGCAGACCGAACTCGCGGTTGTTGATGAGCTCGTGTTCCTGGCGCTCGCGCAGGGCCTGGATGGTCAGCCGCAGCTGCTGCTCCGTCTGGTTCATCGGCTTGTTGTAGAGGTCCGCGACCCGGCTGTGCACCCTGAGCACCGTCTGGGCCACGCTCAGCTCGTACTCGCGCGGCCTGAGCTCGTAGTCGGCGAAGGTGGTGGGCAGGTCGGGCTCACCGACGTGGCCGGAGGCCAGCGCGATCTCCGCCTCGCCGTGGCTGTTCTGCCGCTGCTGGGGCAGGCTCTGCACGCGGTGGATCTGGGCCTGGAGGCTGGGTGAGTCGTCCACCAGGGCGATGAACTGGTCCCGGGGCAGCTCCAGCAGCGTGCCCGCGGTCGCCGCCTTGACGGTGAACTCCCAGTTCGGCTGGTGGTCGAGCAGGTAGCGCTCGCCGAACTTGTCGCCGTCGGCCAGGACGCCCAGGCGGGTGGTCTCGCCGTAGGGGCCCTCGGTGGTCTTGTGCACCCGGCCGTGGGCGATCAGGTAGAGGTGGTCGGCCGGGGCGCCCTCCCGGGCGAGCACGTCGCCGGGTTCGAACTCGCGCTGGGTGAAGCGGTTCGCCAGGGCGTTCAGGACCTCCATGTCGTCGTAGCCGCGCAGGAGGGACAGCTCGCTGAGCTCCTGGGGGATGACCCGGACGTCGGAGCCGTTCTGGGTGAACTCGATCCTGCCGTCGCCGACGGTGTAGGTGAGTCGCCGGTTGACGCGGTACACGCCGCCGTCGGTCTGCACCCACGGAAGCGTCTTCTGCACCCAGCGGGAACTGATCCCCTGCATCTGGGGTGCGGACTTGGTCGTGGTGGCCAGGTTCCGCGCGGCCGTGGTGGCCAGGCTCTGCTGCTCGTCGGTGCGCACCTCAGGAGCTGAGTCGATCGACATCCGCCCTGTGTCTCCTCGTCGTCGGTCGCGGGCCCGCCGTCGGCCGCGTCGGCGTCGCGGCGGGAGGTCCACGGGAGTTGGTCGGGGTCGGTTCACGCACGCCGAACCTGCGTCTTCGCTGGTCAGACACGTTCCGTAAACCGCTGGAAACACTAGGAGACGAAACTCCGAGGGCACAAGCGATCCGTGGTTATTGGCGGAGAACTCCTGGATCGCAGTGCCCGTTTCCCCGTCCCAATTCCGAGAAACGGAGGCGGAGACGCCACGCATTCTGGTCGCACCCCCATCCTCGACGAACCGAGCAAAGCCACTATGACCTGCGACTTCGCATGATCGACACCCACGGGACACCAGGGGATCACAAGACTCAGGATTGACCGTTTTGCACTGAATATCAGGACATAGACCTTGCTTATGGAAGGGATGCACCACGGGTTTTTGTCCGCTGTGAGAAACGCACTTCCGGCCAATACGCCCTCCACATCCGAATACGGCAGGAACGACGCGAACACCACCCGGCTCCGACGGGGAACCGGGGCCGGGAAAACCGGGTGCGCCCGCGCGGGCGGCGGAGTTAGGGTCCGAGCATGGAACATGACGACGGCTGCTTCGGCGAGGACGTGGCGGCGACCTACGACGAGGACTCGGCGGAGATGTTCGCGCCCGCGGCGGTGGATCCGGCGGTCGACCTCCTGACGGAGTTCGCGGACGGCGGCCGGGCGCTGGAGTTCGGGATCGGGACGGGACGGATCGCGCTGCCCCTGGCCGGGCGGGGCGTCCCCGTGCACGGGATCGACCTGTCACGCGCGATGGTGGCCCGGATGCGCGCCAAGCCCGGCGGCGAGGCGGTCGGCGTGACGATCGGCGACTTCGCCACGGCCCGGGTGGAGGGGACCTTCTCCCTCGCCTACCTGGTGTTCAACACGATCAACAACCTGACGACGCAGGACGCCCAGGTGGACTGCTTCCGCAACGCCGCCCGCCACCTCGCGCCCGGCGGACGCTTCGTCATCGAGGTGGGCGTCCCCGACCTGCGCCGACTCCCCGAGGGGCAGGAGGCGGTGCCGATGCACGCGAGCCCCACCCGCTGGGCCTTCGACCGGTACGACGTCGCCACCCAGTCGATGAGCTCGAACTACGTGGAGGTGGTCGACGGGCGCGGCAGCTACCGGTCGTTCCCGTTCCGCTACGTGTGGCCCGCCGAACTCGACCTCATGGCCCGGCTCGCCGGGATGCGGTCCGTCGCCCGGTGGGACGGGTGGACGCGGGCCCCGTTCACCGGCGCGAGCCGCCAGCACGTCTCGGTGTGGGAGAGGACCGCCGACTGACGGCGCGCGCTCGGCGCCCACCCCCACCCGGTGGGCGGGACCCGCGGCGTCAGACGAGGGCTCGCAGGGACTCGACCAGCGGCGTGGTCGGCCGGCCGATCAGCCGGGCGAGCTCGCCGTTGGTCCCGGCCAGTTCGCCGTCGCGTGTGTTGCCGTCCAGGGCGACCACGAACCTCGCGGTGCCTTCGTCCAGACCCGCGCCGGTGAGCTCGGCCAGGTGCTCCTCGGGGGTGACGTTCCGGGCGGCCACCTCACGGCCCAGGACCTCGGTGAGGGCGGCGGCCAGCTCGTCGAGGGTCCAGGCGCTGTCACCGGACAGTTCGTGGACCGCGCCGACGTGCTTGGCCGGGTCCCGCAGGACGACGGCCGCCGCGGCGGCGTAGTCGCGGCGGGCGGCGCTGGCGACGCGACCCTCCCCCACGCTGGCCACGACGGCCCCCGTCTCCCGCGCCTGGTGGAGCTGCTGCTCGTAGTTCTCGTGGTACCAGCCGTTGCGCAGGATCGTGTACGCCAGGCCCGACGCGGTGAGGATCTCCTCGGTCGCCTTGTGCTCGGGTGCGAGCACGAGGCTCGTGGTGGTGGCCCGGGGCGCGCTGGTGTAGACGAGGTGGCCGACCCCGGCGGCGCGGGCGGCCTCGATCGCGTTGCGGTGCTGCTCCACACGCCTGCCGATCTCGCTGCCCGAGACCAGCAGAACGGTCCCGGCGCCCTCGAAGGCCGCCTTGAGCGAGGCGGGGTCCTCGAAGTCGATGCGGGCGGTGGCCACACCGCGCTCGGCGAGCGCGGCCAGCCTCCCGGCGTCGCGCCCGGCGGCGGTGATCCGGTCGGCGGGGTGACCGGCGGCGAGGAGTTCCTCGACGACGAGGCGGCCCAGGTGTCCGGTGGCACCGGTGACGACGACGCTCATGGTGTGGTCCTTCCGTGGACGGACCGGGCGGTTCCCGGTCGCTGTCTGGTGGCAACCGGGCACTTCGGCGGTACATTCCAAAAGTCGGGTACCCACCTTTTGGTAAGCTAGAGACATGCACGACGACGCACGGTCCCCCGACGCGCGGCCCCGCGGCCGGGCCCTCTCCGCCGACTGCCCCTCCCGCCGACTGCTGGGCGACATCACCAGCAAGTGGGGGGTCCTCGTCCTGGTCTCCCTGCACGGCGGACCCCGGCGCTGGAGCGAACTCCTGCGCGGCATCGGCGGCATCAGCGAGAAGATGCTCGCCCAGACCCTGCGCACGCTGGAGGGCGACGGGATCGTCCTGCGCGAGGCCCGACCCGTCGTTCCGCCGCACGTGGAGTACCGCCTCACCGACGCCGGACGCGAGGTCACCGACCTGCTCCTCCCCCTGTTGAACTGGGCGGAGACCCATGTGCCGCTGGTGGTCGGCGAGGACGGGACGCCGGCCGGCGCGAGGTAGGACGGCGGCACCCCGTATCGACGAGACGGATTGGTTAGGCTAACCTAACGACGCGCGGCCGGTGGTCGGTCGCGTCCCCCGTTCAGGAGAGAGGCCCCGTGCGCGTCGAACAGCCCAGCCACCGCGCGATGCTCCGGACCCGTGTCGTGCGCACGGAGCGGACCAGCAAGAACTTCGTCACCGTGACGCTCGGCGGTGAGGACCTGGCCGACTTCCCCTACCTCGGCCGCGACCAGTTCGTCCGGATCTTCCTGCCGCGTGAGGGCCAGGACCAGCTGTACATGCCCTCCAGCACCGGCCGCCGGTGGGTCGTCCAGCTCTACGCGATGTCCAAGAGCAGACGCCCGCACGTGCGCAACTACACCGTGCGCCGGTACGACGCCGAGCGGTGCGAGCTGGACATGGAGTTCGTCGACCACGGCGACGCGGGCCCCGCCTCCGCCTGGGCCGGCGCCGCGCGCCCCGGCGACGAGATGGGCATCCTGACCGAGGGCGTGTACTACCAGCCGAGCGCGGGCACCGACTGGCACCTGCTCGTCGGCGACGAGAGCGCCGTCCCCGCCCTGGTGTCGATCCTGGAGCAGGCCCCCGACGACCTGCGCGCCCAGGTCTACCTGGAAGTCCCCTCCCAGGACGACGTCCGCGACCTGTCCGCCCCGCCCGGCGTGTCCGTGCACTGGCTCCCCCGCACGGACCCGCACGCCGTCCCCGGCGTCCTCGCCCTGGAGACCGTCCTGGCCGCCGACCTGCCCGAGGGCCGCCCCTACTGCTTCGTGGCCGGGGAGAACGCGCTGCCCACCGGGCTGCGGCGGCACCTGGTCCGCGAGCGGGGCGTGCCCAAGGCCGACATCACCTTCATCGGCTACTGGCGCCACGGCCGCGCCGCCATGGACTGACCGTTCCCGGACCCGCCCACCGAATCCCGCGGTTTCCCCACACCGCGCGGCGTCCTGGGCGACAATGGCCCGAGTCGAGGTGGATCGGGGGACCAGGGATGGAATCCTTCAACGGCGCCGAGGACCCGGAGCGCGCCGAGCACATCCAGGCGCGTGCCAGGGCGGCCTCGCTCCTGCCGGGGCTCGTCGCGGCCGAGGCCGAGCACGAGCTTCCCCTGGTGGAGTGGCGGCTGGGCCCGCGCGGATCGCTGCTCGGCACGGTTCCCGGCGGCGCGGAGGCGGCGCGCGCGTGGGCCGACTACTTCGGCGCCCCCGTGCACGACGTGCCGGATCCGGCCACCGGAGCGCCCACCCCGGAGGTGGCCACCGGCCTGGACGACTACCGGGGCGTCACCGTGGTGGTGCGGTCGCGGCTGTGAGGCCGCGCCCCGGTCCCCGCGTCCGGACGGCGGCCGAGGATCGGGCCGGGAGCGGCCCCGGTCGCGTGGTAGAACGGGGGCGCGCGGTCGTCGCGGCCGTGCGCACACCGACACGAAGGGACGGTGCACCCATGGCCGAGGGGCTCGCGGAGCGCAGCCGCAGGGTCGCGGAGGCACTGGAGGGCGTCGGCGCGCGGGGGGCCGTGCGCGAACTCCCGGCCTCGACGCGCACCGCGGCGGAGGCCGCCGCAGCCCTGGGCTGCGAGGTGGGCGCGATCGCCAACAGCCTGGTGTTCATGGCGGACGAGCGCCCCCTGCTCGTCATGACCAGCGGGCGGCACCGGGTCGACCCCGCGCTGCTGGCCGAGCGCCTCGGGCGCCAGCGCGTCCGCCGCGCGACCGCCGAGGAGGTGCGCGCCGCCACCGGCCAGGCGATCGGCGGGGTCGCGCCCCTGGGCCACCCGGCGCCGGTCGAGACCGTGGTGGACACCGCCCTGGAGGACTACCCGCGGCTGTGGGCGGCCGGAGGGACGCCGAACACCGTCTTCCCCACCGACTTCGCGGAACTGGTGAGGATCACCGGCGGTACGCCCGTCGCGGTGAACTGACGCAGCGACCGGTGCGACAATGAGGGGTGTGACACACCAGCGCCCCGCACAGCCCGACCCCGCCCAGGACTCTCCCCGGGTGGGACCGCCCAAGAAGAGCGCCGTCGGCCTGCCCGCCGTCATCAACAGCGTCCGCCAGGTGGGCGAGCACGCCGGGGTCCGGCGCGGAGTGCCCGCCATGCTCGCCGTGAACCAGAAGCGCGGCTTCGACTGCCCCGGGTGCGCCTGGCCCGAACCCGAGCGGCGGCACAGGGCGGAGTTCTGCGAGAACGGCGCCAAGGCGGTCGCCGAGGAGGCCACGGCCAGGGCGCTGACCGCCGAGTTCTTCGCCGAGCACTCCGTCCCCGAGCTGGCGGAGCGGTCCGGCTACTGGCTGGGCCAGCGGGGCCGCCTCACCGAGCCCCTGTACCTGGCCGAGGGCGCCGCCCACTACGAGCCGGTCACGTGGGACCGGGCCCTGGACCTGGTCGCCGAGGAGCTGCGCGGACTGGACTCGCCCGACGAGGCCGTCTTCTACACCTCCGGCCGCACCAGCAACGAGGCCGCGTTCTGCTACCAGCTCTTCGCGCGGGCTCTGGGCACCAACAACCTGCCCGACTGCTCGAACATGTGCCACGAGTCGTCCGGGTCGGCGCTGACCGAGACCCTGGGGGTCGGCAAGGGGAGCGTGTCCCTGGCGGACATCCACCAGGCCGACCTGATCATCGTCGCCGGACAGAACCCGGGCACCAACCACCCCCGGATGCTCAGCGCCCTGGAGCGCGCCAAGCGGTCCGGCGCGCGGATCATCACGGTCAACCCGCTCCCCGAGGCGGGGTTGCGCGACTTCCGCAACCCGCAGACCGCGCGGGGGCTGATCGGGCGCGGCACGGAGCTCACGGACGTGTTCGCGCAGATCCGGCTGGGCGGTGACCTGGCGCTGTTCTCGGCGGTGAACCGGCTCCTGCTGGAGGCCGACCGGCGCGGGGAGAAGGTCCTGGACCGGGCGTTCGTCGACGCGCACACGCACGGGTTCGAGGAGTTCGCGAAGGAGCTGCTGTCCGAGCCGGAGGAGGAGTTCTGGCCGCGCGTGGAGCGGGCCACCGGGCTGGACCGGGAGCTGGTCGAGCGCGTCACGCGGATGGTGACCGAGTCCGAGCGGATCGTGGTCTGCTGGGCGATGGGGCTGACCCAGCACAGGCACTCGGTGCCCACCATCCGCGAGGTGGTCAACTTCCTGCTGCTGCGCGGCAACGTCGGGCGGCCGGGCGCGGGCGTGTGCCCGGTGCGCGGGCACTCCAACGTGCAGGGCGACCGCACGATGGGGATCTTCGAACGCCCGACGGACGCGTTCCTGGACGCCCTGGGGGCGGAGTTCGGGTTCGAGCCGCCGCGCGAGCACGGACTGGACACCGTCGACTCCATCCGCGCGATGGCACAGGGGCGGGTGCGGGTGTTCTTCGCGATGGGCGGCAACTTCGTGGCGGCCACGCCCGACACCCTCGTCACCGAGGACGCGATGCGCCGGGTGGGGCTCACGGTGCACGTGTCCACCAAGCTCAACCGGTCGCACGTGATCACCGGATCGCGCGCGCTGATCCTGCCCGCGCTGGCCCGCAGCGACCGCGACCTGCGCGACGGCCGCCCCCGCTGGGTGACGGTCGAGGACTCCATGGGGATGGTGCACGCCTCCCACGGGGTGTTGCCGCCGCTGTCGGAGGGCATGCGCTCGGAGGTCGACATCATCCGCGACCTGGCGTCCCGGGTGCTCGGCGAGAGCCCGGTGGCCTGGTCGGAGCTGGCCGACTACGACCGGATCCGCGACCGCGTGGAGGCGGTCGTGCCGGGATTCGACGACTTCAACGCCCGGGCACGGCGCCCCGGAGGGTTCACCCTGCCGCACGCGCCGCGCGACGACCGGCGGTTCCCCACCGCGACCGGGCTGGCCAACTTCACCGTCAACGGACGCTACGCGCCGGAGGTCCCCGAGGGGCGGCTGCTGCTGCAGACGCTGCGCTCGCACGACCAGTACAACACGACGATCTACGGCCTGGACGACCGCTACCGGGGCATCCACGACGGGCGCCGGGTGGTGCTGGTCAACCCCGAGGACGCGCGGGAGCTGGGCCTGGTCGACGGCGCCTACACCGACATCGTCAGCGAGTGGGCTGACGGCGTCGACCGGCGCGCGCCGCACTTCCGGGTGGTGCACTACCCGACCGCGCGCGGGTGCGCGGCGGCCTACTACCCGGAGACCAACGTGCTGGTGCCGTTGGACTCGACCGCCGAGGTGAGCAACACCCCGACGTCGAAGTCGGTGGTGGTGCGGTTCGAGGCGGACTCGGGGCGGCCGACGTCCTAGGCGCGGGCGACGGGCGGGCCGATGCGCGGCGGAGGCCCGCCAAGGCGCGGCCGGTCAGCGTCGGGTGGCCGCGACGGCGTTGGCGGCGACGATCACCGCCACCGCCGCCCAGGAGGCCGCGTCCAGGCGCTCCTGGAGCATCGCCATGCCCACCAGCGCCGCCAGCACCGGGTTCACGCTCATGAAGACGCCGAAGAACCGGGCGGGCACGCGGCGCAGGGCGAGCAGGTCCGCCAGGAACGGCACGGCGGAGGAGAGCACCCCGGCCGCCAGGGCGCAGGCGAGCGCGGCCCCGGTGGGCGGGTGGTGCCACAGCGCCACCGCGCCCACCGGCAGGTAGAGCAGTCCGGACACGGCCGCCGCCGTGGCCGAACCCTCCACGCCGGGCACGCGGGCGCCGACCTCGCGGTTGAGCAGGATGTAGCAGCCCCAGCAGACGGCGGCCAGCAACGCCAGGCCGACGCCGAGGTGGTCACTGCTGGGCTGGGGGCGGACCAGGACCGCGACCGCCCCCACCGCGGCCAGCGCCAGGGCCGTGTCCGACCGGCGGCGCGAGGTGGCCAGGGCGACGGTCAGCGGGCCGAGGAACTCCAGAGTGACCGCCAGGCCCAGCCCGACGCGGTCGATCGCCGCGTACAGCGACAGGTTCATGACCGCGAACACCACGGCCAGTCCCAGGACGGGGCGCCACTGCGCGGCGGTGAACGTCCAGGGCCTGGGGCGGCCGACGCCCAGCAGCACGACCGCCGCCACCCACTGCCGGACGGCCACCGTGCCCACCGGCCCCATGACCGGGAAGGCGAGCGCGGCCACGGACGCCCCGACCTGGTTGGACAGCCCGCTGCCGAGCATCAGCGCGATCCCGCCCCCGTGTCCGGTGGGCGTCGACCGTCCCGTGGCGACCGCGGCTGCTTCGTGTGTGGACATGCCACGACTCTCACCGCTCCCGGTCCATGCGCAAAATGCATCCGACGCACGTTCTATACGCTGGACGTATGGATGGGAAGTCAGATCTGGAGCTGCGCCACCTGCGCTGCCTGGTGGCGATCGTCGACACCGGCGGCTTCAGCGACGCCGCGCTCGAACTCGGGGTGTCGCAGGCGTCGGTCTCGCGCACGCTGTCGGCGCTGGAGCGGATCCTGGGCGTGCGCCTGCTGCACCGCACCAGCCGGGTGTGCACGCCGACCACCGCGGGGGTGCAGGTGCTGGCACGGGCCCGCCACCTGCTCGCGGAGGCGGACCACCTGCTGCACGAGGCGGCGACCGGCCACACCCGGCTGCTCGTCGGCCACGCGTGGTCGGCGATGGGCCGCCACACCGCCGAGTTCCAGCGCCTCTGGCGCGAGCGGCGCCCCGACGTCGAACTCCGCCTGGTGCGGAACAACTCGCCCACGGGCGGTCTCGCCGAGGGCACGTGCGACCTGGCCGTGGTGCGCACCGCCGTCGACGCCCGCCGCTACGACCAGGCCGTGGTGGGGCACGAGCCGCGCTACGTGGCCCTGGCCGCCGACGACCCGTGGGCGCGGCGCCGTTCGGTGCGCCTGGCGGAGATCCGCGAGCGCACGCTCGTGGTGGACCGGCGCACGGGAACCACGACGGTGAACCTGTGGCCGGAGGACGACCGTCCGGCGCTGGAGTACACGCACGACGTCGACGACTGGCTCGCCGCGATCTCCACCGGCCGCTGTGTCGGCGTCACGCCGCGGTCCACGGTGACCCAGTACCGCCGCGACGGGATCGTCTACCGGCGGGTGCGCGACGCCGACCCGGTGGCGGTGCGCCTGATCTGGCGCCGCCACGACCCGCACCCCGCCACCCACGCGGCGGTCGCCCTCCTGGCCGACCTGTACCGCGAACGGCGGTGAGCGCGGGAGGGCTCCTCAGCCGCGTCGGTGGCGGCCGAACAGGTGGGCCAGCGCGCCCTCCAGGTCGGGGTACCGGAACTCGTGCCCGGCGGAGCGCAGCCGGTAGGGGACCACGCGTTGGTCGGCCAGGGCCACCTCGTGGGCGCCCTCGCGTCCCAGGAGCAGCGCGGGTCCCCAGCCGGGGACGGGCAGCACGGCCGGTCGGCGCAGCGTGGCCGCCAGAGCGCGCGCGTGGTCGGCGCCGCGCACCGGGTTCGGGGCCACCCCGTTGACCGGTCCGGCCAGGTTCGCGTCCAGGACGGCGCGGACGTAGACGTCGGCGAGGTCGTCCACCCCGATCCAGGACAGCCACTGGCGGCCGTCCCCGACCCGTCCGCCCAGCCCGGCGGCGAACAGGGGGTACTGCAGCCCCAGCACGCCGCCCGCCGGGGTCTGCACGATGCCGGTGCGCACCTGGACGCACCGCAGGCCCGCCTCGGCGGCCGGGCGGGCGGCCTCCTCCCAGTCCGCGACCAGCTCGGCGAGGAAGCCGTCGCCGCGCGGACTGTCCTCGGTGAGGACCTCGTCGCCGCGCGCGGGCCCGTAGTAGCCGATCGCCGAGGCGCTGACGAACACACGGGGACCGTCGGCGGCCTCGGCGGCGACCTCGGCCAGGGCGCGGGTCGGACCGACGCGGCTGTCGCGCAGGGCCGCCCGGTGGGCCTCGGTGAACCGCCCGAACAGCGGCTCCCCCGCCAGGTGCACGACCGCGTCCACGCCGTCGAGCACGTCGGCGGCAGGGGACTCGGGGTTCCAGCGGCGCTCGTCCGGGGACTCCGGGGCGCGTCGGACCAGGCGGACCACCCGGTGCCCGCCGGTGGTGAGCAGCGCGCACAGGGTGCGTCCCACGAGCCCGCTCGCCCCGGTGACGGCCACGGTGACCGGGGCGTCGTGCCAGGCGCGGGCGCGCGCGTGGGCGGCGAGGTCGTCGGCGAGTTGGGCGTGCCGGTAGACGAACACCGGCCGCAGCAGCGTGTCCGGCAGGGTGGTGGCGACCCGGTCGGTGACCAGGGTGCTGTGGTCGGTCTCGGCGGTGAACGAGTGGACGTGCGTCCAGCGCAGCAGCGGCGCCAGGGGGCGGGAGACCAGGCGGTCGGCGAACCGGCGCGGGGGGTCGTAGCGTTCGGGCAGGTGGGCGGCGACCCAGCGCACCCCGCCGGGGAGGGCGAGGACGGTGGTGCCGTCGCTCAGGGAGTCGGCCTCGGAGACCGGGCGCAGCGGCTGCCAGGGCGGCGCGAGCCGGGTGAACGCCCCCGGACGGGTGTGCCAGTCGAAGACCTCGTCCCGTGGCGCGGGCACCACGCTCGAATACCGGAAGACCATGACCCTCCTCGCTCTCGCCCTGGGGCCACGCTAACCCGCCGGGGCCTCGGGCGGTGGGACCCCCGCCCCTACCGCGACCGGCGTTCGGCGTCGCGCCGCAGGACCGCGCGCAGCCCCAGTTCGTAGCCGAACACCCCGCATCCGGCGACGTAGCCCGCGGCCACCGGGGCGGTCACGGAGGTGTGCCGGAACTCCTCGCGGGCGTAGACGTTGGAGATGTGCACCTCCACCACGGGCGCCTCGACGGCGTCGATCGCGTCGCGCAGCGCGATGCCGTAGTGCGCGTAGGCGCCCGGGTTGAGGACCACCCCCGCCCAGTGGCGCGCGGAGTGGAGGTGGTCGACCATCGCGCCCTCGCTGTTGCTCTGCGCGCACACGACCCGCACGCCCAGCTCCTCGCCCAGCTCGACCACGCGCCGCTCGACCTCCTCCAGGGTGGTGGTGCCGTACTGCCCGGGGTCGCGGGTGCCCAGAAGGTTGAGGTTGGGTCCGTTGAGCAGCAGGACGGTGCGCGCGTCGGTCATGGGCGGGTTCTCCTCCAGGGTCGTCGGATGCCCTCAGCCTAGGGTGCCTCGGGGCCGCCCCGGCGTCCGGCGACCCCGGTCGGGGCAGCGTTCCCCGGAGCGGATACCATACCGACCAGTCGGTTGACATCGTTGAGGAGGCGGCCGTGGCATCCACCCTGTTGTCCGCGCGCGACGTGCGGTTCCTGCTGTACGAGTGGCTGGACGCGGAGTCGCTCATCGAGCGACCCCGGTACGCCGAGCACTCCCGCGAGACCTTCGACGCCGCGCTCGACCTCGCCGAACGGGTGGCCACCGATCACTTCGCCCCGCACAACAAGGCCGGCGACGCCGACGAACCCCGGTTCGACGGAGAGCGCGTCCACGTGATCCCCGAGGTCCGCAAGGCGCTTCAGGTGTACGCGGAGACCGGCCTGATGTCGATGTCCATGGACGCCTCCGTCGGCGGCGCGCAGATCCCCCAGGTGGTCGCCAGCGCCTGCAACGCCTACTTCCAGGCCGCCAACCTGGCCACCTCCGCCTACCCGTTCCTGACCGCGGGCAACGCCCGCCTGCTGCTGGCGCACGGCACCCCGGAGCAGGTCGACACGTGGGTCCGGCCCATGGTCGAGGGTCGCTTCACCGGCACCATGTGCCTGTCGGAACCGCACGCGGGCAGCTCCCTCGCCGACATCACCACCCGCGCCGAGGACGCCGGGGACGGCACCCACCGGATCTTCGGCAACAAGATGTGGATCTCGGCGGGCGACCACGAGCTCGCGGAGAACATCGTCCACCTGGTGCTGGCCAAACTGCCCGGCGGCCCGCCCGGGGTCAAGGGCATCTCACTGTTCGTCGTGCCCAAGTACCTGGTCGGGGCGGACGGGTCGATCGGCGAGCGCAACGACGTCGTCCCGGCCGGGCTCAACCACAAGATGGGCTACCGGGGCACGGTCAACGCGCTGCTCAACTTCGGCGAGGGAGCGCACACCCCGGGCGGGTCCCCGGGCGCCGTGGGCTACCTGGTCGGCAGGCCGCACGAGGGCCTGAAGTGCATGTTCCACATGATGAACGGGGCCCGGATCGGCGTGGGCGCGGGCGCGACCGCCGTCGGCTACACCGGCTACCTCAAGTCCCTGGCCTACGCCCGCGAACGCCTCCAGGGGCGCCCGCTCGGCGAGAAGGACCCGACCCGACCGCAGGCGCCGATCATCGAGCACACCGACGTGCGCCGCATGCTGTTGGCCCAGAAGAGCTACGTGGAGGGCGCGCTCGCCCTGGTGCTGTACTGCGCGCGGCTGGTCGACGAGACCGCCAGCGCCGGGAGCGACGCCGAGCGCGACCGCGCCCGCCTGCTGCTCGACGTGCTGACCCCGATCGTCAAGAGCTGGCCGTCCCAGTGGTGCCTGGAGGCCAACAGCCTGGCCGTCCAGGTGCACGGCGGGTACGGGTACACGCGCGAGTACGACGTGGAGCAGCACTACCGCGACAACCGGCTCAACGCGATCCACGAGGGCACGCACGGCATCCAGGCGCTGGACCTGCTGGGCCGCAAGGCGGTCCAGGACGGCGGCGCGCGGCTCCGGGTGCTCCTGGAGACCGCCGGGGAGACCGTCGCCCGGGCGCGCGAGCTCGGCGGCGCCGAGGCCGCGTTCGCGGAGCGCCTGGCCGGGGCCCTGGACCGGGTCGCGGAGGCCGCCGCCAGCGCGTGGGCGGACGGCGACCCCGCCGTGGCCCTGGCCAACGCGACCCCCTACATGGAGGCCGTGGGGCACGTGGTGGTCGCGTGGCTGTGGTTGGAGCAGCTCGTCGCGGCGCACGGCCGCGAGGGCGCGTTCTACGAGGGCAAGCGCGCGGCGGCGGCCTACTTCCTCCGGCACGAGCTCCCGCGCACCGGGCCGTGGTTCGACCTGGTCGCCTCGCGGGACCGCACGGTGCTGGACGTGTCGCCGGACGTGCTCTGAGGGGTCAGGGCCGCCTCGGCAACCGGATTTCTCCTCCGATTCCCGACATGGCGAAACCTCGCGTGTCCACTCCGCGTCGGACCGTGACGAGCACTCCTCGTCACCTCCCCGCAGAGAGGCCGCCATGCCTTGCCGACACCGCGTGTTCCTCCCCCTGCTGCCCCTGACCGCCCTCGTCGCGGCGGTCGGCTGCGCGCCCCGGCCGGACCTGGACGCCAGCGACCGCCTCGACGCCCTGCTGCTCGACGCCGACGCCTACCCCATCGGGTACACCGTCCAGACCCTCGACATCGACGACCTCGACGGGACGGCGGCGTCCGCGACGCCCTTCGACCGGGTGGAGCCCGCGGGGTGCGCCGACGTGCTGGACGGTGGCGCCGTGGAGCTGCCGGAGGAGGCCGTCGAGGGCGCCGGGCAGGTCGCCACCACCTCCGCGCCCTCCGCCCTGTACACCTACGTCCTCGTCTCGGGTGACTTCCCGGAGGACGCCTCCGCGGCCTCGGCGTGGTCCGACCTGCTCGACCGGTGTGCGGAGATGACGGTGGTCGCGGACGGGGTGGAGGCGCGCGGCGGCCTGACCGCGGAGGAGTCGCCGTTGCTGCCCGACGGCGGTGGGATGTTCTCGATGAGCCTGACCGGGGACGGGGTGGAGATGTCCTCCCGGGCCGCCTGGGGACGGGTCGGCGACGTGCACTTCGCCCTGACGTCCCTGGACCTGGACCCCGCCCCGGAGGTCTCGACGCCGGAGCTGGTCGACGCCTGCGTCGAGGACCCGGCCGACACCGACTGCGTCGAGGAACAGCGCGAGGAGCTCGCCGACCGGGCCCGCGCGGAGGCGGCGCGGGAGTTCGCGTCGGTGCTCTCCCGGGCGGTCGAGACCCTGGAGGAGGGGGTCTGAGCCGTCCGCCGGGACCTCAGACGGCCTCGCGGCGCTGGAGGTAGGAGAAGGCGCCCCAGCCGGGCAGGACCGGGAACCAGAACGTGAGCACCCGGAACAGCAGCACCGCGGGCAGGGAGACCGCCGCGGGAACCCCGGCCACGGTGGTCAGGCCGCCGATCAACGCCGCCTCCACCGCGCCCAGACCGCCGGGGGTGGGCGCCGCCGACCCGATCGCGTTGCCCGCCAGGAAGACCACCGCGACCGCGACCAGGCTGACCCCCGTCTCCGGTCCCGCGAAGGCGAGCACCGAGAAGTACAGGCACAGCACGAACCCCACGGTCAGCAGGACCGTCCCGCCCAGGCCGAGCGCCAGGCTGACCGGGCGCTGGAGGGTGTCCAACAGCCGGGGCAGCACGCCGCGCAGGTAGGGCCCGACCCGATCGACCACCCCGCGCCGCAGTCCGGGCAGCAGCAGGACCGCGCCGACGGCGGCCGTGCCCGCGATGCTGACGCCGATGACGGTCGGCGAGGGGGTGAAGCCCGTCCAGTACGAGGTGCCGGTCAGGTAGGCGCACACCAGCAGGAGCGGCACGTGCACGAGGAACCCCACCAGCTGGCTCAGGCCGACCGCCGACAGCGCCAGCGACGTCGGCGCGCCCGCCCTGACCACGAACCGGCTGTTGACCGCGATCGACCCCAGTCCGGCGGGCGCGGCGATCCGCACGAACGAGCCCGCGTACTGCACCAGCACCGTGCGCCACCACGGCAGCCGGATCGGGACGAAGCCGATGAGGACCATCGCGCCGGCGACCATGCACAGGGTCGCCGTGGCGAACGCCGCGGCGGTCCACCCCGGGTCGGCGTCGCCGATGCCCCGCAGGTCGACCCCGGCGAGCTGGTAGGCCAGGACCAGCCCGACGACGGTCGCCACGATGACGCTGACGATCGTGCGCGGGCGCATCCGCTCCAGCCGCGCGGGGGCGGCGGGCGCCTCGGGGGCGATCGCGACGATGCGCACCCGTAGATCGCTGAGCAGGTCCGACCGCCCGCGCACGCGCTCACGCAGGGGGTAGGGCAGCCCGGCGGCCTGGAGCAGCGGCAGGACGGCGGCGGTCGCGGGGACGCCCAGGGAGCGCACGGCCGAGGCGACGGCGCGCTCGGGCCCGACCCGCAGCGCGAGCAGCGTCACCATGGCGGCCGTGTCCAGGGAGGTCTTGAGCTGGTGCGCGGCGACGGCGCCCCGGTCGACCCCGGTCAGGGCCACGGTCCCGTGCTCGTCGTCGAGGACCCCGACGGCGGCCGGGCTGAGGTTGCCGTGCGCGATGCGGCGGCGGTGCAGCGCGTCCAGCGCCGACCAGCAGCGGTCGAGCAGGTCGTCGGTGAGGTCGGCCTCGTCCAGGGTGTCGAGGGTGCGGACGGGGAGGAGTTCGCGGGCCAGCATGACCGTGCCGGGGCCCAGTTCGCCGACGGCGAGGACGCGGGGGACGGTGACGCCCGCCGCGCGGGCCGAGAAGCTCATGAGCGCGGCGTGCTCGGCGCGGCGCCGCACCCCGTAGAGCATCTGGGGGGCGACGGGGCCGCGCAGGAGCAGCAGGTCGCGCAGCCTCCGCCAGAACCCCGCGGTGTTCTCCGAGCTCATGAGGGCCAGTTCGACGCGGGTGCCGTCGGCCAGGTCGGCGACGTGGCGCGGGTTGCCCTCGTCGTCGGTGCCCGCCTGGCGGATGTCGGTGGTGGTCATGCCGAACCGGTGCATCTCGGCGTGGATGCGGCCCTCCGCGCGCGGTGCGGGGCCCGCGCCGACGGCGTAGCGGGCCAGTGCGGCGCACACGAGTCCGACCAGGACCGTCAGCACGAGCGCGAGGACGCTGGTGACCAGGGCGAGCAGGGCGCACCCGGCCACGAGGACGACGCCGGTCCACAGCAGGGCCCGGACCCGGGGCTGGCCGGTGGGCATCGTGCGGGTGAAGGCGATGGCGGCGGCGACGTAGCCGAGGGTGGCGTTGGTGAAGACGTCGTCGGGGGTGCCGGTGAGGGTGTCCAGCACCTCCCGGGAGCCCAGGAGCGCGGCGAGCGCGGCGTTGATCAGCGACGCCAGGGCGTAGGCGCTGACCGCCGCCGTCACCGCGCGGGCCAGGTCGCGCATGCGGCCGTGCAGCAGGGTGCGCAGGACGACGAAGCACACCAGGACGATGAGCAGGAGGTTGGCGCCCACGGCGACGAGGAGGAGCAGCCCCAGGGGCAGCAGCGCGCGCAGTTCGGCCGGTCCGGTGACCGGCTCACCGTCGGAGAGGACGCGCACGGCGAGCAGGATCGCGGCGACGGCGAGCAGCCCGGCCGTGCCGACGAGCAGGTCGACGGGGCGGCGCGGGGCGCGCGCCGTGTGGGGGCCCGGGCTGGGGGCCTGCGCTTGGGTCGGGATGGTCACGCCCCCAGGGTGCCCGACCGGTGGTGGTCCGCCGACCACGTGAGGGGGCGTTTCGCGGTCGGCGTGCCGTTTCGGGCACCCTGGGGGCGCCGGGCGGACCGGATTCCGGCGGCGGGGCCCGGTCCGCCCCGGGACGGACCGGCCGCCCCCGCCGGGGAGGCCGGACTCCCCTAGCCCGGAGCGGGCAGCAGGCCGCGGCGGTAGGCCCGCACGAGGTGGCGGGGGACGAGGTGGTCACGGCCGCCGATGGTCACGGGGACCAGCTCGGGCCTGGCGGCCTTCCACTGCGCGCGGCGCGTGCGGGTGTTGGAACGGGACGTCTTCCGCTTGGGTACGGCCATCGGACGGTCCTTCCTGTGGGGTGCGGTGCGGGGGCCGTGCCCCCGCCCGTGCGGTCAGCGCTGGTAGCGGCGGTTGAAGCGCTCCACGCGTCCGGCGGTGTCCACCACCCGGGCGGTGCCGGTGTAGAACGGGTGGCTCGCGCTGGAGATCTCGACGTCGATGAGCGGGTAGGTCCGCCCGTCGGTCCACTCGATCGTCTTCTCGCTGACGGCGGTCGACCGGGTGAGGAACGCGAAGTCGGCCGCGCGGTCGCGGAAGACCACGGGGTGGTAGTCGGGGTGGATTCCGGGTTTCATGTCGCCTCCTGGCGGTGGGGTCAGCGTTCCTCGCGGAACTCGACGTGTCGGCGGACGCGCGGGTCGAACTTGCGCAGGACCAGGCGGTCCGGGGTGTTGCGGCGGTTCTTGCGGGTGACGTAGGTGTAGCCGGTCCCGGCGGTCGACCGGAGCTTGACGATGGGTCGGACGTCGTTGCGTGCCATGGATGCCTCCTTCGGGGCCCGTCGTTGGAACACAATGATAACCGTTTTCATTCCTGCTTCGTACGACACGCAGATCGGACACGACGTGCGCGTGATTCGACGCCGAATGTGCTTGTCTCATCACGGAAAGTAGGGTTCGGGGTCGCAGTGATGGCGCTCCGGGACGAGGAGAGGGCCATGGCTCACCACACGAACGACCACGCGCACCCCAGCCGCAGGACCGCCCTGCGCGCCGGTGCCGGGCTGGGCGCATTCGCCGCCGCCACACTGGCCGGGATCCCGTTCTCCCCGGCCCACGCGGCGCCGGAGGGCGGCGCCCGCGTGACCTTCACCCCCGTGCCCATCGCCCGCACCGACCGGGTCACCGTCCCGCGCGGCTACACCGCGCAGGTCATCGCCCCCTGGGGCGCGCCGCTGCACTCGTTCGGCCCGAAGTGGCGATCGGACGCCTCCAACTCCTCCGCCGAGGCGAGGCTCCAGGTCGGAACCGGGCACTCCGGGCTGCACTACTTCCCCGTCAACCCCAGCGGCGACGGCGCCCGCAGCGGGCTGCTCGTGATCAACCACGCCGCCGCCGACCCGGTGCTGCTGCACGCCGACGGCGGTCGCGCCACCACCCCCGAGCGCACCGCCAAGGAGATGGTCTCCCTGGGCGCGACGGTGCTGCGCGTCCGGTTCTCCAACGGCCGCTGGCGGGTCGTGGGAGCGGACGTCAACCGGCGCGTCACCCCGTCCTCGCACGTCACCTACTCCGGTCCCCTGCACGGGCACGACACCCTGGAGGGCGGCGCCGGGGCCCGCGGGATCCTCGGCGGGGCCGCGCACGCGGTCACCCCCTGGGGGACCTACCTGACCGGTGAGAGCACCCTCGCCGACGCCTTCGGCACCGAGGACCGGGGCTGGCGCCCCTCCCGCATCCACCGCTGCTACGGACTGGCCGCCGACGGGTCCCCCTACGGCTGGCACCGGCACGAGCCCCGGTTCGACCTGGCCGCGTCGCCGGACGAGCACTACCGCTTCGGGTGGACGGTGGAGATCTCCCCCTGGGACCCGGTCACGCCCCCGGTCAAGCGCACCGCCCTGGGACGGCTCGCGCTCAACGGCGCCGCGGTCACCGAGTCACGCGGCCGCGCGGTGGTCTACATGACCGATGACGCGCGCGTGTACAAGTTCGTGGGCGAGCGCCCGTGGCGGGAGGTGCGCACCGCGACCACCAGCCCGCTGGACGAGGGGACGCTCTACGTCGCCCGCTTCGACAGGGACGGCACCGGCCGGTGGCTCCGGCTCGAACACGGCCGTGACGGGCTCACCGAGGGATTCCACGACCAGGCCGACGTGCTCCTGAGGGCGCGCGAGGCGGCTCTCGCCGTGGGCGCGGGTCAGCTCCGTTCGCCCGGGCGGCCGACCGTGCACCCGGAGACGGGTGACGTGTACGTGCCGGAGGCCCGCGCGGACGGCGGCGGTCGGATCCTGACCTGGGCCGAGGGGGCGGGCGACGCCGGGGCCACCGTGATGAGCTGGCGCGAGTTCGCCCGACCGACCGCCGACGACGCCGACCGGGCCGCGTTCGCCGCGCCCTCCGGCGTGCACACCGGCGGCGACGGGCGGCTGTGGATCACGACCGACGTCGCGCGCCTGGGCACCGACGACCAGCGCGCCGCCCTGGGCAACAGCGCCCTGCTCTGCGCGGACCCCGAGTCCGGGCGGATCCGCAGGTTCCTCACCGGGCCGCGCGGCAGCGGGATCTCCGGGGTCAGCACCGCGCCCGACCAGCGGAGCCTGTTCGTGACCGTGATGGGGCCGGGGTGGTCGGGGTCGCCGCTGGGCGACCCGACGGCGGCCGACCCCGCGGCGGTGAGCAACTGGCCGGGCCGCGACCGCGACGGTCGGCCCCGCTCGGCCGTCGTGGTGGTGCGGCGCGAGGACGGCGGAATCATCGGGACCTGACTCCCCCTCGACGCCCGCGAGTGCGAATCCCGGAGGGGCCCGTCTGGCGCTGGTCAATCGAACCAGGGTTCGGGCTGGTTCCATTCGACCACTCCCCGGGCGATCTCCGTCAGGTCCTCCGGCTCGGCGGCCCGCACCCCCAGGGCGTTCACCTGCTCGACGAGTTCCTCCGGTTCGGGAACGATGTCGCTATCCCGCGCCAAGGCGACCTCCACGAACAGGTCGGGCGTCACCTCCGTTCGAACCCGGTCCATCGGGAATGAACCCCGGGCGTGGGTCGCCGCCCCCGTCAGCGGAACCACGTACTCGCCGTCCGCCACCTCCGCGCAGAGCCCGTCGAGGTCGTTGCACCCCCACCTCAGGGGGTCGGGCCCACCGCCGAGGAAGGACGTCCTCGGCGCACTCGTCAGGACCAGGTGCAGTCCGCGCGGTCCGTAGTAGACGACGGTGAACTCGGCCTCGATTCGGGTCTCCTCCGCCTCGATCGGCCGCCAGGTCTCGGTGTCGTCGATCACGGCGATGTCGTGGGGGTAGCCCGCGTAGCCTGCCTCGTTCATACTCACGGCCCATGACTGGTCGCGCGGATTCACCGAGCGCACGGCGCCCGTCAGCGCCAGTACCACCGCGAGGGCCAGCGCCACCGCGTGCCACGGACGGCGTCCCCGTGTCGTGGCCAACACGACCGCCGCGCACCCCGAGACGAGCAGCGCTGACGGCAGAGCGCCGTTCAGCCAGTACGTGTGGGGAGTCGTGTCCGTCGACAGCGTCGCCAAGGGCAGGAACCGGACCATCACCCCCACCAGGGTGAGAATCGCGAGCGAGCCTCCGGGCCGGGGCGCGTTCCACCGGGTCAGCGCCCGAATCAGGAGGGTTACCGAAACACCAAGAACTCCGTCACGCCCGGAGCGGAACACGTTGAGTAGGACTCAGTTGGAGGACAGCTGCAGCAGGCGTTCGGCGACCTGGACAAGATCGGTGCCGCTCACGTCAGGTGCCGTGAAGACGTCGCCGTAACGGCCTTCCAATCGCTCACACCAACCGGCGAGGCAGCCGGCTCGTTTGGCTCCATGGCAGTCCCAGGCGTGCACGGCGACCAGCGCCATGTGGCCCGGTGAGGTTCCAAGTTCGCTGGCTGCCACGCGGTAGATGGACGGCGCGGGTTTCCAGGTACCGGCCCTCTCCGCGGTGGTCACCTGGTCCACGTGGCGTGCCAGGCCCGCTCGTTCCAGACAGAGCGCCGTATTCTCCGCGCCGCCGACGGTCAGGCAGCCGACCCGCAGTCCGGCTTCGGACAGCCGACGCAGTGCCGGTTCGGCATCGGGGTGTGCGGGCAGTTGTCGGAACCCCTCCAGAACGTAGTCGATGTCGTCCTCGGTGGCGGTGTGTCCGGTGTCGGTGCGCAACGCCTGCCGTGCCACCGACTCGAACGACCCGAAATCCCCGGCGAGGGTCAGCGCCATCGAGTCGCGCTGCACACGCATGAACCACGGCTCCAACAGCTGAGCCGGCTGGCCGATCTCCTCCAGCCGCGCGCGGAGCGGAGCCAGATTCACCAGGGTTTCGAGCACGTCGAAAGCAACGGCGCGTGGGCGAGTGGTCATGTGACCTCCCTCGGATCGCGATTCCCCTTGCACCCGACACCCTCGACTGCTTCGACCGCCCGGCGGAATCCTGATCAGTATGCGATCGACCAGCGTGTCCGCCTAAACACCCGCCCCGGTGTCGCGCGCCGATTTCGATGAGGCTGTGGTGCGTCGGGATCGCCTCCCGGTACCCCCGTGAGCCGGACGGTCGTCGCTCTCGACCATGGGGGCACATCTCGAACGTGCCGCGGGGTCGATCCGCGCTGTGCCGTCGGAGGTGGTACAGAACAGTTCACGGAGCCGAACCACGATCACGCCGGGGGGTCTTGGCACACGGGGCGGTGGGAACCATCGTGGACGAACACACACGCCGACCGCTGCGGCGTGACCCTCGATCGACACGGAGGACTCCACCCGATGAGCGACACAGGCGGCCCCGCCGCCGTCGACCGGCACTTCCGGGACACCGTCACCGCCCTGCCCCCGGCCGAGCCGCGCCCGACGGCGGCGCCGATCACACCCGACAGCCCGGTCACCGGCGACGACCTCCTGCGGATCTTCACCGCCCAGGCGGGCAGTCGGCAGCTCGACTTCGCCGCCCGCGAACTGGGAGCCAGGAAGCAGGGTTTCTACAGCATCGGATCCTCGGGACACGAGGGCAACGCCGCGGTCGCCGCCGCGCTGCGCCCCAGCGACCCCGCGCTCCTGCACTACCGCTCCGGCGCCTTCTTCCTGTACCGCGGCGGCCAACTCCCCGGCCAGCAGCCGCTGTGGGACGTCCTGCTCGGCGTCGTCGCCGCCGCGGAGGAACCGATCAGCGGCGGTCGGCACAAGGTGTTCGGCAGCAAACCCGCCGCCGTGATCCCCCAGACGTCGACCATCGCCTCACACCTGCCGCGGGCGGTGGGCCTGGCGTTCGCCATCGAACGCGCGGCGCGACTCGAAGTGGCGACCGACTGGCCGACCGACGCCGTGGTGGTGTGCAGCTTCGGCGACGCCTCGGCCAACCACTCCACGGCGGTGGGCGCGATCAACGCCGCCCTGCACTCGGCCCACCAGGGCATCCCCATGCCCATCCTGTTCGTCTGCGAGGACAACGGCATCGGGATCAGCGTGCGCACCCCCACGGAGTGGATCGACAGCGCCTACGGCCACCGGCCGGGCCTGCGGTACTTCTCCGCGGACGGAGGCGACCCGCTGGACGCGCTGTCGGCGGCCACGCACGCCGCGCGGTGGGTGCGCCAGAACCGGGCGCCCGCGTTCCTGCGTCTGCGGACCGTCCGGCTGATGGGGCACGCCGGGTCCGACGTGGAGACCGCCTACCGGAGCCGGACCGAGATCGCGGCGGGCCTGGAGCGCGACCCGCTCGTGGGCACCGCGCGCCGCCTCGTCTCCTCCGGCGTGCTCACCCCGCGGCAGGTCATCGACCGCTACGACCGCATCCGCGACGAGGTCGCCGAGCTCGCCGAGAAGGCGTGTTCCCGGCCCAGGCTCCGGTCGGCGGCCGAGGTCGCCGCGCCGCTCGCGCCGCACCGCCCCCGGGAGGTGCGCGCCGACGCCGCGCGCACCGCGCCCGAGGCGGACCGGCGGCGGGCGTTCAGGGGAGCGCCGCCCGAGGACGAGGGGCCGATGACCCTCGCCCAGGCCGTCAACGGCACCCTCGCCGACCTGCTGTGCCGCGACCGCGACGTCCTGGTGTTCGGCGAGGACGTGAGCCGCAAGGGCGGCGTGTACGGCGTGACCAAGGGGCTGCGCAAACGTTTCGGGGCGCGCCGCGTCTTCGACACGCTGCTCGACGAGCAGAGCGTCCTCGGCGCCGCCCTGGGGGCGGGGCTCGCGGGCTTCGTGCCGATCCCCGAGATCCAGTACCTCGCCTACGTGCACAACGCCGAGGACCAGATCCGCGGCGAGGCCGCCACGCTGTCCTTCTTCTCCCGGGGCCAGTACCGCAACCCGATGGTCGTGCGCATCGCGGGCTACGCGTACCAGAAGGGCTTCGGCGGGCACTTCCACAACGACAACTCGGTGGCCGCGCTGCGGGACATCCCGGGCGTCGTGATCGCCTCGCCCGCGCGGGCCGACGACGCCGCCCACATGCTCCGCACCTGTGTGGCGGCGGCGCGCGAGGACGGCCGGGTCTGTGTCTTCCTCGAACCGATCGCGCTGTACCACACGCGCGACCTGCACGAGCCCGGCGACGGCGGATGGCTGGCGCCCTATCCTCCGCCGGACGCCTGGGACGCGCGGCACGTCGGACTCGGCCGGGCCCGCACCCACGGCGACGGGGCCGACCTGACCCTGGTCACCTTCGCGAACGGGGTGCCCATGTGCCTGCGCGCGGCACGCCGCCTGGCCGGGCGCGGAATCCACGCCCGGGTGCTGGACCTGCGCTGGCTGGCCCCGCTGCCCGCCGCCGACCTGCGCAGGGAGGCCGAGGCCACGGGCCGTGTGCTGGTCGTCGACGAGACCCGCCGCACCGGGGGCGTGGCCGAGGCGGTGCTCGCCGAACTCGTCGACGCCGGTTTCGACGGCGCGTTGGGGAGGGTGAACAGCGGGGACAGTTTCGTCCCCCTGGGCCCGGCCGCCCACCAGGTGCTGTTGAGCGAGGAGATGATCGAGGAGGCCGCCGAGCGGCTGCTGTCCGCGGACCGGCGGTGAGAGCGAGGAGCCCGGCGGATCGGTGACCGGTCCCGAACATGACCGACGCCGGTGGTGACGTGGAGTCCACGTCACCACCGGCGTCGGTGCGGAATCGGCGTCTCCCTAGGCGGGCTGCTCCGCCGTGCGCCGTTCGACGCGCTCGGCGCGGTGGCGTCGGGCCTCGTCCGGATCCAACACCGGCGCCGCCGCGAGCAACTGACGCGTGTACTCCGAGGACGGCGACTCATACACACCGTCACTGTCACCCATCTCCACGACCTCGCCCTGACGCATCACCGCCACCCGGTCCGAGACCTGCCGCACCACCGCCAGATCATGCGCCACGAAGATATACGTCAACCCGAAGTCGTCCTGCAACTCCGACAACAACTTCAGCACCTGATCCTGCGTCGACACGTCCAACGCCGACACCGGCTCGTCACAGATGATCAACTTCGGCTTGAGAATCAACGCCCGCGCGATCGCGATCCGCTGCCGCTGACCACCCGAGAACGCGTGCGGGAACCGGTTGTAATGATCGGGCGAGAGCCCCACCCGCTCCAACAACTCCCGCACCCGCGCACGAATCTTCCCGGTGTCCCTCTCCCCCTGCACCCGCAGCGCCGTGCCGATCGCGTCCCCCACCGTCACCCGCGGGTTCAACGACGAGTACGGGTTCT
Source organism: Nocardiopsis sp. NPDC049922 (assembly GCF_040660275.1). NCBI lineage: Bacteria > Bacillati > Actinomycetota > Actinomycetes > Streptosporangiales > Nocardiopsidaceae > Nocardiopsis > Nocardiopsis sp. NPDC049922. Next base: position 97,521 of record NZ_JBFAME010000016.1, on the reverse strand, counting down.
GGAACACCATCTGCACATCCCGCCGCAACGGACGCAACTCCCGCTCGGACATGTGCGTGATGTCGCGGCCCTCGAACTCCACCCGGCCCCGGGTCGGCTCCAGCAACCGCATCACCATCCGCGACAGGGTCGACTTACCCGACCCCGACTCACCCACGATCCCCAGCGTCTCCCCCCGGTACAGATCGAAGGAGACCCCCTTGACCGCCCAGAAATCCGACGCCCGACCCCACAGACCACCACGCACCTTGAAACACTGCGCCACATCCTCCACCCGCAGCAGCGGGGTGTCGTCGGAGGAGGCGGTGGCGGGCGTGGAGGGCTCGACGTCCGTCGTCTGGGTGACGGCGCCCCGGCCCTGCTCGTGCTCGGCGCCCTGGCGCTGTTCGCGTTCGGCGCGGTCCTGGGCGCGGCGCTGGGCCCGTGAGACCTCCACCCGCGGCACCGCCGCCAACAAAGCCTGCGTGTACGGGTGCTCGGGCGCCGACAGCACCGTGCGCACATCACCCCGCTCCACCGCCACACCATGGCGCATCACCACCACCTGGTCCACCGACCCGGCCACCACCGCCAGGTCATGCGAGACCAGGATCAACCCCATGTCCAGATCACGGCGCAACTCGTCCAACAGGTCCAACACCTGGGCCTGCACCGTCACGTCCAACGCGGTGGTCGGCTCGTCGGCCAACAACACCCTGGGGTCGCACATCAACCCCATCGCGATCACCACGCGCTGACGCATACCCCCCGAGAACTCGTGCGGGTAGGAGTTCACCCGCCGGGACGGGTCCGGGATGCCCACCCGCTCCAGCGACTCGATCGCCCTGGCCCTGGCCTGCGCCCTGGACGCCTTGGGGTGGTGCACCCGGTACGCCTCGACCAGCTGGTTGCCGATCGTGTACTGCGGATGCAGCGACTGCATCGGGTCCTGGAACACCATCGCGATGTCGTTGCCGCGCATCCGCCGCAACTGCCGGTCCGAGGCCGCGACCACGTCCTGGCCCGCCACCTCGATCGCACCCGAGATCCGCGCCCGGCTCCCCCGGTGCAACCCCATCAACGCCAGCGAGGTCACGCTCTTGCCCGAGCCCGACTCGCCCACGATCCCCAACGCGCCACCACGCGGCACCTCGAAGGACAACCCGTTCACCGCGTGAACGTCACCGTCCATCGTCGGGAACGTCACCCGCAGGTCGTCCACCCGGACGACGGGCTCGGTCGAGGCCATGTCAGATTCCTTCGTTAGTTGGTCAGGTACAACGCCGGGCGTACTACTTCGCGATCCGCACCCGCGGGTCGACGACGGGGTACAGCAGGTCGACGATCAGGTTGCAGAGGACGATGAAGAACGCGCCCATCAGGGTGACGCCGAGGATCACGGGGAGGTCCTTGGCGATGATGGCGTCGATCGCGTACTTGCCGATGCCGTTGAGCGAGAACGTCGTCTCGGTCAGGATGGCGCCGCCGAGCACCAGGCCCAGGTCGAGGCCGAAGATGGTGACGATCGGGGTCAGCGTGGGCCGCAGCGCGTGCTTGAAGATGACGCGGCGCTCGCTCAGGCCCTTGGCGCGGGCGGTGCGGATGTAGTCCTCGCCGAGGGTCTCCAGCATGCCCGCGCGGGTCTGGCGCGCGTACTGGGCGGCGTGCAGGAACGCCAGCGTCACCCAGGGGAGGAACATCACCTGCACCCAGGCGACGGGGTCCTCGGTCAGGGGCACGTAGCGGGGAACCGGGAAGAGGTTCCAGCTGTGCACCAGGAACGACAGCGAGAGCAGACCGGTGAAGTAGATCGGCAGCGAGACGCCGACCAGGGCCAGCGACATGGCGATCCGGTCGAAGACGCTGCCCTTCTTGACGGCCGAGAGCACGCCCACGGCCACTCCGCCGACGACCCACATGACGGCCGCGCCCGCGGCCAGGGACATCGTGACCGGCAGACGGTCGATGATCTGCCCGAGGACCGGGGTGTTGGTCGTGAACGAGTAGCCCAGGCACGGCGCCGCGCACTCCACCGTCTGCCGGCCGAAGGTGTACTCGGTGCCGAAGAGCAGGGTCCGGATGAAGTCGTAGAACTGGACGGCGATCGGCTGGTCCAGCCCGAGCCGTTCGACCGTGGCCGCCAGGGCCTCAGGGGTGGGCGCCTTGCCCACGTACATGGCGGCCATGCCCTCCGGCGTCACGCCCGCCCACTTGGGCAGGACGAAGAAGATCCAGAAGGTGACCATCGTGACGATGGCGAGCAGCAACAGGCCCGCACCGAGTCGGCGGAGAATGTAGGTCAGCATCGCGGTCGGCGGCGGGGACACCCGCGGGGCCGCGGGGCCCCGCCGCCTTCACCTGCCTTGTCGTGGTAGTTCGGAACGTGGCGGGTGGTGACTAACCGCGGTCCACACCCAGGGCCATGAAGTCGTACATGGCGTAGCCGGGCTGGAAGTAGACGTTGGTCAGCTCGGTGGAGCGGTAGAACATCGCGCGGTCGAAGACCACGGGCATGATGGCGGCCTGCTCCATGACGAGCGTGTCGACCTGCTCGTAGATCGCGGCGCGCTCCTCCGGGTCCTCGGTCTGGACCGCCTGGTCCCACAGCTCGTTGATCTCGGGGTCGTCGAGCTCGGCCATGTTGTAGTTACCGGTCTCGGTGATGGCGCGGCCGTCGGTGATCGGCTGGGCGAACCCGTAGCCGGTGGGCCAGTCGGGGATCCAGCCGGAGACGCTCAGGCCGATGTTGTTCTCGCGGACGAAGTCCTGGGAACCGGCGTACTGGCCGTAGAAGTCACCGGCCGGGTAGGTCTCGACCTCGACGTCGATGCCGACGCGGCTCAGGGCCTCCTGGAGGGCCTGGGCGGTCTGGACGTCGTTCTCGCGGCCCTCGCGGACGGCGATGACGGTCTCGAAGCCGTCCGCCTCGCCGCACTCCTCCAGCTTCTCGCGGGCGGCGTCGAGGTCGCCCGTGTTGTCCTCGGAGGGGTACAGGTCGCTCTCCGGGTTGGAACCCGGGATCTGCGGCGGGATCAGGTTGGTGGCGATGTCGCCGCCCAGCTCGCCGCCCCAGGCGCGGTGCATGCTGTCGCGGTTGGCCGCGTACATGATCGCCTGGCGGCAGGCCACGTCCTCGATCACCGGGAGGTGGATGTTCACGTAGCGCGTGGCGCCCGAGTACAGGTTGTCGATGTTCGGGCGGGCGGACTCGTCCCCGGCCAGGCGGCTGTGCATGGCCGGACCCACACCGACGCCGGACAGGTCGACGTCGAGGTCACCGTTGACCAGGCGCTCGTCGATCTCGTCCTGGTTGACGCCGATCTCGACCTCGACGCGGTCCGGCAGGGCCGCGCGGATCGTGTCGGTCGCGGCGTCCCACTCCTCGTTGCGCACCAGGTTGAGCTGGACGCCGGGCTCGTAGTCCCCGTCGAACTTGTACGGGCCCGAGGAGACGACGCGCTGCTGGTAGAGCTCACCCGTGTCCGAGTCCACCGGGACCGGAGCGGTCTGCGGCAGGATCAGCAGGTTCGGGAACTCGGAGAAGCTCTCCTTGAGGCGGAAGACCAGGGTGTGGTCGTCCGGGGTCTCGATGGCGTCGAACTCGCCGAGCGGGTCGGAGGACTCGTAGACGTTGAAGTCCTCGTCGGCGTCGAGCTTCTGGGAGAAGTAGCTCGGGCCGTTGACCAGGGTGCCGCCGTTGAAGTCACCGCGGATGATGCCGTACTTGATGTCCTGGGCGGTGATCTCGGTGCCGTCCTCGTACCGGAGGCCCTCCTGGATCTGCACCGTCCACTCGGTGAAGTCCTCGTTCGGCTCGGGCATGCCCGCGGCCATGTCGGGGACCAGGTCGGTGGCGTTCTCGCCCGGCTCCGGGTTGTAGGCCAGCAGGGTGCGCGCGAAGTAGCGCGAGAAGTTCCAGCTGAAGCCGTAGTAGGTGTTGCCCGGGTCGACCGAGTCGAAGTCCGCCTGGATCGCGTAGCGCAGGGTGCCGCCGGTGGCGTCGGACGGGTTGACGATCTCGTTCTCGGCGGCGTTGAAGCCGGCGCCGGCGGCGTCGCCGCCGGAGCTGTCGCCGCCGCCGCACGCGGACAGGAAGATGGACGCCGCCGCGCCGAGCGCGACGAAGCCGAGGGTGCGTTTCCTCAAGGAACTACCTCTCTACCGAACCTGAAAGGGGATGGGTTGGCCCGCGGGTCGAACCGCGTCCGAGCGGGGAGGGGCGAACGCCTCGCCTCGCTCGGACACGGATCAGTCCGAGGTCTTGGGGTCGAAAGCGTCGCGGAGACCGTCACCGAACAGGTTGAACGCGAGGACGGTGATGAAGATGGCCAGGCCGGGGAAGACGATGAAGTAGGGGCCGCTCTGGTAGAACGGGATCGCCTCGGAGAGCATCTTGCCCCAGCTGGGGGTGGGCGGGTTGATGCCCACGCCCAGGAAGCTCAGCGCCGCCTCGAACAGGATGTTCGTGGGGATCAGCAGCGTCGAGTAGACGAGGATCGGCGTGACCAGGTTGGGCAGGATCTCCTTGACCAGGATGTGCCGGTTCCCGGCGCCCAGGCTGCGGGCGGCCTCGACGAACTCGCGCTCGCGCAGGGAGAGCGTCTGGCCGCGGACGATGCGGGCGATGTAGGGCCAGTTGAAGAACCCGATGATGAAGACGATGACGCCGATGCTGAGCCCGTTGCCGGTCAGGCCGAGGAAGCCGTCCGGGATGACGCCGACGAGGGCGATCGCGAAGAGCATCAGCGGGAAGGCCAGGAAGATGTCCATGGCGCGGCTGATCACGGTGTCGATCCAGCCGCCCTTGTACCCCGCGATGATGCCGAGGACGGTGCCGATCGCGACGCACACCAGGGTGGACAGGAAGGCGACGAGCAGGGAGATCTGCGCGCCGTAGAGCAGACGGCTGAGCATGTCGCGGCCCGTGGTGGGTTCGACGCCGAGCCAGTGGTCCGCGCTGATGCCGCCCCACGGGTCGGTGACCGCGAAGCCGCCGGAGTCGTAGGGGTTCTCCGGGTCCTTGTAGGGGAGCCGGGTGGAGGGGTCGATGAGGTCCTGGTGGTACTCGGTGGGCGGGTAACCGAACCACTTCGTCAGCAGCGGCGCCAGGATCGCGGCGAGGATGAGCAGGACGACGATCGCGCCGGAGACCATCGCGACCTTGTCGCGCCGCAGCCGCTGCCACGCGATCTGCCGGAGGGAGCGGTTGTCCGCTCCGCCGTGACCGGCCCCGGACTCCTTGGCGGCGTCCGCTTCGGTCGGCTGGTCCGCCGACTCGGGGGCTTGCGAGGGCGCGCTCATCGGGACACCACTCTCTCCACTCATACGCTTCTGGCCGAGCGGTGACTGACACCCGCGCGTGAGACCTGGGGTCGAACCTCGGGGGGTCCTCACGGTGGGGCCGGTCGGATCTCGACACTGGCTGGCGTGGGCGGGACCGGCGGCGACGAAGGGGGTGCCTCCGTCGCGCCGGACACGGCCGCTCGGGTGCGTCCGCACTCCGTGTGGAGTTGGACACTCCCGGAGCGATACCGCCCGGGCTGTTACACAGCGACCAACCTACTCGCCCGTCAGGCGCATACCGTCCAGTTCTGCATCATGTATCTGAATCGTGACAAATGATGACAAAGAACTCATTAATGGCCACTCTTCGACAAACTTCGCATTCATCGGATGACAGCGATGACCTGGGGATACCGACCAGTAGCGCGCCCCACGATACGCCCTGATTTCAGGGGGATCGGCCCGAAAGAGGGAACGCTATGGCAAGTGCTATGACTCCGAGAGTGTCCGCCCGCATTCACCAAGCGACGACGGCTCCGCCGGTGCGGAGCCGTCGTCCGGGTCGTCACCGTTCCGTTGCCGGTTCGTTCCCCGTCACCGGGGAGACCGGCCGCGTTCGCCGCGGGGGCGGCCGGGGCCGACGGCGGACACCCGGCGGGGAGCACGCGGTCCGACGCACGTGCCGGGAGTGGTAGGGGGTGGCGTGGGACCGCCTGTGCGCGGCGGCGCCCGGACCGGCCGTCCGCTCCGAGGACGGCCGGAGTGAGCACCGAGCGCGCGCGGGAGCCCGCATACTCTGGGACCGCGCGTGCGCGCCGTCCCACCCGGGATTCCCGGCGGGGCGCCCCCCTTCGGCTGGAGCAGCGATGACCCTGGAGTACGTCCGGTACCGCATCAGCGCCCCCGAGCGCCGAGCCGCGTTCGAGCGGGCCTACGCGGACGCGGCGGCCTGGTTGGACGCCTCGCCCTACTGTCTGGGCTACGACCTGTCCCACGGCGTCGAGGATCCCGCGCGCTACGTGCTGCGCATCGAGTGGACCTCACGGGAGGACCACGAGAAGGGCTTCCGCGGCGGCCCGCACTTCCCCCCGTTCCTGGAGTCGGTCCGACCCTTCATCGGGGACATCGAGGAGATGAGCCACTACGCGTCGACCCCCGTCCACGGCAGCGCCGGGACCCCGCGCCCCGGGACACTGTTCGAGGCGGTGGGCGGGGAGGAGGCCCTGCGGCGGCTCTCCGGGGCCTTCTACACGCTGGTCCTGGCGGATCCCCTGCTGGCCCCGGTCTTCGCCGACTTCACCCCCGAGCACCGCGAGCACGTGGCGGTGTGGCTGGCCGAGGTGTTCGGCGGACCGGCGGACTTCACCGAGCGGCTCGGCGGACACCAGGCACTGCTCCGCAGCCACCTGGGCCTGTCCATCACCGAGGAGCAGCGGGCCCGGTGGATGGAGCTGATGGACCAGGCCGTGCGGCGCGAACTGCCCGAGGACGCCCGTCTCCGACGGACGGTGCTGGAGTACTTCGACTGGGGGACGCGGATCGCCCGCGACGTGTCCCGGTCCCCCGCCGGAACGGATCTGGGCGATCCGGGCCCCACTCCCCGCTGGGGCTGGGATGGGGAGCAGGCCTAGGCACGGTCTCCGCGGACGAGGAGCGCGGGTCCGCGGGGTGACCGCACCGGGCGACGGAACCTAGTCGATCCCGCGCTTGCGCAGCAGCTCCTCGATGTCGCCGAAGTCGGACAGGTCGTCGGCGGGGGCGGTCTTGCCGCCCGACGAGGAGCCCACCTGGGGCGCGGCGGCGCCGCGACCGGCGGCCGCCTTGCCGCCCTCGCCGCCCTCCGCGGCCTTGTCCTTGGCCTTCCCCGAGCGCGGCGCGGTGCCCACGCCCCGCGAGCGCATGACCCCGGAAGCGATGTAGAGCACCACGGCCAGGCCGGACAGGACCACCCCGGCCCACACCAGCGGGCTGAACAGCAGCCCCGTCAGGACGCCCGCGACCCCGCGGACGAACGCCCAGACCACGCTCATCAGCCCGAGCAGGGCCACGGCCAGGGGCACCAGCGACCAGGCCAGGCCGCGCACGCCCGAGGCGGCGCCCCTCCAGCGCCAGAGGAGGAAGGAGACGATCAGCCCCAGCCCGGTGAGCACCGCGCCCACGGTCAGATCGGGGACTGGCAGGTTCTCAGGAAGCTCGAACATGTCGCCAGTCTCCCATCCGGCGCCGTCGCGCACATCAGGCCGATCCCTTAGGGAGTCCCCCGGTCCGGCGCCCGCCCGGGGCCCTCGCCTCCACGGTACACACGCCCTCGGAGCCGTCGCCGGAGCGACGACGCGGGGCCGCGACGCCCGGCGTCACGGCCCCGTCGGGGAGGGAGGTCAGCGGTCGGCGACCAGCGACTCCAGCCACTCCAGGTCCACACCCACCAGCGACTCCCGGAACACCACGCCCTCGCGCGGGGCGATCTCCACGTGGTTGGGCACGGCGACCGTCGCACAGCCCGCCGACGCCGCGGAGGCCACACCCACCACGGAGTCCTCGAAGGCCACGCAGCGGCGGGGGTCCACGCCGAGCCGCCGGGCGGCGATGAGGTAGGGGTCGGGGTCGGGCTTGTTCGCGCCGACCTCGTCGCCGGCCACGGAGTCGTCGAAGCTCTCCAGCCCGATCCCGCCGATCGCCGCGCTGATCAGCGCGCGTTCGGTGGAGGTCACCAGCGACACGGGGATCCCCGCGTCCGCCACCATCGAGACCAGCTGCTTGGCCCCCGGACGCAGCTCGGCGCCGTCCTCCAGCTTGGCGCGGAACTTCTCGTAGAGGCGGTCGGCGACCTGGCGCGGCGTCAGGTCCACCCCGGTCAGCCCGATGATGTACCGGCCCACGGGCTCGGCCGCGTTGCCGACGTTGCGCTCGTGGTCCTCCTCGGTCCACACGCCGCCCAGCTCCGCGACGAGTTCTGCCTCGGACTCCCCCCACAGGTGCTCGCTCTCGATGAGCGTCCCGTCCATGTCCACCAGCACCGCCTGGAGGCGACGCTCTCCGGCCGTCCGGCCGCCCGTCGTACTCGGTTCAGTCATGCTCTCGGTGGCACCGTCCCGCCCTCGGCGGACCGCCGCCACGCTCTCCCCTCTCGTGTCGTTCGGACGCCCCCGAAACCGTGCGCCCACGGACCGCCCAGGGTCCCACGGCCGTGGCCGCCCGCGGGCGCCCGCGGCGTGAAGTGTGACCGTCCACACCGCGAACACTCGGATCCGCCCGCCGCACGGCGCGGCCCCGCCCCCGGGGCGGGTCGGCGGACGCACACCCTGGTCACGGGGACGGGGCCGGGCACGGAACGCCGATGGTACCGGGCGGCCGGAACAGGTCAGACGTTGAAGTAGGTCGCCTCCGGGTGGTGGATGACGATCGCGTCGGTGGCCTGCTCGGGGACGAGCTGGAACTCCTCCGACAGCGTGACCCCCACCCGCTCCGGCTCCAGCAGCCGCATGATCTTGGCCCGGTCCTCCAGGTTGGGGCAGGCCCCGTACCCGAGGGAGAACCGCGCGCCGCGGTAGCCGAGCTTGAAGAAGGCCTCCAGCTCGGCCGGGTCCTCGCCCGCGAAGCCCAGCTCGGCGCGGACCCGCGTGTGCCAGTACTCGGCCAGCGCCTCGGTCAGCTGGACCGACAGCCCGTGCAGTTCGAGGTAGTCGCGGTAGGCGTTCTTCTCGAACAGCGCGGCGGTGGCCCGGCTGATCGCCGAACCCACGGTCACGACCTGGAAGGACACCACGTCCAGCTCCCCCGACTCCTTGGGCCGGAAGAAGTCGGCCAGGCACAGGTGGCGGTCGCGGCGCTGGCGCGGGAACGTGAAACGCGTGCGCTCGGCCCGGCCGTCCTCGTCCAGCACCACGAGGTCGTCGCCCTCGCTGTAGCAGGGGAAGTGCCCGTGCACGACGGCCGCCTCCAGCAGGCCGTCGGTCTGGATGCGGTCCAGCCACATCCGCATCCGCGGACGGCCCTCCGTCTCGACCAGCTCCTCGTAGGTGGGGCCGTCGCCGCCCCGGGAGGCCTTGAGCCCCCACTGGCCCATGAACGTGGCGCGCTCGTCGAGGAAGGCGGCGTAGTCGGCCAGCGGGATGCCCTTGCTGATCCGGTCGCCCCAGAACGGCGGCGTCGGCACGCGGTTGTCGGTGGCCACGTCGCTGCGCGCGGGCATGTCCTCGGGCTCGGTCACCTTCAGCGTGGCGCCCCGGCGCACCCTGCGCTGGCGCAGGGCGGGCAGTTCGGCGCCCGCCTCGCCGCGCTTGACGGCCATGAAGCTGTCCATCAGGCGCAGCCCCTCGAAGGCGTCCTTGGCGTAGCGGACCTCTCCCCGGTACATCTCCGCCAGGTCCTGCTCCACGTAGGAACGGGTGAGCGCCGCGCCGCCCAGGAGCACCGGGAAGCGCTCGGACAGACCCCGGGAGTTCATCTCCTCCAGGTTCTCCTTCATGATCACCGTGGACTTGACCAGCAGCCCGGACATGCCGATGACGTCGGCGCGCTCGCGCTCGGCGGCCTCCAGGATCGCCGACACCGGCTGCTTGATCCCGATGTTGACGACGTCGTAGCCGTTGTTGGACAGGATGATGTCGACGAGGTTCTTGCCGATGTCGTGGACGTCGCCCTTGACGGTGGCCAGGACGATGCGCCCCTTGCCGTCGTCGTCGGTCCTGTCCATGTGCGGTTCGAGGTAGGCGACCGCGCCCTTCATGACCTCGGCGGACTTGAGCACGAACGGCAACTGCATCTGGCCGGAGCCGAACAGCTCACCGACGGTCTTCATCCCCTCCAGGAGGGTGTCGTTGACGATCGCCAGCGCGGGCTTCTCCGCCAGCGCCGCGTCCAGGTCGGCCTCGATCCCGGTGAGCTCGCCGTCGACGATCCGCCGCTCCAGGCGCTCCCACAGCGGCAGGGCGGCCAGCTCCTGGGCGCGGGAGGCCCTCATGGACTTGGCGTCCACGCCCTCGAACAGCTCGATGAACCGCGCCAGCGGGTCGTAGTCTCCGGCGCGCCGGTCGTAGACCAGGTCGAGGGCGACCTCGCGCTGCTCGTCGGGGATCTGGTTGATCGGCACGATCTTGGAGGCGTGCACGATCGCCGAGTCCAGGCCCGCCTCGACCGCCTCGTGCAGGAACACCGAGTTCAGCACGATGCGCGCGGCCGGGTTGACGCCGAACGACAGGTTGGACAGGCCGAGCGTGGTCTGCACGTCGGGGTAGCGGCGCTTGAGCTCGCGGATGGCGTCGAGGGTCTCGATGCCGTCGCGGCGCGTCTCCTCCTGCCCGGTGGTGACGGGGAAGGTGAGGCAGTCGATGACGATGTCGCCGGTCCTCAGGCCCCACTCGCCGGTGATCTGCTCGATCAGGCGGCTGGCCACGCGCAGCTTCCACTCGGCGGTACGGGCCTGGCCCTCCTCGTCGATGCACAGCCCGACCACGGCCGCGCCGTGCTCCTTCACCAACTCCATGATCCGGGTGAAGCGCGAGTCGGGGCCGTCGCCGTCCTCGTAGTTGACCGAGTTGATCACCGCGCGGCCGCCCAGCGCCTCCAGCCCGGCCTCCAGGACGGCGGGCTCGGTGGAGTCGAGCATGATCGGCAGGGTCGAGGAGGTCGCGAAGCGCGAGGCCAGCTCGCGCATGTCGCGCACGCCGTCCCGGCCCACGTAGTCGATGTTGAGGTCGAGCAGGTGGGCGCCGTCGCGGATCTGGTCGCGCGCCATCTCCACGCAGTCGTCCCAGCGCTCCTCCAGCATGGCGGTGCGGAACTTCTTGGAGCCGTTGGCGTTGGTGCGCTCGCCGACCGCGAGGTAGCTGGCGTCCTGGCGGAAGGGAACGCTCTGGTAGATCGAGGACGCGGCGGCCTCGACCACGGGCTTGCGGTCCCTGATCCCGCGTCCCTGGACGCGCTCGACCACCTGGCGCAGGTGCTCGGGCGTGGTGCCGCAGCAGCCGCCGACCATGCTCAGGCCGAACTCGGAGGTGAAGGCGTCGTGGGCGTCGGCCAGCTCGGCCGGGGTGAGGGGGTAGACCGCGCCGTTCGCGCCGAGCTGGGGCAGGCCCGCGTTGGGCATGCAGGAGATCGGGATGGGCGAGTGGTGCGACAGGTAGCGCAGGTGCTCGCTCATCTCGGCGGGGCCGGTGGCGCAGTTCAGGCCGATGACGTCGATGCCGAGCGGCGCCAGCGAGGTCAGCGCGGCGCCGATCTCCGACCCGACGAGCATGGTGCCGGTGGTCTCGATGGTGACCTGGGCGATGATCGGGATGTCGCTGCCCAGGGCCTTGCGGGCACGCTGGGCGGCGACCACGGCGGCCTTGACCTGGAGCAGGTCCTGGCAGGTCTCGATGAGGATGGCGTCGGCGCCGCCGTCGATGAGACCGCGGTGGCACTGCTCGTAGTGGTCGCGCAGGAGGGCGTAGGGCGCGTGGCCCAGGGTGGGCAGCTTGGTGCCGGGGCCGACCGACCCGAGGACGTAGCGGGGGTGGTCGGGGGTCGAGTAGGCGTCGGCGGCCTGGCGGGCGACGCGGGCGCCCGCCTCCGCGATCTCGTAGGCGCGGTCCTCGATGCCGTACTCGGCCAGGCCGCCGTAGTTCGCGGAGAAGGTGTTGGTCTCGACGCAGTCCGAACCCACCGCGAGGAAGGCGGCGTGGGTGTCGTGGACGATGTCGGGGCGGGTGACGTTGAGGATGTCGTTGCAGCCCTCGTGGCCCTCGAACTGGTCGAGGTCGAGATCGTGCGCCTGGAGCATGGTGCCCATCGCTCCGTCCGCGACGATGACACGCTGGGACAGTGCTTCACGGAAGGTCAGGCGAGCTCTCATCAATCCGCAACTCTAGTCTTGGGCGCGCTGGACGGGCCCAGGCCGACCGGCGCGGAGCGCGGTGCTGGGCCGACCCTCGGCGCGGTCGGGTCGGGCGCCTGGGGACGGCTCTGTCCACGGCAGTCGCTGGCTGCGAGGCTACCCCATCAGGCGTTTCGGCATATGAGACGTGCGTTCCACGATATGCGCGTCGGGCCCGCTCCGCACGGGTTCAATCAGACGGATTTCCGTGCGTTTCCAGGCCGTTCGCACCACGGAAGCACCGGCCGAGCCGGAGCTCGGGCGGTCCGCACCCACCCGGAATACCGGTTTCCAGGCCGGGGCGGCACCCCATAGGGTGGAGTTCGTCCGCGCGCAGGAAGGGGCCGCCAATGATCAAGCTCACCCGGGAGCTTGTCGATCCGATCATGGTGGCGGCGTTCGAGGGCTGGAACGACGCCGGGGAGGCCGCCACCCTCGCCGTCGAGCACCTGTCGAGGGTGTGGGACGCCGATGAGCTGTGCGCGCTCACCCCGGACGACTACTACGACTTCCAGGTCACCCGGCCGCGCATGTCCGTGGTCAACGGTCTGGTCGGCAAGGTCGAGTGGCCCACCACACGTGTGGCGCTGGCCACCCCGCCCGGCGCCGAGCGCGACGTGCTCCTGGTGACCGGCCCCGAGCCGAACATGCGGTGGCGTTCGTACACGGCCGACCTGCTGGCGATCGCGCGGCAGCTGGGCGTGGAGCGCGCGGTGATGCTGGGGTCGTTGCTGGCCGACGCGCCGCACACCCGGCCGATCCCGGTGACCGGCATCGCCTCGCCGGTGGAGCTGGGCGACGGACACGGTCTGGAGCCGACCACCTACTCGGGCCCGACCGGCATCGTGGGCGTGGCGCACGAGACGTTCAGCGAGGTCGGGATCGAGACGGTGTCGCTGTGGGCGGCCATCCCGCACTACGTGGCGCAGCCGCCGTGCCCGAAGGCGACGCTGGCGCTGCTGGGCTGGGTGGAGGAGTTCCTCGGGGTGACGGTGCCGCTGGGCGACCTGCCCGAGGAGGCGGTGTCGTGGGAGTCCAACGTCAACGAGCTCACCGCCGAGGACGAGGACATCTCCGCCTACGTGCGCGGCCTGGAGGAGGCCAAGGACACCGCCGAACTGCCGGAGGCGTCCGGCGACGCGATCGCGCGCGAGTTCGAGCGCTACCTGCGCCGCCGCGACGACGGCTGATCCGGGGCGATCGGGCGCCGGAGGCGGCCCGCGCGGCCGCGGACTGCCCGCGTGCCCGCCGTGCGGGAGCGGTGCGCCGACCTCAGGACGACACCGGTCGCCGCAGCCCCCGCAGCAGCAGTTCGACCATGCGTCGTGGGTCGTAGTCGGGGTCGCTGTCGCTCCCGATGCAGAGGTTGCCGATGCCGCGCATCAGTTCGTAGGCCCGCGTGCCCGGTCTGATCTCGCCCGCGTCGACCGCCGCGTCGAGCAACCGCTCGCAGACGGGTACCAGGCGGTCGAGGAAGTAGGCGTGCAGCGTGTCGAATCCGCTGCTGTCCGATCCCATCGCGTGGGCGAGTCCGTGTTTCGTCACGAGGAAGTCGACGAAGAGGTCCACCCACTCCCGTAGTGCCGTGAACGGGGACTCGGCGCCGTCCTGCAGGGCCGGGCCCGCTTCGGCGCAGGCCTCGACCTGGTGGCGGTAGACGGCGACGACCAGGTCCGCCCGCGTCGGGAAGTGGCGGTAGATCGTCCCCATCCCGACGCCCGCGCTGGCCGCGATCTCCCGGATGGGCGCGTCGACGCCGGAGTCCACGAACACCGAGGCGGCGGCGTCCAGCAGCTTGCGCTCGTTGCGCCGCGCGTCGGCCCGCTTGGCTCTGACCGGCGCCTCGCCGGACCGATCCGCACTGGTCACCACGCTCTCCCTCCGACGGTCGCCGACACAACGGAACACTACTCCCTTGACAAACGGAGCGTCGTTCCGCATAGTAAACGGAACAGCGCTCCGCTTCCCGTGGAGCCGGTGCTCCTCACCGCCGCACCCGACGCCAGTCCCCCGTGACCTGCGTCGGAGGCCCTCGAAGGGATGACGCGTCATGCGTGAATCGACCCACACCGCCGACGTCCTCGGCTCGCCCACTCCCGTCCTCTCGGTCAGCCCGGTGACGCTGTCGTCTCCCGGCCGGCCCGTGGACCTTCAGCTGCGGGTCTCCGCACCCCTGACCGGGGACGGCCTGCCGGTCATCCTCCTCTCACACGGTCAGGGCCACTCGAACCACCTCTCCTCCCTCAACGGCTACGGCCCCCTCGCCGACTACTGGGCGGCGCACGGATTCGTGGTCGTCCAGCCCACCCACCTGAGTTCCACGACGCTGAACCACGTCCTGGACCCCAACCACCCCGAGGCTCCGCTGTACTGGCGGTCCCGGGCGCGGGACATGACGCGCGTCCTCGACCGGCTCGACGCCGTCGAGGCCGCCGTCCCCCAGCTGCGCGGGCGCCTGGACCACGACAAGGTCGCCGTCGCCGGGCACTCGATGGGCGGGCACACCGCGAGCCTGCTCCTGGGCGCGCGGCTCACCGACCCCCACGACGGCACGGAGGTGAACCTGGCCGAGCCGCGGATCAAGGCCGGTGTGCTGCTCGCCGCGCCCGGCAGAGGCGGCGACGCCGTCACCCCGTTCGGGGCCGAGAACTATTCCTTCCTCCTGACCACGGACTTCTCCGAGATGACGACGCCCGCGCTGGTGGTGGCGGGCGACAAGGACGGCTCCGCCCACCTGACGGTTCGGGGCCCGGAGTGGCACACCGATCCGTACCTCCTCTCACCGGGCCGTAAGTCCCTGCTCACCCTGTTCGGCGGGGAACACGGGCTCGGCGGGGTCTCCGGGTACGACGTCGCCGAGACCACGGACGAGAGCCCCGAACGTGTGGCCGCCGTCCAGCGGCTCACCTCGGCCTACCTCCGCAGCGAGCTCTTCCCCGGGGACTCCGCCTGGCAGGCGGCGCGCGACGCGCTGGCGGCCGACCCCCACGCGCAGGGACGCGTCGAGTCCAAGGAGGCCGATTCCGAGTAGGCGCCCTGACACGGGGCTAGCATCGGCGGCATGGAGTTCAGCGACGTACCCCGCCAGCCGAGCACGCCCGGACCGATCTCCGTGGAACGCGTGATGGCGGACCTTCCGCTGTTCGCCCCGGTCGGGCGGGCGGGCTCGGGGCGCCTGGGAGACGTGGGGTTCACCCCCCTCCAGGACCACGTGCTGGAGTGCACCGCCCACTACTCCGCCGCCGAGGCCGGAGAGAGCGGCCTGGAGGTGACGACGCGGCGGTGGCCGGACATGGACTGGCCGCCGCTGCGCGACCACGTACGGCGCTTCGGCGCGGAACACGACTTCCTCCAGCGACGGGCCGAGGGGGACACGGACGCCGAGCCCCGCGTCCACCCCCTGGGCGCGTCGTGGTCGCGGGCGCGGATCGGGATCGACGGAGCACCCTACGAGTGCGACGTCCTCCACTCGCCCTACGCGTGGGCCGCCGTCGCCATGGTCGAGCCCCACTACGTCGTCCGGGTGGCCGCGCTGCGGGCCCTGGACGCGCCCCCGTCCCTGGAGCGGGTGCGCCACGCGGGCGAGATCGCGCCCCTGCCGCGCGGCGGGTAGCGCGGGGGGATCTCAGGCGGGAGGCTCCGATTCCTCCTCCCGAAGACCGGGTGGCGCCTCATGGTGCAGGTGTTCCCCGAGGTCAGGCCGCCAGGACAGCCGAACGTCGCTCGCCCTGCTCCGGTCTCGTACGCCGAGGACTCGCGGGATCAGCGGGTGCCGACTCTGGCGGCGCGGCGCGCGGCGCTGGACAGCGGGTACGCGCGCTCGAAGTCCGCGGCGGCGTCGGGGTGCGCCCGGCGAAGTTCCCGGACCGCCGTGCCGAGCGCGGTCTGCACGAAGGTCTCGGGGTCGTCCGCGAGCACCGCGAGTATCGCCACCGGGTCGGTCGGCTCGCCGTGCCGGATGATCCAGAAGCAGGCGACGATCGCGGTTCTCCGCTCCCACGGGTTGGTCGAGCGGGCCAGGCGGTGCAGGCGTTCGCGGGAACGGTCCAGCAGGTATTCGCCGACGACGCGGGGCGCCGCGCGGTCGACCAGGTCCCAGGTATCGATGTGCGCGTGCTCGTCCAGGTAGAGCTCGTACAACGCCGTCCGCTCGGGCGCCGACGCGGCGAAGCGGCGGGCACGGGCGTCGAGGATGCTCACCGCGACCATGCGCATCTCGTACCAGCGCGACCGGAGCAACGCGCGCACGACGTCAAGATCGAGGTCGCGGTGCGATCGCGCGATGTCGAACGTGTGCTTCATCCGCACGCCGATGATCTGGTCGCGCGGCACACGTTTGGCGATGAGGTCGACCTGTTCAGGGCTGGCCGCGCGCCGAAGCTCCTCCTCGATCCCCCATACCGCGTCCATGGCTCACTCTCCAGTCGTCGGTTCGAGCGGCTGGACGAGCAGGGTCGACCACGCGTCCGCCGCAGGCCAGGAGGCCGGATCCGGCGCGGTGTGCAACGGTATCCATTCGTACACTTCCCACGCTGGCCCGGCAACCGCGCGGTTGGCCGCGGTCTCGTTCAGTGTCCGATAGGCGTCTTTGAGGGTGGCGTGCTCGCCGAGGTGGCGATGCGTGGCGTGGGAACCACCGGGCAGGGAGCCCTCGGCGAGCGGCTCGGTGGGGGCGACCCCCTCGACGGGCACCCCGATCTCGACGTCGGCTTCGGCGTCGGACACGTCCCAGTAGCGCACGTACACGTGGCCGACCTGACGGCCCGGCGACTGCTCGACCCCACGCCACAGCAGTTCCAAGGCTTCGCCCTGGAACTGCGTGAGCTGCTCCATCGGGATTCGTCGTCGCAGGTGGATGGTCGTCTGTTCAGCTTTCCCCGTCGTGATCTCGCCCATCGCGCCCTCCAAGTAGTAAAGTAAACGTACTACATCACCCTAGGTGGAAGCGATACGCTTACGCAACTACTCGTTCGGAGGTGCATGGTGGTCGGTCGTTCCGATTGCCCGATCAATCGGGGTGTCGAGCTGCTCGGCGACCGTTGGAGCCTGGTGATCATGCGGGACATCGTGTTCTCCGGCAGGAGGGGCTTTCGAGAGATCCTCACGAACTCGCGCGAGCGCATCACCGCCCCGACGCTCTCGCGCCACCTCGCCGCCCTCGTGGAGATGGGATTCCTGAGCCACGAGCCGGCCCCCCGGGGCAAGGCCGGACGGTACACACTGACGGAGGCCGGCATCCGCCTCGTACCGCTCCTCTTCGAGCTCGCCGCGATCGGGCATCTGCTCGACCCGACGACCTTCAGCACCGAGCCGCGATTCGACGGCTGGTACGGCGATGCCACGAAGATCGCCCAGTATCAGGACGAACTCCGCGACCTTCACCTGGCCTGATGGCCTTCGTGGAGGGGAGCCCGGCCGGAACGGGGGCATCATGGAAGACATGACGTACCACCGGGAGGGACCCGACATCCGCGGCGCCGGAACGTTCCTCTACGACCGGGACTGCGGCTTCTGCCAGCGCGCGGTGGCCTTCGGCCGCGACCGCGTGCGCACCCGCACCGCGTTCGTGGCCTGGCAGGAGTTCGACCTGGCCGCCGTCGGCCTCACTCCGGAGCAGGCCGACCGGGAGGCGTGGATCGTCTACCCCGACGGGCGTCACTTCGCGGGCGGGGACGCGGTCGCCGAGGCCTTGGTCCACGGCCGGTTCCTCGCGCGTCCCCTGGGCCGGTTGCTCCGGCTGCCGCTCGTGCGGGCACTCAACCGCGCCGCCTACCGGTGGGTGGCCGCCAACCGCTACCGGCTGCCCGGCGGGACCGCCGCCTGCTCGATCGACGAGGGCTGAGCGCGGGCGGGAGCCGAGGGCGCCGGAGGTCCCACGACGCGTCAAACCCGGAGGTCGCGCCACTCCCCCGTCGCCAGGACGGCCGCCCAGGCGCCCGCGATCCGCGCCAGCCCACGACGCACCTCGTCGACCACGGCGGGGGCCAGGGGTGCGGCGGTGTCCGCCTCGGGCAGCAGCCGCACGGTGACCCGCAGGCCGTCGAGCACCCGCTGACCGCGCGCCATCACGTCGGGGTCGGCCCCGCCGTCCCCCTCGCCCCGGGTGAGGACGGCGCGGATGGCGGCGCGCAGCGTCAGGGCCTCGTCCAGGTCGCTGAGGGTGATCGGGATGGCCCCGTCGGTGGCCAGTCGGTGCTCCCGGAGGAAGCGCGCGAGGTCGGCGCGGTCGGACAGCGCCTCGCCGGAGGTGACGAAGTCGGTGACGAGTCGTGCGGCGGTGCTGAGCGTGGGGGTGGTCATGGTGACCATTGCATCACGCTCCGCCGGGAGAATCCGGTGAACGCCGCAGATTCCGGTCCCGATACGGCAACTCGACCGGACATCCCGTTCTGTTCCGGACAGACCGCTCATCCCTCGGCCAGAGCCCGAAGCTCCTCGCGATCCTCCGGCCCGGCGCGCTCGTCCAGTTCCCGCGCCAGGGTCGACCGGACGGAGCCGTCGAAGGCCCCGGGACGCACGGAGAACCACGACTCGACCTCCTCCCCCCGCAGGAGCGCCGAGACCAGCTCCCGGGTCGCGGCCGCGTCGCCGCGCACGGCCGGGGCCAGCGCGGCACAGGTCCGAATGGCCGGGTCGGCGTGGGTGAGATAGGCCGTGGTGTCGTGGCCGTTCCTCCCCAGAGCGAGGACGATGGCGGCCCCCTCGTCCCGCGTCCCGGCCAGGTCCACCGCCCCGGACAGGTCCGGTTCCAGACCGGCCAGGAACGCGAACTCGCCCGCGGCCTCCACCGCGCGCTGGCGGACGTGCCGGTCGGCATCGGTCAGATAGGGGCGCACCGCCTCGTACAGCACGGGCGCGGCCGCACGCAAGTCGAGCACCGCCCGCCACCCCACCGCCGTGTACGCCGCCTCCCGTCGGTCGGCGTCCACGGCCGCGTCCTCGTCGGCGACCGCACGCACGAGGCCATCGACGACGTCCTCGTCGGCCTCGGCCGCAGCCCCGATTTCGTCGTCGGACAGGTCGGCGGACGCGGCACGCGCGCCGGCGCCCAGGAACTCCAACAGCACCCCTCGCAACGTCCTCGGCCAGGGCCCCTCCCAGGGCGGAACCGTGTCCGCGACCGGGTGGTCGAGCAGACCGGCGACGAACAGGACGGCGGGCACCGTCGCGGGGTGCACCCCGCCCCCGCCGAGGAGGGCCTCGTACAGGTAGTCGAGCGCACGACACCATCCCGCCTCGTCCCAGTCGAGCAGCGGAGCGAGCGCCTCGGGCGCGTCCGCAGCGATTCCACGGGCGTGGAGGAGCCGGGACCAGTCGGTGCTGTGGAGTACGTCAGTTCCTGTACGCATGCCGGGATTGTGGCACCCGGTGCCGACGGTCCACGGGCGTGGCGACCCCGGACGGGCCGTGCCGACTGCGTACACTCGTGCCGCCCGACCCGCGCCGTACGTAGGAAGGCCCGACGTCCATGACGATCTCCGAGCCGCCGAAGTCACCGCTCCAGCGCGCCGCCTTCCGTGCGCCGATCTGGCTGTACCGGATCGGCCTCGGGCCGCTGCTGGGCCGCCGGTTCGTCCTGCTCACGCACAGGGGGCGCACCAGCGGCGAGCCGCGGCAGGCGGTGCTGGAGGTCGTGGGGCGCAACGACAGCACCGGGGCGGTCCTGGTCGCCGCCGCCTACGGCCGTCGCGCCCAGTGGTTCCGCAACATCCAGGCCGAACCCCGGGTGCTGTTCCAGGTGGGCGGCCAGAGGTTCCGGGCCACGGCCGTGCCCCTGCCGCCCGAGGATTCCGGTCGGGCGCTGGCCCACTACGCCGAGCGCCACCCGGGGACCGCGAGGGCCCTCATGCGGGCGCTCGGCCGTGAGGTCGGCGAGGAGCCGGAGGACTACGCGCGGGTGGGGTCGGATCCGGTGAACGGCATCCCGATCGTCCGACTCCTGCCCGAGCGGGCTCCGGGTTCCCAGTACCCCGACTTCAGCGCCCCCTGAGGGTCCGGGGCTCAGTCTTCGGCGAGGGCGTTCACCAGGGTGGACCGCACGTGCCCGGGGAAGGCGGCGGCCCCGGACAGATCCACCTACAGACGGCCCAGACGCGCGATCGCCGAGGCGGCGTCCTCCGCGTGCAGGCGGGTGGCCGGGTCGTCGTGGGTGAGGAGGGGACGCACCGCCTCCAGCAGGGTGGGCGCGGCCGCGCGCAGGTCGACGAGCGCCTGCCACGTCAGGGCCTCCAGGGCGTGTTCCTCCCAGACCTCCTCGTCGGCGCGGACGGCGTCCAGGAACTCCCGGTGCTCGGCCTCGGACAGTCGGGAGAGGTCGGCCAGTTCGGCGTCGGTCTCGTCGACGGCCGCCGCGTCGGCCACCTCCCGGAGGGTGTCGAGCAGCGCGATCCGCCACCTTTCGGCGTCGTCGTGCCCGGCGGGGACCCACCGCCCACGTGCGAGGTCGTCCAGCAGCGCGGCCACGAACAGGGTGGCGGGCGGGGTCGCCGTGTAGACGGTGCCCTGATGGAGGATCGCGCTGTTGAAGTAGTACAGCCCCTTCGAGAGCGCGTCCGGATCGTCCCGGAGCAGGGTCGACAGCCCCTCGGGGGCGTCGGCGGCGGATCCGTAGGCGTGGAAGGTCTGGGCCCAGTCCGTGGTGCGGAGGATGTCCGTTGCTGTCGGCATGACCGAAGGATGCCAGGGACGACCGACGGTCCTCTCGACCGGGACTACAGCGCCACGCCCAGCAGGGTGTCGACCGTGGCTCGCGCCAGCCCCGGGGCGGAGGTGTCGGCGCCGCCCTCGTTCAGGGCGCTCTCGGCCCAGGCGTCCACGGCGGCCAGGGCCTTCGGCGAGTCCAGGTCCTCGGCCAGGGCGGCGCGCACGGCGGCCAGCATCGGGGCGGCGTCGGGCGCCGACCCCAGGGCGGTGGCCGCGCGCCAGCGCTTCACCCGCTCGCAGGCGACCGGGAGTTCGGCGTCGGTCCACTCCCAGGGGGAGCGGTAGTGGTGGGCGAGCATGGCCACGCGGATGACGGCCGGTTCGACGGCCTGCTCGCGCAGCTTGGACACGAACACCAGGTTGCCCAGGGACTTGGACATCTTCTCGCCGTCCAGGCCGACCATGCCGACGTGCAGGTGGTTGTGGGCGTTGGGGCCGCCGGTGGCGCACCGCGTCTCGGCGGCGCCCATCTCGTGGTGCGGGAAGATCAGGTCGCTGCCGCCGCCGTTGAGGTCGAAGGCCGGGCCGAGCCGGTCGAGGGCGATGGCGCTGCACTCGATGTGCCAGCCGGGACGGCCGCGGCCGAGCGGGCTGTCCCAGGCGGGCTCGCCGGGGCGCTCGGCGCGCCACAGGAGCCAGTCCAGCGGGTTCTTCTTGCCCTCGCGCCGGGGGTCGCCGCCGCGCTGCCCGAACAGGTCGAGCATCTCCTCGCGGCTCAGGTGGCTGATCGCGCCGAACCCCTGGGCCTCGTCGACGGAGAAGTACAGGTCGCCGTCCAGCTCGTAGGCGGCACCGGTGTCGCGGATGCGCGCGGCCAGGTCGCTGATCAGGTCGACCGACTCCACGACGCCCACGTAGGAGGTCGGGGGGATGATCCGCAGGGCGGCCATGTCGTCGCGGAACACGTCGATCTCGCGGTGGGCGAGGTCGCGCCAGTCGACGCCGATCGCCTCGGCCCGCTCCAGGAGGGGGTCGTCGATGTCGGTGGTGTTCTGCACGTAGTTGACGTCGTGGCCGGCGTCCCGCCAGACCCGGTTGACCAGGTCGAAGGTCAGGTAGGTGAAGGCGTGGCCGAGGTGCGCGGCGTCGTAGGGGGTGATGCCGCAGGCGTACATCCCGGCGCGCGGCCCCGGTGTCGTCGTCCGCAGCTGGCCGGTGGCGGTGTCGTGGACACGCAGCGGGCCGCCGGTACCCGGCAGGGAGACGATGTCAGGCGCAGACCATGAACGCATACCCGGAAGACTATCCGGACACCCGTGTGCCAAACGCCCCCGGATGGGTGGGTTCGTCGGGTGATGATCCCCCCAGGGAGGGTGGGAATAGGGGGACGCGGATCGGGGTTCGAGGCCCCCGACCGGCCATGGCCGGGGGCTCCGGGGGTCCTAGCGCAGGGTCTCCAGGAGCGCCCGCCACTCCGACGCTGGGAAGGCCAACGTTCCCTTGTCCCGATTCTGCGTGTCCCTGACCAGGGTGTCTAGACCTTCGCTGACCTCGACACAGTTCGCCCCCGACGTGCTGTAGCTCGACTTGTGGAAGCCCCTGTCGCTCACCGTCGTTCCTCCACGGAGACGGCGAGAAGCGCGCGCCACTCCGACGCGGGGAAGGTCAGGGTCGCCCTGTCACGGTTCTGGGTGTCTCGCACGTCCGCGCCGTTGCCGTGCTCACGAACCTCAACACAGTGACCACCGTCATTACTGTACGAACTCTTTCGGAAACCATCCGTCATCAAAGCGTTCCTTCCAACAACGACACCGACTCACCCCGGGGGGACGCGAGTCCAATCAGGTCACGCACCAGGCACTCTATCGCTTCGGTGTCGCCCGGCTTCTCGAGGACCACGTTCCCCCGGACGTGGTCCGAAGAGGCCACGGTCATACCGTCTGGGAGGTGGTAGAGCTGCGCAGATGACGACACCGCGAGGATCGGAGTCGTCTCCGGGATCAGGTAGGCAATCAGCCTCCCCCGTTCCAGGTGGCGCAAAAGGTGCTTGACCTGGTCTTCCTTCAAATCCTGGGGCAGGTGACGCAGGGGGCCGAGGGGGAACACCGCTGTCACAAGCGGGTCGTTTCGGCTGGTCAACGATTCATACCGAGAAACCCGAAGTTGTGCGAGTCGTTCTATCTCGGAGTCGTCAGCCCTCGGATGGAACGCCCGGAAAACCGCGCGCGCATACATGGGGGACTGGATCAAGCCCGGAACTAGGTTCACCGACACCGTGTCGATCGCAACCGCGCGCTCTTCCCGAGCTCCGGGCGAACGCATCCATGGAGGGAAGCCGGTACCGGTCGCTGATTCCCACTCGGAAACCAGACGCCTATTCGCCCCCAAAGCTTCGTCCAGCTTGACCACATCCGCACGTACCGGGGTGGTTTTGTCGTTCTCCCACCTCGATAGCGTCGAGACCGCGAAGTGGGAAGCCGATGCGAGCCTACGCAGGGTGAAACCCGCGTTCCTGCGCTCGGCTCGCAGAGCCGCACCGAAGGAGGGAAGTTCCAAGGGGTGTTCTGCCATGATCCAGACCGTATCGAAACTGATCCCTCACACACTCTGTCTTTAGCGATACAGGTCACTAACTCGGGATCATCTGTACTGCACCTCAGTGTGGAACCATGAACGACACCGAAGGCGGCGAGAGCCGAAACGCGAATAACCCAGCAATCCACAGCATTCCGGACACCCGAATCACGCCCCCGGAAAGGCCCGACCCCTTCCTCGAAGCGCGGGACGCCTTCCTGACCCAACGCGGACTCGCCTTCACCCTGGAATGGCGGCGCTTCCCCTGGACGAGGGGATGGGACGTCGACCGCGCGCTGATCGGACCCTCCTACCTCGGCAACGTCTCCCTCGGCCTGAAGGACGGCTGGTCCTGGGGATGGCAGGACCGCGACGGCACCTGGAGGTACGTGCAGCGCGAGCGACTGGGGATCCTCGTGGAACAGGTGATCGACACGCGCGCGGGCTTCGTCCCTCCGCTCCCCCGCAGGGGCGACGGGTAGCGAGGGGACCGCTCAGCGGTCGGGGGCCAGGTCCTCCTGGTACGTGCGGGCGATCAGCACGGCGCTCAGCACCGCCAAACCCGCGCAGGCACCGGCCAACAGCACCCCGCCCAGCCGCCAGTGCAGCAGCGCGCCGCTCACCGAGACCACGTAGAGCAGCCAGTACGCGATGCTCTCCAACCGCCCGCCCCGTCCGCCCCGCATCGCCGCTCCCTGAACCCGACCGCGCGCTCGTGCGCGTGGGACGGCTACCGCGCCGTCTCCCAGAGAGACGCTTCGGTCACGCAGAGGGTTTACCGGGGGCGACGCGTCGCGGCGCGGTGTGCGTCACAGGGGTGGCGCGCCCCGCCGGGAGCGGTGGCGGGGCACGGGCGCCGGTGCGAGCCCGGGGATCAGGCGTGGGCCGCCAACTCCAGCTCCAGCAGCTCCAGGTCGGCGGTCACCTCGTCCAGGGCGGGATCACCGGCGTCCGCGAACTCGGCGAGGTCGGCGCGCGCCGCCCGGAGTCTGCGGCGGGCCGAGCGCGCCGCGCGGTCGTCGTGTCCGCCGAGCGGCGTGGCGCGCAGGTCGCCCGTGCCGGTGACGACGCCGGTCGGCGTGCGCAGGGCCCACTCCCAGCCCCGGGCGGCCACCGACCGGGTGGCGTGCAGGAGGACCCCGACCTGGTCGTCGCGGTCGCCGCGCACACGCGTCCACCGGCCCACGAGCGCGGCGGGGTCGTGGTACGGGGTCAGGGTGCGGGGGCGGGGGAGGTCGTGGGCGGAGCTGGCGTTCATCAGTGGTCCTTCCGGGTCTGGATCGCGATCAGGGCCGCCAGGGCACGCCCGACGCGTCCCTCGACCCCGTTCACCGAGAACACGGTCCTGCACACCGCTTATGACGCGGTTTCGGAGTGTTTTTCCTACCCCGATCGCGGGGATCGCCCACCGACTCGGCCAATCCGTGACGACACGGAGGCCCGCACCGCCCCGCGCCACCCGTCCCGGCCGGGTGACGCGGCGGGTCAGAGGTCGATCGACCGCCACGCGTCCGCGTCGGCCGGGGTGTCGGTGAAGGCGTAGCGGACGGTCTCGCGGTCGGCGGCCAGCAGGGTCACCGACCCGGTGGCCCACACCTGCCCGCCGCCGAGCTCGGCGTGCGCGATCAGGCCCGAGGGGTCCCCGGACTCGTCGGTGCCCGCCGAGCGCGGCGCGTCGTGGGCGGCCGCAGTGATCAGGTCGGGCCAACGTCCCCAGATCCCGGCCAGGTCGGCCAGGTCGGCCAGCCGCCCGGCGTCGGGGCGGGTGCGCGCGAACTCGGGGGTGTGGCGGAGCGCGCGGGGGTCGACCGGGTCGAGGCCGGTGTTGACGACGACGCTCACTCCGACGGGGAGGGGCCGGGCGTCCAGCCGCGCGCCGTCCCAGCTGTGCAGCATGGCCCGGTGGGCGTCGGCGTCCAGGAGGTGGAAGGGGGCGTACCGGGTCAGGTCCAGGCCGTCGAGCGGGTCACGGTCGGGCGTCGCGAGGGCGTGCAGGGGAAGGTCGCCCCGGCTGGCCGGGTACGCGGTCTCCCACGGCATCCGGCCGTCCCACGGCCACCCGTTGAGCAGCGCCGCCACACGCGGCCGTGCCGGATCCACGGCCAGCCACGTGCCGCCCGCCAACCGGTCGCGGCCCCCGACCAACGCGGGATGGTCCGGCCAGTGGCGACCGGGCCAGTCCCACGGGCGGTCCCTCATCTCGTCGCGGATCGCTGCGACGACCAAGGGGGTGTCCGCTCCGGGGTCGAATCCGACGATGACCGTGCACATGGCGACCTTCCCGACTTGTCCCTCGACGGTGTCCCCCGTCCATACAACAGCACGTCCGAATCGGCTATTGCGACCGGGGGTGGTGGTGGCCCCACCACGACGTCGGGCGCTCGCCTGAGTGAGCACGCGCCCCGATTCTTCTAGTCTTGGTCTGGCTCCAACCGTGACGCGCCCCACCCCGGACCAGCGCCGGACACGCGACACGGCGACGCCCCCGTCACACCCGTGCCCGACAGGAGTAACGCGTGCCCGACCAGCCCGACCGTCCCGACGACGGAGCGGACGCCAGCGGCGCCCCACCCGGTACGGCCTCGGCCGTGGCCTCCCCCGGCCCGACCGGACCGGCCCGGCCCCCGGCCGAACCGGGGCTGAGCCGGGAGCAGGTCGCCGAACGCGTGGCCGCGGGACGCACCAACGACGTCCCCGTGCGCGCCAGCCGCGGCGTCGGCCAGATCATCCGGGGCAACGTGTTCACGCGGATCAACGCGATGATCGCCGTGCTCTTCACCATCATCGCCGTCATCGGCCCCGTCCAGGACGGGCTGTTCGCGATGGTCATCGTGATCAACACGCTCATCGGCATCGTCCAGGAGCTGCGCGCCAAGCGGACGCTGGACCGGCTCGCGATCGTCAACGCCGCCCGGCCGCGCGTGGTCCGCGAGGGGGCGACGGTGCGCGTGGCCACCCAGGAGATCGTCCTGGACGAGGTCCTGGAGGTGGGCACGGGCGACCAGGTCGTGGTGGACGGCGTGGTGACCTGGTCGGCGGGGATGGAGGTCGACGAGTCGCTGCTGACCGGCGAGGCCGACCCCGTGGCCAAGCGGCCGGGCGACACCGTCATGTCCGGGAGTTTCGTGGTGTCCGGGAACGGTCGGTTCCGGGCCACGAAGGTGGGGCGGCACGCCTACGCCGCACGCCTCGCGGAGGAGGCGAGCCGGTTCTCGCTGGTCCGGTCGGAGCTGCGGTCGGGGATCAACCGGATCCTGACCTGGATCACCTACGCGCTCTTCCCGATCGGCGCCCTGCTGGTCTACAGCCAGCTGGTCCTGGGCGGCCACGTCACCCTGGACGAGCCGGTGGCGGGCGGTCAGATCTCCGGTCCGCTCGCGGACGCGCTGCGCGGCATGGTGGCGGCGCTGGTGTCGATGATCCCCGAGGGGCTCATCCTGCTCACCAGTATCGCGTTCGCCGTGGGGGTGATCCGGCTGGGCCGCCACCGGTGCCTGGTCCAGGAGCTGCCCGCGATCGAGGGGTTGGCCCGGGTCGACGTGGTGTGCACCGACAAGACGGGGACGCTGACCGAGGCGGGGATGCGCCTGGCGCGGATCCGCGATCTGGGCGGCGGGGACGGGACCGACTCCGCCACCCGGATCCTGGCGGCGCTGGCGGCCGGCGACCCGGATCCCAACCCGAGCATGGCCGCCATCGCCCAGGGGTGCGCCGCGGGCGGGCACGAGGCGCCCGACTGGCCGGTGACCGCGGTCGCGCCGTTCTCCTCGGCCCGCAAGTGGAGCGGCGCGAGCCTGCTCACCCCGGGCGGCGAGGAGCACTGGGTGCTGGGGGCCGCCGACGTGCTGGTCGCCCCGGACGACCCGGCGGCGGCCGAGGCGGCGCGGCTGGGCGCGCGGGGGCACCGGGTGCTGCTGCTGGCGCGCGCCGGGGAGCGGGTCGACGCCGAGGGCGCGCCGGGGCGGGTACGGCCGACGGCGCTGGTGGTCCTGGACCAGAGGGTGCGGGAGGACGCGGCGCCGACGCTGGACTACTTCGCCGAGCAGGGCGTGGGCGTCAAGATCGTCTCCGGCGACCACGCGGCGTCGGTGGGCGCGGTCGGCCGCGAGCTGGACCTGGCCGGGGCGGAGCACCCGGTCGACGCCCGGGACCTGCCCGAGACGGCGGGAGGCATGGCCGAGGAGGTCGAGCGGCGCTCGGTGTTCGGCCGGGTGACGCCCGAGCGCAAGCGCGACATGGTGCGCGGGCTACGTCAGCGCGGGCACACGGTGGCGATGACCGGCGACGGGGTCAACGACGTGCTCGCGCTCAAGGAGGCGGACATCGGCGTGGCGATGGGGTCGGGCAGCCCGGCGTCGCGTTCGGTCGCCCAGCTGGTGCTCCTGGATGACCGGTTCGCGGCACTGCCGCGCGTGGTGGCCGAGGGTCGCCGGGTGATCGGCAACATCGAACGCGTCGCTGGCCTGTTCCTCACCAAGACCGTGTACACGATGACGCTGGCCACCATCGTGGGGCTGCTGGCGGTGGCCTACCCGTTCTTCCCCCGGCACGCCACCCTGATCAACGCGGTGACGTTCGGCATCCCGTCGTTCTTCCTGGCACTGGCGCCCAACACCGACATCGCCCGCCCGGGGTTCGTCCTGCGCACGCTGCGCCTGGCGGTCCCGGCGGGTCTGGTGTCCGGTCTGGCGGCGGTGACGACCTACCTGCTGGTGCTGGGCGGGCGGACGGTGCCCGAACCGGCCGACCGCACGGCGGTGGTGATCACGCTGTGCGCGACCACGCTGTGGGTGCTGCTGCTGGTCGCCAGGCCGTACGTGTGGTGGAAGGTCGTGCTGGTGGGGTCCATGGTGGGGCTGCTGACCCTGGCCATGGTGACGCCGCTGGGACAGTGGTTCTTCGACCTGGACGTGAGCGAGCCGGGCAAGCTGCTCACCGGGCTGGCGGTGGCGGGCGTCGCGATCGCGGCGATCACCGTCATCCGCGTGGTGGACGACCGGTTGACCGCCCGTTCGCGGGCGGCCGAGGGCGAGCCGGAGGAGGCACGGGTCCCCACGCCCCTCTGACCCCGGTCGCGGCGTTCCCCGAGCCGGACCCCCGCCACGGCGTCGGGTCCACGGCGTTCGGCGGGCGGGACCCCGGTGGCGGCCCTCCCCGGAGGGGACCCCGCGAGGTCGTCCCGGAGGCGGTCGCTCAGACCCGCGTGGTCACGCTCAGGCCGGGCGGCGGGCGATCAGGAAGGCGTGCGGGGTGCGCTCGTCCTCGTTCGGGGCCCGCCACGTCCGGATGTGGACCTCCAGCCCGGCCTCCTCCAGCAGGTCGGCGATCGCCTCCGGGGCGCGCCGGTGGAAGTCGAGCGAGACCTCGTGCCCGAACGCCTCGTCGAAGTGCAGGACCCCCTCACCGGACTGGAACGCGACCAGGCACTCGCCGCCGGGGGCCAGTGCCCGGCGGAACCCGGCGAACACGCCCGGGAGCTCGGCCAGCGGGACGTGGATGGTCGAGTACATCGCCACGATCCCGGCGAGGGAGCCGTCCGGCACGTCGAGATCGGTCATGGAACCCTCGCGGAACTCCAGTCCGGGGTGCTCCCGCCGGGCGACCGCCAGCATCCCCGGGGACAGGTCCAGGCCCGACGCGTCCAGCCCGAGGTCGCGCAGGCGTGCGGTGACCTGACCGCCGCCGCATCCCACGTCCAGGACGGGCCCGCCCCGGGCGCGCACGAGTTCGGCGAACAGGACGAGCAGCGCCCGTTCCAGCGGCTTCGCCGCGATCTCCTCGTGGAAGCGGAGGGCGTAGTCGTCGGCGATGGCGTCGTAGGAGGAACGGGTGGCGGTGAGGAAGGAGGGTTCGGTCATGCCGCGACTCTAGACCCGGGAGCCAGGAGGGCGCCGTCGGGGCCGCCCACCCGCCCGGGTCAGCTCTCCGGCCGACGGACCCGTTCGCGGAAGCGGCGCGGCGACACCCCGAACTCGGCCCGGAAGAGCCGGCTGAGGTGGGTCGCGTCCCGGATGCCCCACCGGGCGGCCACGGCGTAGGCGGGCAGGTGCGCCAGGCCGGGGTCGGCCAGGTCACGTCGGATACACCCCAGCCTGCGGCGGCGAACGTAGCCGTTGACCGTCTCCCCCTGCCGTTGGAAGAGCGCGTGCAGCGAGCGGACCGAGACGTGGTGGGCCGCCGCGATGGACTCCGGTGACAGGTCCTCCCCGAGGTGACGCTCGATGTGGTCCTGGACCCGGTCGAGCAGCGCGCGGCGGTGGTCGGGCACGGTCTCGCCCCGGCCCGACTCGCGGATCAGGGTCCGCAGCATGGCGATGACGTGGTCGCCCATGTCCCGACGTGCCATCGGTCCCAGCCGTTCGGCCGCACGCGCGGTCTCGACCAGTGTCGCGGCGAGGATGCGGCCGCTCGGCAGGCGCGACAGCTCCGGCTCGGCGGTGACGTCGGCGGCGCGCGGTGACGGAACCGCGTGCTCCGGCAGGCCCAGCAGGACGTACCGGTGGGGTCCGCCCAGGTCGAGGCGGAAGGGGCGCGCGCCGCTGTAGAGCACGAAGTCCCCCGGTGAGAGTGCCGCCCGGCGCCCGTCCTGCTCCAGGGCGCCCCGGCCGGACAACAGCAGGCCCAGGGCGTACCCGCGGTGGTGGGCCCCCGGGGAGACCCGGGAGACGACGTTCAGTCCCTGGTCACCGCTGATGTCACAGGCGCTGACCTCCCCGAAGCGGTACGGCCGCGCCCGGGCCCGCTCCGAGGTGCCGGACCGCACGAGGACGGTGTCGGAGGCCCGCCCTCGAACGGTGGCGACGGTGTCCAGGTAGCCGTAGACCAGAGCCCCGTCGGCGCCGTGCTCGACCCGCACGGCACCTCCCTCGTGGGCGCCGTGTTCCGTGGATGGCGACAAGTGTGCGCTCCTGTACCAGTCGGTCCGCCGATGTCCGCCCATACTTCCTGAGCACGGCCGGGCGCGTCGAGGCGGGTGCCCGACAGCGGTCCCGGTCGTCCGCCGCCGTCACCGCCACAGCTGGGAGCACACATGGACCCGTTCGCCTCCGCCGTCGACCTCGCCGCGGCCGTCCGCGCGAGGGAACTGAGCCCCGTCGAGATCGTCGAGGCCTACCTGGACCGGATCGACTGGCACGACGAGGGCGTCAACGCGTTCGTCTGGCGCGACGACGACGCCCTGCGATCCGCGGCCCGTGACGCCGAACGCGCCGTGATGGAGGAGGACGGCCTTCCGCCGCTGCACGGCGTTCCGATCCCCGTCAAGGATCTGGCCCGGGTGGCGGGGCAGCCCGCGACCTACGGCTCCCTGGGGAGCGCCGACGCCGCCGTCGGCTTCACCGACCCGGCGCTGTCCCGCCTCCGGGAGGCGGGCATGCTGTTCATGGGACGGACCAACACCCCGGAGATGGGGCTGCTGCCCGACACCGACAACCGGCGCTTCGGCCCCACCCTCAACCCGTGGAACACCGCCCACTCCCCCGGCGGTTCCAGCGGAGGGGCGGCGGCGGCCGTCGCGGCGGGCATGGCGCCCGTGGCGCACGCGAGCGACGGCGGCGGGTCGATCCGGATGCCCGCCTCGGCCTGCGGCCTGGTCGGGCTCAAGCCGAGTCGCGGCCGCGTCCCGCAGCCGCTGATGATGTGGGAACACGCGACGACCGAGGGCGCCGTCACCCGGTACACGCGCGACACGGCCGCCCTGCTCGACGCCATGTCCGTCCCCGACCGGCTGGCCATGTACCAGGCGCCGCCGCCCGAACGGCCCTTCTCCGACGAGGTCGGACGGGACGCCGGGCGCCTGCGGATCGGTCTGCTGACCACGCCCCCGACCGGGGTCCCGGTCGACCCGGAGTGCGTGGCCGCCGCCGAGCACACCGCGCGGCTGCTGGAGTCGCTCGGCCACTCCGTGTTCCCGGTCTCCCCGCGTTTCTTCAGCCCGCAGACGTTCCTGGGGTTCGCGCAGACCGTCCTGGACGCGGCTCTGTGGGCCGTGCCCTTCGACCGGCCCGACCTCCTGCAGCCCCACACGCGTCATCGCATGGAGCGGGCCACCACGCGTCACTCCGGGCACTACACGGGCGCCGCGGCACTGCTCCAACTGGAGTCGAGGGAGATCGTCGCCCAGTGGGGCCGGGACTTCGACGTCCTGCTCACCCCGACCCTGGCCTGCGCCCCGCCGCTCTCCGGGCAGGTGTTGGCCGCGGCGGACACCGCCCCCGAGGAGCCGAACCCGCAGGAGATCCAGATGGTCTCGTTCACCGCGTTCTGCAACATCACCGGGCTTCCCGCGATCAGTGTGCCGACGTACCGGTCGGGGGACGGCCTGCCGATCGGCAGCCAACTGGTGGGCGGCCCGTGGGACGAGGGCGTGCTCATCCGGCTGGCCTCCGCTCTGGAGGAGGCCGAGGACTGGAGCGGCCACCGCCCTGAGGCGTTCGCCGTCTGAACCGCGGGCGGGGGCGGGATCCGGCCGGTCAGCTGCGGGGGTCGTCGGAGTCGACCGGCTCGAAGTGCCCCTGGATGACGCGGCCGTGCGAGGAGCCGGACCGGTCGGCGCCGCCCCCGGAACCGCCGGGACCTCCGGCGCCGCCGGGGCGGCGGCCGAACGGGGCGCCGGGACCGCCCTGGCCGGGGACGCCGCCGCCCTGGACGACGAACCCCTCCTCCATCCGCTCCCGCATCCCGCGCACGCGCCGCCGCGCCCACCCGGCGAACGCCCACCGCAGCGCGGGTCGGGTGAAGGGCAGCACCAGGAGCAGACCCACGACGGCGGTGATGAACCCGGGGACGATGAGCAGGACACCGCCCGCCATGACCATGAGCGGGTCGAGCAGGCCTCCGCGCGGCGGCTCACCCGAGCGCATGGCCTGGTCGGCGTCCCGGAAGGCCCTGGTCCCGGCGCGGCGCAGCACCGCCACGCCCAGCACCAGCAGGGCGACCAGGGCGGCCAGGGTCCAGGGCACGCCGATCCACCCGCCGACGGCGATCATCAGCCACACTTCCAGGAACGGCAGCGCCATGAGCGCCAGCACGGTCAGCAGCGGCATCGAACACCATCCCATCGTCGGCCCGCACGGGGCGTCTCTGTGAGGGAGAACGCGCCCGCGCCGCTCAGGGTTCCCCGCGGGAGTGCGTTCACGCCCCGCCCCGCGCACGGCGGCCCACGATCACGGCCGCGACCACCGCGCCCAGTCCCAGCGCGCTCAGGACCGCCTCGGGGACCACTCCGAGCTTCGTGGCGACGGTGGTGCCCGAGACCGCCGTCAGCTCGGCGACGTGGATGTCCGGCTCGGCCTCGGGCGAGGTGTAGGAGGTGGTGCCGTCGGGGTTGACCACGGCGCTGATGCCGCTGGTGGAGACGACCACGGCGGGCCGCCCGTGCTCGACCGCGCGCAGCTGGGTGATGGCCAGCTGCTGGTTGGACTGCCCGGTGAAGTTGTAGTTGGCGTTGTTGGTGGGGATCACGATGATCTGGCCGCCCTCGGCGACGGCCTCGCGCACCGGCTGGTCGAAGGCCACGTCGAAGCAGATGCCCACGGCCAGGGTGGTGCCCGCCACATCGAGCGCGCCGGGCTCGGTGCCGGGGATGGCGTCCGAGGAGACCTGTTCGAGCCGTGCGACGAAGCGCACGAAGAAGTCGCGGTAGGGGACGTACTCGCCGAAGGGCACGAGGAAGCGTTTGACGTACCGCTCCCCGGGGCCGGTCTCGGGGTCCCACACCACGCTCTGGACGTAGCGGGTGCCGTCGTCGTTGAACCGGCTCATCCCCCACAGCAGCGGGACGCCGACGTCGGCGGCGGCCTCGGAGATGAGCCGCTCGGCCTCGGGGTCGCGGTAGGGGTCGATGTCGGTGGCGTTCTCCGGCAGCAGCACCATGTCGGGCTGGGGGTACTCGCCCGCCTCGACCGCGTCGGCCAGGTCGTGGACGCCGTCGGCGTGGTTGCGCAGCACCTGCATGCGCTCCCCGGTCACCGTCATCTCGCCGACGTTGGGGACGTCGCCCTGCACCAGGCCCACGGTGACGGTCTCCGCCTCGGCGGGACGGCCGATCGCGGGTGCCAGCGTGCCGCCCGCGACGATCGCCGCGCTCGCGGCCAGCCCGACGGCCGCCGCCGCGAGCGCACGGGCCCGGCCGGGTCCGCCGTCGCGCGGGGCCGCGGCCGCGCGCAGGACGCTCCACAGCAGCAGCGCGCCGGTGAGGGCGACCGCGAAGGTCACCAGCGGGGAGGAGCCCAGGGCCGCGTAGCCGACGAACGGGGTGTCCGGCTGGGCGAAGGCCAGCTTGCCCCAGGGGAAGCCGCCCAGCGGCCAGCGGGCCCGCACCGCCTCCTGGGCCACCCACAGCGCGGCCGTCCACACCGGCCACAGCGGCAGGCGGGCGACCAGGGTCAGGCCCATGGCCATGGGCAGGAAGTACACCGACTCGGCGGCGGCGATGGCCAGCCACACGTCGACGCCGAAGACGTCCTGCCAGCTCACCAGCGGCACCATGAGCGTCGCGGCGGCGAGCAGGCCCAGCCAGGCGGCGCGGCGCGGCCGGGTCCCGACGACGGCGAAGGCGAAGAGCGCGGCGCTGACCGGCCCCAGCCACCACCACCCGTACGGGGGCAGGGCGAGGAGTTGGGCCAGACCGGAACCCACGGCGGCGGCGAGGCGCCAGAGGAGGTCGTAGCGGCCCCAGCGGTGACCGGCCGGGATCGTCGTGGGCCATCTCCAGCGGCCGGGGCGCGCCCGATCGGGGTCGTCCGCGCGCGGCGCGGGACCGCCGGACGCCGGGGCGATGTCCTTCTCGGTGTTCTCGGCGACCACGTGGGCTGCTCGCTTTCCGCTGGGGACGGGAGTGCTCGTGGTCAGCATATGGGGGGACGCGGAAAAGGCCCGAGCCACCCTTCGGACCGGCTCCGTCCCGTCGGCGGCGAGCTCGGAAGACCGTTGTCTACTGGATGTTCGGGCCTTTTCCGGGTCCAACCCCCCGCCCGGCTGCGGCGATCCGCCCCTCACCCGATCCCAGCTACACCTGGCGCGTGATGCAGCGTCCGATCGGACGAGTGGGGGACACACAACCGGTCCGTCCAGTGCTGGACTGGTCGTTAGGTTACCCAGACTCCCCGACCCGATGCCTCAACCCGGATGCCGTGTCGTGGGGACCGCACCGAGGCCGCGTGGGGAGAGCGTGATGAACCGTCGGACAGGCTAACGCACCTGAGGCCGCCACGCCAGCTGGACTGGACGGGTTTGTGACTGACCGCAATCTGATCGTTCCACGGCGCGCTCTGGACATTTCAATCAGAATCGTGTCTCATGTGATCAGTAAGTCTTCCTGTTTCGATCAACTTCGAAAGCACACAGGGTGTCGCGGATCTCCCGGAAGATCCCCCCACCACGACCCAGCGCGGGAGCTGACCATGGCCGAGATCGTCCTCGAGGGCGTCGACAAGATCTACGGCGGCGGTGTGAAGGCCGTCGACGACCTGAACCTGCGGATCGAGGACGGCGAGTTCATGGTGCTCGTCGGCCCCTCCGGCTGCGGCAAGTCCACCGCGCTGCGGATGATCGCCGGTCTGGAGGAGATCTCGGGCGGGACGCTGGTGATCGGCGACGAGATCGTCAACGACCGGCCGCCCAAGGACCGCGACATCGCGATGGTCTTCCAGAACTACGCGCTCTACCCCCACATGACGGTCGAGCAGAACCTCGCCTTCGGCCTCAAGCTGCGCAAGGTCGCCAAGTCCGAGATCGCCCGCCGCGTCAAGGAGGCGGCCGAGATGCTCGGGCTGGAGCCCTACCTCAAGCGCAAGCCGGGCATGCTCTCCGGCGGTCAGCGCCAGCGCGTGGCCATGGGCCGCGCGATCGTGCGCGAGCCCCGCGCCTTCCTCATGGACGAGCCGCTGTCCAACCTCGACGCCAAGCTCCGCGTCCAGATGCGCGCCTCCCTCAACCAGCTCCACGAGCGGCTGGGCGTCACCACCGTCTACGTCACCCACGACCAGGTCGAGGCGATGACCCTCGGCAGCCGCGTCGCGGTCCTGCGCGAGGGCCGCCTCCAGCAGGTCGACACCCCCAAGCGGCTCTTCGACGCCCCCGTCAACCTGTTCGTGGCCGGGTTCATCGGCTCGCCCGCGATGAACTTCGTCGACGCCGAGATCAGCGCCGACGGCGACGGCGCCGTGCTCGCCTTCGCCGACCACGAGCTTCCGGTCTCCGCCGCCCTGCTGGAGTCGCGCCCGGCCCTGCGCGAGTACCTCGGCAAGCGGATCATCCTGGGCATCCGCCCCTCCGACTTCAACGACGCCGAGTTCGACGGCAACGGCGACCCGACCATCCGGGTCACCGTGAACGTCACCGAGGAGCTCGGCACCGAGATCAACGTGATCTTCGCCGTGGACGCCCCGCCGGTCCGCCACGAGGACGCCGCCGCGCTGGCCAGGGACGCCGCAGGCGACGGCGACGAGGTCGGCGACTCGCTGCCGCTGAGCCAGAACCGCACCCAGTTCACCGCGCGCGTCAGCCCCCGCAGCCAGGTGCGCCCCGGCAGCGAGATCAGCCTGTCGGTGGACGTCAGCCAGCTGCACTTCTTCGACCACGAGAGCGGCCTGGCGATCGGCCACCCCGACAACGCCTGAGGCTGTGCTTGATTTGGGCCTCCGCTTCGCTTCGGCCCGTGTTCGGGCGCCCCAAGGCCAGGGATGCTTCCTCCTCGGCTTCGCCTGACGCTCGTTCCTCGCTAGCGGCTCGCCTCGTCGTGCAGCACCCTGGCGGCGCCCGAACCTCAAAGCTCGCTCTGGGCCTCCGCCAAACCTGACCGGCGGGCCACACTCACGTGCCCGTCGGTCAGGGAGGTGTTCCTTGACCGTCGCCTCGGAGCGCACCAACGATGTGATGGTGCGTCACCGAGCCCCCGGATTCGCCTTCGCGCACGACCCCCCCAAGGTCGTGGACACCCTGCACGGCCGCCCCGTGCCCGACCCCTACCGCTGGCTGGAGGACCCCGACTCCCCCGCCACCCGGCACTGGCTGGCCGAGCGGTCCCGCGAGTTCGAGCGCGAGGCCGCCACGTGGCCGCTGCGCGGGCCCCTGGCCGAGCGCATCCGCGCGCTCGTGCGCACCGAGCTGTGGACGCCGCCCCGGCACCGGCCCGGGACGCTGTTCGCCACCGTGCGCGACCCCGACGCCGAACACCCGCGCCTGGTGGCCGTGCCCGAGCACGGCGGGCCCGCGCGGACGGTGTTCGACCCGGCCGCCGAGGACCCCACCGGGCGCACCACCCTGGACGCCTGGGAGCCCAGCCCCGACGGGGCCCTGGTCGCCGTCCAGACCTCCTCCGGGGGCGTGGAGCGCGGCGGGCTGCGCGTGCTGGACACCGCCTCCGGAGCCGCGGTCGGACCACCGGTGACCGGGGTGCGCTACTCGCACGTGGCGTGGGTCCCGGACGGGGAGCCCGCCTTCTGCTACGTCCGCCGCGACGGGGCCCGGGGCGTGCGCGGCGTCTGGCTGCGCCGCGTCGCCGACGGCGCGGAGGCGCTCGTACACGCCTGCACCGCGCCCGCCACCGTCCCGGGCGTCCGCGTCCTGGGCGACCGCTGGCTCCTGGTCACCGAGAGCCACGGCACCGGCCACCGCACCGACCTGTGGCTCGCCGACCTGGCCGCGCGCCCCGCCGGCCGGGGCCCGGACCCGCACGGCGTCGCGCTCCACCCGGTGCAGGTCGGCCCCGAGGCCGAGACCGAGGCGCGCCTGGGTCCGGACGGCGTCCTCTACCTGCGCACCACGCTCGGCGCGCCGCGACGCCGTCTGTGCGCGGTCGCCCCCGAGGACCCCGGGGTCGAGCACTGGCGCGAGGTCGTGCCGGAGGACGACGGCGCCACCCTGGACGCCTTCACCCCCTACGCGGGCCCGGACGGCCCGGCGCTGCTGGTCGTGCGCACCCGGCTGGGGATCAGCGAGGCGACCCTGCACGACGCCCGCTCCGGCGCGCGCGTGGGCACCGTCGACCTGCCCGGCGAGGGGATGGTCTCCGCCCCCGAGCCCTGCCCCGACGGCACCGTCCACCTGGCCTACGCCGACGTCGCCACCCAGCAGCGCGTGCTGCGGCTCGCCCCGGGCGACCCGCGGCCCCGCCCCTGGCCGGACCAGGCCGCCGAGCCCCCGGACCCGCCCGAGATCGCGCGCGCCGTCCTGTGGTGCCGCTCGCCGGACGGCACGCGGGTCCCGATCACCGTCTTCTCCCGCGCCGGGGACACGCGCGTCCCCGCGCCCGGTCCGACGCTCCTGCACGCCTACGGCGGGTTCGGCCGCCCCCGCCAGTTCGGGTTCAGCGCGACCGTCCTGGCCTGGCTGCTGGCGGGCGGGCGCTACGCCGTGGCGCACGTGCGCGGCGGCGGCGACGCCGGACGCGACTGGCACCTGCGGGGATCGGGCCGCGACAAGCCGCGCGCGGTGGACGACCTGGTCGCGGCCGCCGACGCCCTCGTGGACGCGGGACTGTGCGCCCGCCGCCACCTGTGCCTGTCGGGCGGTTCGGCGGGCGGGCTGCTCGTCCTGGCCGCCGCCACGGCCCGCCCGGACCTGTGCGCCGCGGTCATCGCCTCCGCGCCGCTGGCCGACATGGCCCGCTTCGAGCGGCTGGGCCTGGGCCGGATGTGGACCCGGGAGTTCGGCACCGCCGCCGACCCCGACGACTTCGCGGCGCTGATGTCCTACTCCCCCTACCACCGGGCCCTGGACCACGCCGTCCGCGCGCCCGGCCAGACCCTCCCCAGCGTCCTGCTCACCGGCTTCCACGGTGACACCCGCACCGACGCCGCCCACCCGCGCAAGATGTGCGCGGCGCTGCGCGCGGCCGGGCGGGACCAGGGACGCGCATCGGTCCTGCTGCGGTACGAGCGCGACGTGGGGCACGGCCCGCGCGCGGTCAGCCGGGCGGTGGGGCTGGCCGCCGACGCGCACGCGTTCGCGGCCCACCGGACGGGGCTGACCGCGCCCTGAGGCGCGGGACGGCCCCCGCACGGAAGAAAGTGGACAACGGCACACGGAAAGCGAGGTGCGAGATGGATCCGATCGAGGTCGAGGTCGAGGACCTGGCGGAGGTGACCTCCCGCGACACCACCGCGGGCGGCGACAGTGACGGTACCGACTCCAGCTCCGACTTCATCTGACCCCCGTCCCGCCCGGTCCCGCGCCCGTGCGCGGGGCCGGGCGGCCCCATGGAAGGGACACCCGTGACCGATCCCGGCCACCTGTTCACGCGCACCCTGTGCGACGCCCTCGGCGACGCCCCCCTCCTGCCCCGCCTGTCGGAGGAGTTCGTCCACGCCGACCTGGGCGCGGACACCGTGCGCTCCCTGCTGACCTTCGACGACCTCAACCACATGCTCGCGACGTGCGCGCCCGAGCCGCCGCGCCTGCGCCTGCACCGGGACGGCGCCCCCGTTCCGGTCGACCGTTACACCGACCATGCGACCTCGTCCCGCTCCGCGCGCCGGGTGGTGCGGCCCGAGGCGCTCTACTCCGAACTGCGGGGCGGGGCGAGTCTGGTCCTGGACAGCATCGACCGCATGCACCCGCCGATCGCCGCGGCCGCCGACGACCTCATGCGCCTGGTGCGGGAGAAGGTGCAGGCCAACCTGTACCTGATCTGGGGCGAGTCGCGCGGTTTCGACACCCACTGGGACGACCACGACACGCTGATCGTGCAGATCGAGGGCACCAAGCACTGGCGGGTGCACGGGCCCGGGTCGCGCCCGCACCCCATGAAGAACGACACCGACCACGCCCACACGCCGCCGCGCGACGCCGACGGGGAGCCGCACGTGGTGTGGGAGGGCGTGCTCTCCCCCGGCCAGGTCATCCACGTGCCCCGCGGCTGGTGGCACACGGTCACCGGCACGGGCGGGGTGAGCATGCACCTGACCTTCGGGTTCACCCGCGCCACGGGGGTGGACTGGGCCGAGGCGCTGGTGCGGCGGCTGTTCGACGAGGACCTGTTCCGGCGGGACCTGCCGCGGTTCGCCGACGCCGACACCCGGCGCAAGCACCGGCACGAGCTGGTCGCCCGGCTGGTGGAGGTGGCCGAGGAGGGCGACCTGGACGCCTTCCTGGCCGGACGCGACGCCCGGTTCCCCCGGCGCACGTCGTTCTCGCTGCCGTGGCCGGTCGAGGACGAGCCGCCCGGGCCCGACGCGCGCGTGGAGTTCGTGCCGATCCTGCCGCCGCCGCTGACCCGTGAGGGCGACCGGGTGTCGGTCACCGTGTCCGGCCGCCGCTACCGTCTCCCGGCCTCCGTCGAGCCGCTGCTGGCGGCGCTGGCCGAGCACCGGGCGCTGACGGTGTCCGAGCTGGCCGAGCGGGCGGGTGTGGACGCCGCCGAGGCGGCCCGGACGGTCGCCGCGCTGACCCGGCACCAGCTGGTGCTCGTGCGTTAGGGCGTGTCGCCACCGGCGACGGCGGTCGTCCGGTGGCGCTCGACGTACAGCTCGACGCCGTCCAGGATCCGCTCCAGGGAGAAGGCCATGTCCTCGGTCGGGGTCGTGGCCTCCCCCGTGTCGGGGGCCGCCATGACCCCCTCCTCCAGCATCGCCGCGATGGTGGGGAAGCGCTCCGGCGCGACCACCCGGCTCAGGCTGAGGGCGTGGGC
Organism: Nocardiopsis sp. NPDC049922; assembly: GCF_040660275.1. NCBI lineage: Bacteria > Bacillati > Actinomycetota > Actinomycetes > Streptosporangiales > Nocardiopsidaceae > Nocardiopsis > Nocardiopsis sp. NPDC049922. The sequence continues at coordinate 57,556 of NZ_JBFAME010000016.1, read as the reverse complement.
GCGCTCGCGCTCGGCGAGGGTGCTGCCCGCGGCCTCGGCCGCCCGCCGCATGTCGAACTCGATGCGGCAGGTGTCGCGGACCACGCTGGAGATCGTCATGAGGACCTGGACGGCGTCCGCCGTGCCCAGCCCCGACCGCACCAGCTCGCGCAGTCCGGCCTCCATCCACCGGAGTCCGTTCGGGCCGAGCGGCGGCCCGAACACGGCCGCGAAGACCACCCAGGGGTGGCGGCCGTAGACCTCGCGGCACCCGGCCACCCACTCCCCGATTCCCGCGCGCCAGTCCCCGTCGGCGCGGGGTTCGGGCGGGTCCTGCGCCATGGCGGCGTCGACCATGAGGACGAGCAGGTCCTCCTTGCTGTCCACGTGGCGGTACAGCGACATGGTGGTGAAGCCCAGCTCTCCGGCCACCCGCTGCATGGACACGCCCTCCAGGCCCTCGGCGTCGGCCACGGCCACGGCGGCCCGGATGACCGCCTCCCGGCTGAGCTTGGGTTTGGGGCCGCGTCTGGCGGTCCCGCGCAGCCCCCACAAGAGCTCGATCTCCCGTGTCGTCATGCCGGTCTCCGGCCGTCGCTCGCCCATGTCCCACCAGTCGTCGTGTGTGCGCTCGACCCCATCCTAAATACGTGTATGCTCTACACTAATTCGTGTATGTGATACACGATTTGAGTCCGCAGCGCCCCCGACCTCGGAGACCAGGCATGACGCACCCCACCACCGCCCCGACCCCGGCCCCACCCGACAGACGGACCCCGCCGCCCCGGCGGTCCTGGTGGCGCCGCCCCTGGATCGCCCCGCTCGCCCTCCTCAGCGTGGCCTTCGTGGCCTTCTCCGTGCCCCCGTACACGACCCTCGACCCGGGCCAGGCCCGCCTGCCCGTCCACGACGACCTCGCCTGGCACTACCCGGTCCTAGTGACGCACATCTTCGCCGGAGCCCTGCTCACCCTGCTCGCGCCCCTCCAGGTGTGGCCGTGGCTGCGCCGCCGCCACCCGGCCGTCCACCGCTGGAGCGGAAGGGCCTACGTCCTGGTCGGCGTCCCGCTCGTCGGCGTCCCCGGGCTGCTCCTCGGCCCGCTCAGCTCCACCGGTCCCGACACCCGGATCAGCAACACCCTCTGGGCGGTCCTGTGGCTGACCTGCACCGCCCTGGGCTACCTGGCGGCCCGCCGACGCGACTTCGCCCGCCACCGGGAGTGGATGCTGCGCAGCTTCGTACTGCTCTACGGGGTCGCGCTCAACCGGATCGTCCTCGTGCTCCTGGCCCTGCTCATGCTGCCCTGGCTGCACAGCGGCTTCGGGGGAGACGTCGAGGCGATGATCCTGTCCGTGGCCGCCTCCAGCAGCTACCTGAGCTGGGTCCTGCCGCTGATCGCCGTCGAGTGGTGGCTCGCGTACCGCACCCCGCGTCGGCTCCGCACGCCCGTGCGCTGAACCCCCACGGAACCGGACGCACCCGGTCGGACCTGCGCTTTCTCCCGCTCCGGGTGCGCCGCGACACTCACCCGAACCATTGCCGTCGCGTCGCGCATTAGGGTAGCCTCACTTAATGAGGCGCATCCCGTCCCCGGAGGGAACTGCGACCGCTCCCCCGGACGTGACGGCTCCATGCGACGAAGGGCAGGTTCCAGCGGTGACTCCAGATCCGCTAGAGGCACTGCGTGACGCGTGTGCACCACTGAAGTTCGCGCCGCTGCCCGACCTCGTCACCACCGGCGTCCCCGAGCGGCTCTCCCACGGGGACACCCAGTGGCACCGCGCGGACCTCCTGGTCGCCGACGGCTGGCTCCCGGTCCTGCACGACAAGCTGCGCACCGAGCACGGCCCCGGCCACCGGCTCCCCGCCGCCACCAACTTCCTCCGCGTGACCCTGCGCGAACCGATCTTCCTCGTCTCCGCCTCCCTGTACCTGACCGGTCGGGCCCCTCTGCTCACCCCGCAGACCCTGTACCTGCCCTGGGACACGGCCCTGTCGCGCTTCGCCACCCCCGCGGTCGCGGGCGCGCGCTGGGTGGTCCTGCCCGACGACCCCGCCGCCGGCCGCCCGGACACGGTGGTCGCCCGCGACCGCGACGAACAGCTGCGCCTGGCGGCCGAGGGCGTCGTCAGCGCCTTCGGGCCGCTGCTGTCGGCCCTGCACGCCCACTCGCGCGCGGGTCTGCGCACCCTGTGGGGCTGGGTCGTCGACACCCTGCACTTCTACATGCTCAACCCGGCCCGCTACCTGGGCCGCGACGCCCGCGAGGCCTGGGAGCTGGCCACGCGGCTCTGCGACGCGGTGGTCGAGGCGGGCGCGGTCACCCGCCGACGCCCGCGCCTGTTCCCCTTCGCCCCGGAGAACCCGCGCGGCACCTGGGCGGTCCGGGGCACCTGCTGCTTCGACTACAAGGGCGACCCCGAGCACGGCTTCTGCACCACGTGCCCGCTCAAGTGCGACGCCGAACGCCGGGAGGACCTGTCCGAGTGGCTGCGCGACCCCGCGCTGGCCCCCTGACCGGCCCTGCCCGTCCCGCCCCGGTCACCTCACTCCTGGCTCACGGGCACCTCCACCGGCCCGTGGTAGAAGGGGTCGAACACGATGTGCTCCACCTGGACGTCCCCGCGCACGGTGATCGTCCCGGTCGCCGTCTCCCCCGGACTGACCTCCTGGACGTCCAGCTCGTTGTCGTCCATGGCGATGGCGACCTCGTGCTCGACGCCCTCGGTGTCCACCACGGTGAAGTAGAGCGGGTTGATGTCGATGTCGTCCTCACCGTCGTTGGTGACGGACACCTCCACACTCGTGAACTCGCCCTCGATGTAGAGCGGGCTGGGCTCGAACTCGACCACCCTCGCGGTGATCTCCTCGGTCACGGCCTCGTCCGCGGGGGTCTCCTCCGGCTCGCCCACCTCCGGCCGGTCGGGGGCGAAGCCGTCACCGCCCGCCGCGACCAGCAGGAGCGCCGTGCACCCGCCCAGGAGGAGCAGGAGCAGCAGCAGGATCCCGCAGCCGATGCCGATGATCTTGCCCCAGGGCGTGGGCTTGGGCGGCGGCGGACCGTAGCCGCCGAACTGCGGCGTCGCCCACCCCGGGCCCGGCGGCGGCGGGCCCGCCGGGAAACTGCCCGCCCCGGCCCCGGCCATGTCCGTCTCGCCGTACCCGGGCGCGTATCCCGCGTGCTCGAACCCGGCCTGCGCCCGACCGCTGGGGCCCTCCGAGGGTTCGCCGGTGACGGGTTCGGGGGGCGCTCCGGTGGGGTGCTCGCCGGGCGCGAACCCCCCGGGACCGGGCTCCTCCGGCTTCGCTCCGGAGGGCCCCTCACCGCCCTCGGCCGGGTGGGGCCCCGGCCGCCCCTTCGGCCCCTCCTCGGGCTCTCGGTCGGTCATGAGCACACCCCTCGTCCAGCCGCGTCCGCGCCCGCCGGGGCCGGCGGGCGCCTTCCGAACTGCACCGTAACCGCGAGGACCCCCGCGCACAGGGCGCTACCAGGGCGTTTCCGGTAAAGGTCCGGCCGAGTTTTCGACGTGGCCGCTCAGACCGCGGAGACGTCCCCGCCCCGGCGGGCCGCGAGCACGCGCACCGCGAGCACCACGACCGGGAGGGTGAACAGCGCGGCGAACAGGTTGAGGCCGCCGAAACCGGCCTGGGTGAGCACGACGCCCGACACCGCGCCCGCCGACGCGCCGCCCAGGTTCATCAGCAGGTCGCTCAGGCCCTGCACCCGCGGACGCGCCTCGTCGGACACCGACTCGGCCAGCAGCGTCGACCCGGCCACCAGGCCGAACGACCACCCCACGCCGAGCAGCACCAGGCCGAGCGTCACCCGCACCTCGTCGTGTCCGGCGGTCCCGGCGATCGCCACGGACGCCAGCAGCACGCCCTGTCCGGCCAGCAGCACGGGCGCCCGGCCGACGCGGTCGGTGAGCCAGCCCACGAGCGGGGAGAGCGCGTACATGCCGGCGATGTGCAGCGAGATCGTCAGTCCGACGACCGTCAGCGCGGCCCCGTGGTGGGACATGTGCACGGGCGTCATCGTCATGACCGCGACCATGACGGTGTGGCTGGCCACGATCCCGACGATCGCCAGCACGGCCCGGGGGCTGCGTCGGACCTCGGCCAACCCCGCCAGCGGGGACCGCCGGACCGGGGCCGCGTCGGGGACGCCGGCGTCGGCGTCGTCCCGCCCCGCGGCGCCGACCAGCAGCGGGTCGGGGCGCAGCAGCAGGAAGGTCAGGGCCGCGCCGAGGACGAAACCGGCGGTGGTGAACAGCACCGGGCCGAGCAGTTCGGGCAGACCGACCACGGCGGCCACGCGCCCGCCGACGCCGACGAGGTTCGGGCCCAGCACGGCGCCGACGGTCGTCGCCCACACCACGATCGACAGGTCGCGGCCCCGGTTGTCCTCACCGGCCAGGTCGGCGGCGGCGTGCCTGGCCTGGAGGTTGGTGGCGGTCCCCGCGCCGATGAGCACCATGCCGACCAGGAACGGGACGAACCACTCCAGGACGGTGGCCGCGATGACCACGGAGCTGCCCACACCGCCCAGGGCCCACCCGAACGCCAGCCCGGGACGGCGTCCGCGCCGCGCGGCGATCGAGGCCAGCGGCAGCGCGAACACGGCCGCGCCCAGCGTGATCATCGTGGTGGCGATGCCCGACCAGGCGTCCGAACCCGTCAGGTCCCGGGCGATGAGGGCGCCCACGGCCAGCATGGCGCCCATGCCGACGCCGCCGACGACCTGCGTGAGCATGAGGGTCAGGACGGTGCGGCGCTGCAGGCGGGCGCGCTGGTCCTCCGTGAGCCCCCGACCACTCCGCGTGGATTGCACGACCACGAGGCCCACCCTTCGATTCGTCCCGACAACGGATGAATCGTAGACCTTCGTCACCTGCGGCCGTAGCGCCACCTGAGGTAACCGTGCTCACGTTCCACCGAGCGCATCTGCGCGTACAGCGTGTGAGGGTCGCGCGCGCTGATCACCACGCCCTCCTCGGGCACGACCGGCCAGCAGGCGTAGGCCCAGAAGCAACGGGTGTAGCGGCCCCACACGACCACCCACGCGCCCTGCTTCTGCCACTCGACGTGCTCGGCGACCCGGCGCCGCTCCTCGTCCGCGCTGTCCATGCCGGTAGGGGACATACCCGCGCTCGGGGGCGGGCGAGCAGGCCGGATCCGGCCAACGCACGACCGCCGCCCACCGCCCGCCCCGAACGGCGCCTCGGGCGCGGCACCGCCTCGTGCGGACGCCGCCGCCGTGCGCGTGCGCGTCCGGCGGCGGCGGTTCGGTCCTGGGGACCGGGAGGGTCAGCGCCCGGAGACGAGTTCGCTCCCGGGGACCGGCTCGGCCGGGTCGTCGCCCAGCGCCACGATCCGGTTGTCGCGGTCCACGTGCACGATGTGCTGGACGTGCTCGGCCCGCTCCGCCTCGCTGAGCTGGGCGTAGGAGATGATGATGACCAGGTCGCCGGGGCTGACCAGGCGCGCCGCCGCCCCGTTGATCCCGATCACGCCGGTGCCGCGCTCACCGGTGATCGCGTAGGTGACGAGCCGGTTGCCGTTGTCGATGTCGACGATGTGGACCTGCTCGCCGTCGACGATGTCGGCGGCGTCCATCAGGTCGGCGTCGATCGTGACCGAACCGACGTAGTGCAGGTCGGCCTGGGTGACGGTGGCGCGGTGGATCTTGCCGTTGATGAGGGTGCGCAGCACTGCTCAATCCTCGCTTCAGGTGTCTTGCGGACTACAGGCCCTGATCGGGTCCCGTGCTCCCCCCATCATGGCCGCTCGCGATCGGCGCCCCGACCACCGGGGTCCCACTAGGACACGCGACGCTCACCGCGCCCCGCGTGTTCCGTAGCAACCGCTCCACCCGGTCGCGGTCGGGGGGATCGGCGCCCTCGGCCGTGCACGCCAGCGCGGCGGCCGCGGCCGCGAACTCCAGCGCCTCCCGCGCCGCCCCCGGGCCCAGGGTGGCGAGCTCGCCCGGCCCGCCCAGGTAGCCCAGCTCCGACAGGCGGGCCAGGACGGCCGCCCCGAAGGTGTCGCCAGCGCCCACGGTGTCCCGCACCGGCACCCGCACGCCCGGGACCCGCACGCGGTCGCCCCAGTGGGCCGACAGCGCCACCGCCCCGTCGCCGCCCCGGGTGAGCAGCAGCAGGTCGAGTCCGTGCCGGACCATCCACCGCTCGGCGGCCGCGACCGGGTCGCGGCCCGGCTCCAGCCAGGCCAGGTCCTCCTCGCTCACCTTCACGACGTGGGCCGCGTCCATCCACCGCGCCGCCCAGGCGGCCACGGCGGCCCGGTCCAGCCCCACGGCCGGGCGGGCGTTGACGTCGTAGGCGACCACCACGCGTTCCCGGTGCGCCCGCGCCCACGCCAACAGGTGCCCGGCCCCCGGCTCCAGCACCGCCGCCAGGGACCCGGCGTGGATGGCCCGGGTCCCCTCGGGCGGTTCCGGCAGCTCCCGCGGGCTCCATCCCCGGTCGGCGGTCCCGTCGAGGTAGAAGGAGTACTCCGCCGCGCCGTGCTCGTCCAACCCGACCACGGCGACCGTGGAGGGCTCCTCAGCGGCCACGGCCATGCCCAGGTCCACGCCGCGTTCGGTCAGGTGGGCGCGGATCCGGCGGCCGAACGCGTCCCCCGACAGGCGGCAGAGGAGGGCCGCCCGTCCCCCCAGCCGGGCCAGGGCGACGGCCGTGTTGGCCGGGCCGCCGCCCGGCACCGCCCGCCACAGGTCCCCGCCCGGCTGGGGCACGAGGTCGACGAGGGCCTCACCGCACACCAGGATCATCGGCGGGCCCCCGGCGCCAGCGCGCCCTCGGGCAGCTCGCCGGGGTCCAGCGCACCGGTCATCACGGCGACCGCGTCGGACATCGAGCACCCGGACGGGTCGAGGGTGACGATCCGGCGGCCGAGCCGCTGGACGTGCACCCGGTCGGCGATCTCGAACACGTGCGGCATGTTGTGGCTGATGAGGATGACCGGCAGCCCGTTGTCGCGCACGCGCAGGATCAGGTCCAGCACCGCCCGGGACTCGCGCACGCCCAGCGCGGCGGTCGGTTCGTCCATGATGACGACCTTGTTCCCGAACGCCGCCGCCCGGGCCACCGCGACCGCCTGGCGCTGGCCGCCCGAGAGCGTCTCCACCGCCTGGTTGGGGTTCTGGATGGTCATGATGCCCAGGTCGGCGAGGTGGCGCGCGGCCTCGGCCCGCATGCGCGGCCGGTCGAGCATCCGCAGCACCGATCCGAGCGGTCCCGGCTTACGGAGCTCGCGGCCCAGGAACAGGTTGGTGGCGATGTCCAGGGACGGCGAGACGGCCAGGCTCTGGTGCACGGTCTCGATGCCCGCCTCCCGGGCGGCGATCGGGGTCGGCAGCCGCACGGGCGCGCCGTCGACCAGGATCTCTCCCTCGTCGGGGACGATCGCCCCGGACAGCGCCTTGATCAGGCTGGACTTGCCCGCCCCGTTGTCGCCGATCACGGCGAGGATCTCGCCGGGGTACAGCTCCAGGTCGGCCCCGGCCAGGGCGGTCACCCTGCCGTACCGTTTGACCAGGCCGCGCGCCTGGAGCACCGGCTGTGTCTGGGCGTCCGCCCTCTCCTGTGGGGGTGCGGCGGCGTCGGTCCGCGAGGTCGGCCGGCTCATCGGCGGGCCCTCCTGATCCACTGGTCGAGCGAGACGGCGAGGATCACCAGGACGCCCACCGCGAAGTTCTGCCACAGCACGTCCACACCGGCCAGGGACAGGCCGTTGCGGCACACGCCCACGATGAGCGCGCCCATGACGGTGCCGACGATCATGCCCCGGCCGCCGAAGAGGCTGGTGCCGCCGAGGACGACCGCGGTGATGCTGTCGAGGTTGTCCATGACGCCCGCCTGCGGGCTGGCCGAGGCGATCCGGCCGATGAGGATCCACGCGCCCACCGCGTAGACCAGGCCCGCGACGGCGTAGACGCTCAGCAGCACCCGGTCGACGCGGATGCCCGCCAGGCGTGCGGCCTCCCGGTCGTCGCCGGTGGCGTACACGTGCCGTCCCCACCGCGTGCGGTGCAGGGCGTAGGCCAGCACCGCGACGATGACGAGCATGAGGATGGAGCCGTAGGTGATCCGGGTGTCCCCGATGGTCACCACGCGGCCGGTCCACAGCAGCAGCGCGGACATGTCGGTGCCGCGGATCGTCTCGCTGCTGGAGATCCACAGGTTCAGCGCGAAGAAGATGTTGAGCGAGCCCAGGGTGACGATGAACGGGGGCAGCTTGACCCTGGTGACGAGGAACCCGTTGAACAGGCCGCAGGCCATGCCGCTGGCCAGGCCCACCAGCAGGACGAGCGGACCGGGCACGCCCAGGTCGGCCGAGAGGCGTCCCATGATGATGGAGCACAGCACCATGATCGATCCCACCGACAGGTCGATGCCCGCGGTGAGGATGATCAGGGTCTGCCCCAGCGCGAGGGTGCCCACGACCGCGGTCTGTTGGAGCACCAGTGACAGGTTGGCGGGCTGGAGGAAGTTCGGGCTGATCACGGCGAACGCGCAGACCGTGACCAGCAGGACGGCGGCGGGACCGAGGGTGGCCTGGGCGTGCAGGAGGCGTTGGAGCCGGTCGACCAGGCCCTGGGGGCGCACGTCGAGCTCGGCCGGGGGCGGTTCGGGGTTCGTGGAGGACACCGGGCGGGTGTTCGAGGTGGTCACGGCGGTGTGCGTCTTCCTTCGCGTCGCGGACGGTGTGGGTCAGCCCCAGCAGTTCTCCTGGCCCCAGGCGCTGTCCCGGGACTCCAGGCCCTCGAACGCCTGGTCGGTGATGAGCTCCACTCCGGTGTCGACGAAGTCCGCTCCCTCGGAAGGCTCGGGCAGCTCGCCGGTCTCGCTGTACTCGACCACCGCCTCCACCCCCATGGCCGCCATGTCCAGCGGGAACTGCATGGCGGTGGCGCCGATGACGCCGCCGGCGACGTTGTCCACGCCCGGGCAGCCGCCGTCGACCGACACGATGGTCACGTCCTCGGCACGGCCGGCGGCCACCAGCGCCTCGTACGCCCCGGCGGCGGCCGGTTCGTTGATCGTGTAGACGAGGTTGAGGTCGGGGTCGCGCTGGAGGAGGTTCTCCATCGCGGTGCGACCGCCCTCCTCGGCGCCCTCGGTGACGTCGTGGCCGACGATCCGGGGGTCGTCCTCGTCGCCGATCTCGCCCGGGTCGGCGATGTCGACCCCCAGCCCCTGGAGGAAGCCCTGGTCGCGGGCGACGTCCACGGCGACCTGGTTGGGGTTGAGGTCGAGCATGGCCACGCGCGGCTCCTCGCCCTCGGCCGCGAAGCGCTGGGCCGCCCACCGGCCGATGAGCTCCCCGGCGCGGAAGTTGTCGGTGGCGAAGGTGGAGTCGACCGCGTCGGCGGGTTCGGTGGGCGTGTCGAGCGCGATCACCATGATCCCGGCGGCGCGGGCGCGGTCCAGGACCGGAACGATCGCCGCGGAGTCGTTGGGGGTGATGAGGATGCCGTCGGCTCCGGCCGCGATGAGGTTCTCCACCGCCTGGACCTGGGTCTCGTTGTCGCCGTCGTACTCCCCGGAGAAGGTCTGGAGGCTGACGCCGCTCTCCTCGGCGGCCGCCTCCGCGCCCTCCTGCATCCTGACGAAGAACGGGTTGGTCTCGGTCTTGGTGATCAGCCCCACCAGGACCGTGTCGTCGTCTCCGCCGCCGCCGGAACAGGCGGTCAGCGAGGCCGCCAGGCCCAGTCCCGCGGTGGCGGCCAGGGCCCGGCGCGTCCACGGTGCGTTCGTCATGGGAGTTCTCCTTCGGATCGCCCCGCTGGGCGCGAGGCAGGTGTCGGGGGACGCCGTCCCGTGACCCACGCCACTGAGACAACGATGTCCCGAAAGTTTCAGCGAGACGTCCGCATCGTGTCAACCCCCGTAGTCACAGCAGTTCACCAGGCACAAGAAGTTCGTTTGGCCCTGTTGACAACGTTGACTTCGATGATGCAGGGTGAGCCACGTCACCGACTCCCGCACCCGCCCGGAAGCCCCGGCACGTTCGGCCGCCACCGCCGCCGACCGGGCGCCCCGAACCGGACGGGTGCGGCAGAATGGGACCGTTCCCCACCTGCCGGATCGCGGCGACGAGCGGTCGTGGGCGGCGTCGCACGGCGCGGCCCCGTCCGCGCACGGGGGGCGAGGATCGAGGCGACGCGGAGAGAAGCCGGGGTTCGAGTGTCGGTGCACCACGATGGCATGGAGCGACGGTCCGCGTCCGAGGAACCGGTCCGCCGGGCCACGATGAAGGACGTCGCCGCGCTGTCGGGGGTGAGCATCAAGACGGTCTCCCGCGTCATCAACGGCGTCCCGACGGTCTCCGACGAACTGCGCGACCGCGTCACCCGCGCCATCGTCCAGCTCGACTTCCAGCCCAACCTCGCCGCCTCCAGCCTGCGCCGCACCGACGGCGCCACCCGGCAGATCGCCCTGCTCCTGGAGGACGTGGCCAACCCCTTCTCCGCCACGTTGAGCCGCGCGGTGGAGAACGCCGCCCGCGACCACGACACCCTCGTCTTCACGGGCAGCCTGGACGAGGACCCCCAGCGCGAACTGGAGCTGGTCCGCGCCGCCACGCTGCACCGGGTGGACGGCATCATCATCGCGCCCGCGGCGCCCGACCACGGCTACCTGCACCGGGAGATCCGCACGGGCACCCCCGCGGTGTTCGTCGACCGTCCGCCGCGCGGACTGGCCGCCGACGCGGTCCTGGCCACCAACACCGAGGGCGCGCGCGAGGCCGTCCTGCACCTGGCCGACCACGGGCACACCGAGATCGCCTTCCTCGGCGACGCGCGGACCATCAGCACGGTCGGCGAACGCGTGGCGGGCTACCGGGCGGCCCTGGCCGAACGGGGGCTGCCCGAACGGCCCGGCCGCGTCGTCCAGGACCTGCCCGACACCGCCAGCGCCGCGCGCGCCGTCGCCGCGCTGCTCGACTCCGCGCACCCGCCCACGGCCCTGTTCACCGCGCAGAACCTGGTGACCATCGGCGCCATCCAGGCACTCCAGGAACGCGGTCTGCACGAGCGCGTGGCCGTGGTCGGCTTCGACGACTTCCCCATGGCCGACCTGCTCGTTCCCCGGGTGACCGTGGTCGCCCAGGACGTGATGCGGATCGGGGCCCTGGCGGTGCGGCGGCTGTTCGAACGCATCGGAGGCGACCACGCCCCGCCCCGCGAGGACCGCGTGCCCACCACGCTGGTGGCACGCGGCTCCGGGGAGATCGCGCCGCCGCCGACCGCGTGAGCCCCGGGCGGCGGTGGGCGAACGCCGTCAGCTGAACGACGAGTAGGCCACCACTCCGCGCAGGACCAGGTCGGTGGCCTTGCGCGCGGTGGAGCGCACCTCCGGGTCGCCGGTGGCGCCGGCGATCTGGCTGAGCATGTCCCCGAGCATCTTGGCCGTGCGCACGAAGTCACCGGCGGGCATGTCGGCTTGGCGCAGGATCGCGTCGAGGCGGTCGCCGCGCGCCCACCGGTGCGCGGTCCACACGAACCCGAAGTCCGGCTGGCGCAGGAACGACACCCGGTGCCGGGACTCGACGTCGTTGAGGTCGCCCCACAGCCGCAGCATCTCCTGGAGGGTCTCCTCGATCCGCCCCGGCGGGATCCGGGGGAAGGGATCGTCGTTGCGGCGCGGCTCGTAGACCAGGGCGGCCGCGCAGGCGGCCAGGTCCACCGGGGTCAGGTCCTTCCACAGCCCCCGGCGCAGGCACTCGGCGACCAGCAGGTCCAGCTCCGAGTAGACCTTCGCCAGCTGGGCCCCGTCCGCGGAGACGGTGTCGTCGGTCAGGTAGCCCAGGTCCTCCAGGACCCCGCACACCCGGTCGAAGGTGCGCGCGATGACGTGCGAGCGCCCCTCCACCCGGCGGCGCAGGCCCTCGGTCTCCTTGCGCAGGTGGAAGTGGCGCTCGGCCCAGCGGGCGTGGTCCTCGCGCTCGTCGCACCCGTGGCACGGGTGCGCGCGCAGCTCGGACCGCAGCCGCAGCACCTCGGCGTCCTCACCGGCGTCGCGCGGGGCACGCCCGGCCCTGGGGGTGTCGCCCTGCTCCCTGAGCTTGTTGCGCAGGGTCGAGGCCAGGTCCTGGCGCGAGCGCGGCGACCGCGCCGAGAACGACTTGGGGATGCGCATCCGCCCCGACGGGTGCACCGGGATCGTGAAGTCGCTGGCGTTGATCCGCTTCACCTGCTTGTCCGCGGTGAGGACCAGCGGCGCCGGGAGGTCGAGCTTGAGTCCGGGGTCCAGGACGACGGCGTGGCCGGAGAAGCGGCCCGAGGGGATCCGGATGATGTCGCCCGGACGCAGCTTCTCCAGGCTCTCCAGGGCGTCGTCGCGGCGCCGGGCCGAACGGGACCTGGCCAGCATGGACTCGCGGTCGCTCAGCGCCCGGCGCAGCGACGCGTACTCCATGAAGTCGCCCATGTGGCACTCGGCGGAGGCCGCGTACCCCTCCAGGGCCTCCTCGTGCTTGCGCAGCTGCTTGACCAGGCCGACCACGGCGCGGTCGGCCTGGAACTGGGCGAAGGACTCCTCCAGCATGGAGCGGCTGCGACGGCGGCCGACCTGGCCGACGAGGTTGACGGCCATGTTGTAGGAGGGCTGGAAGCTGGAGTTGAGCGGGTAGGTGCGGGTGCCCGCCAGGCTGGCGACCGACTCGGGGTCGGTCCCGGCCTGCCAGACCACCACCGCGTGGCCCTCGACGTCGATCCCCCGCCGCCCCGCGCGCCCGGTCAGCTGGGTGTACTCACCCGGGGTGAGCTGGGCGTGGGTCTCGCCGTTCCACTTGTCCAGCTTCTCCATGACCACCGTGCGGGCGGGCATGTTGATGCCGAGCGCCAGCGTCTCGGTGGCGAAGACGGCGCGGATCAGCCCCCGGCAGAACAGGTCCTCGACGATCTCCTTGAACGTGGGCAGCATGCCCGCGTGGTGGGCCGAGATGCCCGACTCCAGGGCGCGCAGCCACCCCTCGAAGCCCAGGACGGCGAGGTCGGCCGAGGGGATGTCGGCGCACCGGGTCTCCGCGTACTCGCGGATCTGGGCGGCCTCCTCCGGGGTGGTGAGCACCAGTCCGGCGGCCACGCACTGGCGCACGGCGTCGTCGCACCCGGCGCGGCTGAAGATGAACGTGATGGCGGGCAGCAGGCCCTCGTCGTCGAGCTTCTCGATGATCGTGGGCCGCGACGGCGGCGCGTACCGGGTCCGGGGCCGCATGGTGCCGCGTGCGCGCGCCTGCGGGGCGCGCCGCCGGTGCGCCAGCTGGGTGGTCCGGGCGTCCTCCTCGGCGATCCGGCTCAGCCGCGGGTTGATCGCCAGCCGCTGTCCGCCGACGACGATCTCGCGCGGCCGCCACGACTGGTCGCGGCGGCGGTCGCGTTTGCGCTTGCGGCCGCCCTCGCGCCGCCCCTCCTCCTGGTCGGAGGCGTTCTCCTCCACCGGTTCGGCGAACAGGTCGTGGATCCGGCCGCCCACCATGACGTGCTGCCACAGCGGTACCGGCCGTTTCTCGTCGACGATGACGGTGGTGTCGCCGCGCACCTGCTGGAGCCACTCGCCGAACTCCTCGGCGTTGCTGACCGTCGCGGACAGGGCGACCATGTGCACCGACTCGGGCAGGTGGATGATCACCTCCTCCCAGACGGCGCCCCGGAACCGGTCGGCGAGGTAGTGGACCTCGTCCATGACCACGTACGCCAGCCCGCCGAGGGTGGCCGACCCCTCGTAGAGCATGTTGCGCAGCACCTCGGTGGTCATGACGACCACGGGCGCCTCGCCGTTGACGCTGTTGTCGCCGGTCAGCAGGCCGACCTTCTCGGTGCCGTAGCGGCTGACCAGGTCGTTGTACTTCTGGTTCGACAGCGCCTTGATGGGGGTGGTGTAGAAGCACTTGGTCCCCTGGCTCAGCGCCAGGTGCACGGCGAACTCGCCGACGACCGTCTTGCCGGAGCCGGTGGGCGCCGCGACCAGCACCCCGTGGCCGTACTCCAACGCCTTGCAGGCACGGATCTGGAAGGGGTCGAACTCGAACCCGTAGAGGCCCTGGAAGGCCTCGATCGCGGCGCTGGAGGCGCTCTTGCGCCGACGGAAGGCGGCGTACCGCTCAGCGTGAGTACTCATATGGCTTTCAGACTATGAGGTCAGCTCCAGCATCTCGACCGCGCCGGGCACGACGTCGCAGACCAGCGGCGGGTGGCCGATCCGTTCGCCGTCGGCGTAGGCGGCCCCGACGTCGGCGCGGACCGTGACCCTGCGGCCGCGCTCGACCACGACCTGGTCCAGGCCGGTGTGGCCACCGGTGAAGACCAGCGGGAAGAGCCGCACGAACCGGCTGGTCGGCGCGGCGCGCAGGAAGACCACGTCGAGCAGGCCGTCGTCGGGGACCGCGTCGGGGCAGATGCGCATGCCGCCGCCGTAGGCGCTGGTGTTGCCGACCGCGACGAGCATGCCGGGCTCCTCGATCCGGCGCCCGTCCACCTCGACGGTGAAGTCGGCGGGGGTGAAGGAGCGCAGTTCGGCCAGCAGGCCCAGCACGTATCCGGCCCGGCCCACGCCGAACCGGAAGCCGTTCACCCGCTCGTTGACGCGCGCGTCGAAGCCACAGGCCAGGACGCTGAGGAAGTGGCGCTCGGCGCCGTCCTCCAGGCGCATGCGCACCGCGTCGAGCGAACGCGTCCGCCCGGCCAGGATCGCGGCGGCGGTGTCCCTGGCGGAGCGGCCGGGACGGCCGACGGCCCGGGCGATGTCGTTGCCGGTCCCGGCGGGCACGACCCCCAGGGGCACCCCGGTGCCCACGACCGCCTGCACGGCCTGGTGGACCAGTCCGTCCCCGCCCACGGCCACCAGGGCGTCGGGCCGGTCGGCGGCGGACAGGCGGGCCAGGCGGCGGCTGTCGGCGGCCGAACGGCCGGCCAGGACGCGCACGTCGGCGCCCGCCTCGCGCAGGCGCTCCTTGAGCCGGACGGCGGTGACGGCGGCGCGGCCCCGCCCGGAGCGGGGGTTGACCAGGAGGTCGATCTCGGGGGTCATGATGTGGCCCTTCAACTGCCCGGGGGTGCGGAGGGTGCGCGGAGGCCGGGCCGCGCACACCCTCGCGCCCGGGTGTGCCCGACCGTCAGGACCCGCCGGTGCGGGCCTGCTCGGCCTCCTCACGCTGGCGGCGATGGTACTCCTCCATCGCCTCGGGGGTGTTGAGCGGGGAGGGCACCCACGCGACCTCGACGTCGACCTCGCGGTTCTGGATGCGCCGCTCCTCCTCGGTCAGGTACTCCTCGGGGATGTCGAACTCGCCGTCGCGGGCGCCCAGGACGAAGGCCTCCCACTCGGCGGGGGTGAAGAACAGCGTGCCCTTCTCCGGCGACTTGCCGTCGCGGACGGCGCGGAAGCCGTCGTCGAACGTGGCGACCTCGACGATGGCCTCGGACTCCTCCTTGGACAGGGAGGAGCGCATCCACACCGCGTTCGTGGTGTCGTGCCACTTCTCGTTGCCCATGGCCTCGGGAGGAAGCTCACGCTTGGCTTCGGACTGATCACTCATCGCACTGGCCCTTCACAACATCGGTCGTCCCCGGGAGCGGCCCGGGGCGCCGGGACCGTACCGTCCGGCCCCCGCCAGACCCTAGCGTGTCGCGGACGCGCTCACCGGCGCTTGGAGGACTTCTCCTCCACGTCCGGGTCGTCCAGGTCCGAGGGCGCGTCGTCGAGCTCGGAGATCTCGTCGTCCCCGAGGGCGGCGAAGGGGTCGTCGCGGCGCTTGCGGCGGTCGTTGAGGAAGGCGAACAGTTCGGCCGCCTCGAACAGGATCACCAGCGGAACGGCCAGGGCGATCATGGAGATCGGCTCGGCCGGGGTGATGACCGCCGAGACCGCGAACGAGCCGAAGATGATCGCCCGGCGCCACTTGGCCAGGGCGGCGTGCGGCAGGATCCCGGCCAGGTTGAGCAGCGCGACCAGCAGGGGCATCACGAAGCCCAGCCCGAACATGACCATCATGATGATCATGTAGTCGAGGTACTGGTCGACGGTCAGCATCGGGTCGGCGTCCTCGGGCAGGAAGCCGAACAGCACGGTCAGCGCCAGGGACGTGATCCGGTAGGCCAGCGCGGCGCCGCCGACGAACAGCACCGCGGCGAGCGGCACGAAGATGTAGACGTACTTCTTCTCCCGGCTGTGCAGGGCCGGGGCGACGAACGCCCACAGCTGGTACAGCCAGACCGGCGCGGAGACCAGGGCGCCGACGAAGATCCACACCTTCATCGCGACGAAGAACGCGTCGAAGGGGCCGGTGACGATGAGCGAGCAGCCCTCGGAGTCGAACGCGGACGACTCCGGCAGCGAGCAGTACGGGGCGGTGAGGAAGTCCCACACCTGCTGGTAGAAGACGTAGCCCACGACGGCGCCCAGGGCGAGGCCGATCAGCGCCTTGGTCAGGCGTCCGCGCAGCTCGCGCAGGTGGTCCATGAGCGGCATCCGGGCCTCCGGATTGGCCGCCCGACCTCGTGCCCTCATCGCGTGGTCACTCTCTCTCGTCCGGTTCCGCTCCGTCGGAACCCGCTGACACCGTCACGCGCGGCACCCGGCCGCGCTCGCACACACGCCCGGACCGGCGCCCCACGGGGCCGGTCCAGGAAGAGCGCGGATCAGTTGCCGTAGCTCCGGGGCTGGGTCTCACCGGACTCGTTGACGATGCGCTGGCCGGGCGGCAGCTGCGGGTACCCCTGCTGTTGCGCCTGCTGCGCCTGCTGCGCCTGCTGCGGCTGCGACTGCTGCTGCGCCTCCGCGTCCTGCTGCTGGGGGCGCTTGCCGTCGTCGCCGGTGTCGTTGTCCTCGTCCATCAGGCCCTTGCTCTCGGCCTTGAGGATGCGTGCACTGCGGCCCACCGAGCGGGCGAGGTCGGGCAGCTTCTTGGCTCCGAACAGCAACACGGCCAGGACCACCAGAATGGCGATGGTGGGTCCGTTGATGGCTCCCATGGTTCTACCTCTCTGTGGGGCGCAACCGAGCGCCTTCGATGGTACGCGTACTCGACTTCCGTGACGTCACGTTCCCGTTCCGCCCCGGTTGACGCGTTCTAGGTCGGCTCCGCTCGCCTGGTACCCGCCCGCGGCCCTGGTCACCGTCGCCGAGAGCACGCGCGCCCGCCGAAGCGTCCTCACGGCGAGGACTCCGACGGCCGCAGCCCCGGCGAGAACCGTGCTGAACAGGACAGCGAGGGCGATCATGCCCACCACCATATCCGCTCCGCCGTGACCTGCACCCCACCCCCCGGTGAACAGGCGGGCCGTGCGCCGGGGCGCGGTCACCCGCTACCGGACCGCGCCCGCGCCGTAGTGGGCGAGCGCCCGCGCGGCCTCGGCGCGCACCTCCTCGGCGACCTCGGCCGGGGCCGCCACCCGGCAGGCGGGCCCCAGCCCCAGCACCAGCCGCACCACCCACGCGGGAGCGGGCGTGCGCAGCGTCGCGCGGACCCCGCCCCCGGGGAGTTCGGCCACCGACTCGCACACGTAGTCCTCGGTGACCCACCGGGCGGACGGGTCCAGGTCCAGGGTGACCACCGTGTCGCGCTCGGAGCGCTGGAGCACCCCCGCCGACAGGTCGCGGCGGCCCACCCCCTCGGGGACCCGCGCCGCCTCGGGCAGGACGGTCAGCTCCAGCACCCGGTCCAGCCGGAACAGGCGCACGTCGCCGCGCAGGTGGCAGTACCCCTCCAGGAACGGGTACCCGTCCTGCACGACCAGGCCCATCGGGTCGACGTGGCGCTCGGTCACCTGGTCGAGGTAGCCCGACAGGTACCTCAGGTGCAGGCGCCGCCCCGCGTCCAGGGCGTCCGCGCAGCGGCGCTGGGTGTCGGCGACCTGCTCGTCCACCTCCACCCGCACCTGAACGGCGTCGGCCAGGGAGGCGACCGCGGCCCCCGCCGCGGCGCGCAGCTTCTCGCCCACCCGCTTGAGGGCGCCGCCCTCCAGTCCCTCCGCCTCGGGCAGGGCCTCCAGCAGCGCCAGGCCCACGACCAGGCTGGCCGCCTCGTCGGCGGTGAGCCGCAGGGGCTGGGCCAGGGTGTCGGCGTTGCCGATGATGATCTCGCCGGTCTCCCTGGCGGCGTCCAGGTCGACCTCGATCAGGTCACCGGGCGTGTACCCGGGCAGACCGCACATCCACAGCAGGCTCAGGTCGGCGACCACCTGCCTCTCGCTGAGCCCGAAGTGCTCGGCCACCTCGGGCACGCGCACGTCGCGGCCCAGGGCGTAGGGAACGAGCATGAGCAGACGGCGCAGCTGGTCGGCGGAACGGGGGCCGCGCGCGGGGGCGCCGGAGCCCCCGTCCGCCGCCGGGCCGTCGGAGCCCCCAGCCGAGGCCGCGGGCTCGGCGGTGGCCGCCAGGTGGGCGGCGATCGCCTCACGGGCGCCCGCGGGTTCGACGACGACCGCCCGCGCGCCGAACGAGGCCACCCGGCGTACGAGGCCGGGGGTGTCGTAGTAGGGCAGGGTGAGGGTGTCCCAGCCGCCGCCGGAGGTGTCGCGCTCGCCCGGCACCACGCGCAGGGCGCCGCGCCGCAGGTCGTGGGCGGCGTCGGTGCGCACGCGCAGGACGGCGGAGCGCTCGGGTTCGGTGTGCTGCCCGGCCACCACCGACCGCAGGTCCACGCCCTCGGGGGCGACGACGTCGGGGCCGCCGCGCAGCACGGTCACCTCGCCGCGCACGCGGCCGAGCCGGAAGACGCGGCGGGCGCCGCGCATCCGGTCGTGGCCCACCACGTACCAGTGGCCGCGCAGGTTGACGATGCCCCACGGCTCGACCTCGCGCCGCTCGGCCCTCTCCTGGCCCGGCTTGCGGTAGTCGAAGGCGATCGGCCGACGGTCGCGCACGGCCTGCCAGACCGGGCCGAAGGACGGTTCGTCGGTGCGCATGGCGGGGGTCAGGCCGGGTGCGGCCTCGGTGTCCACCGGCACCCCGGCCGCCCGGAGCTTGAACAGGGCGTTGGCCGCGGCCTCGCCCAGGGAGGCGTGCCGCCAGGCGCGCGCGGCCAGGCCCAGGACCAGGGCCTCGTCGGGCAGCAGCTCGATCTCGGGGAGCTCGTAGTCGGTGCGCGAGATGCGGTAGCCCTCCTCGCCGCTGACCGCGTCACCGGTCCCCACCTGGATGGGGATGCCGCTGTCGCGCAGCTCGCGCTTGTCACGCTCGAACATGCGCTTGAACGCGGACTCGCTCTCGGCCTCGGCGTACCCCAGCACCGTCTTGCGGATCTCCTGGGCGGTGAGATGGCGGCGCGTGGACAGCAGACAGATGACCAGGTTCAGCTGCCGTTCCGTCTTCCTGCGCGACATCGCCAGCACCCTTCTCGACGTGTGTGGTGGATCGACCGACGGGGGCCGCGCCTCGCGCGCGTCGCTCCGCCGCCGGTTTCAGCAACGACGGTACCGTGCCGAACATGATCCGGTGGCGTCGTGGTGTGGTCCGTCAGCTCCTGCCGTCCTGGCCCGGCGTGCGGCCGTGCACGGTCGACCTGACCGCCGAGGACGGCCGGGAGCCCGCCAGGTGCCGGGCGCTGGCCTACACCGACCTGGTGGGGCACCCCCGGGTGGGCGACCGGGTCCTGCTCAACACCGGCGCCCTGGACCTGGGCCTGGGCACCGGCGGGTACGCGATGGTCATCGCCGTGCCCGACCGGCTGCCGCCCGACACCCGCGGCCCCGGCCACCTGGTCAAGGCGCGCTACACCCCCTTCCAGGCGACCGTCCTGGGCGCCGACGAGCAGGGGTCCCCGCACCACGCGACGCTGTGCGCCGCCCGCGGCGTCGACGGCATGCCCGTGGTGGTCGCCGACCTGCACTCGGCGCTGCCCGCCGTCGTCGCCGGGGTGCGCGCCGAACGCCCGGGGGCGCGGATCGCGTACGTGATGCTCGACGGCGGCGCGCTGCCCGCCGCCTTCTCCCAGGTCGTGGCGGTGCTACGGGAGGAGGGGCTGATCACCGGGTGCGTGACCACCGGGCAGGCCTTCGGCGGCGACCTGGAGGCGGTCACCGTGCACTCGGGCCTGCTCACCGCCCGGCACGTGCTGGGGGCGGACGTCGCCGTCGCGTGCCAGGGGCCGGGGAACCTGGGGACCGGCACGCCCTGGGGGTTCTCCGGGGTGGCCTGCGGTGAGGCGGTCAACGCCGTGGCGGCGCTCGACGGGCGCGCGGTGGCGGCGCTGCGGATCAGCGAGGCCGACCCCAGGCGGCGGCACCGGGGGGTGTCGCACCACAGTCTGACCGCCTACGGCCGGGTGGCCCTGGCCGAGGCGGACGTGGTCGTGCCCGGACTTCCCGGGGCGTTCGGGGAGCGGGTGCGGACCCAGGCCGCCGGGCTGGCGGCCCGGCACACCCTCGTCGACGTGGACGTCACGGGGTTGGAGGAGGAGCTGCGGGCGCTGCCCGTCAAGGTGTCCACGATGGGCCGGGGACTGGAGGAGGACCGGGCCGCGTTCCTGGGCGCGGCCGCCGCCGGGCGGCACGCGGCCGCGCTGCTGGACGCCTGAACCCGGTCAGGCGCGCAGCAGGGAGTCGCCGTGCGGGGACGGATCCGGAACATGGCCGGGACGCGCGGACGTGAGCATGTGCGGTGACGGGACGTCGAAGAACGCGCCCGGCCGGAACATGGCCAACGACGTGGGCTCGGCGCGCACGCCCTCGTCCACGCGGACCGCGTCCGGGACGAACACCGTGCCGTCGCCGCAGGTGACGCCCC
Source organism: Nocardiopsis sp. NPDC049922 (assembly GCF_040660275.1). NCBI lineage: Bacteria > Bacillati > Actinomycetota > Actinomycetes > Streptosporangiales > Nocardiopsidaceae > Nocardiopsis > Nocardiopsis sp. NPDC049922. Next base: position 36,821 of record NZ_JBFAME010000016.1, on the reverse strand, counting down.
ACTCGCGCCGGGGTCCGGCGGAGACGATCTGTCCGGGAGCGCCACCGGCGATCTCCCGGTGCGGCGCGCCCCCGCACAGGGTGATGTGGGCGCCGCCGAACCGCGCGAAGGCGCCCGGGTAGGGGTCGGCGAGCGCGCGCACCATGCGGTCCACGTCCGCTCCGGAGGCGGTGAAGTCCAGGTGGCCGTCGCAGGGGCGGCGCCGGGGCCACACCGACACGTGGCCGGCCTGCGGGCGGCGCGGAGCGGTGCCGTCGAGGAGGCCGTCCAGGTGGCGGATGAGGAGTTCGGCCTGGAGCCAGCTGACGCGCTCGTAGAGGGCGGTGGCGGTGACGTCGGGGGCGACGTCGAACCACAGCTGGTCGACGATGTCGCCGGAGTCGGGCCCGTGGTCGAGGTGGAAGAGGGTGACCGCGCTGGAGCGCATGTCGCGCAGGATGGTCCAGGGGATGGGGGCCCGGCCGCGCCCGACGGGCAGCGGAGACGGGTGCAGGCCGACGCCGCCGAGGGGCAGGGCGGACAGGAGCTGTTCGTGGGCGACCTGCGACCAGCCCGCGACGACCATGAGGTCGATGCTGTGCGTGGCGAGGGCGTCGCGCACCTCGTCGGAGCTGAGGTCGGCGGCGCGCAGGTGGGTCAGCCCGTGGCGCCGGGTCAGCGGTTCGTAGTCGAAGTAGCCGCAGCGGTGCGCGAGTTCGGCGGGGTAGGACACGACGAGGCTGGGCGGTCGCCCCTGGGCGCAGAGTTCCTCCACGGCCGGAACGCCCAGGCGCAGCCCGGAGACGTAGCAGTAGCGTCGGTCTGACATGGCTCCCCCTCGCCCGTGGACCGAGGGGACCGACTCTACGCGTCCCCCCGGGTCAGACCGTGGATGACCGGATAGGAGGCGTGTCCGAGCCGGGGGCGACCGCCGCCGTCCCACCCACACGTGAGCCGGGAGAACGCACGGACGCCCCCGCATGCGCGGGGGCGTCCGGTTCGACGGCTACTCCTCGCCGTCGGAGTCCTCCTCGGGGGAAGCCTCCTCCTCGGAGCCCTCCTCGCCCTCGGCGGACTCCCCGTCCTCGGGCTCCTCGACCGGCGGCGGGTTGTCGTAGGCGCCCAGCAGGTCCACGACGAAGACCAGGGGACCGGCCGGGCCGCCCCCGGCCTCCTCGGCGGTCTCCCCGTAGGCCATGTCGCCGGGGATCACCAGCAGCAGACGGCTGCCGACCCGCTGGCCGACGATGCCCTCGACCCAGCCCTCGATGACGCTGCCCTCGGCGATGGTCGTGTCGAAGGGCTCACCGGCACGGCTCCAGGTGGAGTCGAAGACCGGGTGGCCGCCGTCCTCCTCGGCCTCCCAGCGCATGCCGGTGTACTGGACGATGATCTGCTGCCCCTCCTCGACCTCGGGGCCCGTCCCCTCGATCAGGGGCTCCACCGTCAGGTCCTCGGGGGCGTCGGTGTCCGGGATCTCGATCACCGGCTCGCTCACGTCGTCCTGCGTGACGGTCGGCAGGTCGCCGCCGCCGTCGCTGGTCTGCTCGCCCGGGACGACCGAACCGTTGCCGAAGCGCTCCATCACGTCGAGCACCAGCACGCTGGCGCCCTCGGGCACCTCCTGGCCGGCCGCCTCGGCCTGCGCCGCCTCCTCCTCGGACAGCGGCGGGAACACGTACACGACGCGGCTGCCGACGGCCTGGTTGACCAGCACGTCGGTGATGTACTCCGGCATCTGGTTCATGCGGATGAGGTCGGGAGCGCCGGTCTCGTAGCTGGACTGGCCCTCCACCGCCTCACCCTCGCCCGGCCCGGTCCACTGGTAGGAGACCACGTTGGCGACGAGGAGGTCGTCGGCGCGCACCAGCTCGTCCTCGCCCGAGCCCGGGTTCACGACCCCGGAGATCTCCTCGTCCGGGAGCTCCTCGTCGGGGAAGGTGATCTCGGGCTCCTCGCCGACCGGCCCGGAGACCTCCGGGAGTCGGGGGTCGAGCTGCTCCTCACCCATCCTGAGGAAGGCGGGCGTGCGCCACTCCTCGGGGATGGATCCGCAGCTCGAGACCGCCAGGGTGAGGGCGGTCAGTGGCACCGCGAGGGCGGCGGCACGTCGGTGCATCAGTCACAACCTCTGGTATCGGGCTCAGGACAGGGTCACACTACCGAATGGTCGGCGCGTGGCCATCCCCGACAACCGATCCAGACGCCGCGGTCCCCTGACCGCCCCCGACCTCACATCCCGGCGATGAGCTTCTCCACCCGCTCGTCGACCGACTTGAACGGGTCCTTGCACAGCACGGTGCGCTGGGCCTGGTCGTTGAGCTTCAGGTGCACCCAGTCGACGGTGAAGTCCCGCCGCTGCTCCTGGGCCCGCCGGATGAACTCCCCGCGCAGCCGGGCCCGCGTGGTCTGCGGCGGCACCGACTTGGCCTCGAAGATCTTGAGGTCGCCCACCACCCGGTCCATCTGACCGCGGTTCTGCATCAGGTAGAACAGCCCCCGGTCGCGGTGGATGTCGTGGTAGGTCAGATCCAGCTGCGCCACGCGCGGCGAGGACAGCGACAGGTCGTGCTTGTCGCGGTAGCGCTCCAGCAGCAGGTACTTGGCGACCCAGTCGATCTCCCGGGACACCAGCCCCAGGTTCTGCGTCTCGACCGCCTCCAGGGTGCGCTGCCACAGCTCCAGCACGCGCTTTCCGACCGCGTCCGTGCCGTGCCGGTCGACGTACCCCTGCACCTTCTCCAGGTACTCGCGCTGGATCTCCAACGCGCTGGCCTCGCGCCCGTTGGCCAGCCGCACCTTGCGCCGACCGGTCATGTCGTGGCTGACCTCGCGGATCGCCCGGATCGGGTTCTCCAGGGTGTAGTCGCGCATGACCACGCCGGCCTCGATCATCCGCAGCACCAGGTCGGTCGAGCCCAGCTTGAGCAGCGTCGTGGTCTCGCTCATGTTGGAGTCGCCGACGATGACGTGCAGCCTGCGGAACCGCTCGGCGTCGGCGTGCGGTTCGTCGCGGGTGTTGATGATGGGGCGCGAGCGCGTGGTCGCCGAGGAGACGCCCTCCCAGATGTGTTCGGCGCGCTGGCTGACGCAGAACAGCGCGCCCCGCGGGGTCTGGAGCACCTTGCCCGCACCGCAGATGATCTGACGGGTGACCAGGAAGGGGATCAGCACGTCGGCCAGGCGGCCGAACTCGCCGTGTCGGCCGACCAGGTAGTTCTCGTGGCAGCCGTAGGAGTTGCCCGCCGAGTCGGTGTTGTTCTTGAACAGGTAGATGTCCCCGGCGATGCCCTCCTCGTGCAGACGCTGTTCGGCGTCCACCTGGAGCCCCTCCAGGATGCGCTCGCCCGCCTTGTCGTGGGCCACCAGGTCGGCGAGGCCGTCGCACTCGGGCGTCGCGTACTCGGGGTGGCTGCCCACGTCCAGGTACAGCCGGGCGCCGTTGCGCAGGAAGACGTTGCTGCTGCGTCCCCAGGAGACCACTCTCCGGAAGAGGTAGCGGGCGACCTCGTCGGGCGACAGGCGGCGCTGCCCCCGGAAGGTGCACGTGACTCCGTACTCGTTCTCCAGACCGAAGATCCGTCGTTCCACGCGGCCTCACCAACTTCCCGTCACCGGGGTGCGGGCGACGGGGCCTCGCCGTCCGCACCCGCCCGGCCGGTGCGGCGCGTCGGGCGCGCCGCACCGCGTTCGTCCATCAGGTCATTCGTCGGTCTGGTCCTCGTCGGTGCCGTCCTTGTCGGTGGAGGCGCCCTCGGAGGGGCCCTTGGCGGCGGTTCCGCCGCCGCCCCCGGCCCCGCCGGAGCCGCCGCGGGCGCCCGCCCTGCCCTCCTCCAGGAGGGTGGTCAGGCGTCGGCCGTGGATCCGGCGGAACTTGCGGTGCTCACGGGACCGCTCCAGGACCGCGACCTCCAGGTTGCCCGCCTCCAGCTCCCGCTCGGAGCCGTCCTCCCGGGCCAGGGCGTGGGTGGCCGTGTTCAGCGCGGCGCCGAGCGTGGCGTCGGCGACGAACCGCTCCTTGAGCACCGTGGCGACGCTCTCGGAGGAGCCGCCGACCGCGACGAAGCCGCGCTCGTCGACGATCGAGCCGTCGAAGGTGATGCGGTAGATCTCGTCGTCGGCCGCGGTGTCGCCCACCTCGGCCACGACGATCTCCACCTCCCACGGCTTGAGGCTCTCGCTGAAGACCGTACCCAGGGTCTGGGCGTAGATGTTGGCGAGCTGGCGCCCGCTGACGTCGCGGCGGTCGTACTGGTACCCGCGCACGTCCGCGAACCGCACGCCCATCAGGCGCAGGTTCTCGAACTCGGGGTAGCGCCCGACCGCCGCGAAACCGATGCGGTCGTAGAGTTCGCTGATCTTGTGCAGTGTGCGGGACATGTTGTCCGCGACCATGAGGATCCCGCCCTCGTACTGCAGGACGACGGCGCTGCGGCCGCGCGCGATGCCCTTGCGCGCGTAGTCCGCCTTGTCCTTCATCTGCTGTTCGGGGGCGACGTAGAACGGCATCGACACCGCGGATCGTTCCTTACCTAGTCAAGAGAAGTCTGCGTGGGGCCTCGGGCTGGATCAGCTCAACGTCGCGGTCGGGCCGTCGGGGTGCGCGGCCCGGCCCTCGACCACCTCCGTCGCCAGGCGGGCGACGTCGTCGGTCGGGACGCGGCGGTGTCCGTCCTCGGTGATGACGTCGACGAGGGGGAAGATCTTGCGGTGCAGGTCGGGGCCGCCGGTGGCGGAGTCGTCGTCGGCGGCGTCGTACAGGGACTCCAGCGCCACCCTGACGGCGCCGGTCTCGTCCAGGTCGTCCTGGTAGAGCTTCTTGATGGAACCCCGGGCGTAGACCGATCCCGAGCCGATGGAGTGGTAGCGGTGCTCCTCGTAGCGCCCGCCCACGGCGTCGTAGCTGAACACGCGGCCGGTGCCGGTGCTGTCGTCGTAGCCGACCAGCAGGGGGACGACGACGAAGCCCTGCATGGCCATGCCCAGGTTGCCCCGGACCATCTGGGCCAGCTTGTTCGCCTTACCCTCCAGGGAGAGCACCCGGCCCTCCATCTTCTCGTAGTGCTCCAGTTCCACCTGGTAGAGGCGGGCCAGTTCGATGCCGATCCCCGCGGAGCCGGCGATCGCGACCGCGGAGAACTCGTCCGTGCGGAAGAGTTTCTCCATGTCCCGGTTGGCGATCACGTTGCCCTGGGTGGCCCGCCGGTCCCCGGCCATGACCACGCCCCCGGGGAAGGTCAGGGCGACGATGGTCGTCGCGTCGGGCGTGAGGTGCTCGGTCCCCCCACCTGAGGGCAGGTGGTGTCCGGGCAACAGCTCGGGGCTGACCGATCGGACGAACTCGGTGAAGGACGAGGTTCCCGCACTCATGAACGCGGCGGGCAACCGTCCGCCCTCGAACCCTTCGAACACGCGACTCCCTCCACTCGCGTCCCACCCCGTCGTGGGGGCGGATGGGACGCCTGTCATCTCGTTGTCGACGGCCGGACGCTGTTCCCGACCGATGGAATCGACCCTAGCCGTGTGCGCGGCGGTGCCGACGGCGCGGGAGTGCGCTGTCAGCGAACCACCGCCGGGCGGCTACTGACCGCCCTTCTGCACGAACTGCCGGACGAAGTCCTCGGCGTTGCTCTCCAGCACGTCGTCGATCTCGTCGAGGATGTCGTCGACCTCCTCGTCCAACCTGTCCTTCGCCTCCTGGGCGTCCGTGGTGGCCTCGGTCTCCTCGACCTCGGTCTCTCGGCGCGACGCGTGCTTCTGGCCGCCGGTGTCCTTCGTCGCCATGGCTGGCTACCTCCCGTTCGGGGCTCTCGCCCTTATCTTGGCCCAACGACGGGCGGCTCAACCCCCTTCCCGATGCCCGATACTCGCTAGTTACCTCGGATCGTCCCCTGTGCCCGGGCATGGACCGGCGCGCGGGGAGCCCGGGCCGGAACCGCCCGATCCGCCCCACGGCGGCGGTGGAGGCGCCTCCCCGACCCTTGACCCGGGCGTCAACCCCCTACCACAAGGCCCGTAAAGACCCGAAAACCCCACCGCTGACACCCGACCCAGGACACCTTCGTGACCTCGTGTGTTACGGACGAGTGACAGGGAAATGACGGATGGGACGGCGGGGGATTGGCCGGATCCGGCCACACAACCCCCCTTGCGGAAGCAGAACCGTCACCCTGCGCCACCGCGCCGACGCGTAAAGCCAAGGTCGCACGAGTGACGACTACGCGTAGCCACGGCCGATCGAGCCGGTCATCGGGTGATCCCGCACGGTCCTGAATAGTTTCATCAGAAGAGGGTCTTTCCCTCTCCAAAATGCCCACTTATGGTGTGGAATCGTTTACCGGATGTCTCGGTGAACACCGGTGGGCGAAGACACCTTCCCCGCCGGGCAGGGGCGGTTCTCCCCCAAGGAATCCGCCCCGTTCCCCCGTCAATCCCCCCAGGAGAGTTAGGGATCAATGCGACCCTCCCCCGTTATCTCCGCCATCGGAACCGGCGCGCTCGCCTTCGGTCTGGTCATCACCATGGCCCCGGGCGTGAACGCCGGAACCGCTCCCACCCTTCCGTCCCCCCGGACCCCCGTCGCCGATGACGAGGCGTCCACCATGCTCGAAGCCCTCCAGAGGGATCTCGACCTCACCCCGTTCGAGGCCGAGGAGCTCCTGGAGGCCCAGGACGAAGCCCTCGACCTCGACGAGGAGGCCACCGAGGCGGCCGGTGCGGCCTACGGCGGTTCGGTGTTCGACACCGACACCCTCGAACTCACCGTCCTGGTGACCGACGCCGACGCGGCCGAGGCCGTGGAGGCCACCGGCGCCGCCGCCGAGGTCGTCTCGTACGGCGTCGACGGCCTGGCCGACGTCGTCGAGGACCTCAACGCCGCCGACGCCGACAGCGACGTGGTGGGCTGGTACCCCGACGTGGCCAGCGACACCGTGGTCGTCGAGGTGGTCGAGGGCTCCGACGCCGACGTCGACGCCCTCGTCGAGGCCGCGGGCGTCGACCCGTCGGCCATCGAGGTCCAGGAGGTCTCCGAGCAGCCCGAGACCTACGCCAACATCATCGGCGGCCTGGCCTACTACATGGGCTCGGGCGGTCGCTGCTCGGTCGGCTTCCCCGCCACCAACAGCTCCGGTCAGCCGGGCTTCGTCACGGCGGGCCACTGCGGCCGCGTCGGCACCAGCGTCACCATCGGCAACGGTCGGGGCACCTTCGAGCGCTCCGTCTTCCCCGGCAACGACGCCGCCTTCGTCCGCGGTACGTCCAACTTCACCCTGTACAACCTCGTGTCCCGCTACCGGAGCGGCGGCTACCAGTCCGTGACGGGCAGCAACGCGGCCCCGATCGGCTCGTCCATCTGCCGTTCCGGCTCCACCACCGGCTGGCACTGCGGCACCATCCAGGCCCGCAACCAGACGGTCCGGTACCCGCAGGGCACCGTCTACTACATGACCCGCACCAGCGTGTGCGCCGAGCCCGGCGACTCCGGCGGGTCGTTCATCTCCGGCACCCAGGCGCAGGGCGTCACCTCCGGTGGCTCCGGCAACTGCCGCAGCGGTGGCACCACCTTCTACCAGGAGGTGGACCCGATCGAGCGGGCCTGGGGCGTGCGCCTGCGCACCAGCTAGGACCACTCTCCCCACCCCCTCCCCCAGGTGTCCCCGTCCGCGCGTCGCGCGGGCGGGGACACCCCCGTTCCGACCGGGGCCGGGGAACGGGGACGCGCGTGGGACCGGGGCGGTTCAGGCGGCCGCGGGCCCCTCGGCCCGGTGGGCGATCCGGCCGTCCAGGACGGTCAGCCACGCGCCCACCTCGCGCAACCGCTCCGCCGGCAGCGCCTCGACGTCCCGGTCGAGCACCACCAGGTCGGCCAGGTAGCCGGGGCGCAGCGCGCCCAGCCGGTCCTCCATCCCCACCGCGTGCGCGGCGTCCAGGGTGTGCGCCCGCAGCGCCTCGTGCAGGGTCACGGCCTGCTCCGCGCCGATCGGGTCGCCCTCCCGGGTGGTCCGGCACACCGCGTTGGCCACGGTGTCCATCGGGCGCAGGCTGGAGACGAAGGAGTCGCTGGACAGCACCGGCCGCAGCCCCAGGTCGATCTCCTCGCGCATCGGCTGGAGGCGGTGCGCCCGCTCCCCCAGGCGGCGGATGAAGTCGCGACCGCTGTCGTGCAGGAAGTTGGGCTGGTTGACCGGGATGACGCCGTGGTCGGTGAACCGCTTGGCCTGCTCGGGCGTGGGGTACCCGCAGTGCTCCACGCGCGGCCTCGGGTCGGGGCCCGACACCCGCGCGGCCGAGGCGACGGCGGCCAGCGTGTGCTCCATGGCCGCGTCGCCCTGGGTGTGGACGGCGACCTGCCATCCCTCCCGCGCGGCGCGCGTCACCAGGTCCACCAGCTGGTCGGGGTGGTGGTAGAGGCTGCCCGCGAACTCGCCGCGCTCGCCGTAGGGCACGGTGAACGCGGCGGTGCCGCCCAGCAGGGTGCCGTCGGAGTAGAACTTCATGCCGGTCAGCCGCAGCCAGTCGTCACCGAAGGGGCTCGCCAGCCCGGCCCGGGTGAGGGCGTCCAGCTGGTGGGAGAGCGGCATGCCGAACGTGCGCAACGGCAGCGTCCCGGCCGCGCGCGCCGCACGGTACACGCGCAGCTCGCGGGCGGACACCTGCGGGTCGCACACGGTGGTCACGCCCGCCGACAGGTAGGGCCCGGCCGCGTCGGCCAGCCAGCCCAGCAGGTGCTCGGAGGGCAGGTCGGTGTGGAAGTTGGGCCCGTGGCAGCCGATGTCGACCGCCAGCGGCAGCAGCAGCTCCATCGCCGAGTCCAGCACCATGCCGGTCAGACGGCCGCCCTCGTCGCGCACGAAGGAGCCGCCCGCGGGGTCCGGGACGTCCTCCCCGATCCCGCTCCACGCCAGCGCGGCCGAGTTGACCACGGCCTGGTGGCCGGAGACGTGGTAGACGATCACCGGGTGCTCGGTGGTGGCCTCGTCCAGGTGGCGGCGGGTGGGGCGGCCCCCCGGATACTTGGCGTCGTCCATGGAGAAGGCGCGGATCCACTGCCCGGCGGGGGTGCGCGCGGCCTCCTCGGCGATGACCGCGACCAGGTCGGCGGCGCTGCCCACCCGCGGGTAGCGCGCGTCCACCGCGGCCAGCGACTCGGCCGTGGACAGCAGGTGGTTGTGGGGGTCGATGAACCCGGGGACGACGGTGCGACCGCCCGCGTCCACGACCTCCGCTCCCGGACCGGCCGCCGCGCGGGCCCGCTCCTCGGTCCCCGCGAGCACGACGCGACCGTCGCGCACGGCCACCGCGCTCGCGCGGGGGTTGGCGTCGTCCATGGTCAGGACGGCGGCGTTGTGGATGATCAGACCGGACACGGGCGCTGTTCTCCTCGTCATGGCGGGGCCGCCGGACCGGGCGGCCCGGCGGGTTCGGGAAAGGGTCGGGATCAGACGGACAGCGTCTCGGCGTCCCGGTGGCGGGGCGCCCGCGCCAGGCAGGCGATGCTCACCAGGGCCATGGCCACCAGCAGCGCGACGACGGGCACGATGCTGCCGGTCAGGGCGAACAGCGCGGTGCAGGCCAGCGGGGACAGGCCGCCGAACAGGGCGCCGGCCACCTGGTAGGACACGGAGATGCCGGTGTAGCGCACGTGCGGCGGGAACATCTGCGACAGCACACGGGCGATCGGGCCGTAGACCGCGGCCATCGCCACGCGCATCAGGCACAGCATCAGCAGGATCAACGCGGTGCTGCCGGTGTCCAGGACGAGGAACTGCGGCAGGGCCAGCACGGCCACGGCCGCCAGACCGACCGTGACGATCCGGGCCGTGCCGAGGCGGTCGCCCAGCCACGCCATGCCCACGGTCGCGACGAGCTCCACGAACGCGGCCAGGGTCAGGCCGTTGAGGATGACCTGCTCACTGATCCCGACCTCGGTGACGCCGTAGGCCTGGAGGAACGTGGTCACGACGTAGTACCCGCCGACGGCGACCGGCAGGACGCCGATGCCCAGCAGGACGGCGCGCCAGGAGGTGCGCACGGCCTCGCGCAGCGGCGGCCCCTGGGGCTCGGCGGGCCGGCTCTCCAGCACGGCCCTGAACACCGGCGACTCCTCGACCTTGAGGCGGACCACCAGGCCGACCAGGACCAGCAGGAAGGAGGCCAGGAACGGCAGGCGCCAGCCCCACGTGTACAGCAGGTCGGCGTCCCAGGCGGTGATCAGGCTGAACGACCCGGTCGCCAGGAGCGCGCCCGCCGGGTTGCCGAGCTGGGCGAAGGAGCCGTAGAAGGTCTTGCGCTCCTCGGGGGCGGACTCGACCGCCATGAGGACCGCGCCGCCCCACTCGCCGCCGACCGCGATGCCCTGCACGAAGCGCAGGACCACCAGCAGCAGCGGGGCGAGGAGGCCCACCTGTTCGTAGGTCGGCAGCAGACCCACGCAGAAGGTGGCCACACCCATCATGAGCAGGGTGGTCACCAGGGCCGACTTGCGGCCGACCCGGTCGCCGAAGTGCCCGAAGACCACGCCGCCGAGCGGGCGGGCGAAGAACCCCACGGCGAAGGTCGCGAAGGACGCCATCAGGCCGACCATCGGGTCGATGTCGCTGGGGAAGAACAGGGACGCGAAGACCAGGCCCGCCGCCGTCGCGTAGACGTAGAAGTCGAACCACTCGATCGTGGTCCCGACGAACGCGGCGACGGCCGCGCGCGCCGGATGCGCGGCCGTGGGGGATGTCCGGTCTGTCATGGTGCCTCCGTTGTGCGTTCCCGGCGTCCGGACGGCCCCGCGTGGGTTCCGCCACCGGCCGGAGCGGGTGTGTCAAGGAGACGGTAGACACTCTCCCCCCGGCCCGCCGGGTCGCGACGCACATGGCACCCTGTGACAAATGTGCGCGGCGCACACCCCAGGGAGGCATCCATGACGATCACCGTCCGCGACATCGCTGCCAACCCCGCCCTGGAGGTGCGAGCGGTGGCCGGCCACCGGGGGCTGGACCGACCCGTCCGGTGGGCCCACGTCACCGAACTCCACGACCCCGTGCACTGGCTGCGCGGCGGCGAACTCGTGCTCACCGCCGGAATGGGCTTCGGCGGCACCGCCACCGAACGCCGCGCCTACGTGCACCGGCTCCACGACGCCGGATGCGTCGGCCTGGGCGTGGCCGTCGACGCGTGGACCGGCGGCGTTCCCGCCGAGATCCTCGCCGAGGCCGAACGCCTGGGGCTGCCCGTGCTCCAGGTGGAGGGCGAGACCCCGTTCATCGCCGTCGTCGAGACCGTGGCCGAACACCACGCGGCCGAGCGCACCCGCGAGCAGTCCCGAGTCCTCGCGGCCCAGGACGCGATGGCGCGCGCCGCGCTGCGCACCGGACCTCCCGGGGTGATGTCCGAACTCGCCTCGGCCACCCACGGCCAGACCCTCCTGCTCGACCGCGACGGGATGACCAGCGTGGCCGTGCCGCGCGCCGAACCGCCCTGGCACGCCCTCGTCCGCGCGTCCGTGCTCGACCGGGCGCGGCGTCCCAGGGGCATGACCGTCCTGGAGGACGGGGAGGCGGCCATCCTCCTCCAGACCCTGGGCTCCTCCGGCCGCGTCCTGGGCTGGCTCGCCCTGCGCAGCCCCTCACCCGTGTCCGCACACACCAGGATGCTCGCCAACGACGCGGCCTCCCTTCTGGCGGTGGACCTGCTGCACTCACGCCAGGCCAGACGGACCCCCTACCGCGAACGCGCGCCGATCCTGCGCGCCGCCGCCCTGGGCACACCCCTCCCAGCCTCGCTGCTCACGCTGCCCGAACCGCCGTGGGAGGTCGTGTGCCTGCCCTGCGCCGACCCCCACGCCCTCCTGGACGAGGCGGCGGACGCCCTCGTCGACGTGCTGGGGGACACCGACGCCGCGCGCCGGGTCGGGTTGTGCGTGGTCGACGACGCCCTCGTCGCGGTGCTGCCCGACCACCGGCCCCGCCACGGCGAACGCCTCCGGACGGCGCTGTCCGGGCTCGCGCCCGGCGCGGGCGCCTGCGGGGCGCGCGGACCCGCCGACCTGCCCTCGGCGGTCGACCGCGCGCGGCACGCCGCCGACGACGGGTATCGGCACGTCGACGACGCCGGGGCCTGGGAGCTGCTGCGCTCCTCGGTCCCGCCGGAGGGGATGCGCGCGTTCGAGCGGGCCGTCCTGGGCGCACTGCGCGAACACGACGCGCGGCACGGCACGGAACTCGTCCACACGCTGCGCCACTACCTCGACCAGGGCGCCCAGGTGGAGGCGACCGCCCGGGAGCTGGGGGTGCACCGCAACACGCTGCGGTCCCGGCTGCGCGTGGCCGAACGCGTCATGGGTCGCCCCCTGGCGGACGCGCGGGCCCGGCTGGAACTGTGGACGGCGCTGCACCTGGAGCCGATGCCCTGCCACGACGGAACCTGGCACACCTGAGCTGGCCGGCGTCCCGCGCCTGGGCTACGGTTCCTGCATGGCGACGCGCGAGAAGACGACGATCGGGCCGTCCGGCATCTGCCGACGGGGCCACCACGAATGGCAGCACGTGCCGCCCGACGGGAAGCGCCTGGTGTGCGCGCGGTGCCAGTCGATGTCGATGACCAACTACGGCGCCGCGTGCCGCGCCGACTGCACCGAGTGCCGCCCGCGCGAGCTCGGCGCCGCCGACGGCTGACCGTCCCCCCGACGGGGGCCGAAGCGCTCCCGGTACACGGCCGGGCTCACCCCCGTCCGCGCGCGCACACCGCTGCGCAGGTTGCTCGTCGTGCCCAGACCGCTCGCCCGCGCGATCGCCTCGAAACCCATGCCGCCCAGCTCGATGAGGCGGCAGGCCAGCAGGACGCGCTCGGACCGCAGCCACGCCAGCGGAGTCGTGCCGAGTTCGGCGCGGAACCTCCGGTGCAGGGTCGCCGGGCTCACCGCCGCCCGGGCCGCCAGGTCGGCGACGGACAGCGGCCGGTCCAGGCGTTCGCGGGCCCAGTCCAGGACCGGGGCCAACGACGTGTCCGCGACGACGGGGATCGGCTGGGGCACGAACTGGCGTTGGCCGCCCTCCCGATGGGCCGTGAAGACCAGGCGCCTGCTCACGGTGTTCGCCGTCTCCGCCCCGTGGTCGCGCCGGATCACGTGCAGGCCCAGATCCAGTGCGGCGGCGCTGCCCGCCGCCGTGAGCACGTCCCCGTCGTCCACGAACAGGACGTCCCGCTCCAACCGGACGCGGGGGTGCAGACGCGCGAACAGCTCCTCGTGCCGCCAGTGCGTCGCCGCGCGGCGCCCGTCCAGCAGACCCGTCGCCGCCAGGGTGAAGGAACCCGTGCAGAAACTGACCAGGCGGGCGCCACGGCCGCCCGCGTCGCGGACGGCGTCGACCACGTCCCCTCGCGGCGGCACCCACGGGTCGGGCCGGTTGGGCACGATCACGGTGTCGGCCTCGGCGACCGCCTCCAGCCCGGCCATGTCCGACATGCTGAACATGCCCCGGTGCACACCGACCCTCGGCGTCGGCGAGCACACGGTGAGCCGGTACCAGGGGCGGTCGATCTCGGGTCGGCGCAGTCCGAACAGCTCGGTGGCCACGCCCAGCTCGAAGGGGTTGGAGCCCTCATCGACGATGAGGACGACATGGTGCGAGGATCCTTGCGACATGTGCGATTCCTAGCACTTCCCCCCGCCGCGAGCCGACGCCAGGATGCGGGTATGAAGCAATCCGTCAACCTGCACAGCGCCCTGGCCTCGTTCGACCAGCTGTGGAGCCCGCGCGTTCTCGCCCACGTCAACGACTACGACGTGCGCGTGGCCAAGGTCCGGGGCGAGTACGTGTGGCACGCCCACGACGACACCGACGAGTTCTTCCTGGTCATCGACGGTCGGCTGCGCATCCGGCTGCGGGACGGCGCCGACGAGCGCGTGGTCGACCTCGAGCGGGGCGAGGTGTTCGTGGTGCCCCGTGGCACGGAGCACCGACCGGAGTCGGCCGAGGGGGCGTCGATCCTGATGTTCGAGCGCACCGGGACGCTCTCCGTCGGCGACCGCCACGAGGACGTCCCCGACCACATCGACGCCACCACCGGCCACCCGCTGGACAGGGTCTGACGCGTGGTCGTGTCCCCGCCGTGCAGGGCGGACCGGGGTTGGCGGGCCGCCGCGCGGGGTGCTGGGGGACCATCCCCGCGCGTGCGGGGCTCACATGGACTTGCAGGACCAGATCAACCTGACCACGGGACCATCCCCGCGCTTGCGGGGCTCACAAGCCGGAGAAGGCGCGCTCGATGTCCATGGGGGAACCATCCCCGCGCATGCGGGGCTCACCTTCGTGACCTGGGACGCAACCGGCCAGGCCCCTGCTACGACCGCTGTCCGGTGAGGATCGCCACCAGGTCGGCCGCCGTCGGCGAGTTGTCCAGCAACCGCCCCACGTGCTCCTTCGTCCCCCGCCGGGGCTCCAGCGTGGGCACCCGCTGGAGCGAGTCATAGCCCGGCAGATCGAAGATCACCGAGTCCCACGACGCCGCCGCCACCTCGTCCGCGTACTTGGCCAGGCACCGGCCCCGGAAGTACGCCCGGGTGTCGTCCGGCGGCTCCGTGATCGCCCGCGTCACCTCCGGCTCCTCCAGCAACCGCTGCACCCGCCCACGCGCCGCGAGCCGGTTGTAGATCCCCTTGTCGGCGCGCACGTCCGAGTACTGCAGGTCCACCAGCTGGAGCCGCGGGTGCGACCAGTCCAGGCCGTCGCGCGACCGGTACCCCTCCAGGACCTTGAGCTTGGCCACCCAGTCCAACTCCGTGGCCAGATCCATCGGGTCGTTGCCCAGCCGCGTCAGCACCGACTCCCAGCGGTCCAGGATGTCCGCCGTGTCCGGGTCGACGTCGGTGCCGAACCGGTCCTCCACGTACTTGCGCGCCTGGTCCAGGTACTCGCCCTGCAACTCCAGCGCGGTCATCCGCCGACCGTCGCGCAGCCGCACCCGGTGCGTCAGCCCCGGGTCGTGCGAGATCGCCCGCAGATCCGCCACCGGCGTCTCCAGCGACAGGTCCACGCTGATGAACCCGTCCTCGATCATCGCCAGCACCAGCGCCGTGGTGCCCAACTTGAGGTACGTGGAGATCTCGCTCATGTTGGCGTCGCCGAGGATCACGTGCAGCCGCCGGTAGCGGTCGGGGTCGGCGTGCGGCTCGTCCCGTGTGTTGATGATCGGACGCTTGAGCGTCGTCTCCAGCCCCACCTCGACCTCGAAGAAGTCCGCGCGCTGGGAGAGCTGGAACCCGCTGCCCTGACCGTCGGCGCCGATGCCGACCTTGCCCGCGCCGCACACCACCTGCCGCGACACGAAGAACGGGATCAGGTGCCGCACGATGTCCCCGAACGGCGTCGACCGGTCCATCAGGTAGTTCTCGTGGCACCCGTACGAGGCGCCCTTGTTGTCGGTGTTGTTCTTGTACAGCTGGATCGGGTCGATCCCCGGCGTCGCCCCCGCCCGCGCGGCCGCGTCCGCCATCACCCGCTCGCCCGCCTTGTCCCACAGCACGGCGTCGCGCGGGTTGGTGACCTCGGGCGCCGAGTACTCGGGGTGGGCGTGGTCGACGTACAGCCGGGCGCCGTTGGTGAGGATGACGTTGGCCAGCCCCAGGTCCTCGTCGGTGAGCTGCGTCGGGTCGGCCACCTCCCGCGCCAGGTCGAACCCGCGCGCGTCGCGCAGCGGGTTCTCCTCCTCGAAGTCCCACCGGGCGCGCCGCGCCCGTGCCGCCGAGGCGGCCAGGTAGGCGTTGACCACCTGGGTGGAGGTCACCATCGCGTTGGCCCCGGGGTTGCCTGGCACGGAGATCCCGTACTCGGTCTCGATACCCATAATCCGCCGCACACTCATGATGAGAGGTTATCCGCCACGGCCGGGTCTTGAACGCTTCCGCGCCAATCGTGGCCCAAGTGCCGTCTCCTCGGGCGTTTCACACCGACGGGCGGCTCCGGCGTCCGCGCACGTCGGGCTGGCTCCCGCGGCGTGCGGACCGGCGGTCGGGCACACCTCCGGAATCTCGCGCTCCGCGACGCGTGGGGGGAGCGAACCATCGACACGAAGACGGGGCCGACCGGAATGTCCGGTCGGCCCCGAATGCCGCGTTCTACAGGTACTGACCCGTGTTCGGCACCGTGTCGATGCTCCGCCCGGAGTCGGCGCCCTTCTTGCCGGTCACCAGGGTCCGGATGTAGACGATGCGCTCACCCTTCTTACCGGAGATCCGCGCCCAGTCGTCCGGGTTGGTGGTGTTCGGCAGGTCCTCGTTCTCGCTGAACTCGTCGACGCAGGCCTGCATCAGGTGCGAGACCCGGATGCCCTTGGACTCGTTGTCGATGAAGTCCTTGATGGCCATCTTCTTGGCCCGCGAGACGATGTTCTCGATCATCGCGCCGGAGTTGAAGTCCTTGAAGTACAGGACCTCCTTGTCCCCGTTGGCGTAGGTGACCTCCAGGAACCGGTTCTCCTCGCCCTCGGTGTACATCCGCTCCACGACCCGCTGGATCATGGCCTCCACCGTGGCCTTGGCCGACCCGCCGTGCTCGGCCATGTCCTCGTCGTGCAGCGGCAGGTCCGGGGTGATGTACTTGCCGAAGATGTCGCGGGCCGCCTCGGCGTCGGGCCGCTCGATCTTGATCTTGACGTCCAGCCGCCCCGGCCGCAGGATCGCCGGGTCGATCATGTCCTCCCGGTTGGAGGCGCCGATGACGATGACGTTCTCCAGGCCCTCGACACCGTCGATCTCGCTCAGCAGCTGCGGCACGATCGTGTTCTCCACGTCGGAGGACACACCCGAACCACGCGTGCGGAAGATCGAGTCCATCTCGTCGAAGAACACGATGACCGGCGTGCCCTCGGAGGCCTTCTCCCGGGCCCGCTGGAAGACCAGGCGGATGTGCCGCTCGGTCTCGCCCACGTACTTGTTGAGCAGCTCCGGGCCCTTGATGTTGAGGAAGAAACTCTTGCCGACGTCGCGGCCGGTCCGCTCGGCCACCTGTTTGGCCAGTGAGTTGGCCACCGCCTTGGCGATGAGCGTCTTTCCGCACCCGGGCGGCCCGTACAGCAGCACGCCCTTGGGCGGCCGCAGCTGGTGCTCGTAGAACAGATCCTTGTGCAGGTAGGGCAGCTCGACCGCGTCGCGGATCATCTCGATCTGCCCCGACAGCCCTCCGATGTCGGAGTAGGCGATGTCCGGGACCTCCTCGAGGATGAGCTCCTCGACCTCGGACTTGGGAATCCGCTCGTACACGTACCCCGACCGCGACTCCAGCAGCAGCGAGTCCCCCGGCCGCACCGGCTCGTCGCGCAGCGGGTCGGCCAGCCGGACGATCCGCTCCTCGTCGTGGTGCGAGATCACCAGCGCCCGCTCGCCGTCCTCCAGCAGCTCCTTGAGCATGACGACCTCGCCGACGGTCTCGAAGGACTCGACCTCGACGACGTTGAACGCCTCGTTGAGCATGACCTCCTGGCCCGGGCGCAGCCCGTCCAGGTCCACCGAGGGGCTGACGTTGACCCTCATCTTGCGGCCGTTGGTGAAGATCTCGACCGTCTCGTCCTCACGGGACCCCAGATAGACGCCGAAGCCGGACGGCGGCTGCGCCAACCGGTCGACCTCCTCCTTCAGGGCGACGATCTGCTCTCGGGCTTCCTTGAGCGTGGAGACGAGTCGTTCGTTCTGGCCGTTGGCCGCCGCGAGGTTGGCCTGAGCCTCCCTCAGCCGCTCCTCCAGCAGGCGTACATGTCGGGGCGAATCAGCGAGCTTACGCCGAACCACGCTGAGTTCCTTTTCCATGTAGGAGACCTGAGCCGTGAGTTCAGCGACTTCACGGTCCTGGTCGCTCTGACGCTCGTCGTCGCGCTCGGCCACGTCCGCCACCTCCCTTTGAGAAGGACGACTACTCGGGAGCCTACCTACCCCTGCCCATTTCCTAACCTCCCACGTTCGGGGAGTGTCGAAGGCCTCATTTATCGACCTTGCGTATCACCAGGTCACAGTGGTAGCGGATGGTCGGACGTAATGAGAAAGTAACCTCCGGGTCGGCCCCCGGGCAAGAACTCACCAGCCCTGACCGGGGTCGTCGCCGCACGTCGCGGGCGACGCGGGCGGCCACGGCCGGAGTCCTGACCGGGGTCGTGACCGCACCCCTCGCACACACGAACGGGCCCGCCCGCCCCCGTGTTCCGGGTGGCGCGGACGGACCCGTGAGGTCATGGCACCGGCCTGGACGCGACCTCAGTCCTGGGCCGACTCCCCCTCGGTCCGCTCCCGGGCGCCGGACCCGGCCCCGGCCGACCCCTTCTCCGCCGCCCGCGCGGCCTCGAAGTCCTTGCCGTAGGCGCCCTTGGCCGGACGGCGGCGCCGCTCGGGCGCCCGGGCGCCGTCGGCCAGCCGCCGCGCGGTCACCAGGAACCCGGTGTGCCCGATCATCCGGTGGTCCGGGCGCACCGCCAGCCCCTCCACGTGCCAGGTCCGCAGCATCGTCTCCCACGAACGCGGCTCGTAGAACCGGTCGTCCTCACGCAGCTCCTCGACCACCCGCGACAGCTGCGTCGTGGTGGCCACGTAGCAGCACACCAGCCCACCCGGGATCAGGGCGCGCGCGACCGCGTCCAGGCACTCCCACGGCGCGAGCATGTCGAGGAAGACCCGGTCCACGTCGGTCTCGTCCAGGCACTCGACCAGGTCCCCGACGGTCAGCCGCCACGCCGGGTGCGGTCCGCCGTGGAACCGCTCGACGTTCTTGCGCGCGATCTCGGCGAAGTCGGCGCGGCGCTCGTAGGAGTGCACCACCCCCTGCTCACCGACCGCGCGCAGCAGCCAGTTGGACATGGCGCCCGACCCGGCCCCGGCCTCCACGACCCGCGCGCCCGGGAAGATGTCCGCCTCCACCAGCACCTGGGCGGCGTCCTTGGGGTAGACGATCGTCGCCCCGCGCTTCATCGACAGCGTGTAGTCGATCAGCAGCGGACGCAGCGCCACGTACGAGGTACCGGTGTTGGAGGTCACCACACTGCCCTCGGGCCGCCCGATGAGGTCGTCGTGGTCGACCTTGCCCTTGTGCGAGTGGAAGGCGCCGCCCTCGCTCAGCGTGATGGTGTGCATACGACCCTTGGGGTCGGTCAGCTGCACGGTGTCGCCGTCGGTGAAGGGGCCGCGGCGGCCATGGATACCGGTCAACGTCGCTCTCGTCTTCCCACGTCGCGTTTGGTCGGGCAATCGCCCAGAGTATCGGCCCGCCGGTACCGCCCCGACCAGGCCGACGCACGCCCCGCGCCCGAGGACTTCCGGTCCGTCGGCGCCACAGGGCAGTATCGGCGTGAGCGGCCCCGCACGGGCCCCGCCCACGACCACGGCACCAGGGGAGACCACGACCCATGTCACAGCCGACCACCGGCTTGGGAATCGACATCGGCGGCAGCGGTATCAAGGGAGCGCCCGTCGACCTGACGAGCGGCGAGTTCACCGCCGAACGGCTGAAGATCCCCACCCCCGAACTCTCCGCGCCCCACGAGGTCGCCGACATCGTGGGCCGGATCGTCGCCCACTTCCCCGAGGCCGCCGACGGCCCCCTCGGCGTCACCTTCCCCGGCATCGTCCAGAACGGCGTCGTCCGCACGGCCGCCAACCTCGACAGCGGCTGGATCGACACCGACGCCCGCGCCCTGTTCACCGAGGCCGCCGGACGCCCGGTCCGGGTCCTCAACGACGCCGACGCCGCCGCCGTCGCCGAGGTCCGCTTCGGCGCCGCCCGGGGCGTGTCCGGCGTGGTCCTGCTGACCACCCTGGGCACCGGGATCGGCTCCGCCCTGCTCGTCGACGGCCACCTGGTGCCCAACACCGAGTTCGGCCACCTGGAGATCCACGGCCACGACGCCGAGACCCGCGCCTCCTCGGCCGCGCGCAAACGCGACGGGCTCACCTACGAGGAGTGGGCGCACCACCGGCTCCAGCACTACTACCGGGTGGTCGAGGACCTGCTGTGGCCGGACCTGATCGTCGTCGGCGGCGGGGTGAGCCGCAAGTCCGACCGCTTCCTCCCGCTGCTGGACATCCGCACCCCGATCGTCCCGGCCGCGCTGCTCAACACGGCCGGGATCGTCGGCGCGGCCCTGGCCGCCGCCGACCACCCGCCGTCCTGACCACCCGCCGTCCTGACCATCGGCCGTCCTGACGGTCGCCCGTACGACGGCCCGCCGCGCCGGGGCGGGCTCCCGACTCACGGGTGCAGGCTGAGCCCCCTGACCGTCTTGTCGACCTGACCGCGCGGCCCGTACACAGCCACGCCCACCAACGACAGCTCCTCGGCGGGCACGGCGCGCACGGCGGCGCGGTTGTCGTCGTCGTTGTCGGTCTTGAACAGCTCCTCGGTGTACACCGCCGTGGCCAGCCCCCGTGAGCGGGCCCGGTCCAGGGTGCGGGCCAGGGTCCGCGCGTCGGCGGCGAAGACGAGGACGGGCTCGCGGAACATCGGCAGGTAGGTGTTCCCGGACCCGTCCTCGTACGGCTCCCCCACCGCCCCGGGGTTCCCGCCCGCGACGCCGCTGCTGAGGAAGGCGGTCACGTTGAGCTTCTGCCACACGGCCAGGTCCTCCCGGACGGCCACGGCGATCTTGGTGTCGAAACGCATGCGTCGACGATCGCGCACACCGCCGCCCCCGGTCTTGAACGCTCGTGCGCGCGACAATGGAACCATGACGCAGGACTGGGCCAGGTACTGGCGCTCCCCCGACCGACCGCTGGAGGCGATGCACGCCCACTTCCAACGCCACGCCTACCACCGGCACAGCCACGACGCCTACTCGTTCGGCGTGACGGAGTCGGGGCTCCAGGCCTTCCACTGCCGGGGCGGCGCGCACACGAGCACACCCGGCACGGTCCTCGCCTTCAACCCCGACGACCCCCACGACGGCCACGCCGAAGCCGAACCGGGCTTCACCTACCGGATCGTGCACATCGGCCCCGACCTGGTGCGCGCGGTGCTGGCCGACACCGCCGACGGCCGCGGCGCCCTCCCCCTCTTCCCCGATCCGCTGGTCCACGCCCCCGACCTGGCCGCCGCCCTGCGCCGCCTGCACACCGCCCTCCTGGACGGATCCCCCCGCCTGGCCACCGACGAACTCCTGCACGGCGCGGTCCTGTCGGTGGTCCGGCACGGGGCCACCGTCCCGCCCCCGACCGCCGCGATCTCCGACGCCGACGCCGTCCGGGTCGCGGGGCGCGTGCGCGAGACCCTCCACGAGCACCTCGCCGAGGACGTCGGCGCGCAGGACCTCGCCCGCGCCGCCGGGCGCAGCCGGTTCGCCGTCTACCGCGCCTTCCGCGCCGTGGAGGGCATGGCTCCCAGCGACTACCAGCGCCAGCTGCGGCTCCGACGGGCCCGCGCCCTCATCGCGACCGGTGTGCCCCTGGCCGAGGCCGCCGCCCTCGCGGCCTTCGCCGACCAGAGCCACCTCACCCGGTGGTTCACGCGCTACTACGGCGTGTCCCCCGGCGTCTACCGCGCGGCGGCGGGGCACGCCGTCCGCGTCGGCCCGCCGCCGACGGCCAGCCGGTGCCCGGTCGCCGACCGGGCACCGGAGCCGGGAGGCTCCGCTCACCGAAGGGGGCGGTGAGCAGGGGAGCGTCTCGGCCGTCCCGGGCCGTGCGGGGTGAGCGGGCGGGGCAGGGCAGGGCCCCGTGCAGAGGGAGACTGGGTTTCGGGGAAGCCCAGACCCCACCCGCTCACCGGGCGTGGACATGGCACACGCCCGCAGGTGCGCGAGGTTCGGGGGACCTCGCGCGTGTTCAGGGTTCGCCCACCGACGCGGACAGGGCGCCCGCGATGCGCCGGGCCGCGTCCGAGGTCCGAGCGACCGGGGAGAGCGGGACCCCCGCCAGGGCCGAGGTCACCCCCTCCTGGAGCGGCCACCGCATCCACCACCACAGGCCGCCCCGGTGCGGGCGCAGCAACGCCCGCTGCGGACGCGAGACGGGACCGGCGTCGACGGAGCCGGACACCCCGTCCTCGCGCACCTCCACCCCGTGCGACCTCAGCTCCACGGCCAACCCCCGCAGGGCACGGCCGACCGCGTCCACCGGACCGCCCGCCTCGGCCGTCGGGGCGGCGCCGACCGAAGCGACGTCCTCGGACCGACCCTCACCCCCACGCCCGTACGCGGCCAGACTCGGGTTACCCGCTGACGGGGTCTCAACGGTCACGGGGCCTCCCTCCCAGGTGCTCCAGATCCACCGGCGACCTACGACCTCTGTCACTCTGCCGTATCCGGAGAGTGATGAACCGCTCCTATGCGTATCGCGCATGCCCCCTTCTTTCTCGTACATAGCCCCTGAGCACCACGCAAGTCCCTAACCTAGGCTCATGTCCCAACCCGACGTCGTACTCCCGCCCGACCTGTGGACCCGGCCGCGCATCGCGGCCGCACTGGCCACCTGCGACATGGCGACGGTCATCGAGGGCGTCCGCGAGGCTCGCGGATGGTCCCAGGGCGACCTCGCCCGCGCGGTCGACTACTCCCAGAGCTGGGTCTCCCGCGTCGTCAACGGCCAACAGTCCCTCACCGTCAGCCAGGTCCAGGACCTCGCCCGACGCCTGGCGATCCCCCTGCACCTGATCCGCTTCGCCGACGACCCGCACCGGGGCGGCCTCGACCAGAAGGGAGTGGACGACACGAGACGACGCGACTTCGGACGAGTGGTCGCCGCCGGCGCCCTGGTCACCACCGTGTCCCCGTCCCACCCCCCGGCGCGGGACGGCGCACCGCACCCGGTCAACGAGACCACCGCCCCCGCGCTGCGCTCGATCACCGGCGGACAGCGGCGCATGGACGCCACGTCCTCCGCCCGCCACCTCCTGCCCAGCGCGGTGGCGCACGTGCATCTGTCCGAGCAAATGCTCGCGCACTCGCGCGGGACACCCTTCTTCACCGAACTCAGCGCCGCCGCCAGCGAGGCCTCCGGGTTCGCCGCCTGGCTCCACGCCGACCAGGGCGACATGGGCTCGGCCCGCATGCACTACCGCACCGCCGTCGTCCGCGCCCGCCAGGCCGGGATGCGCCTCCTCGACGTGTACATGCTCGGCTCCCTGGCCGCCTTCGAGATCGACACCGCCGAGGACCCCGAACTCGGGCTGGGCCTGGTCCGCGAGGCCGAACACGTCCTCGGCCCCGCCGCCCACCCCACCGCCCGCGCCTGGCTCAACTGCGTGGCCGCCCTCGCCCACGCCGGGACCGGGGACCACTCCGCCGCCGCCCAGGCGCTCAGCCGGGCCGACCGCGAAGTCACCCGCCCCGGCAACGCCGACCCGCCCTGGCCCTGGGTCTTCGCCTTCGACGAGGCCAAGGTCGCCGGATACCGAGCGCTCGTCGGCGTCCGCCTGAGCCAACCCCACGACGCCCGCGCCG
The DNA here is from genome assembly GCF_040660275.1 of Nocardiopsis sp. NPDC049922. Taxonomy (NCBI): domain Bacteria; kingdom Bacillati; phylum Actinomycetota; class Actinomycetes; order Streptosporangiales; family Nocardiopsidaceae; genus Nocardiopsis; species Nocardiopsis sp. NPDC049922. The sequence goes on along the minus strand of NZ_JBFAME010000016.1, from coordinate 13,439 downwards.
CCTTCGACGAGGCCTTCGGCGCCGCCTCGCCCAGCGTCAAGCAGTCCGCCGTCCTCCAGGTCGAGTTGGCCCGCGCCCACGCCGAGGCCGGAGACGTCGACGAGGCCTTCCGCCTGGCCCAGGAGGCACTGACCACCGGCATCCTCTTCGGCTCCGAGCGCGTCATCGGACGCGTCCGCACCTTCCGCCGCCGCTACCGGGGCCCGCGCGCCCGGTGCGTCGACGCCCTCGACGACCGGCTCACCTCACTCATGACCGGCCTGCCCGCAGTTGGGTAGGTAGGCGGCGAAACGACCAGTAGGGAGGTTTCGTGATCCGCATCGGCATCACCGGACACCGCGCACTGCCCCCCGACGTCAGCGCACACGTCGCCGAACTGATCGCCGCCCACCTAGAACCGTACGGGTGCGAGTTGGTCGGACTGTCCTGTCTGGCCGACGGAGCCGACACCGTCTTCGCCGAGGCGGTCGTCGCCGCGGGCGCGCCACTGGAGGTGATCGTCCCGGCCCTCGGCTACCGCGACGCGCTGCCCGCCGAACACCACCGCGTCTACGACCGCCTCCTGGGACAGGCCGTCCTCGTGCACACGCTCCAGAACGCCGCGTCCACCCCCGAGGCCCACATGGCCGCCGGACGGACGCTGGTGGACCGCTGCGACCAGCTCGTCGCCGTCTGGGACGGCCTGCCCGCACGCGGACCGGGAGGCACCGCCGACGTCGTCGCCTACGCGCGCGAGCACTTCCGCCCGGTCACCGTCCTCTGGCCCCAGGGCGCACGCCGCTAGTCAGACACCGGCCCCGGCCCCTGCCCCCGGCCCGTCATCGCCGCGTTGACGTCCACGGACCGCAGCACCCCGAACACGCGCCCGTCCTCCTCCACCACCAGGTACTCCGGCAGCGGACGACTGGTCAACGCCTCCACCAGCGCCTCACCCTCCAGATCCACCGGCACCACCGCGCCCCGGGTCACCGCCCGCGACACACTCGACACCGGAACCCACGCCCGACGCCCCTCGGTGATCGCCGCGGCCGCCGCCTCGTGCACGATGGACACCGCCGTGCCCGCCGCGTCCACCACCACGATCGCCTCGGCGCCGCTCTCCCCCGCCCGGCGCCACGCCTCCGCCAACGGCGTGTCACCCGGCACGGTCACCGCGGGCCGCGCCAACGCCCGCGCCCGCAACCCCGGCACCCGGGCGCGCACCCGCGCGTTGGCCAACGCCTCCGTCGAGCCCATCCACATGAACCCGCCCAGGACCAGCCCCCACACGATCGCCCACGGACTCGGCCGACCGCCCGCCGACCACGCGAACACGAACGGCAGCGCGATCACCACCACCGCCAGCAGCCGACCGCCCCAGGCCGCCACCACACTGCCCACGAACGGCCGACCCGTCATCTTCCACACCCCGGCGCGCAGCAACCGCCCGCCGTCGAGCGGCAACCCCGGCAACAGGTTGAACACACCCACCAACAGGTTGGCCACCCACAGCTGGAACAGCAGCTCACCCGTCACACTGAACGGATCCGCCACCGACGCCAGCACGTACGCCCCGGCCGCCAGCCCCAACGACAACAGCGGACCCGCGAACGCGATCCAGAACTCCCGCCCCGGCGTGGGCGCCTCCCGCTCGATCTCCGAGACCCCGCCCAGCACGTACAGCACGATGCGCCGCACGGGTAGCCCGAACCCGCGCGCCACCACCGAGTGCGCCAACTCGTGCACCAGCACCGACGCGTACAACAGGATCGCGAACACGAACGCCAACACGTACGCCGACGGCCCCAGCGCCAGCCGGTTCTGCACGATCCCGCCGTAGACCAGCGTGATCAGCACCGCCACGATCAACCACGAGGACGTCACGTACACGGGGATGCCGAAGGGGCGCCCGAGCAGGAGCCCCGGCTTCGAGGAGCGCTCACCGGACACGGGCCTGGAATCGTCGTTGGTCACGCTCACAGACTAGGCCGTGTGCCCCCAGGATCCGCCGCCCGGCCCAACCGGCCTCCGTCGGTCGCGACCCTCTCGTAGGCTCGTCGCATGACCACCGCGTTGCTCCCGTCCGCCCTCTCCCCCTCCCGCGCCTCCGACTTCCTCCAGTGCCCGTTGCTGTTCCGGTTCCGCGCCATCGACAAACTCCCCGAACCGCCCAGCTCCGCCGCCCTGCGCGGCACCCTCGTCCACGCCTGCCTGGAGCGGCTGTACGAACTCCCCGCCGAGACCCGCACCGCCCGCACCGCCGTCGGCCTGGTCGAGCCCCAGTGGGAGACACTGCGCGCCAAGCGCCCCGAGGTCGACGACCTGTTCGCCGACGACGCCGCGCGCGACGCCTGGTTGGAGTCCGCCCGCGCACTGGTCACCCGCTACTTCGACCTGGAGAACCCCACCGCCCTGGAGCCCCGCGACCGCGAGCTGCGCCTGGACGTGGCCCTGCCCTCCGGACTGCGCCTGCGCGGCTACGTGGACCGCCTCGACGTCGCCCCCTCCGGCCAGATCCGCATCGTCGACTACAAGACCGGCAAGTCCCCCCACCCCCGCTTCGAGGACAAGGCCAGGTTCCAGATCTTCTTCTACGCCGTCATGATCTGGCGCGACCTCGGCGTCGTCCCCACCCGCCTCCAACTCGTCTACCTCGGCGGCGACGGCGCCGTCCGCTGGTACGACCCCACCGAGGACGAACTGCGCGCCGCCGAGGCGGAGATCGGTCACATCTGGGACCGGATCGAGGAGGCCGGCCGCACGGGCGTCTGGGAACCCCGGCGCAGCAAGCTCTGCGGCTGGTGCGACCACCAGGCCCTGTGCCCCGAGTTCGGCGGCACCCCGCCCCCGTTGCCCACCCGCTGAGTCGCACGTCCGACCCCCTCGCGGAGTGCGGCAGAATCGACGCCGTGCCCGTCTCAGTTCTGCTCGTCGACGACCAACCGCTCGTCCGCGCGGGCTTCCGCATGATCCTGGAGGCCACCGGCCACCTGTCCGTGGTGGGTGAGGCCGCCGACGGCCGCGAGGCCGTCGACGCCGCCCGCCGCCTCCTGCCCGACGTCGTCCTCATGGACGTGCGCATGCCCGGAATGGACGGCGTCGAGGCCACCGGACGGATCACCCGGTGGGCCGCGCGGCTGGGACACGACATCCGCGTCCTCGCGCTGACCACCTTCGACCTCGACGAGTACGTCACCGGCGTCCTGCGCGCGGGCGCGGTCGGCTTCCTGCTCAAGGACGCCCCGCCCGCCGAACTCGTCGCCGCCGTCGAGGTCGTCGCCGACGGCGGCGCGGTCATCACCCCGGCCGTGCTCGAACGACTCCTGCGCCGCTGGGCCCCGCACCTGCCCGCCGACCCCGCCCGCGAGCCCGTGCCCGACGACCCGCTCACCGCCCGCGAACGCGAGGTGCTGCGGCTGGTCGCCCGCGGCTGGACCAACGCCGAGATCGCCGCGCACCTGGTCCTCGGCGAGACCACCGTCAAGTCCCACGTCGGCCGCGTCCTCACCAAGCTCGGGCTCCGCGACCGCGTCCAGGCCGTCGTCCACGCCTACGAGACCGGCCTGGTGCGCCCCGGCGACTAAGCGCCTCCTGGGGCCTCCGCTTCGCTTCGGCCCGTGTTCGGGCGCCAACCCCTGACCAGCCCCGGCACCCGGCGCGTCGCTGTCAGCCGCCCGGCCCCCCTGGAAGGATGAACCGGTGACCGACCTCACCGGCGCCCGTCCCCCGACCAGGCCAACTCCACCCCGCCCGGCGGCGTCTCCTGTGCGGTGGAAGGCGACGCTCCGGCCACGACGGAACCGGACGGGAAGCGAAGGGAGGACGACATGCCCAACAAGCGCGAGCGGCCCGTGGCGCCCAGTGAGGACCGCCTGCTGAGCAGGATGCGCGACTGGCGGGCCGAGCACGAACGGGAACTGACCCCGGACGAGCTGGACGAGGAGGGGCAGCTCCCCGACGCGCGGGCGATCGACACGGTGCTGCGCGTCGGCGAACTCATGCTCGCCAGCGGCGAGGGCACCGAGGCGGTCAGCGAGGCCATGCTCAGCCTCTCGGTCGCCTTCGAACTGCCCCGCGCGGAGGTGTCGGTCACCTTCACCACCATCACGCTGTCCACCCACCCCGGCGGCGACCTGCCCCCGATCACCGGCGAGCGCGTGGTCCGCCGCCGTACCCTCGACTACTTCCGCGTCGGCGAGCTGCACACCCTCGTGCAGGAGGCCGCGCTGGGCCTGCTCGACCTGGAGGAGGCCGCCACCCGCCTCAACCGGATCCGCCGCGCCCGCATGCCCTACCCCAACTGGATGATCGCGGTGGGCTTCGGGCTGATCGCCTCCAGCGCGAGTGTGATGATGGGCGGCGGCTTCATCGTGGCCGCCGTCGCCTTCCTCGCCACGGTCCTGGGCGACCGCACCGCCGTCTTCCTCGCCCGACGCGGCGTCGCCGAGTTCTACCAGATGGCGGCCGCCGCCGTGGTGGCCGCCTCGATCGGCCTCGGCCTGCTGTGGGTCAGCTCCGAACTGGAGCTCGGGCTGCGGGCCAGCGCGATCATCACCGGCAACATCATGGCGCTCCTGCCCGGACGCCCCCTGGTCTCCAGCCTCCAGGACGGCATCAGCGGCTACTACGTCTCCGCCGCCGCCCGCCTCCTGGAGACCTTCCTCATCCTGGGCGCGATCGTCTCCGGCGTGGCCGCGGTCGCCTACACCGCCATCCGCCTGGGCGTGAGCATCGACCTCGACTCCCTGCCCTCGGCGGGCACGTCACTGGAGATCCCGGTGCTGGTCGGCGCCGCGGGCATCGCGATGGCCTTCGCGATCTCGCTCGCCGTGCCCCTGCGGCTCCTGCCCGCCATCGGGGTGCTGGGCGTGATGATCTGGGTGATCTACGCGGGCCTGCGCGCCGCCCTGCAGGTCCCGCCCGTGGTGGGCACCGTGGCCGGCGCGGTCGCGGTCGGCGTCGTCGGCCACTGGCTCGCCCGGCGCACCCGCAGGCCGGTCCTGACCTACCTCATCCCGTCCATCGCGCCGCTGCTGCCCGGAAGCATCCTGTACCGCGGCCTCATCCAGATCACCCAGGGCACGGTGGTCTCGGGCCTGCTCAGCCTGGTCGAGGCGGTCATGGTCGGGCTCGCCCTGGGCGCCGGGGTCAACCTCGGCGGCGAGCTCGTCCGCGCCTTCCAGCACGGCGGTCTGGCCGGGGCGGGCATGCGCGGCCGACCGGCGGCGCGCAGGACACGCGGAGGATACTGAGCACCGATTCTGTCCACAGGTGGCCAGAACCAATGCGGCATCAGCGGGTATCCCATGGATGAGAGCGGCCGGGGCGATGCGAACCGCCCCAAACCGCAACGGCATGTGATGTCAGCCACTACGCTGGACGTCAGCTCAACGCCGAGCGTTCTGGACCGAAAGGCCTTCCATGTTCACGTGCAGCCACGAACCCGCCTGTCCGTCCTACGAGGACACCGACCGCGAGGCCGCGCGGGTGATCGCCAGCCACCCGGAGCAGGGATGGAGCCTGCTCTGCAACGGTGTCGTCCTGTTCGACGACACCGGTGAGCTGCTGCCCGACGGCGCGGTCGTCGCCCCGCACCGACCCCACGTCCACGCGGCGGCCTGACCCCCCGCACCCCCGCCAGCCTGCTCAGCGACCTCCCGGTGGCCCGTGCTCCGGCCACCCCTCCGGCAGCGGGTCCTCCCCCATCGCCTCGTGCAGCCGACGTCGGAAGTCGGCGTGCACGTCGACGCCCCACACCGTGTCGCTCGGGACGCGCAGGGCCTGTTCCATGACGGCCCGCAGGGCGGAGGGGCGTGCCTCGCCCTCCACCACGGGGACGGCGAGCAGCGCGTGCATCCGGGTCACGACCGCGAACAGCTCCCCGGCGAGCACGGAGGTGCTGGAGGTGGCCGCGGCCTCCTCCAGGTAGGGCTCCCACCACGGCGGCGCCGCGTCCTCCTCGGGGGCGGACGCGAACCCGCGGCGCAGACGGCGGCGCACCTCCTCGGCGGTGTCCCGGTCGCCCAGACCGGACCGCCAGACCCGCTCGGCCGCCTCCGGCTCCCCCCGCAGGGCGAGCAGCCCCGCCAGGAGCTCGACGGCCGCGCCCGAGGTCGCGGGCTCGGGCCGCTCCCCGTCCTCCGGCTCGGCGTGGGGTCCCGGGGTCCCGGTCGAGGCGGGGACGATCGCGTCCAGGTCGCCGATGGCGTGCTCCAGGTGGGCGGCGGCGCGCAGCAGCCGCAGTCCCGGGTCGTCGGCGACCGCCAGCCCGCGTTCGACGGCGGCCAGGGCGGCGTCGGGCCGTCCCCGCTCCAGCAGGCGTCCGGCCAGGTCCCGGGCGGCCTCGGCGACGGTGGTCGCGTGCAGGCGGCTGAACTCCGCCCGGTCGGTCGGCAGCTCCAGCGCGGCCTCCCAGTGCTCCTCGGCGGCCTCGCGGTCCCCCCGCGCCTCGGCGTCGCGGGCCAGACCGTAGTGGGCGACCGCCGCGTGGGCCGGGCCGCCCAGGTCGAGCAGGCGCCGCCAGACTCGGGCGGCCTCCTCCCCCGCGCCCTCCTGTTCCAGGGAGAGGGCCAGGTGGTGGGCGGCGCGCGGGGCGTGGCGGGTGTCCCCGGTGGCCAGGGCCCGGTACGCGGCCTCGCGGGCGGCGGGCGGGTCGCCGCGCTGGTCCTCGACCACGGCCAGGCCGAGCAGCGCGCGGGCCTGGACCGCGGGCGGCGGGTTGGCGGCCACGGCGCGCTGGTACAGGGCGGCCGCGCGCTTGAGGTGGCCGTTCTGGGCGAGGTCCTGGGCCTGGTCGCACAGGTCCGCGGCGTCGTGGGCGGGGGGAGCGTCCGTCTCCCCGGCGTCGGCCGGATCGGTGGCCTGGGGCGGGTCGTCGGGAGCGGAGCGTGCGGGCGGCCCGGACGTGGTGGTCATGCGTGGCGCTTTCCATGGGGGTGTGGGTGGTCGCTCGGTGAGGCGGGCGTCGCCGCCACTGTAACCCGCGCGCGAGCGGTCCACCTTCCGTCGCGGGCGCGTGCCGCGTACCGCTCCGGCCCGACGGGGGGAAGGCACCGGCGCCAGCCTCCAGACGGGGCGTCTGGCGCGGGTGCGTCGCCCCTGTCGCCGTCCCGAGGAGCCAGGGCCGCCGGGCCGGTTCCCGGGTGCGTGACGCACCGAAGCGTCACCTTTACGTCGTAGATTTCCGACATGTCCGAATAGGGGCGCCGACGCGGCGTCGGCGCCCCCTCGGTCCGTCGACCGTCAGAGCTCGAAGGCCTCCGGCGGCGGGCAGGAGCAGACCAGGTTGCGGTCACCGTAGGCCTGGTCGATCCGGCCCACCGGCGGCCAGTACTTGTCCTGGCGCAGCGACGGCAGCGGGTAGACCGCCTCCGCGCGACCGTAGCCGTGCTCCCACACGTCCGCGGTCACCGCCTCGGCGGTGTGCGGCGCGTTGCGCAGCGGGTTGTCGTCGGCGTCCCACTCCCCCGCGGCCACCCGGTCGATCTCCCCGCGGATCGCGATCATCGCCTCGACGAACCGCTCCAGCTCGGCGAGGTTCTCGCTCTCCGTCGGCTCGACCATCAGGGTGCCCGCCACCGGGAACGACATCGTCGGCGCGTGGAAGCCGTAGTCCATGAGGCGCTTGGCGACGTCCTCGTTGCTGATCCCGCTCGCCTTCTGGAGCGGCCGGATGTCGATGACGCATTCGTGCGCCACCAGACCGTCGGCTCCGGTGTACAGGACCGGGAAGTACGGCTCCAGGCGCTTGGCGAGGTAGTTGGCGGACAGCACGGCCGTCTCGGTGGCGGCGCGCAGCCCGTCCTCGCCCATCATCCGGACGTAGGCCCAGGAGATCGGCAGGATGCCCGCCGAGCCGAACGGAGCCGCCGAGACCGCGCCGACACCGGTGTGCGGACCCGCCTCGGGCTGGCCCGGGTGGTTGGGCAGGAACCCGGCCAGGTGCGAGCGCACCGCCACCGGTCCGACGCCGGGACCGCCGCCGCCGTGCGGGATGCAGAAGGTCTTGTGCAGGTTCAGGTGGCTGACGTCGGCCCCGAACTCGCCGGGCTTGGCCCAGCCCAGCAGCGCGTTGAGGTTGGCGCCGTCCACGTACACCTGGCCGCCCGCCTCGTGGACCAGGCGGCACACGTCGGTGATGGTGTCCTCGTACACGCCGTGCGTGGAGGGGTAGGTGACCATGATGGCCGCCAGGTCCCCGGCGTGCTTCTCGGTCTTGGCGCGCAGGTCCGCCAGGTCGACGTTGCCGTGGTCGTCACAGGCCACGACGGCCACGCGCATCCCGGCCATGACGGCGCTGGCGGCGTTGGTGCCGTGCGCGGAGCTGGGGATGAGGCAGACGTCGCGGTGGGCCTCGCCGCGGGAGCGGTGGTAGCCCCGGATCGCCAGCAGACCGGCGAGCTCGCCCTGGGACCCGGCGTTGGGCTGGAGCGAGACGGCGTCGTAGCCGGTGACCTCGGCCAGCCACGCCTCCAGGTCGCGGATGAGGGCCACGCTCCCGGCCGCCTGGTCCAGCGGGGCGAACGGGTGCAGCCCCGCGAACTCGGGCCAGGTGACGGCCTCCATCTCGGCGGTCGCGTTGAGCTTCATGGTGCACGAGCCCAGCGGGATCATCGTGCGGTCCAAGGCCAGGTCCCGGTCGGACAGGCGGCGCATGTAGCGCAGCAGCGAGGTCTCGCTGCGGTGGGTGTTGAACACCTGGTGGGTGAGGTAGTCCACGCCGCGCCGCAGGTCGGAGGGCACGCGGTCGGCGGACTCGTCGACGGTCAGGCCCGCGCGGGAGGAACCGCGCTCGAACTCGCCGAAGGCGCCCAGGACCGCCTCCAGGTCGGCCGGGGAGGTGGTCTCGTCGACGCTGACGCCGACCGTGGTCTGGTCCACGGCCAGCAGGTTGTACCCGGCCTCCAGCGCGCGCTCGACCACGGCGGCGGAGCTGGGCACGCGCACGCGCAGGGTGTCGAAGAAGGCGCCGTGCACGACCTCGAAGCCGCGCTCGGTCAGGCCGTCGGCCAGCGCGGCGGCGCGGGTGTGCACCTGGCGGGCGATGGCGCGCAGGCCGTCGGGCCCGTGGTAGACGGCGTACATTCCGGCCATGACGGCGAGCAGCACTTGGGCGGTGCAGATGTTGCTCGTCGCCTTCTCACGCCGGATGTGCTGCTCGCGGGTCTGCAGGGCGAGGCGGTAGGCGGGACGGCCCGCCTCGTCGACCGACACGCCGACCAGGCGACCGGGCAGCTGGCGGCGCAGCTTCTCGCCGACGGCCATGTACCCGGCGTGCGGGCCGCCGAAGCCGAGCGGGACGCCGAAGCGCTGGGTGGAGCCCACCGCGATGTCGGCGCCCAGGTCGCCGGGGCTGCGCAGCAGGGTCAGGGCGAGGATGTCGGCGGCCACGACGGCCAGCGCGCCGCGCTCGTGGGCGGCGGCGACGACGTCGCTCGGGTCGCGCACGACACCGCTGGAGGCCGGGTACTGCACCAGGACACCGAAGGCGTCGCCCTCGGGCAGGCCCTGGGACAGGTCGGCGACCACGATCTCGATGCCGAGCGGCTCCGCGCGGGTGCGCAGCACGTCCAGGGTCTGGGGGAAGACGTCGGCGTCGACGACGAAGACGTCCGCCTTGCTCTTGGACGCGCGCCGGGCCAGCGTCATGGCCTCGGCGGCGGCCGTGGCCTCGTCCAGCAGGGAGGCGCCGGAGACGGGCAGGCCGGTCAGGTCGCAGACCATCGTCTGGAAGTTGAGCAGGGCCTCCAGGCGGCCCTGGGAGATCTCGGGCTGGTAGGGCGTGTAGGCCGTGTACCAGGCCGGGTTCTCCATGATGTTGCGCAGGATGACGGGCGGGGTGACGGTGTCGTAGTACCCCAGTCCGATCATCGAGGCGCGCACCTGGTTGCGGTCGGCCAGGCGGCGCAGCTCGGCGAGGGCCTCGGCCTCACCGAGCGCCTCGGGCAGGTCGAGCGGGGCGCTGCGGCCGGGGCCGGTGAGGATGGACTCGGGGACGGCGGCGGCCATGAGCTCGGCGGTGGAGCCGTAGCCGACGGTCTTGAGCATCTCCGCGGTCTCGGCGGGGGTGGGCCCGATGTGGCGGTCGGCGAAGACCCGTGCGGGGGCGCCGGGCGTGTGCGGCGTCGGGTCTGGCGTGGACTGGTCAGGCACGGAGACCTCCTGGTGACAGGGCCGAGCGGGTCGGCGCTTTCCTCACGGTCTCCCCCTCTGTCACCGGGCACGGCGGTGCCAGGCTTCAGAGCGGCCTCCTCCACGCGGTCCGTGGTGCCTGAGAGGTTACTGGGGAGTATTGCCCCGTCGGCGCCCCTGTCGGGGTCTCTCCCGCGTGGTATTGACGGCCTGTTGACACTGTGTATGGATGTACGAACAGGGCGAATGTCAGTTTTCGTCCCCGTTGTGACCAAACGGTACTCGATCACCGCGCCGGAGGCCGAGCCCGGGTCTCGCGTGTTCCGTCCCCACGCCCCGCCGCTCCGGGGTCTCAGCCGTGCGCCCGCCCGAGCGCCGCGCGGATCCGCGCCACGGCGTCGTCGCGGGCGTGCTCGTTGGCGGCGTTCCACACCGCGGCGTACCGGGTCGCGGCGACCAGGTAGTCCCGGTGACCGCCCGCCACGCCCGGGGGCCGTGCTCAGCCCGTGCGGCGCTCGCGTCGGCGGCGCGCCAGCTCGTCCACCGGCTGCGGCGGAGCGGCGGGCAGGTCGGTGCGGTCCTCGGCCGGGACCACGCCCAGGGCCTCCTCCAGTTCGCGCCACACGTTGCCCAGCGCCAGCCCGAACATGCCCTGGCCGCGCTGCATGAGGTCGACGACCTCGTCGGGGGACGTGCACTCGTAGACACTGACGCCGTCGCTCATCAGCGTGATGCGGGCCAGCTCGGGGGCGGGCCTACCGCGCAGATGATCGACGGCGTTGCGGATCTGCTGCAACGAGATGCCGGTGTCCAGGAGGCGTTTGGCCACCTTCAGCAGCAGGATGTCGGGGAGGCTGTAGAGGGGCGCGTTATGGGCTCCGGCGCGCACACTCGGCTCGACCAGACCGGTTCTGGCCCAGTAGTCGAGCTGACGGTAGGTGATCCCGGCGGCGGTACACGCCGCTGGGCCCCTATACCCGACGTCCATAGGCAGCGCCACCACGTCCTCTTCGCACAGTAGGCCCTGCTGCCCCGCTAGCCGCAGCGCGGACCGCCTGTCATGGGTCTCCCGCTTGCCGCCCGCTACCGCCACGCCGACCTCCGGCTCCTCGTCCCACGGCGGCGTCGACAGGGGATGTCCACTCAGGGATGGGGTGCGCCGCGGGTTCCACTGCACCGACCGTAGGACGACCGACCGGCAGCGTCAACGACGGCGCGCGGCGCGTCGCCAAGTGCACGCGCCGTCCGTCTCCCGACTCCGAGTCGGGCCCCGTCCACGGTCGTCCGGAGGTTCCGGCCGTGACCAACGCGTCCCCCTCCCTCGACCCCGTTACCCAATGTATCAGTGGCGATCACGGCGAACCCGCAGGTCACAGCCGTGTCGCCGCGTTCCCGCGCACCCCTGTCCACGCCGCGGGCGCGGCGGGACCGACCCCCTGCCCGAGGGCGGCCCCGAGGGGCGCTACTCGGCGCGCCGGCCGAAGTCCTCGGGCGAGATGTTGTCCAGGAACTCCCGGAACGCCTCGACCTGGTCCTCCTGCTCGTCGGGGATCGGCATCCCGGCCTCGGCGATCACGTCCTCGTGGGCGTAGATCGGCGTGCCGGTCCGCAGCGCGAGCGCGATCGAGTCGGAGGGGCGCGCGCTGACCTCCACCCCGTTGCTGAACACCAGCTCGGCGTAGAAGATCCCGTCGCTCAGACCGGTGATGTTCACCGTCTTCAGCCCGGTGTCGAGCGCCTCCAGCACGTCCCGGAACAGGTCGTGGGTCAGCGGCCGGGCGGGTGCCACCCCCTGCTGTGCGAGTGCGATCGCCGTCGCCTCCACCCCGCCGATCCAGATCGGGAGGTAGCGGTCTCCGTCGGATTCCTTGAGCAGGACAATCGGCTGGTTCGAGGGCATCTCAACTCGGACGCCGACGACCTCCATGTGCTTCACAGCGGCTCCGTCCCACGAGTCGTCATGCCGGATGGGCGCTCGTCCCTGCTCCCACGTTGGATCAGGACCCGAGGGCGAAATCGGCACCCTTCGTTACAAAGCTCTCCGGAGGCGGGGGCCCGCAAACCTTGTCGGCGCGGCGACCCCCGCCCGGCCTGGTCAGCGACGCGGCTTGGTCAGCAGGACCATGCGGAACTTGCCGATCTGGATCTCGTCCCCGCCGCCGAGCGCGGCCTCGTCGACCGGCTCACGGTTCACGTAGGTGCCGTTGAGGCTGCCCACGTCCCGGACGCCGAATCCGTCGCCACGGCGGAAGAACTCGACGTGCCGACGCGAGACGGTCACGTCGTCGAGGAAGATGTCACTGTTGGGGTGGCGCCCCGCGGTCGTCACGTCGCTGTCCAACAGGAACCGGCTTCCGGCGTTGGGACCGCGCCTCACCACGAGCAGCGCCGTGCCCGGAGGAAGGGCGTCGGCGTTGGCCGGGTCGTCGGCCGCCAGCTCGTCCCCGGTCGACTCCTCCTCCTCGAGGGCCTGGATCCCGGAGATCGAGATGGTGGACGTGACGTCGCCGGCGGAGTCCCCACCCGTACCAGGTCGTGGGGTCTGCTGCTGGGGCCTGCGGACGGGGGTCCCACAGTAGGAGCAGAAACGGGCATCATCCGCAACGGCGTGACCGCACTGCGTGCAGTAAACGCTCGACATAGGTCGGCTCGGCCTCCTACCGCACGGGGCGGTGCTTGATTCGGCTGATCGGTGACACGTCCCGGGCACTGGGCGGGCTCCTCACCCGCACACCGCCCGAAGCGCGGCGAGACAGCCCGCTGTCGGGCAGCGGTACGCCTCACACGGTCGGTCGCTAGGTCTCATCCCCCATGTCGTCCTCCTTGTCACCCCCGGCCCGGACTCCGCCGTCATCGGGGTGCCCGCCCGGTGGTGACGCGGTGCGTCAGGGAACACTCGACTGTAAACCATATCCCTGTCCAGGAAGGGTTTTGCTCCACCTCGGCCTGCCGTGGACGCCCGGACTCGCCCGCGGCTGAGGGGACGGCGGACCCGGCACCCGGGGCACCGTCTCCGCCGATGTCCGCCCCCGTCGAGATGGACACCTGCTCTGGTGCTGATGCCTCGTGGGGCGGATTGGTTCGCAGCTGCGCCAAAGGGATTCGCGCGATCTTTCCACCACCGCGATGACCTGCCGTAATGTCCAGTTTAGCGGGCGGATCCGCGGTGGGGTCGGGCGGTTTCCACCGCCCTGGACACGCCGCGCGGGTGCGGGCGGAGCACCGCCCGCACCCCCGCCGCCCCCGCCACAGCCCCGCCCCCTGCAACCAAGCGCCCCACCCCGGCAAGGAGGGGGTTGACGTGAGGGGGGTGGGGGACCAGCCCCCAA
>NZ_JBFAME010000015.1:0-138442 GCF_040660275.1 Nocardiopsis sp. NPDC049922 | reverse complement strand
GTTTCCGCTTTGTTGTGTCTTTACTTTATCAGGTGTTCCGTGTCCCGCCAAATCGGCGGCTTCCGGATCAACCGAACGGGGTAAAGCACCCGTTTGTCAGACTTTATCCTCAGTCGCGCGCCATTCTCGATCGCAATTGATCGGCCCTGGAGCGCTCACCGAGCCTACCCGCTCCGAGCGCATGCTCGAACCAGTGGGTTCGGTGGAAGGAGTTCAGATCGCGGCCCGGTTCCGAGTCGGCCCGTGAGGGCCGCTCGCCGTCCCGCGGCGACTCGGAGAACATTACCCCCAGCCCCGCCCCCAGGCAAACCGGGATCCCTGTGTCGGTGGTCACTCGCGACGCGATGCCCGCCATTCCCGCGCACCCCACGCGTCGACACAACCGTCCCGAAGCGCGCCCATCACCCGCGCGCCACGCGGGAACCCGCTCCAGCGATGTCTCCAGAGAAGCCGAACGCGGTTCGGAAAGTTCACGGAACACCCTTGCCATAAGGGATTCCGGCATCCATCATGTGCAGCACCACCGGATGGGACAGCATCTCGTCCGGTGCCTTCCCACCCCACGGGGAGGACCCACAGGGACCGCGTGCCGGATGTTCGGGGGGACGGCAGGCGCGGCGCGGTCATGCGACACGAGGAAGAACTCGCATGGACACCGCACCCCCCGACCCCTTCGACGAGCCCGTGGACCCCTCCGCGTCCACCGACTCCACCGACCCGACCCCCGAGAGCCACACCAGCTGGAAGCGGTTCGCGCTCTTCTCCCTTCCCGCGGCCGCCGCGGTCGGCGGCGTCCTGGTCGCCATGGCCGAGGGCGTGCTCGCCGCGTCGTTCACCGTCTCCGGCCAGGACTTCAAGATCTCCGCGGACGAGCTGCACGGCGAGGGCTTCGTCCAGTACGGGTGGCTGAACGCGACCGCCCGCGGCGAGGCCGTCCCGGCGGCGGTCGCCGGGATCCGCGAGGCGGAGATCCACGGCCTCTGCCAGTCGGTGATCACCGACTTCCCCGTCATCGGCGTCCTCTCCCTCACTCTCACCGCCGGAGACCAGGGAACACCGGTCGAGGCCAGCAACCTGATGATCGACATGTCCCAGATGGATGGCGACGCCCGGTTCGAGAACATCGAGATCGGCCGCGACGCCTCCACCCTCGACAGGGGGCCCGAGGGCGCCCGGGGCTTCCAGGACACCTTCGGCATGCAGTCCGACACCATCCACGTCGAGAACCTCCAGCAGACCGCCCGCGCGGCCAGTGCCGGCACCTTCCGTCTCTCCGGTCTGAGCCTCAGCCTGCGCCGCGGGGACGACGAGTGCTTCTGAGGAGGCCGCGGCGGGGACGCCGCCACCCGGACGGGGACCGGCGAGGACCGCACTCCTGGCGCCGGTGGCGCAAGCGGCGCCCCTTCGCGGGCGGACTCCTGATCATGGCGTCCGGCGTCGTGCTCGCCTCGTTCGTCGTCATGCCGGTGGAGCTGATGATCCAGACCGGCGTCGGCGGGGTCTCGTCCCTGTTGTTCGGCGGCATGCTCGTGGTGCTCGGCCTCGTCACCTGGTTCACCCCGGACCAGCACGTCGTCACCGGCGCGATGGCGGGCTTCCTCGGTCTGGGAGCGCTCATCCTGTCCAACCTCGGCGGTCTGGTGGTGGGCACCCTCCTGGCCCTGGTCGGCGGCGGACTCGCCTTCGCCTGGCGACCCGTCGCCCGTCCGTCACGCAGGACCTGAACCCCGAACCCCGTGGCCCCGTTCACCGGCCACCCCCCAGGACACCGGGGACGCACGGCCGATCGGTCGCCGCGTTCCCGGTCCCGCCCGGCAAGTTCCGTCCACCTCCTCGGCGCGATCCCCCCACTACCGCTGGGCGTCGCCCACGGGTACCGCCCGGCCCCACCCAAGGAGTCCTTCATGTCGGTTCCCCGACCGAGATCCCGCACCCGCTCCTGTCTGACCGCCGCCGCGGCGGCCTCCGCCGCGGTCCTCGGCCTGGCCTGGGCCGGTGCCGCCCAGGCCGCGACGGCCGACCCGACCACCGTCGAGCCCGCCGGGGCGGCCTTCGAGGCGTCGCTCTCCGGCAGCGCCGTCTTCACCGCCGGAAGCGTCGTGATCACCTGCGACACCTCCTCGACCTCCCCCGGAGGCGGCAACAACCTGGTGCCCGACGCGCCCGACAACCACAACCCGGCCGGCCCGGTCTCCGGTCCGATCAACGCGCCGGAGTTCACGGACTGCTCCACGAACATCATCTTCGTGAACGCGACCGTGGACGTCGTCGACCCGGTCTGGGAGATGACGATGCAGCACGGGTCTCCGTCCGTGGGCACCATGGTGGTCCCCGCCGGGGGCATCGTGGTCACCACGAGCGGGCTGGCGTCGTGCACCGCCACCGTGAGCCCGGACGCCGACGCGCCCGTCGCGGGCACGTGGACCAACGGCGACCCGGTCTCGACGCTGGAGTTCGACACGGCGACGCCGACCGTCGTCGAGGGCGGCTTCGGCTGCCCGACCGGGGTGACCGAGTCCGGGTTCACCGCCACCTACGAGGTGACCAACGCGGACTCCCCCTCGGAACCGATCACCGTGACGGGCTGACCCCGCGCCGGACGGCCGGCCGCGGGTGACGCGCCCGCCCGCACGCCAGGGAGCCCGGCCCGCGCTCGGGCCGGGCTCCCCCGGGACGCCGCTCACCGAGGGACGGTCAGTTCTCCCCGTCCATGTCGTCCTCCATGCCGTCGGTCATCTCGTCGTCCATGGAGTCGTCCTCCATGTCATCCGACATGTCCTCCTCCATGGAGTCGCCGTCCATGTCCTCGGTCATGTCGTCCTCCATGGAGTCGTCCTCCATCTCCTCGGACTCCACGGAGGACCCGTCGGAGGCCGAGTCGTTGCAGGCGGCCATGGTGAGGACGGCCGTGGCGCTGATGGCTCCGGCCATGAGGAGGCGGCGGAGGGTGCTGGCTGCGGGCATGATGAACTCTTTTCCGTTCTGATCCGTTGTCCGGTCATCCCCGGGCGGCGATCGCGCCCAGGGGGGTTCGTGTGCGCACGCCGACGGCGTGCGGTCAGGCGACGACGACCTCGATCGTGTGGTGGCCGGTCGCTCCGTCGGGGGCCACGGCCGCCCGGTCCGCGGTCTGGGTCTCGCCGTCCCTGTCGGTGGCGCGTACGGAGATCCGGTGCTCTCCCGGCTCGGCGTCCCACTCGTGGACCCACTGGCGCCAGGTGTCGGCCGTGTCCTCCTCGGCCAGCGTCGCCTCCCGCCACTCGCCGTCGTCCACGCGCACCTCCACCCGGTCGATGCCCGTGTTCTGCGCCCAGGCCACACCCGCGAGCACGACCGTTCCGGCGGCCACGGTCGAGCGTTCGCGCGGTGTGTCGATCCGGGAATGGGTCTTGATCGGCCCCAGGGCCGACCAGCCCCTCGGGACCCAGTACGCGTCGAAGGCGTCGAAGGTGGTCAGTTCGATGTCGACGATCCACTTGCAGGCCGACACGTATCCGTACAGGCCGGGCACGACCATGCGCGCCGGGAACCCGTGGTCGTGGGGGAGCGGCTGGCCGTTCATGCCGATGGCGATCAGGGCGTCGCGGCCGTCCATCACGTCGGCCACGGGCGTGCCGATGGTCATGCCGTCGTCGGACCGCGACACGAGCTGGTCCGCCGGGCCGCCGTCCGCGGGCGGGCGCACCCCCGCCTCCTCCAGCAGGGTGGCGAGCGGAACGCCGATCCAGCGGGCGTTGCCCACGTACTCCCCGCCGACCGGGTTGGAGACGCACGCCAGGGTGATGTCCCGTTCGACGAGGTCGTCGCGGGCGAGCAGGTCGGCGTACGTGTACACCCGCTCGCGCGCCCCCAGGCCGTGGACGCGCAGCGACCAGGTGGAGGCGTCCACCCGTGGGATGGAGAGCGCGGTGTCGATCCGGTAGAAGTCCTCGTTCGGCGTGAAGAAGGAGGCCAGGCCGTCGATCTCCAGGTCCGCGCCGTCGGGGACGGGTGCGGCCGGTGACGCGGGCCTGGGCAGGGTGACGTCCTCCCTGGCGAGTCCGACGCCCGCCCCCGACGAGGACAGCAGCCGGGCGGCCGTCCCCGCGCCCGCCGAGGCCGCGGCCGCGGCACCCGCGAGCAGGGTGAACCTCCGCCGGTCGAACCCTCGGGGCTCCTCCTCGACGGGTTCGTTCCCGGCGGGCTCGTCCAGCCCGGCCTCGTCTCGCCCGGACGCCGCGGCCGCCGGTCGGGACGCGACCCCCAGCAACCAGAGCAGGACCGCGCCGCACACGACCGCCCCGGTGAGCGTCGGCAGCGTGTCGAGGATCCCGCTCCCCGGCCGGGTGAGCGCGGCGGCCAGGCCGACGGCCGCGAACGCCGCGATCCCGACGAAGCCGACCCACCGCCGTCGCGCCGCGCCCGCGCCCAGCAGCGCGGCGGCGCACGCCAGGATCACGCCCATGCCGACGAAGAGGGCGATCTTGTCGGCGGTCCCGAACGTGTCGATCGCGAACTGCTTCAGCGGTGGCGGTGTGAGGTCGACGACGGCGTCGCCCACCGCCAGGATCGGGGCCGCCGAGGGCCTGGACAGCAGGACGCCGACGACCTCGGCCGAGGCGAGCGCGGCACCGGCCGCGACGAGGCCGACGATCGCTCCCGGACCGCGTCCGGTGGTACGGGTGGTGTCGAACATGCCCTGGGTTCGGAACCGCTCCGGTCGGGGAGACGCGGGGCGATGTCACGAACTGATAAACATGTTCCGGCCGAGACGTCACCTCACCACTCCTCGCGCCGAATACGGAGACGACGGCAGGTGGGAAGAGGGTGACCGTGGAACGGGTGAGAGGCATCAGGATGGATGGCGCCGGGAGGCCCGGCGGGGGATCCGTGCCGTCGAACGAGGCGTTGGCCGGGCTGCTCCGCCAGGCGGCGGTGGGCGACCTGGCCGCGTTCGAGCGCGTCTACCGGGAGCTGAGCGGTCCCGTGTTCGGGGTGGTGCGCAGGGTCCTCCTGGACGAGGCCCAGTCCGAGGAGGTGGCCCAGGAGGTGTTCCTGGAGGTGTGGCGGCACTGTGCCCGGTTCGACCCGGCACGGGGAAGCGCCCGCTCCTGGGTGTTGACGATCGCGCACCGACGGGCCGTCGACCGGGTGCGGTCGGAGGAGGCCGCGACGGAGCGCGCGACCACGGCGGGCCGACTGGAGCCGGGGGCGACCCCGGCCGACGGTGTGGAGCAGCACGTCGAGACCAGCCTCGAACGCGAGAAGGTGCGGCGCTGTCTGCGCCGCCTCACCGCGCTCCAGCACGACGCCGTCCGGCTCACGTACTACACGGGGTACACGCAACGGGAGGCCGCCGCGCTGCTGGAGGTCCCGCTGACCACGCTGAAGGGTCGTCTGCGGGACGGCCTGATCCGACTCCGTGACTGCCTGGGGGTGACCGCATGAGCGACGTGGACGTCCACGGACTGATCGCCGGATACGCGGTGGACGCGCTGGAGGCGGAGGAACGGGCCGCCGTGGAGCGCCACCTGCCGGAGTGCGAGGACTGCCGCCGGGACCTGGCGGAGTTCCGGGAGACGCTGGTCAGGCTGGCGTACGCGGAGGCCGCCCAGCCGTCGGAGGAACTGTGGACGCGGGTCAGCGCGCTCGCGCGACGAACCAGACAGGCGCCGCTCCCGCCGGAGACGGACGGGACGGCGGCGGGCGGCCGTCCCGGTCACGGGACCGGGGACAGGACCGGTCACGGGACCGGGGACCACGGCGGGGACGGGAGCGCCGCCGAGGTCGTGCGCGGTCCCGCGCGCTGGTGGCGCGGGCAGCTGCCGTGGCTCGTCGCGGCGGCGTGCGCGCTGGTCGCGGTGGTGCTCGGGGCCACGCTGCTGTCGGTGGACCGCGGCATGGACGAGTCGAGGCGGCACCACGCCGAGGTCGAGGAGCTGCTGGCGGCTCCGGACACGCACATGCACGAGGGGCCGCTGGGCGAGGACGCCAGGGCGACGGCCTTCACGTCCTACGAGATGGACGCGCTCATGCTCGTCGTCGAGGGGTTGCCGGACACACCTCCGGGAATGCAGTACCAGATGTGGTACGTCGACGAGGACGGCATGCGGTCGGCCGGGATGCTCACGCTGTCGGACGACGGTCGGTACTCCGGCATGGCCCACGACATGGGGACGCCGGTCCAGGTGGGCGTCTCCCTGGAGCCGGAGGGCGGCATGCCCGAGCCGAGCGAGCAGCCGATGAAGTTCGATCTCTGACCGTTCCCCGTCGGATTGTCGGGAGGTGACATCCGCACGCGGCCGGACACTCACTTCGGGACGGAGAAACCGCGCCACCGTGTCGCCTACGGTCGCAGTACTCCGGGGAGGGGGTGGCGAAGGCTCCCCGGTGCGGCGCGGACCGCTTCGCCCGTCACCCACCCCTGCGGAGACACCATGGCAGCCGGAAGTCCGTCCGACACCTCCCGCCTGAACCGGACCCTGAGCACGGTGCGGGTGCTCGTCCGGTCCGGGGTGATCAGCCCCGGTCGCCCCGACCGGATCGTCCGCCAACTCCGCGCGCTGCGCGTCTGGGGCGCGACCGTGGCCGGCGCCTACGCCGCCGCGAACGAGCGCGTTCCCGACGCCGTGGCGATCGTCGACGAGCGGGGGTCGTTCACCTTCCGCGCGATGAACCTGCGCGGGCGCGCCCTGGCCCGGGCGCTGCACCGCGCGGGTGTGGGCGCGGGGTCGCGCGTGGGCGTGCTGGGCCGCAACCACAGCGCGTACGTGCAGACGATGATCGCCTGCGGCCGGCTGGGCGCCGACGCCGTCCTGCTGAACACCGGACTGGCCCCGGGGCAGCTGGCCGCCGCGGCGGCGGAGAACCGGGTGTCGGTCCTGGTCCTGGACGAGGAGTTCGACGCGCAGTGCGTGCGGGTCCCGGCCGACGTCGCCCGCGTCCGGGCGTGGGGGGACGCCCCGGCCGGGGCCCTCCAGGCGCCGTGGCGCGCCGAGGAGAGCGCGGCGGCCGAGCCGGCGCCGCCCGAGCGTCCGGGACGGCTGATCGTGCTCACCTCGGGGACCACGGGCACGCCGAAGGGGGCCCGGCGCCCGACGCCCAGGGGCCCGCGGGACGCGGCGGCGGTCCTCTCCAGGATCCCGCTCCGCTCCGCCGACCGGATCCTCGTCTCGGCCCCGGTCTTCCACACGTGGGGGCTGGCGGGCGTCCAGCTGGGCATGACCCTGCGGGCGACGGTGGTCCTGCGCCGTCGTTTCGACCCCGAGGACGTGCTGCGCACGGTGGAGCGGGAGCGGTGCACGGCGCTGTTCGCGGCCCCGGTGATGCTGCGGCGGATCATGGACCTGCCCGCGGAGGTGCGGGCGGGGTACGACACCTCGTCGCTGCGGATCGTGGCGTGCAGCGGTTCGGCGATGAGCCCCCGGTTGATCACGGAGTTCATGGACGAGTTCGGGGACGTGCTCTACAACCTGTACGGGTCGACCGAGGTGTCGTGGGCGACCATCGCGACCCCCGAGGACATGCGGGCCGTGCCGACGACGGCGGGGCGCCCCCCGTTGGGCACGCGGGTGGCGATCCTGGACGCGGACGGCGCGGAGGCGCCGCCGGGGACGGAGGGTTCGATCTTCGTCGGCAACGACATGCTCTTCGACGGCTACACGAACGGCGCGCACAGGAACAGCGCGCACGGGCTCATGCAGACGGGGGACCGCGGGTACCTCGACGCCGACGGGCTGCTGCACGTCTCCGGACGCGACGACGACATGATCGTCTCGGGCGGGGAGAACGTGTTCCCGCGTCCCGTGGAGGAGGCGATCCTGACACTGCCCTCGGTGAGCGAGGTCGCGGTGACGGGTGTGCCGGACGAGGAGTTCGGGCAGCGGTTCGCGGCCTTCGTCGTGCCCCGGGAGGGCGCGGCGGTGGACCCGGACGAGGTCCGCGCGGTCGTCCGCGCGCGGGTCAGCCGGTTCGCCGTGCCGCGTGAGGTGGTGTCCCTGGACGAGTTGCCGCGCAACCCCGCGGGCAAGGTGATGAAGCGGCACCTGCCGACGGACCTTCCCCGTCAGTGACGGCGGGATCGGACACCTCGTGCACGAGGACATCGAGAACTTTGACATCGCGTGCGCGGTAACTACCATGAGTGCGGTGTCGGACCGAACCCCTGACCCCGAGAGCGGTTCCCCCCTCCCACCCGTCGACGAGCAGATGTGCTTCGCGCTGTACACCGCCGCGCGGGCCGTCACCAACATCTACCGGCCCCACCTCGACCCGTTGGGCCTGACCTATCCCCAGTACCTGGTGATGATGCTGTTGTGGGAGCGGGAGGAGTGCTCGGTCAAGGAGATCGGCGCCGTCCTGCAACTCGACTACGGCACCCTCACCCCGATGCTGAAGCGTCTGGAGACTCGGGGACTCCTCCACCGCGGCCGTGATCCGGAGGACGAGCGGACCGTCCGTGTCACCGCCACCGACGAGGGGAAGCGGCTGCGCGCCCGGGCCGAGGGCATCCCGGACGCGATCGGTCGCGCCATCGACCTGCCCGGGGACGAGTTCGAGGCCACGCGCCTGTCCCTGGGGCGTCTGCGGGCGAACGTGCTCGGGCACGGGGCGGACCCCTCACGGCGGCGTACCTGAGTCTCCGTCACCGCGTCCGTCACCGCGTCCGCCGCCGGGGGACGGCGGCGGACGCGGTGACGGCGGAGACGGGCACCACGGGGGTCGTGCCCGTCCCTCACGTGTGTGGGCGGGCCTTCGTGCCCGCCCACGCGCGCTCCCGGATCGACCCGAACCCCGTACGGGACGGAGTCTCTGCGTTACCGTGGGGACATGTCGATCTGGGCGTCGGACAACCGCAGCGGACAGGTGCGCGAGGCCCTGACCATGCTCCTGTCCCAGGGGGTGATCGACGACTTCCGCATCCGCCCCGAGGACGAGTTCCCCTTCCGGGTACAGATCGCCGCCGGGGTGGTGCCGATGACCGAGCACCAGGCCGCGCACTTCGTGCTGGGCGCCACGGTCGCCCACTTCGGGCGTCTGGCCAGGGGCGAGAGCACGCTGTGAGGCCTCCCCGTCAGCCCACCGGGGCGCCGATGCCCCAGAAGGCGGCGGTGTGGCCGGTCGAGCAGACGGTGTCGAGGAAGTGGGCGCCCGCGCTCCCGCACCCGGCCGAGGGGTCGACGGGGGTGCCGTGCCCCATGCCGGTCACCGTGTAGCGGGCGACGGCCGCGGTCGTCGGTCCGCCGCCGTGGTAGGCGGCCGTGGTGGAGCCGCCCAGGTCCTCGGTGGAGTCGGGCTCTCCCGGCACGCCCGCGACGTCGGTCCACTGGGCGACGCTCGCGTCCGCGTTGGCGGGGACCACCGTGTGGTCGGCGGTGCCGTGCCAGACGGCGACGCGCGGCCACGGGCCCGTCCAGTCGGGGTTCTTGGCGCGCACCTCGTCGCCCCACAGCTCGGGGGTCAGGGTCCGGCCCGGGTTCATGCAGGTGAAGGCGGCGAGCACGCTGTCGGCGCAGCCCACGGGGATACCGGCCACGATCGACCCGCCGGCGAAGACGTCGGGGTAGGCGGCGAGGAGCTCTCCGGTCATCGCGCCGCCCGCGGAGAGGCCGGAGACGTACACCCGCCCGTCGTCGAGCCCGTACGCGGCCACCGCGTACGCGGCCATGGCGCGCACGGAGGCGGCCTCGCCGGAGCCCCGGGCCACGTCGCCGGGGGAGAACCAGTTGAAGCAGCGGTTGACGTTGTTGGTGAAGCGCTGTTCGGCGTAGACGAGGGCGAAGCCGTGGGCGTCGGCGTGCTCGGCCCAGCCGGAGCGGGCGTGGTAGGCGGCGGCGTTCTGGCCGCAGCCGTGCAGGAGGACGACCAGGGGCGCGTCGGCGGGAAGCCCGTCGGGGACGTACGTGTACATGCCGAGGGCGCCGGGGTTGGCGCCGAAGAAGAACACCGGGGTCAGCGTGGCGGCCTCGGCGCGCGGCGCCGTGGACAGGAGTACGGTCGCGGCGGTGACGAGCAGGGTCACCAGCGCCGCGACGAGGCGTCGGAGGGTCGGGGCCGTCCGCACGGCCGTGGGGGAGTGCATGGGAGCCTCCGGGTTCGACGGTGGGGGGAGGGTTCGGCCGAACCTCGCACGGAGCCTAACCCCGACTGTGACGTGCGCGACATGTCCGTGAGACCCCGATCACCTCGCATGGGGCGGTGGGGTTCCCACAGCGGCCACCGCGCACATATCCGGCCCGCACACACTCTCGCCCGAGGGTGTGTCCGGGCGACCCATCCCCTGACCGACACGCCCGACCTACGTTGCTGACATGACGACGCACGAGTACCCGTCGCACACGACACGGCGGGCCCCGCACACCCCCGATACCGCCGCGACCACCGCCGCCCGCAGCGTCCGCGTCGACCTGACCGGCAGGACCGCGCTGGTCACCGGCGCGGCCAGCGGCATCGGCCGGGCCTGCGCGCTGCGGCTCTCCGCCGCCGGCGCGAACGTGCGCATGGCGGACCTCGACGGCCGGGCGCTGGCGGAACTGGCCGAACGGGGGGTGGGCGAACCCGTCGAGATCGACCTCACCGACCTGGACGCCGCCGAGGAGGCCGGGCGCGGCGCGGACATCGTCGTGAACAACGCGGGCGTCCAGACGGTCGCCCCCGTCCAGGACTTCCCTCCGGAGCGTTTCTCGTTCATCCTTCGACTCATGGTCGAGTCGCCGTTCCGCGTCGTGCGCGGCGCCCTCCCGCACATGTACGCGCGGGGGTGGGGCCGGGTCGTGAACATCTCCTCGGTGCACGGGCTGCGCGCCTCGGCCTACAAGTCGGCCTACGTGACCGCCAAGCACGGGCTGGAGGGGTTCTCGAAGGTGGTGGCCCTGGAGGGCGCCGCCCACGGGGTGACCTCCAACTGCGTGAACCCCGGCTACGTGCGCACGCCCCTGGTGGAGCGGCAGATCGCCGAGCAGGCGACGGCGCACGGGATCCCGGAGGAACGGGTGGCCGCGGAGGTCCTGCTGGCACGGAGTCCGGTCAAGCGGCTGATCGAACCGGCCGAGGTCGCCGAACTCGTCGCCTACCTGTGTGGTCCGGACGCGTCGTTCGTCAACGGCGCGTCGCTGCCGGTCGACGGAGCATGGAGCGCGAGCTGAACACCACCCCCACCGCCGGGTCCGCCCCGGAGCCCCACCCAGACCACGCGCCCGCCCCTGACCCGGCGGGCGCGGCGGACCAGGCGTTCTTCCTGGACCTGTTGCTGCGGGACGCGCCGACCGTGGAGTACGAACGGCCGGTGCTGCGCGCCCGCGCGGAGGGCGCCGACCCGGCGGTCGTGGCCGCGTTGGAGAACACGAAGCTGACGGCGCTGCGGGTGCGGTCGGTCATGCGCGACCGGCAGCGCCGCGAGTCGGAGCTGAGCGCGCTGTTCGAGACGGCCAACGACCTGGCCGGGATGCGCAGCCTGGACCAGGTGCTCCAGGCGATCGTGGAGCGGGCGCGCCACCTGCTCGGCACCGACGTCGCGTACCTGACGCTGAGCGATCCGGAGGTGGGCGGCACGTACATGCGCGTGACGTCGGGGTCGGTGTCGGCGGCCTTCCAGCAGCTGCGGCTCGGCGCCGGCAAGGGACTGGGCGGGCTGGTGGCCTCGACCGCGCTGCCCTACGTCACGGCCAACTACTTCGCGGACCCGCGGTTCACCCACGCGGAGAACATCGACCACGCGGTGCGCGAGGAGGGCCTGGTGGCCATCCTGGGCGTGCCGCTGAAGATGAACGGACGCGACGTCGGAGTGCTGTTCGCGGCCAACCGCCGCGAGCGGCCGTTCGCGCACTCGGAGGTCGCGCTGCTGGCGTCGCTGGCCACGCACGCGGCGATCGCGATCGACAGCGCGAACCTCATCGACGACACGCGACGCGCGCTCGACGAGCTGCACACCGTCAACGAGCGGCTGCAACGGCACACCGCGTCCGTGGAGCGGTCGGCGGCGGCGCACGACCGGCTGACGGACCTGGTGCTGCGCGGCGGCGGGGTGCGCGAGGTGGCGGCGGCGATCGCCGAGGTGCTGGGCGGTTCGGTGCTGATCCACGACACGGCCTCGGACGCGTCGGTGACCGCCACCCCGGAGGGGGTGGTCGGCGAGGCCGAACCGGGCGGCGACCCGCGGGACGAGGCCGACCTGTCCGAGGCGGTGCGCTCGTCCCTGGCCAGCGGGCGCGCCGTGCGCGCGGGGGAGGCGGACGGTGTGTGGGTCGCCGTGGCCGCGGCCGGGAACGAGCCGCTGGGCACGCTGGTGCTGCGCGGCGTGGCACTGGACGACACCGACCAGCGGATCCTGGAGCGGGCGGCGATGGTGACCGCGCTGCTCCTGCTCATCCGCAGGTCGGTGAGCGAGACCGAGCACCGGGTGCGCGGCGACCTGCTCAACGAGCTGTTGGAGGTGCCCGCGCGCGAACCGGGATCGCTGCGCCAGCGCGCGGCCCTGCTCCGGGCCGACCTGGACGCCCCGCACGTGCTGGTGGTGGCCGAGGCGCCCGGCGCCGATCCGGGGCGGCTGCGGTCGGCGGCGACCCACGCCGCGGAGACCACCGGCGGCCTGACCGGCCAGCGGGCCGGGCGGCTCGTCCTCGCGCTGCCCGGGACCGATCCGGCCGACGTGGGCCGCCGGGTGGTCGCGGAGCTGTCGGCGGCGGCCAACGGGCCGGTGACGGCGGGCCTGGCCGGGCCGACGGAGGGCCCGGCGTCGTTCCGGGGCGCGTTCACCGAGGCGACCCGCTGCCTCCAGACCCTGCGGGCGCTGGGCCGGGAGGGAGCCGTGGCCACCGCGGACGACCTGGGCTTCTCCGGTCTGCTGCTCAGCCAGGACCGGGACGTGCCCGGGTTCGTGAGGGCGACCCTGGGCCCGCTGCTGGAGTACGACGCCCGGCGCGGCACGCTGCTCGTCGGGACGCTGCGCGCCTACTTCGCGGCCGGGGGAAACCTGTCCCGCGCCAAGGACGACCTGCACATCCACGTGAACACCGTGGCGCAGCGCCTGGAGCGGATCGGTCAGCTGATCGGGGCGGACTGGCAGCGCCCCGACCGCGCCCTGGAGCTACAGCTCGCCCTGCACCTGCACGGTCTGCTCGACGAGGGTGTGGACCTGCTCGGCGAGCAGGGCGGCGGTTGAGGAGAACATCGGACTGTAGTGGTTGTCGTCGGGCAGCTCCAGGGTGACCAGGTCGTCGGGCAGCCCGGCGAGCCGTCCGGGCGTGTACAGGCCGGGGCTCTCGTCGAGGAGGCCGCGGGCCGCCCAGGCCAGGCGGGCGGGGCGGGGCAGGCGGTGGATCGCGCCCAGGACCTCGGGGTCTCCCAGGACCTGCGCCCCGTCGACGCGGGCCGCCTCCTCGGAGCACGCCGAGCGGAGGCGGGGCGGTGTCCCGGTGAGGTCCCGCGTGACGTAGCGGTCCACCCAGGTGTTCCACCGACCGGCCATGGCGGGGTGCCGCCGCCAGAAGTCCCGGTAGGCGTCGGCGCTGGGGAAGGACGTCCGCAGCCGGGCCATGGCCGGGCCGAGCACGTCCTCGATGTCGGCGCCGGGCGGGACCGGCAGACCGAGCCCGCCGTCGACGAGGAGCAGTCCGGTGACGCGGTCGGGATGGCGGACGGCGGCCAGGCACGCCACGAACGCCCCCATGGAGTGGCCGACGAGGACGGTGCGGTCCACGTCGTGGGCGTCCAGGACCGCGAGGAGGTCGTCGACGTGGGCGCCCAGCCCGAACGGGCCGGGCAGGTGACCGCTGCGCCCGCGTCCGCGCAGGTCGGGGGCGATCAGCGGGGGGCCGCCCAGGCGGTCCAGCTCGGCGGCGACGCGGGCGAGCGCGTACCCGTTGGCGGTGATGCCGTGGACGCCCAGGACGGGCGCGCCGGGGCCCGTGCCCCAGCGGGTGACGGCCAGGTCGCCGCCGGGCACGGGGACGGTGGACGCGTCCCCGGCGGTCCAGGAGACCGGGGCCCGGTCGCGTTCGGTGTCGGTCATCGAGCCTCCTTCGTGTGCGCGGGACCCCGACGGTCCCGCAGCGCCGACCGGATCCTCCCGGGGAGGGCGACGATGCCGCCCGGGAAGAAGAACACCATCACCACGAACAGCGCGCCGAGGACGAACAGCGGCTGCGAGAGCGGGGCGGCGATCCATCCGGGCAGGGCCGCGAAGGCGTCGGAACCGCCCAGCTGGAGGAGGCGGTGGTCGGCGTAGGTGTACAGGACCGCCCCCAGCAGCGGGCCCCAGCGCGTGCCCGCCCCTCCCAGGGCGACCATCACCAGCAGGGTGAGCGTGAACTCGGCGGTGGTGACGACGGGGGTGACGCCCCCGGCGACCAGGAGGTAGACGACACCGCCCAGGGAGGCCAGCCCGCCGCCGACGGTGAACGCCGCCAGCTTGTACGGGTAGGGGTTGACGCCGAGCACCGCGACGCGCTGCTCGTTGGCCCGGATCCCCCGCCAGACACGGCCGACCGGCGAGGCGTCCAGCCACCACACCACCGCCAGGGTGAGGACGACGTAGGCGACGGCGGCCCAGTACAGGTTCACCGTGTCGACCACGCCCACGAAGGCGTCGGGGACCTGGGAGGTGTCGAGGGACAGCCCCTCCTCACCGCCGGTGATCCTGCCCGGATCGCGGGCGACGAGAATCGATCCGGCCTGGGCGAAGGCGAGCGTCACCATGGCCAGGGCGATCCCGTTGACCCGCAGCGACACCGCGCCGAGGACGAGGGCCAGGAGGGTGCCGACGAGGACGGAGACGACGGCCGCCCAGACGAGCGGCAGGTCCAGCACGGACATGAGCAGCGCGGCGGCGTAGGCGCCGCAGGCGAAGTAGAGCGCGTGCCCGAAGGAGAGCAGCCCCACGCGCCCGTACAGCAGGTCGTAGCTCGTGGCCAGGCCACCGAGGACCAGGCAGGTGGCGAGCAGGTGCAGGGTCGGCGGGCCGTTGAGGGGCCCCTCGAAGACCCCGGGCAGGCTCAGGGCGGAGAACGGCAGGGTCAGCGCGACCACGAGCACGGCGAGCGGGGGCGCCCAGCCCGGCGGGCGGCGTCGCGCGCGGGCGGCCGGTCGCGGGTCGGAGGTGTCCGGCGGAGGGGACGTCCGCGCGGTCACGTCGGTCTCGGTCATCAGGCCACCCTCTCCGCGGACTTCCTGGCGGCCAGACCGCCCTGCCGGGTGAGCAGCACCAGGGCGAGGACGATGACCACGGCGATGTCGCCGAGCCCGGCGACGGTGTAGTAGTTGGCGAACTGCTGGATGAGGCCGACCGCCAGGGAGGCGACCGCGCACCCGGTGAGCGACGTGGTCCCGCCGATGACGACGACGATGAACGCGAAGATGAGCAGGGACAGGCCCTGGGTCGGGGTGACCACGCCGAAGTACAGGCCGCCGAGCGCCCCCGCCAGCGCGGCGGCGGCCCCTCCGATCGCGAAGACCAGCGTGAAAGCCTTGCGGACGTCGATCCCCAGGGCGGTGACCATCGCGCGGTCCTGCACTCCGGCGCGGACGATCAGCCCGTAGCGGGTGCGGGCGTTGAACAGCCAGAGCACGGTGAACACGGCGGCCGCGGCGAGGATGAGCAGGAAGCGGTCCCGGGGGACGTTGACGCCGAGCACACCGACGGTGCCGGACACCAGGTCGGGGCGCGGGAAGGGCAGCGGGTCGGCGCCCCAGACCGCCTGGAGCAGGGCGGGCACGGCCAGGCTCAGGCCGACGGTGGCGAGGATCTGCTCGCGGTGCCTGCCGTACAGGGGGCGGATGACGCACAGCTCGACGAGGGTGGCGGCGAGGGTGCCCGCCGCGACCCCGAACGCCACGGCCACGAGGAAGCCGAACCCGGCCGGGCCCGCGCCCGGCAGGTACTCGCTGGCCCACCAGGTGCCGTAGGCGCCGATGGCGAGGAACGCGCCGTGCGCGAAGTTGAGCACGTCCATCAGGCCGAAGATGAGGGACAGTCCCGAGGCGATGAGGAAGTACAGGGCGCCCAGGCCCAGGCCGGTGAGGGTGAGGAGGACGACGGTGCTCACGGGTGCCTCCCGGTGGGGCCTCCGGCCGGGGCGGTGCGGCCGACCCCGAGCAGCGAGCGGACGCGGTCGGGGTCGTCGAGGAGCTCGGTGGCCGGTCCGGTGTGGATGACGCGGCCCGCGTCCAGGACGACCGCCCGGTCGGCGACGCGGCGCACCAGCGCCAGGTTCTGTTCGACGAGCAGGACGGGGACGCGTTCGGCGGCGCGGGCGACCGCGTCGGCGACCTCGGCGACGATCCTGGGGGCGAGGCCCTTGGTGGGCTCGTCCACGACGAGGAGGGCGTTGTCGTTGAGCAGCGCCCGCCCGATGGCGAGCATCTGCTGCTGGCCGCCGGAGAGGGTGCCCGCGGGTTGGGCGGCGCGTTCGCGCAGCTCGGGGAAGAGGTCGTGGACGAGGTCGTAGCGGGGCCGCCCGGGACGGCGTTCGGCCAGGCGCAGGTTCTCCGCGACGGTGAGCGCGGAGAAGACGCCGCGGTCCTCGGGGACGTAGCCGATCCCGCGCGCGACGATGGCGTGGGTGGGCAGCGCGGTGGTGTCGGCGCCGTCGAACCGCACCCGGCCGGTGCGCGGGACGAGCCCGAGCAGGGCCCTGACCGTGGTGGTCTTGCCGACCCCGTTGCGGCCGAGGAGCGCGGTGACGCCCCGGCGCGGGGTCGTGAAGGACACGCCCTGGAGGATGTGCGATCCCTCGATCCACACGTGCAGGTCGGCCGCCTCCAGGAGCGGGCCGTCGCCGGTCACGCCGCGTCTCCGAGGTAGGCGGCCTGGACCCGCGGGTCGGCCATGGCCGAGTCGGGGTCGGTGAGGGCGAGCAGCGCGCCGTGGTGGAGGACGGCCAGTCGGTCGGCCATGTCGAGGAGGACCTCCATGTGGTGTTCGACCATGAGGACCGTGCGGCCGCGTTCGCGGTGCACGTCCCGGATGACGGCGGTGAGTTCGCCGACCTCCCCGGCGCTGACCCCGGCCATGGGTTCGTCGAGGAGGATGAGCCGGGGGCCGCGCGCGAGCAGGAGGGCGAGTTCGAGCTTGCGCTTGTCGCCGTGGGAGAGGTCCCCGGCGGGGGCGTCCACGCGGTGGGCGAGGCGGACCAGGTCCAGGACGTCGGTGACCTCGGGTCCGCCGTCGGGTGCGGCGCGTCGCCAGAAGCGGCGGGACTCCCCGGTGCGGGCCTGGACGGCGAGACCGACGTTGGCGCCGACGGTGAGGTCGGCGAAGACGCTGGAGGTCTGGAAGGTGCGGCCCATGCCGAGTCGGGCGCGGCGGTGGGGGGCGTGGCGGGTGATGTCGGCGCCGGAGAGGCGGATGGTGCCGCCGGTGGGTCTGGTGAGTCCGGAGACCAGGTTGAACAGGGAGGTCTTCCCGGCGCCGTTGGGTCCGATCAGCGCGACGAACTCGCCCTCGCGGACGTCCATGGTGACGTGGTCGACGATGACGGCGCCGCCGACGGACCAGCTGACGTCCTCCAGCGCGAGGACGGGGGAGGGGACGGCGGGTGCGTCCGGCGCCGTCCCCGGCTCGGTGGGTTCGGTGGCCATGCCTACTCCGCCAGCCCGGGTTCGACGTCGGCGGCGGGGATCTCCACGATGAGCTCCGGCCGGGCGTCCTCGCCCTCGCCGACCAGGCGGACCTGGTACATGGGCTGGATGAGCGCGTGGTCCTCGGCCCGGATGTGCAGTTCGCCCTTGACGCCGTCGAAGGTCCAGCCCTCCAGGGCGTCGATCCGCTCCTGGGTGGTGGCGCCGGAGGCCGCGGCGTGCGCGACCATCTGCGCGGCGGTGAACCCGTCCGGCGTGAAGAGGTCGACCTGACCGCCCGCCGCCTCGACGGTGCCCCGCATGATCTCGGCGACCTCGGTCTCGGCGGCGCCGTCGAAGTAGTGGGAGAGGAAGGAGATGCGTCCGCCCGCCTCGCCGAAGACCGGGTAGGAGGGCCTGATGTCGAGGCCGGTGACGACCTCGGTGGCGTCGAGGACGCCCTGCTGGTCGAGTGCCTGCCACATGGCGGAGGCGGTCTCGCCGGCCCAGGCGACGAACACCAGGTCCGGTTCGGCCCTCCCGACCTGTTCGGCGAAGGGGGTCAGGTCGGTGGTGTCCGGCGGTGCGAGGACGCTGTCGACAGTGGCGCCCTCGGCCTCCAGGACCTCCGTGACGGCGGAGACGTTGTCCTGGCCGAACGCGTTCTGCTGGGCGAGCACGACCACGCTCGCCCCGTCGGGGTCGTCGATGAACGTGCTCGCGGCGAGGATGTCCTGGTAGGTCTGGCGTCCGGAGCGGAACGTGTGGTCGTTGATCCCGGTGATCGCGTCGGTCGCGGCGGGGCCGGAGACGAAGAGGACGTCGTTCTGTTCGGCGAGCGGCGCGACCTGGACGGCGATGCCGGAGGAGACGGATCCCGCGATGATGTCGTGTCCGGTGCCGATGAGCTCCCGGGCGGCGGACACGCCCGTGGCGGGGTCTCCGGCGTCGTCCATGAACTCGACCTCGACGGCGCGGCCGTCGATCTCCATCGTGCCGTTGGTGGCGTGGTCGAGCCCGGCCTCGAAGCCCTGGCGGTACTGCTCGCCGTAGCTGGCGAGGGGACCGGTGGACGAGTAGACGATCCCGATCCGGACGGGTCCGTCCTCCGCTCCTCCGGCGGACTCGCCCGGGGTGCTGCACGCGGTGGCGGCCAGGAGCACGGCGGCCACCGTCACGGGGGTCTTGCGCATGGATCTCCTCCAGTCGGCACCCGCCTGTCCGACGTACCCGCCCGACCCGGGGGGAGTGGGTGCCAACCCGAAGGTAGGACCGTGGTGACGCGATTCACATGTGGACGCGGTACACATTCAGCGCCGCTTCGATGTCCTGGTGACCCAGGGCACACTCCGGAGGACGTCGAACGTCAGGAGTTCCCGTTCCCGTTGCTGTTCCCGTTGCCGTTGCCTCGCCCGGGGTTCTCCCTGTCGGGACCGGGACCGTCGTCCGAGCCGCCGCCCGGGTCGGAGTCGGTGTCGGATCCGGAGGTGTCCGAACCGGGTTCCTCACCGTCGGTGACCGGCGGCGCGGGTTCGGCGGGGCCGCTGGAGACGGTGAGCGTCACGACGCCGTCCCCGGGTGCGGGTTCACCGGACGGGACGTCCTGGTCGACGACTGTTCCGTCGGGCGCGGTGGCACTGGCCCGCTCGACGATCCGCGCCTCCAGGCCGAGTCCCTCCAGGAGCGCGACGGCCGCCGCCTGGTCCATGCCGATGGTGTGGGGGACGACCACGCCGTCGTCGGCGTCGGCCGACGCCGACGGCTCCGGAACGCCCTCCTCCGACGCGGGGTCGGTCGGCTGGGCGGCGCCGGGGGTCCGGTCCGCGGACGCCGCCCGCCCGTCGTCGGCGTCCGGGAGGAGGGTCCAGACGACGACCGCGAGCAGGAGCACCGCGAGCGCCCCCGCGCCGATGAGGACCGGGAGACGGCGCCAGGCCGGAGCGTCCTCGCGGTCGGGCTCCGCGAACGCCGAACGCGGTTCCGGCACGTCGGGGAGTGCGGTCTCCGGTCCGGGAAGCCCGACCTCCAGGACGACGGTCGCGGAGGCGGTGTCCCCGAGGAGCGCGGTCTCCCGTCCGGGAGCGGGCGCGTCCGGAGGGAGGGACCGCAGGACCTGCTCGACCAGGGTGAGGTACTGGCCCGCGTCACGGGGCCGGTAGCGGGGGTTGGGCTCGGTGGCGTTGGCGACCAGCATGTCCACGTCGGGCGGCAGTCCGAGGACGGCGGAGGACGGCCTCAGCGGCCGGTCGTCCCGCGTCGCGGACACGCCCGCCAACAGGGCGTACAGCAGCGCGCCGACGGCGTACACGTCGGCGCGGGTGTCCGGGACGGCGGCCCCCGGGCACCCGGGCAGCATGGGGTGGCGGGCGACGCGCACACGGCCGTCTCGGTCGATCCGCACGGCGTCCGCGCGCAGTCCTCCGTGGACCGTTCCGGCGGCGTGCAGGGCCTGGAGCGCGGAGAGCACGTCGGCGGCGATGGACAACGCGGCACGTGGAGCGTGGCGGGCCCCCTGGCCGCCCTCAGCGAGGGACACCCCCGCGATGTGCTCGGTGACCGCGTAGACGCGGTCGCCGTCGCGGCCCTGGGTGAGCACCCGGGCCAAGCCGGGGTGGTGGACCGAACCGAGCGTGCGGGCCCGTTCGAGGAACGCGTGCGCGGCGGCCGGATCGGCGGACAGGGCGGGACCCAGGACGGTGACCGCCACGTCCCGGTCCTCGGACAGGTCACGCGCCTGATACGTGCTTCCCGCCGCGTCGGCGTCCAGGATCGGACCGAGGGCGAAGCGCTCGCGCAGCACGGTGCCGACAGGGGAGTCCGGGGAAGGGGTCACGCTGGGATTCTACGCGGACGAACCCCGCCGACCGCCTTCCATCAGGCCGGATGCGGACATGGTCGGTACGTTAGGCTCGGGGCTGAGCACCCCCTGTCACCCCTGTGAGGCCCCCGTGTCCCTCCCGCCTTCCGGCACCGTCGACGACCGCGCCGTGGGCGTCCTGCTGGGCGCCGCCTGTGGGGACGCGCTGGGCGTTCCCTACGAGTTCGGGCCGCCGCTGCCCGCCGACGTCGTCCCCGAGATGGTCGGTGGCGGGCTCGGCCCCTACGCGCCGGGAGAGTACTCCGACGACACCCAGATGGCGGTCTGCATCGCCGAGACCCTCCGCGACCACGACGACCCGCTCTCCCCCGAGGCGCTGGCCGCGACGGCGCGGGCCTTCCTGCGGTGGCGGGCCGAGGGGGCCACCGACATCGGGAACCAGACCGCGAGGGTCCTGGGCATGGCCGCGCACGCCGGGAGGACCGACCGGGTCGCCCGAGTGATGGCGGAGGGAGCCACGGAGCTGCACGCGTCGGGGGTCCCGAGCGCCGGGAACGGCTCCCTGATGCGCACGGGACCGCTCGCCCTGGCCTACCTCGACGATCCCCGGGGCCTGGCCGTGGCGGCGCGCCGGTACAGCGACCTCACCCACGGCGACCCGCTGGCGGGGGAGGCGTGCGTCCTGTGGTGCGAGGGCGTGCGACGCGCGGTGGTCCACGCCGACCTGGACGGCGTGCGCGCGGGCCTGGACCTGCTGCCGGAGGATCGGCGCGACGCGTGGTCGGCGTGGTTGGACGAGGCCGAGGCGCGTCCCGCGCACGCGTTCGGCGACAACGGATTCGTCGTGCGCGCCCTCCAGGCCGCGTGGTCGGCGGTGACGCGGGAGGACGCGTTCGCACCGGCGCTGGCCTCCGCCGTCCGGGCCGGACACGACACGGACACCGTGGCGGCGATCGCCGGTGCGCTGCTCGGGGCCCGGTGGGGCGCCGGGGCGGTCCCGAGGGAGTACGTGTCCGCCGTGCACGGGTGGCCCGGGTACCGGGCGGAGGGGCTCGCCGAGCTGGCGCTGGCGATCACCCGTCGGCACGCCTGAGCGGGATCGCGGGGCCCCGGAGCGGACCGCGGGAAATCGATATGTCGACAAAATGACACATCGTTTGGGCGCGTTCCTCCCGATTTATCGACGCGGCCGGCCTGTCCGGAACCCCCTCCCGGGGACGAGGCGGGTGAACGGCGAACACGGCACCTCATCAGGCACTATTTACTGAACGATCGGTCTGTAATACTGTGCGAGCAGACCCACAGCCCGAGGAGAGGACCGTCAGGTGTCCCACACACTGGAGAGCTACGCGCGCGGATCGTGGTTCACCCCGAAGGACGAGGGCGCGCCGCTGGCCGACGCGAACACCGGGGAGACCGTCGCCCGGATCTCGGCCAACGGACCCGACGTGGCCGCGATGATCGACCACGCGCGGAGCGTGGGCGGCCCCGCGCTGCGCGCGCTCACCTTCCACCAGCGTGCGCTCATCCTCAAGCAGCTCGCCGCGTACCTGACCGAGCACAAGGACGAGTTCTACGCGCTGTCCCACCGCACCGGCGCCACCAAGCGCGACACGATGGTCGACGTCGACGGCGGTCTCGGCACGCTGTTCAGCTTCTCCAGCAAGGGGCGGCGCGAGCTGCCCAACTCCACGGTCATCCTCGACGGGCCCGTGGAGCCGCTCAGCCGCCAGGGCACGTTCGTCGGTCAGCACGTGTACACCTCCCGTCCGGGGGTGGCCGTGCAGATCAACGCCTTCAACTTCCCCGTGTGGGGGATGCTGGAGAAGCTCGCGCCCGCGTTCCTCGCCGGAATGCCCAGCATCGTCAAACCCGCGAGCCAGACCGCGTACCTGACCGAGGCCGTCGTGCGGCGCATGGTCGAGTCCGACCTCCTGCCGGAGGGCTCGCTCCAGCTCCTCGTGGGCACCCACCGCGGCCTGCTCGACCACCTCGGCCCGCAGGACGTCGTGGGCTTCACCGGCTCGGCCGCGACCGGCGCCCTGCTGCGCGAGCACCCGAACGTCGTGCGCGGCGGGGTCCAGCTCAACGTCGAGGCCGACTCGCTGAACTGCTCGATCCTCGGCCCGGACGTGAAGGTCGAGGACCCCGAGTTCGACCTGTTCGTCAAGCAGGTGGTCACGGAGATGACCGTCAAGGCCGGGCAGAAGTGCACCGCCATCCGCCGCGTGATCGTGCCCGAGCCGATGGCCGACGCCGTGACCGAGGCCGTCACCGACCGCCTGTCCACCGTCGTGGTGGGCGCCGCCGACCGCGACGGCGTGCGGATGGGCCCGCTGGCCACCCTCGACCAGCGCGCGGAGGTCCGCAAGGCGGTCAGGGCCCTGCTCGCCTCCGCCGACCTCGTCCACGGCGACCCGGAGGAGGTCGAGGTGGTGGGCGCCGACGCCGAGTCGGGCGCGTTCATGTCGCCGATCCTGCTCCGCGCCCGCCCCGAGGCCGACGAGCCGCACGAGGTGGAGGCGTTCGGCCCGGTGAGCACCGTGATCGCCTACGAGGACCTGGCCCAGGCGATCGAACTGGCCGCGCGGGGAAGGGGCAGCCTGGTCGGGTCGGTCGTCACGCACGACCCGGACGTGGCGCGCGAGGTCGTCCTCGGCCTGGCCCCGTGGCACGGGCGGATCCTCGTGCTCGACCGCGACGACGCCAAGGAGTCCACCGGGCACGGCTCACCGCTGCCGATGCTGGTGCACGGCGGCCCGGGCCGCGCGGGCGGCGGCGAGGAGATGGGCGGTGTGCGCGGCGTCAAGCACCACATGCAGCGCACGGCGATCCAGGCCTCGCCGGACATGGTGACGGCGATCACCGGGCACTGGACCACCGGCTCCAGGCGCGACGTCGGCGAGGTGCACCCGTTCCGCAAGAACCTCGCCGAGCTGCGGATCGGCGACACCATCGCCTCCGCCGCGCGCACGGTCACGCGCGAGGACATCGACCACTTCGCCGAGTTCACCGGCGACACGTTCTACGCGCACACCGACGAGGAGGCGGCCGCCGCCAACCCGCTGTTCGGCGGGATCGTGGCCCACGGCTACCTGGTGGTCTCGCTCGCCGCCGGGCTGTTCGTCGACCCGGCCCCGGGCCCCGTGCTGGCCAACTTCGGCGTGGACAACCTGCGGTTCCTCACCCCGGTCAAGGAGGGCGAGACCATCCGGGTGCGACTGACCGCCAAGCAGATCACCCCCCGCACGAACGCCGACTACGGCGAGGTCCGCTGGGACGCGCTGGTCACCAACGAGCGCGACGAGCCCGTGGCCACCTACGACGTGCTCACACTGGTCGCGAAGGGCGACGAGTAGACACGTCGCCGCATCGACGTGTCGACAGGGCGCCCCGCCACCGTCTCCACCGGTGGCGGGGCGCCGCGTCGTTCGGGGGGCGTGGAGGGTCAGCCCCTCGCGCCCGGGCGCCGGGCGGGGAACCCGTGGACGCGGGCGGCCAGCACCACGACCAGCACGGGGGCCAGCAGGACGGGCAGGGTCCAGGGCAGGGCCGCCGGTCCGAGGTGGGCGAGCAGGGCCCCGCCCGCGACCCCGCCGCCCGCCATCGCCACGTTCCACAGGGTGACCAGCATCGACTGAGCGGTGTCGGCGGCCTCGCCGCCCGCGTCGGCCACGGCGGTCTGGAGGAGGGTGGGGACACCGCCCCAGCCGAGCCCCCACAGCACCACCGCGACGTGGACGAGGGCGGCGCCGTCGGACAGGAGCGCCAGGGCGGTGGCCGCGGCGGCGACCAGGACGACGCTGGCCACGATGAGCGCGCGCGGCCCGCGGTCGATGTGCGCGCCCACGACCCAGATGCTCACCAGGGACGCCGCGCCGAACAGCAGCAGGACGAGGTCGACCGCGTCGCCCAGACCCACCTGCCCCAGGAACGCGGCCACGTACGTGTACAGGATGGTGTGCGCGAGCACGAAGACCAGGGTGACGAACAGGACCGGGACGACGCCGGGGACGGCGAGGGTCCGCCGCACGGGGGTCTGGGCGCCCGGCTCCTGACCGGGCTGGTCCGGGACCAGGGCGAGGATCCACCCGACGAGGACGACGGTGAGCGCGGTCATCAGGGCGAAGGTCAGCCGCCAGCCCGCGGCCGCGCCGAGGAAGGTGCCCGCGGGCACGCCCAGGGACAGCGCGACCGGGATGCCCGCCATGACGACCGCGATCGCCCTGCCCTGGAGGTGGTCGGGCACCATGCGGCGCGCGTATCCGGCCAGCATCGCCCAGGCCAGCCCGGCGGCCACCCCGGCGACGAACCGGGCGGCCATGGTGAGGAGGTAGTCGGTCGAGGCCGCCGTGACGGTGTTGGCGAGCGCGAACGCCACGACCGTCGTCAGCAGCAGCCGTTTGCGCCGCCACCGCGCCGTGGCCGCGGTCAGGGGGATCGCCGTGAGCGCGGTGCCGAGCGCGTAGATCGTCACCGACTGCCCCATGGCGGACTCGCTGACGGCGAGGTCGGCGCTCATCGCGGGCAGCACCCCGGCGGGCAGGGTCTCGGTGAGGGCCGTGACGAAGACGGCGGTGGCCAGGGCCAGGAGGGCGGCGAGGGGAAGACGGTCGGTCGACGGGGTTCGGGGATCCGTGGTGGAGGTGCTTCGCATACCGCGTATGCTCAAACCCTCACATAGATGTGAAGGTCAACGTGGCGAAGGGTGAGGTCGACCACATGCGCATCGGAGAGCTGTCCGAGCGGACCGACACGCCCCGGCGGCTGCTCAGGTACTACGAGGAACAGGACCTGATCCGGCCACGACGGCTGCCCAACGGCTACCGCGACTACGACCCCCGGCTGGTGGACCGGGTCCTCCAGATCCGGGGCCTCCTCGACGCGGGGCTCCCCACCCGGCTGATCCGGCAGATCCTCCCCTGCCTGGACCAGCCCAGGTCCATCCACTTCCCCGACGCCACCCCGGAGATGCTCGCACTGCTGGAGCACGAGCGCGACCGGATGACCCAGCGCATCGCCTGCCTGTCCAGGAACAGGGACGCCGTCTCGGAGTACCTGGAGGCCGTACGCGACGGGAACCCGCCACGGGAGTGAGGGGGGACCGCCTGAGCGGGTGGCCCACCCGTGATCCGCGTGGCCGCCGACCCCCGCCCCCGAACCCGGCGCGGACGCGCGAGGCCGACCGGATTCCGGAGAGCGGAGAGCGGAGAGCAGTGAGCGCCCCGGGGTGCCGACTCCCCGGGGCGCTCGGTCCGATTCCGCCTACAGCTGGGCGATGGCCTTCGCCGGGTTCTCCATGGCGTCCGCGACCACGCGCATGAAGCCCGCCGCCGTGCCGCCGTCGCAGACGCGGTGGTCGAAGGCGAAGGAGAGCTGCGTGATCGTGCGGACGGTCAGCTCGCCGTCCACGACCCACGGGCGGTCCATGATCCGGCCCAGGCCGAGGATGGCGACCTGCGGGTGGTTGATGATGGCGGCGCTGCCGTCCACGCGCAGTGAACCGTAGTTGTTCAGGGTGAACGTCCCGCCGGTCATCTCCGCCGGGGTGGCCCTCCCCTCGCGGGCGGCGGCCGTGAGCCGCCGGATCTCCCGGTCCAGCTCGGCCGTGGTCATCCGGTGGGCGCCCAGGACGGCGGGCGCGACCAGGCCGCGGTCGGTCTGGACGGCCAGGCCCAGGTTCACGCCGTCGTACTGGACGAGCTCGCCGCGTTCGGTGTCGACCAGGCCGTTGAGCTCCGGGTGGGCGCGCAGCCCGGCGACCACGAAGCGCGCCACGTAGGAGAGCAGGCCGGGGCCGTCGGGGTCGGAGCGCCGCAGACGGACCAGTTCGGTGGCGTCCACGTCGACCCAGACCGTGGCCTCGGGGATCTCCCGGCGGCTGCGGGACAGGGAGTCGGCGACGGCCTTGCGGAAACCGCTCATCGGGACGCGCCGGGACTCGGCCAGGCCGGTGCGCGGATCGGTGGCGCCCGCCTCGACCGGCGCGGGCACGGTCGGGGCCGCCGGGGTCGGGGCCTTCGCGGCCTCGATCGCGGCGCGCACGTCCGCCCGGGTGATCAGCCCGCCGGGGCCGCTGCCGGTGACCGAGGCGATCGCCAGTCCCGCCTCGCGCGCCAGCTGTCGGACCAGCGGCGAGGTCACCAGCGGCGGGCGCGTGCTGGTCGCCGGGGAGGCCGGAGCCGTGGCCGGAGCGGGTGCGGGCGGCCTGTTCCTGGGCCTGCGCCGACGTCCGGTGGCCCGCTGCTCGGGGGTCCCGTAGCCGATGAGCACGTTGCCCGACCCGGTTCCGGCGCGTTCCTCCTCCCGGTAGCGCTCACCCTCCGGCGAGACCTCGGCCGCGGTCGCGGGCACCGTCACCGGCGCGACCGGCGCGGCGGACTCCGGCTCCCCGGCGTCGGCCACGCTGATCAGGGGCGTTCCCACCGCGAGGACCGCGCCCTCCGCGCCGTGCAGCTCGCTGACCGTCCCTGCGAACGGCGAGGGGACCTCCACGATCGACTTCGCGGTCTCCACCTCGACGACGGGTTGGTCGATCTCCACGGTGTCGCCGGCCGCGACCAGCCACCTGACCACCTCGGCCTCGGTCAGCCCCTCGCCGAGGTCGGGAAGGTCGAAGGTCCGGATGCTCACTGGTCCTCCCATTGCAGGTCGTCGACGGCGTCGAGGATGCGGTCCACGCTGGGCAGTTGGAAGCGCTCCAGCTTGGGCGGGGGGTAGGGGATGTCGAACCCGGTGACGCGGCGCACCGGCGCGGCCAGGGAGTGGAAGCAGCGCTCGGTCACGCGGGCCACGATCTCCGAGGCGACGCTGGCGTACCCGCTCGCCTCGGCGACCACGACCGCCCGGCCGGTGGAGCGCACGGCCTCGCACACGGTGGCGTCGTCGAAGGGGACGAGGGAGCGCACGTCGACCACCTGGAGACTGCGGCCCTCCTGGGCGGCGGCCTCCGCGGCCTCCAGCGCGGTCGGCACCGAGGGGCCGTAGGCGATGAGGGTCGCGTCGGTGCCGGGGCGGCGGACGACGGCGGTGCCGATGCCCGGCTCCGGGACGGTGAGGTCGACCTCCTCCTTGCCCCAGTACAGCTTCTTCGGTTCGAGGAAGACGACGGGGTCCGGGGAGGCGATGGCCTCGCGCAGCAGGAAGTAGGCGTCGGCGACGGTGGACGGGGTGACCACGGTCAGACCGGGGGTGTGCGCGTAGTAGGCCTCGGAGGAGTCGCAGTGGTGCTCGACGCCGCCGATCCCGCCCGCGTAGGGGACCCGGATGACCATCGGCAGCCCCAC
Source organism: Nocardiopsis sp. NPDC049922 (assembly GCF_040660275.1). Taxonomy (NCBI): domain Bacteria; kingdom Bacillati; phylum Actinomycetota; class Actinomycetes; order Streptosporangiales; family Nocardiopsidaceae; genus Nocardiopsis; species Nocardiopsis sp. NPDC049922. The sequence continues at coordinate 110,806 of NZ_JBFAME010000015.1, read as the reverse complement.
CCGGCCCCGGGTGCGGTTGCGGGTCTTGGCGACGTGGCTGACGATCTGTTCGAAGGCCGGGTAGGCGAAGGCGTCGAACTGCATCTCGACCACCGGCCGCATGCCGTTCATCGCCATGCCCACGGCCATGCCGACGATCCCGGACTCGGCGAGCGGGGTGTCGAAGCAGCGCTGCTCGCCGAACTCGTCGGTGAGGCCGTCGGTGATCCGGAAGACGCCGCCGAGGGGGCCGACGTCCTCGCCGAAGACGTACACGCTCTCGTCCTCGGCCATGGCGTCGCGCAGGGCCCGGTTGAGCGCCTGGGCCATGGTGAGCTTGGTGGGATCCGTCGCCATGTCAGTGGCCCTCTCTGCTCAGTTCGTCGGCCAGCACGGCGGCCTGCTCGGCCAGCTGGGGGGTGGGGGCGGAGAACACGTGCGCGAACAGGTCGGCGGGTTCGGGGTCGGTGTCGCGGGCCAGTCCCTCGCGCATGGCGGCGGCCACGGCCTCCGCCCGCTCGGTGATCTCGGCCTGGCGGGCCTTGGTGAGGACCCGCCTGCGCCTGAGGTAGGCCTCCATGCGCAGGAGCGGGTCACGGGCCACCCACGGGTCGACCTCGTCGTCGCTGCGGTAGCGCGTGGCGTCGTCGGCGTTGGTGTGCGCCTGCATGCGGTAGGTGTGCGCCTCCACCAGCTGGGGCCCCTCGCCGGAGCGGGCGGCGGCGACCGCGCGGTCGAGGACGGAGAGCACGGCCGCGGTGTCGTTGCCGTCGACCCGGTGACCGGGCACGCCGTACCCGACGCCCTTGTGGGCGAGGGAGGGGGCGGCGGTCTGCCGGGACAGGGGGACGGAGATCGCGTACTCGTTGTTCTGCACGAAGAAGACGACGGGCGCGGCGAAGACGGCAGCGAAGTTGAGCGCCTCGTGGAAGTCGCCCTCGCTGGTGGCGCCGTCGCCGCACAGGGCCATGACGACGGTGTCCTCGCCGCGCAGGCGGGCCGCGTGGGCGACGCCGACGGCGTGCAGGAGCTGGGTGGCCAGCGGGGTGGCCTGGGGGGCGACCCGGTACGCGTAGGGGTCGTAGCCCGCGTGCCAGTCGCCCTTGAGGAGGGTGAGGACCTCGACGGGGTCGACGCCGCGCGCGACGATCGCGGCGGTGTCGCGGTAGGTGGGGAACAGCCAGTCGCCGTCGGCCAGGGCGAGGGCGGCGCCGGTCTGGCACGCCTCCTGTCCGTGGGAGGAGGGGTAGACGGCCAGCCGTCCCTGGCGGACGAGCGCACCGGCCTGGTCGTTGACGCGGCGGCCGATCACCAGGGAGGCGTACGCGGCGAGGAGGCGGTCCGTGTCCGGGAACGGCAGCTCCGCGCCGGACACGCGCCGTCCGGTCTCGTCGAGCAGCCGCAGCGGCTGCTCGGAGGGAAGAAGGTCCTGGCCACCAGCCATGCTCCAACCTCCTGGTTCGGGGTGAGGTGTACAGAGACATGGTGGTGTTTTGGGCCATATGTTCGCCAGTGACCGGGAGAACTCAAGAAGATGTCGTAGAGATGTGCTGGTTTGTGCACATTTCGTCCAGAGATGTGACCTGGAACACCGGCCGCGGTGGACGAGTGGCCGGGGTCACTGCCTGGGGAAAGAGGTGCGACGCCCGGCGCGGGGTGGACCGGCGGCAGCACCGACGAGGATGAGATCGACCGCCGCGTGCGGGCCCGGAATCCGAGTGAACCGCGCTCCTCGACACCGTGCGCGCCGTCGGGGGGAGCCCAGACGCGAGAAGGCCCCCGGTCACACCCGGGAGCCTTCCGCATGCATGACCCCATGCATGTTCCGCGCCGGGTCTACCGGCCCTGCGGCGGTCCGACCAGACGGCGGGCGGCCGCTACTCGACCGTCGCCGTGACCGGGTCCTCGAGGCCGAACAGCTCCTCCATCGTCACCTCGACCGGCGTGACCTCACCGACGACCGCGATCTGGCCAGACGCCCGCTGGCCGGGCTGGACGGTCACGGTGTCGAGAGGGTTGTCCAGGTCAGCGAACGCGGCGTCCGCCCAGTCGCTGACGACCGTGCCGTCCGCCAGTTCGACCGTGAAGTAGATCGGGTTCACCTCGATCGACTCGTCCGAGTCGTTGACGATCTCGATGTCGATCGCGGTGTACACGGTGTCGTCGATGACGTCGCCGACCGTGCCCGCCGCCGTGGCGGTCATGGTGACGCCGGACGTCTCCTCGGCGGCTTCCTCCTCAGCCGCCGTCTCCTGCTCCTGGCCCTCGTCGGCCGGGGCGGACGCGGACGGCTCGGAGGCCACCGTGGTGTCCTCGTCACCGCCCACGAGTGCGCCGAGGACGCCCAGGAAGATGGCACCGAGGACGACCAGGACGAGGCATCCTCCGCATCCGAAGATGCCGATCTTCGCGCCCGTGGACATGCCCTGCTTCGGCGGCTGCGGGGGGACGCCGTAGGGCTGCTGCGGGCCGGTGGGTGGGTAGCTCATGGGTGCTGCTCCGGATCTCATCGGGGGTACGGGGGGTGGCGGAGCGGGTGCCACATGGAGCCGGGCGCGGACGGTACGGCCGGTACGGGCACGACGGTAGCGGGTACGAGGTGGCACCCGCTACCGGATACCGGGGAGAGGTCATGACGTTGTGGGGATACCGATCGACGTCGAGTCCCGCAGCGGAGCGGGCCGACCCTCGACATGCCCGTCCCGCCACCGCAGGCGGTCTCCCGTGCGGACCGGGTCCGTCCGGAGCGCGGTCGACGTTTCACGTGAAACAGACCGATCGACACGGCGAGAAGTCGACACGGCGACACCCCGGCACGACGGCGGGGCGGGGACAGCCGCCCCCGCCCCGCGTCACCGCGTCACCGCGTCACCGCGCCGGAGCGCCTCACACCGCGGCGTCGTCACCCACGTTCAGGTCGACCCCCCTGGGTTCCTTCACCAGCGTGACCGCCACGAACGAGACCACCGAGGCCAGCACGATGTAGGCGCCGATGGTCCAGGACGCGCCGAACCGGGTGAGCAGGAGTTCCGCGATCATCGGGGCGAACGCGCCGCCGATGATCGCGCCCAGCGCGTACCCGATCGAGACGCCCGAGTAGCGGATCGCCGCGGGGAACATCTCCGCGTACAGCGCCGCCTGGGGCCCGTAGCTCAGCCCCATGCCGAGCGTGAACACGAACACCCCGGCGAAGTAGGCGACGATGCTCCCCGTGTCGATGAGCAGCCACATCGGCACCGACCAGACGGCGAGCATGGCGTAGCCGATCTGGAACGTGCGCACGCGGCCGATCCGGTCGCTGAGCCACCCGCCGTAGAGCGTGGACACGAGCCAGCCGAACGAGGCGAGGGTGGTGGCGAGCAGCACCGGCCCGCGCTCCATGCCCAGGCCCAGTTCCGCCTCCGGCCGGGAGGCGTAGGTGGCGACGAAGGCGATGACCAGGTACCCGGCGGCGTTGTTGGCCAGGAAGATCAGGGCCGACAGGACCACCTCGCGGGTGTTGCCCCGGAAGAGTCGGCGCAGCGGGGTCGCGGCGGTGGCGCTGAGCTCCCGCATCGACGTGAAGACCGGGGACTCCTCGACGGACTTGCGGATCAGGTGGCCGACGATGATGAGCAGGAAGGACAGGAGGAAGGGGATCCGCCAGCCCCACTCGACGAACGCGTCGGGGCCGATCGCGGTGGTGATCACCCACACGACGAAGGTCGCGAGGATCATGCCGCAGGGCACACCGATCTGCGGGTAGGCGCCGAACAGACCGCGCCGGGTGTCGGGGGCGTGCTCGACGGACATCAGGGCCGCGCCGCCCCACTCGCCGCCGGCGGAGAAGCCCTGGAGCACACGCAGGACGATGAGCAGCACGGGAGCGGCCACACCGATCTGGGCGTAGGTGGGCAGCACCCCGATCAGGCACGTGGACAGGCCCATGAGGACGAGGGTGCCGACGAGGACCCGCTTCCGGCCGAGCCGGTCGCCTAGGAAGCCCGCGACCACGGCGCCCAGGGGTCGGAACAGGAACGAGATGCCGATGGTGGCGAAGGACAGCACCTGGGCGACGCCGGGGTTGGCCTCGGACAGCGGCGCCAGGAAGAGCGGGGCCAGGACGATCCCGGCCGCCTGCGCGTAGATGAAGAAGTCGTACCACTCGATGGTGGTGCCGACCATGGTTCCGGCGAGGACGCGGCGTCTCTCCCGCTGTTCGGTTGCGGTGCCCGCTGGTGCGACCTGGGGGTCGGAAGATGCCATGGGTACTCCGTTTGCTCTCGACCGGCCCGCGCGGAGCCGGATCTGACCCTCGGACCCTCGACCGGTGGGCGCCCGGAGGGGGACGCCGGGGCGCACCGGAGATGAGTCCGAGGACACCATGCCATGTGACACAGTCCACTTTTCGCGCGGGGTGGGCTTTTTCGCAGCTCGGCAGACATGTACTGACCGAACGGTCGGTGAGCCCATGAGGCCGCTGAGCGACCGCGTACGGCGAACGCCCTGCTCAGGACGGACCGGGAGGGTGGACGGCGAAGAAACCCGCCGCACGGTGAACCACCACGGGGGTGAACTGCAATAGCTCACTTAGGTAAACAAAACATCTCATTTGCCACTATTGCCACGAATCACTCCATCCCCGCTCACCGGGAGTGATCCACAGCGTCGCGGGCCGCACCCGAGGATGGCCGTCATCCCAGGTGGGGCCCGCCAGGATTCCTGGGGAGGATCAGTGCACGCCGAGATCAGTCGGATCACCGCGAGGGACGTGCTGGAGCTACGGCTCACGGCCGACGAGGAGGACACCGGGGCGGGGTTGGCCCTGGTACGGAGCGAGTCGGAGGGGGACGCGGTACCGGTCACCGACGTGGAGCGGGAGGGCAGGCTCGTCCGTGCCCGGCTCGCCGACCTCGCGTTGGAGGACGGGACCTGGGACGTCGTGTCGGTCGGACGGTCGGGGTCCTCGAACCCGGTCCTGACCCGTGACTCCGGGCTGAGCCTGAGCCACCGGGTCGACTACGTCCGACGACCGCGTACGCGCGACCTGCGCGCGATCCGTGACCCGCGGGGGCGGTTGCGGCTCGTGTCGGCCAGTGTCACGCCGCACGCGGAGGTCGAGTGGGTCGAGGTCGCCCCCGGGACGGTCACCGTCTCGGGCTTCCTCGCCTACGCGCCCGAGCGGGACGGCGTCGCGACCGGCGAGGTCGTCGCCCGCCAGCGCGGCCTCGACGGGGTGGTGACCGCTCCCGCGCGGCTCGACGGCGACCGCTTCGAGTGCGCGATCCCGCTGCCGCCCCTCGCCACGGCCTTCCAGCCCAGACGCAAGCACAACGAGTGGGACCTGTGGCTGCGCCTGCCCGACGCCGGGACGGAGCTACGGCTCGCCTCGCACGCCGACGACGTCGTCGGCAAGAAGGGCAAGGTCGTCTACGCCGGTGTGGACCTGGCCGGAGGCGACGCGGACACCACGGTCCGCGTCCGGCCGTACTACACGGTCAGGGACGAGTTCTCCCTGCTCGCCACCGCGCGGAGCGGGGGTTCGGCGTGAAGATCGCCTTCCTCATCGCCAACGGTTACGGGATGGGCGGCACGATCCGCACGGTCTTCAACCTCGCCGAGGGGCTGTCCGCCCACCACGAGGTGGAGATCGTCAGCCTCGTGCGGCACACGGACTCCCCGTTCTTCTCCGTCCCCGACAGGGTCGGACTGAGCGCCCTGTCCACGGTCGGGAAGGCCGCCGAACAGGAGCCCCGTCCGTCCCGCGGCCTGGGCGAACTCCTGCTCAACCAGCGCGCGATCACCCGGCTCGTCACCGCGCCCGAGGCCGGGCGGGAGAACCTCTTCACCGCGCGGTCCGTGGCGGCGCTGCGCCGCTACCTGCGACGGACGAACGCCGACGTCGTCGTCGGCACCCGCCCCGGCCTCAACCTCCTGCTGTCCCGGTGGGCTCCGGAACGCGTGCTCGCCATCGGTCAGGAGCACGTCAACCTGGAGGACCACGACGAGAGGCTGCGCGCGGCCATCGCGGACGCCTACCCCCGGCTCGACGGGATGACCGTGCTCACCGGGGCCGACCGGGCGGCCTACCGGGGCCTGCTCGGCGCCGATCCGGACTGGCTGTCCGCGATGCCCAACCCCCTGCCCACCCGCGACTACCCGCGCTCGACGCAGGACAACCCGATCATCGTCGGCGCCGGCCGCATGGCCCCCGTGAAGCAGTACCCCAAGCTCATGGAGGCGTTCGCGGTCGTGGCGCGCAAGCACCCCGAGTGGCGGCTGCGCATCTACGGCGGCGGGAAGCTGGACAAGCGGCTGCGCGAGAAGATCCTCGAACTGGGGCTGAGCAACCAGGTCACACTCATGGGGCGGACGAAGGACATCACCGGCGAACTGGCCAAGGCGTCGCTGCTCGCGGTCAGCTCGCGGGTGGAGGGGTTCGGGATGACCATCATCGAGGGATTCTCGGTGGGCGTCCCGGCGGTCAGCTTCGACTGCCCGCACGGGCCGGGGGAGATCATCGAGCACGGCCGCAACGGCCTGCTCGTCCCGGACCAGGACGTGGACGCGCTCGCCGCGGGGCTGCTGCGGCTGGTCGAGGACCGGGACGAGCGGCTGCGGATGGGCGCGGCGGCGGTCGAGGCCGCCGCCTCCTACGCCATGGAACCGGTGGTCGAGCGCTGGAACGCCTTCCTGTCCGCACGGTCGGCGGCCAAGGAGTCCGGCCGACGTGTGCGGCGCGTCCGTGTCGCGGCGCCGCCCGGCACCGCCGCCTGAGCCCGCCGCCTGAGCCCGCCGTCGGCGCCGCCGCCCCGGGCCCCGGCGGGACGGGGCGGCGGTGGGGCGCGGGCGGCGTGCCGTGGGGGAGACTGGAACGGTGAGCACCGAAAGCACCCGCCCCGAACCGCCGGTGACGAGCCCCTCCATCATCGTGTTGACGCTGGCACGCCGGGTCGAGGCCGAACTGAACGCCGCGCTCGCGCCGCTGGACCTGACCGTCGCGCGCCTGGCGCTGCTCGGCCACGTCGCCAGCCTGCCGGGCGCCTCGTTCAGCGAACTGGCGCGGATGGGCGGGGTGACGGTGCAGAGCGTGCACACGGGGATCCGGGCGCTCCAGTCCGCCGGGCTGGTGCGCGACCTGACCGCTCGCGCCGGTTCCGCGTCGGAGATCGAGCTGACGCCCGCGGGGACCAACCTGCTCGGCAAGGCGCGGGAGGTGATCTCCGCGGTCGACGAGACGATGTTCGGCCCGGAGGCGGAGCCGGTTTCCCGGGAGATCGCGGAGACCGTCCGCAGGGCGTTCGCCCCGGGCGGCTGACCCCGCCTTCCCCGGTCACGACGCGTTCCCCGGCCCTTTCCCACCCCCACCTTCAACCAGACTGAAGCATGGGATAACCTTCAATCAATCTGAAGGTTGGAGGGAGTACCGATGGAGCACGTCCTGCTGTCGGTCCACGTCCTGGCGAGCATCGTGTTCGTCGGCGGAGCGACCGTCGCCACGAGCCTGTTCCCCCGCTACGCACCGGTGGCCGAACCGGTCCCCGCCGCACCGCCCGGCGCCGCGGCGCCCGAGGACGGGCGGAGCCGGAAGGTCGCCCTGTCACTGCACCGCATGACCCGCGTCTACTCGATCCTCGGCGTCATCGTGCCCATGGCCGGGATCGCCCTGGCCATCGCGCAGGGGCGGATGGGGGAGATCTGGATCACCGTCTCCATGGCCCTCACCGCCGCCGCGGGCGTCCTACTGGCCTGGCAGATCTACCCGCGCCAGCGGCGCGCACTGCGGGAACCGGGCGACCAGAGGGCGCTGAGCGGGCTCTCGACGGTCACCGGGCTCTTCAACCTGCTGTGGGCGGCCGTGGTCGTGCTCATGATCGTCCGCCCCGGCGACCACGCCTGACCGCCGCCCCGACCACGAACCTCCTGGAGGCCGACCATGTCCGCGTTCGACGACCTGAACCTTCCCGACACCGACCTGGCGCGGAGCGCGACGCGCCTCGCCCGGGACACCGAGTCCCCCGCGGTCTTCCACCACAGCGTGCGCACCTACCTCTACGGGCGCCTCCACGGCGAGCGCCAGGGCCTGCGCCCCGGCCACGACTACGACGACGAACTGCTCTACCTGGGCTGCGTGCTCCACGACATCGGCCTCACCGACGAGGGGGACCGGGACCAGACGTTCGACGTCGACGGCGCCGACCTGGCCGCCGAGTTCCTGTCCGGCCTGGGGCTCGCGGACGACCGGGTGGAGGTCGTGTGGGACGCGATCGCCCTGCACGTGGTCTCGCACGTCGCGCGCCGCAAGCGGCCGGAGATCGCACTGGTGAGCGCGGGCGCCGGGATCGATCTGGGCCCTCTGGGACCGGACGGCCCCCCGCTCCCGGAGGAGTTCGTCGCCCGGGTGCACACCGCGTTCCCCCGCCTGCACGGCGCGGCGGTGCTCTTCGACACGATCGTCGACCAGGCGCTCGCCAAGCCGCACAAGGCCCCGCCGTTCAGCTTCCCGGGAGAGCTCGTCCGCCAGCGGACGGGGGAACGGTGGCCGACCTGGCGCGAGCTCATGACCGCCGAGCCCACCTGGAACGACTACGACGGCTACGGGACCTCCGCCCGAGCCGACCTGGCGGGGGATTGACGCGCGCCACAGCTTAGGCAAGACTAACCTCACTTAGGGGCGCCTTTCCCGGGCGCCCCATCGCTGTGCCGCGCGTCCCTCACGCCCGCCCGGAAAGGTCCGACCACTCCATGTCCCCCAGACGCGTCGTCCCCGCCGCCCTGCTCACGCTCCTCATGGCGCTCACCGCCTGCGGGGGCGCGGGCGAGACCAACACCGGAACCGACAGCGGGTCGGGCACCTCCGCCGACGGGGCCTTCCCCGTCACCATCGAGCACAAGTACGGCGAGACCACCGTCCCCGAAGAGCCGGAGCGGGTGGTCACCCTGGGGCTGTCGGACCAGGACGCCGCGCTCGCCCTGGGCGTCACCCCCGTCGGCGCGGTCGACTGGTTCCTGGAGGAGCCCTACGGCTCGTGGCCGTGGACCGAGGAACTGTGGGGGGACACCCCGCCGGAGGTCGTCGGCGAGCGCGACGAGTACAACATGGAGCGGATCGCCGCCCTGGAGCCGGACCTGATCATCGCCCAGTACTCGGGCATGCAGGAGGAGCAGTACGAGACGCTCTCCCAGATCGCCCCGGTCGTCGCCCAGCCCGCCGACCACCCCGACTACGCCGCCCCCTGGCAGGAGATGAGCCTGCGCATCGGCCAGGCGCTCGGCCGGGAGGACGAGATGCGGGCGCGGATCGACGACGTCGAGGCGTCCTTCGCCCAGGTCCGCGAGGACCACCCGGAGTTCGCCGAGGAGACGGCCATCGTGGCCGACAGCTTCGAGCCGGGCGCCTACTTCGCCTTCGCCGACACGGACCCCAAGGCGATCTTCTTCGCCGAGATGGGCTTCCAGCTCTCCGAGGAAGTGGACGCGCTCGTCGAGGACGGGATGAACGGCGCCGAGTTCGGTTCCGAACGCCTCGACGTGCTCGACAGCGCCGACCGCGTGATCTGGGTGACCAGCGGCGACGAGGCCGACGCCCGGATCCAGGACGAGCCGCTCTACCAGCGGCTGGACGTCGCGGACAGCGAGGGCACCGTCTTCGTCCCCTACCAGGACGCCGAGACCGGCGCGGCGATCGGCGCGGCCTTCTCCTTCAACACCGTCCTGTCCATCTCCTACGCGATCGACGAGATGACGCCGCTGCTGACCGGCGCCGCCTAGCTCCCCCGTGGAACAACACCCCGAGACCGACCGGCCCGCGCCCCCGGCGCCGCGGGCCGGTCGCGCGCGTTCACTCCGAAGCCCCGCCGCCCTGACCGCGGGGCTGATCGTGCTGGCGGCGGTGCTGGCCCTGGTCGCCCTGCTCAGCCTCTGGGTCGGCGCCCGGGACCTCCCCGCCGCGACGACCTGGCGTCTGCTCTGGCACCCCGACGCGTCCGACGAGGCCCTCATCGTGCACGGCTACCGGATCCCCCGGGTCCTGCTGGGCACGGCGGTCGGCGTGGCACTCGGCCTGTCCGGAGCCCTGACACAGGCGCTGACCCGCAACCCCCTGGGCGATCCCGCCCTGCTCGGCGTCAGCATGGGCGCTTCCACGGGCGTGGTGGTCGCCATCGCCTTCGTCGGCGTGTCCGGCTACACGGGCTACGTGTGGTTCGCCCTCCTCGGCGCCGTCACCGCCTCGGTCGCGGTGTACGTGATCGGAACCGCCGGGCACGGCCGCGCCGCGCCCGAACGGCTGATCCTGGTCGGCGCGGCGTTCACCGCCGTGTTGGGGGCGTTCAACACCGGCGTCCTGATGCTCGACCCGAACGCGTTCGACGAGTTCCGCTTCTGGAACGTCGGCTCGCTGGCCGGGCGCTACCACGACGTGCTGTGGCCCATGCTGCCGTTCGTCGGCGCCGGAGTGCTGCTCGCGCTCGGGCTGGCCCGCCCGCTCAACACGCTGGCGCTCGGCGACGACCTCGGGATCGCGCTGGGCGCCCGCGTGGCCCGGACCCGGCTGCTGACCGCGCTCGCGGTCATGCTGCTCTGCGGAGCGGCCACGGCCGCCGCGGGCCCGATCGCCTTCGTCGGACTGGCCGTCCCCCACGCCGCCCGCATCCTGGTCGGCCCCGACCAGCGGTGGGTCCTCGCCTACTCCACCCTCCTCGCCCCGATCCTGCTCCTGGCCTCCGACATCGTCGGGCGACTGCTCGGCGCGCCCGGGGAGCTCCAGGTCGGGATCGTCACCGCCTTCCTGGGAGCACCCGTGTTCATCGCCCTGTGCCGACGCCGCAGGCTGGTCGACCCGTGAGCGTCCACGACCGGGCGCGACCCCGCCCGGAGCACGCCCGCCCGCGCGTGGGCGGAGCGCCGCCGCTCCGCGTCCACGCGCGATCGGCCGTGGTCGGCGCGGTGCTCCTCGCAGCACTGGCCTGCGCCGCCGTCACCTCGCTCATGACGGGCGAGTTCCCGCTCACCCCCGGCGAGGTCCTCGCGACCCTGGTGGGTCGCGGCGCCCCCGGTCACGAGTTCGTGGTCCTCACGCTGCGCATGCCGCGCCTGCTGACCGCGCTGGCCGTGGGGGCGGCGCTCGCGGTCAGCGGCGCCGTGCTCCAACGGCTGCTGCGCAACCCGCTGGGCAGCCCCGACTTCATCGGTCTGACCGAGGGGTCGGCCACCGGCGCGCTCGTCGTCATCGTGATGGTCGGCGGAAGCATGCTGCTGACGTCGGCCGCCGCGCTCGTCGGGGGGCTGACCACCGCGGCGCTCATCTACCTGCTGGCGTTCACGCGCGGGGTCCGCCAGGGCCGGTTCGTGCTCGTGGGCATCGGGATCGGCGCCATGGCGCTGGCCGCCAACTCCTACCTCATCACCCGGGCCCGCCTCGAGGACGCGCTCGCCGCCCAGGCCTGGCTGGTCGGGAGCCTGGGCGACGTCGGCTACGAGCAGGCGACGGCGGTCGGTGCGGCGGTCGCCGTGTTCGTCCCGATCGCCGTGGCCCGGTCCCGGGCGCTGTCGCTGCTGGAGATGGGCGACGACACCGCCGCGGGCCTGGGCGTCCGGGTCGAGCGCTGCAAGCTGGTGCTGATCGTGGTGAGCGTGGCCCTGGCGGCCGTGGCGACCGCGGCCACCGGCCCGATCCTGTTCGTGGCACTGACCGCACCGCAACTGGCGCGCCGCCTCACCCGCACGCCCTCCCCCGGCCTGGTGACGTCGGCGCTGACGGGCGCCCTGCTCCTGCTGACGGCGGACCTGCTGGTGGGGTGGCTGTTCCCGACCTCGATGCTTCCGGTGGGCACGGCGACCGGGCTGATCGGCGGCCTCTACCTGGTGTGGCTGCTCGCCTCCCAACGCCGGGGGCGGTCCCGCTGAGTCAGACCGGCGCGGTCAGCCCAGGACCGGGTAGTTGCTCCGGATCACCCCGTGCGGGTCACGGTCCCGCTTGACCTCCCGGAGCCGTTCCAAGGCCTGTGGCGAGAACGCGGACGCCGCCGTCTTCCCCGGCGACAGCAGGGTGAAGGGCGTGCGCCCGCTCACGCTCGGCGCGAGCACCCGGGCGAACTCCCCCTGGCGGGCCCGCACGTCCTCGGCCGTTCCGGGGGAGCCGGGCACGCCGAACATGTACAGCGCGTACGGCTCGGGCATCGGCCCCTGCGGACTGTCGGAGGGCCCGGCCAGCGCCCCGCCCAGGTGGCGGACCTGCACGAGCAGCATCGGCGCCACGGGGGTGTCGAGCAGGACCTCGACGGCCCGGTCGTCCAGGTCGGTGAGCAGCTCGGCCCGGGAGACCCCCGGCGCGGGGTCGACGGGGTCGGAGGTGATCGAACCCAGGTCGGCCGGGGAGAGCGGGCCGCGCGAGTCCGACAACGGGACGCCGACGCCCTCCAGGGGACGCAGCGACTCCTTGGCCTCGGCCTCCCCGCCCAGGTGGGCGGTGTCCACCACGATCATCGCGTCCTGGCCGGGCACCTGGAGCCGAGTGATCCACGTGCTCAGCTCCCGCGGAGCCGTCGCGGTGACCCGCCGGTAGGCGTCCATGACCTCCTCGGCCAGGCGCCCCGGCCACACCATCCGGCCGCCGTACAGCTCGGGAGCCGGGTGCAGGTCGAACTCCATGGCGGTCACCAGCGCGTGGTCGCCCCCGCCGCCGCGCAGCGCCCAGAACAGGTCGGGGTCGGACTGGGCCGTGACCCGGCTCCGGGCGCCCTCGGCGTCCACCACCTCGAACGCGGTCACACTGTCGGACGCCCAGCCGAACCTACGGCCGAACCAGCTGACACCGCCGCCCAGGGTGTAGCCGACCACGCTCACCCCGGGGGAGCTGCCCGGCACACCGGTCAGCCCGTGCGGCCCGGCGGCGGCCTGCACCCGACCCCAGGTCGCGCCAGCCCCCACCCGGGCGGTGCGGTTGCGCGGATCCACCCGCACCTCGTCCAGGGCGCCCGTGCGCAGAAGGATCACCCCGGCCGTGTTGCCCGAGGCACCGTGCCCGCTGGGCTGCGCCGACACGGTGAACCCGGCGGACCGGGCGAAACGGACCACCGCGGCCACGTCATCGGCGTCGGCGGCCTCCACCACGGCGGCCACCGGCTGGCGCACCGCCAGGTTCCACGGTGTGCGGGCCGCCTCGAAGCCCTCGTCGCCGTCCAGAAGGACGCGGCCGTCGACGACGGTGGGAAGCTTGTCCAGGGTTGTCACGCGATCGCTCCTCCGGTGTGCGCCTCAGGGCGCGGGGCCTGTCACATCGGCCCGATCGGGTTCGTCACCCCCATGACGGATCACGAGGGAAAGGTGTGACGGGTGGACGCGAAGGAATTCCTGGCCGAGCGCTTCGAGGAGCGGAGGGGGCACCTGCACGCGGTCGCCTACCGGATGCTGGGCTCGCTCGCCGAGGCCGACGACGCCGTCCAGGAGGCGTGGATCCGGCTGGGCCGCACCGACGCCGAGGAGATCGAGAACCTGGCCGGGTGGCTGACCACGGTGGTGGGCCGGGTGTGCCTGGACATGCTGCGCTCGCGCACCTCACGCCGGGAGGACCCGATGGGCGCACACCTGCCGGACCCGATCATCGCCCCCGCCGAGCGCTCGGGCCCCGAGCACGAAGCCCTCATGGCCGACTCGGTGGGCCTGGCCCTCCTCGTCGTCCTGGACGCGCTGCCGCCCGCCGAGCGCCTCGCGTTCGTCCTGCACGACATGTTCGCGGTGCCGTTCGACCAGATCGCCCCGATCGTCGACCGCACCCCCGCCACCGCGCGCCAGCTGGCCAGCCGCGCCCGCCGCAGGGTCCAGGGCGCCGCGCCGCGGCCCGACCCCGACCCGGCGCTGCGGCGGCGGGTGGTGGACGCCTTCCTCTCCGCCGCGCGCGGCGGCGACTTCGAGGCGCTCCTGCGGGTTCTGGACCCGCGCGTGGAGACCCACGCCGACTGGGGCGCGCTGCGTCCGGGGGCAGCGGCCGTGGTGCGCGGCGCCGAGGCCGTGGCCAGGTCGGCGATCAGCTACGCGCGTCCCGCGGAGTTCGTCCGGCCCGCCCTGGTCAACGGCGACCCAGGGGTCGTCGTGCTCGACGACGAGGGTCGGCCGTTCTCCGTCATGGGCTTCACCGTGGTGGACGGGCTGATCACGCGTATCGACGCGCTGGCCGACCCGGTGCGCCTGGACCGGCTCGACCTGGCGGTCCTCGACGAGGACGGTCGGGACTGAACGTCCCGCCCCGCGCCTCGTCGGCCTCAGACCAGGCCCGGACGAGGCGCGGCCACGGCCTCCCACGCGAACCCGTCCGGGTCGGTGAACGCCCCGGCGTCCCCGCCGATCGCGATCCGGTGCGAGCCGGTGCCCTCGGGGGAGACGCCGAGGTCCTTGGCCAGGGCCTTGCGCCGGTACAGCGCCAGCTTGACGTCGCCCGTCCCGGCGGCGAACTCGACGTACGCGCGGCCGAAGCTCCTCGCCACGGCGAGTCCGCGGTCGACGTAGAACCTCTTGCTCGCGGCCACGTCGGCGACGCCCAGCAGGAGCACGAAGTCGTCGATCCGCTGGGTCGCGGGCCCGGTGTCCTTCTTCGCCGAGGTCGCGACCTTCCAGATCGACCCGTCCGGCGCCTGGACGACGCCGCCGTAGCCCCAGAGCGACTTCACGGCGGGCTTCAGCGTCGTGGCTCCGGCGTCGACGGCGGCGGCGATGAGGCCGTCGACGTCGGACGGCTGCGCCACGGTGAGCGCCAGCGTGAACCCGCGGAAGCCCGTCGTGGGTTCCTGCGAGGCCCGCAGGCGGACATGCGAGTCCCCGCAGAAGGCGGTGTAGAAGCGGTGGGCGGCCTCGGTGTCGGCCACGTCGAGGGTGATGGATGCGATGGATGCCATGGCACTCACGCTAGGCCCGGCGCCGCGGCCGACGCTTCTCGATTCCTGATCGGTCCGGCCGCCGGTCGCACCGCCCGCGTCCGGGGCGACCGGCGGCGCGGCCTCAGTCGCGGACGACCTCGTACCGCAGGCAGGCGAAGGGGCCCAGGAGCTTGGCCTCCAGGGCGCGCAACCGCACCCGTCCGTCCAGCAGGGGAGCCCCACCGCCCAGACTGACCGGGGCGATGGACACGACGACCTCGTCGAGCAGGCCCAGCCGGGCCAGGTCCGCGGCCAGGCGACCTCCGCCGACCACCCACACGTCGCGGCCGTTCGCGGCCCTGACCATGTCCGCGTGCAGGTCCCGCAGCTCCTGGTCGGTGTCGGCGCTGGCGAAGCGGAGGTCCCCCTCGATCCGGGGAAGGCTCCGGTGGGTGAGGACCCAGGTGGGGGCCTGGTAGGGCCAGGGCTTGCCGCCCTCGTGCTCCAGGATCCACTCGTAGGTGGTCGCGCCCATCACGATCGCGCCCGCGTTGGCGATGAAGTCCTCGGTCTCGTTGAGGGCCTCGCCGCCCTCCTGGTCCGGTTCGGCCCCCTCCACCGCGAACAACCAGTCCAGGGAGTTGTCCTGGTCGGCGATGAACCCGTCGAGACTGGTGGCGGTGTTGTAGACGGTCCTCACGGTGTGTCCCCTCGTCGTGCGTTGCGGTGGTGCAGCCATTCCAGTGGGTCGCCGTGGCCGACCTCGACCCCGGCCGAGCGCAGCATGTGCCGGACGGCCTGCCTGCGGTGCGCCGAGTACGTCAGGACGTGCGCCACGACCCCGCCGAGCATGAAGCTCTCCGGCGGGTCGCACAGGGCGTCGACGAGCCGGTCGCCCCAGGCGTCCCGGCGGCCGATGTCGTCCACGGCCGCGATCCATCGCGCGCCCGCGTCCTCGTGGCGGGACCGCAGGGACTCCGGGTCGTCGGCGCCCCGTTCGGGGAAGTCCGCGCCCTCGATCGAGGCGAGCCAGACCTCCTTGGTCCACACCAGGTGCTCCAGGGTGGCGGCGACGGACCCCTCCGGGCCGTCCCAGGACAGCACGGTGCGCCCGGGGTTCCACACCTTCCGGTAGTCCTCCTCGGGCAGGTCCGCGGCCAGGCGGATGAGCGACGCGGTGTCGTCCACGTCGTGGTGGATCTGCAGTGCGGTCAGGTCCATGGCGGGTCGGCTCCTCGGGTTCCCCTCCACCCACAGGTGGAGCGGAGGGTGGAAGTGGATGCCGTTGGGAGAGGGCAGCCACCGTCCGCTCCCCGCGGTGGTGGCGCTGGGCGGATGGCCGAAGGCCCGGGCGAACGCGCGCGTGAACCCCTCCACCGACGCGTATCCGGCGGTGAAGGCCGCGTCGGTGACGCTGGTGCCCTGACCGATCTGCCAGGCGGCCCGTTCCAACAGGACCCGGCGGCGCAGCGCCACGGGCGACTCCCCGGTGTCACGGGAGAACCGTCGACTGAAGTGGAACGGTGAGGAGTGGGCGCTTCCCGCCATGTCCGACAGGCACGTGTTGTCCTCGTCCAGGACCGCGTCGAGGAGTTCGCGCAGACGGTCGCGCCCCGAGGGCGGTTCGTCGGTGGGAACGGTCATGCGACCAGTATGTTCACCCGGCGGCCGTCGACGCTTGACCGATCTTGCCCTGTGCGGCCGGGCCGAGCGCCTCCGCGGTCACAGGATCCCCGCGCCGAGCGGTCGGCCCTCGGTCGCCCCGGGGAGCACCAGGTACAGGCCGGTGCCCCGATGCTCGGTGAAGGGGTGCAGGGGGTCCTTCGCGGCCAGCACGTTCTGCATCCGCGTGAACAGGCCGGGATCGTCCATGAAGGCGAGGAAGAGCAGTCCCCGGTCGTCCCAGGCGTCGGCGTAGGAGTAGCCGCGCCGCAGCATCCGGTCCCCGTCGTGGCTCTGGGCGTGGGAGAGCGCCATGTGGGAGTCGGCGGGGATGACCGGGTCGCCGTCGGCGGTCACCGCCGCGAAGTCCGGCTCGTCGGTCTCCCCGTCCTGCCCGAGGGGCGCCCCGGTGTCCTTGTGCCGCCCGATGACGCGCTCCTGCTCCGCCACGGGCAGCGCCTCGAAGCCGTCCACGTCCATGTGGATCCGGCGGAAGACCATGTAGGTGCCGTCCCTCTCGGCCCCCTGACCGATCCACACGAACCGGTCGGCTTCCTCCGCCGACGGGTTGGAGACGCCGTCCTTGTGCCCGAACAGGTTGCGGGACGCCCCGCCCCCCGGGGCCGGAGCGATGAACCCCTTCTGCCGCCAGCGCGGCGGCATGGTGTTCTCCGCCGCCTCGGTGAGCAGGTCGGCCGCGGTGGCGACCGTCCAGGCGTCGTCGGCGCACAGCTGCACGACCAGGTCTCCGTCGCTGCGGGCGTCCTCGATCCGGTCTCCGGGAAAGGACGGGAAACCGGTCAGGAGCGAGGGGCGGGACAGCCCCAGCCGGTCGAAGGCCGTACCGCCCAAGCCCACGGTCGCGGTCAGGCGGGAGCTTCGGGCGTGCGCGAGCACCTCCGGCGCCTCGCCCCCGTCGATGACGGACGTGAGCTCCCGGGTCCACGTGTCGAGGACACCGCGCAGCACCCGGCGCGCCTCGCCGCCGTCCACCCCGTCCGGCAGGTCGAAGGCGGCCAGGAGGAGGTCGGACTGGGGCGGTGTGGTCACACCCGCCTGGCGTGGGCCGCGGAAGGGCGGACCGGTCCCGGAGACCGAGGAGCCGTTCGCGGCGTGCGACGCGGAGGGGCCGACGGCGACGGCCGCCAGACCGAGCGTCGAGGCGATCAGTCCGCGCCGGGTCGGGGCGGGGTTGCGCGGTGAGCTCATGGGAAGCCGTTCTTCGAGCGGGGAACCTACGACGTGGCCGACCGGTGACCCAGACCGAGATACCACTCATTGTAATACCAGCAGTACTTTCAGCGACGCTCACATGTGCGGCGCGTTGCCTCCCCGCGTCGAGGAGTCGACTTGGCGATTCGGTGTGTTGTCGACTCGGCGACCGGCCGAGGCCGTCCCGTGCGGGTTTCCAGGGATACCGCCGGGCCCGACGGTCGATGAGGCACACAACAGAAAGAGCCCTGCTGTTGGCGTGGTGGCGGCACCTGGTGGTCCACCACCGGCACTGGCAACCCGTCCTGGTCATCTCCGGACTCGCGGAGTCCTACCAGGAACGCCGCTATCCGCCCCGCATCCGTCGGGTGTTGTGCACCTCCTGGGCCGACCGGGTCCGAGTCACCCTCGTGGCCGGAACCTCCCCCGCCGACTTCGAAACCCGCGTGGCCGAGCTGGCGCACGGGTTCGGTGCCCCCTTCTGCCGTGTGGTGGTGGACGGACGGTCCTCGGCGGATCACCTTGGAGTTCCCCCGACACGACACCCTCGCTGAACCCCTCGACGCCTTCGACGTCCCGGACGGGGTGGACCTGTCGGCGCTGCCGGTCGGCGTCACCGAAGACGGCTCCGAGTGGCGGCTACGCCTCCACGGGACTCACGTTCTGGTGGCGGGGGTGACCGGGTCGGGGAAGGGGTCGGTGATCTGGTCGACCATCCGCGCGATGCTCCCCGCCATCGCGGACGGGACGGCACGGGTGTGGGCGATCGACCCCAAACGGATGGAGCTGTCCTACGGCAGGTCCCTGTTCGCGCAGTACGCGGACGACGGCGAATCCGCGGTGGCCGTCTTGGAATCGGCGGTGGCCGACATGCAGGACCGTGCCCGACGTTACGCGGGCAAGCAGCGTTCGCACGTCCCCACGGCAACGGATCCGTTCGTGTTGGTGGTGCTGGACGAGGTCGCGTTCCTGACCGCCTACCACCCCGACCGGGACGTCCGCCGACGTGCGGAGAACGCGATCGCCACGCTCACCTCGCAGGGCCGTTCGGTCGGGTTCGCGGTCCTGGCCGCTCTCCAGGATCCGCGCAAGGAGGTGATGAACCTGCGCAACCTGTTCCCGGACAAGATCGCGCTGCGGCTGGACGAGGCGTCCCAGGTCGACATGATCCTCGGGGAGGGCGCCCGCGACCGTGGAGCGAACGCGCATCTGATCGACCCCGGCCTTCCCGGGGTGGGCTACATCCGGATGGAGGGATCACCCGCCCCGGTCCGGGTCCGGGCCGCGTACGTGTCCGATGACGACATCACCGCCATGATCAGTGCCTACGGTGCAGATGCTTCGTCGGACGGCGGGGCCTCATGACCGTGCAATCTACGCGCTCGCCGCGTGAGCACGAACGTAATGATCAGGACCAGACAGCAAACGCCGATCCAGACCAACAACGCGGTCTCGTCACCGTAGATGATCAGCAGTATCGAGGTCATGAATGGCAGGACCGTGATGACTACACGGAACACGTCGGGTCTGGCCATGACGAAACATCAGATCGATTGCGGGTGGGACTACGGGGCGGATTCTTCTGCTGGGGGCGGGGTGGCCTGACGTTCCCGGAAGGCGCGTCTCTTGGTGACGTACGTGTAGATGCCCACGACCAGGCAGATCAGCCAGGTGATGAGTATGTCCCACAGCATGAAGACGAAGGAACCGTCGATCTCCGGTCCCGTTACCAGCCACGTGGCGGCACCCACCACGAGGACACCGCTCAGGATCACGAACCATGGACGGGGAGGTTTGGGTTCCATGCGGTGGGGGCCTCTCATGCTCCGGGGTCATCAGGGTGCGCTGAATGCTCGTCGGTCCCGCGCCTCTGTTTCCGGTGCGCCTGGACGTATCCCCTGACGCTCGCGACCGCGCAAGCCACTGCTGCTACCCCGGTGAAGGCACCCGCGAAGAAGTGCCCTGACATCGTGTTCGCTGCTGTCAGAACGGACATGACGACCGTGTTCACCAGGTTGATGAGGCCGACTCTGTCCTCCATGACACCTCTGGCTTTCAGGGGGTGGGTTGATGCCGACTCCTACCGGTAAGTCGACCCGGGCCGAACGGCTCGCGCAACCCCTGGCCCGTGAGGTCGCCGAACAAGTGGCCGCCGATCACGGGGTGTTCATCCGCCCGGTGTCCCTTCGACGCACCGACATCACCACCGGTGCCACCGAGATCGTCGACGTCCCGTGCGGGTCCACCCTCGAATCCCGCTGCCCCGCCTGCGCCAAGCGGAAGCGGTCCCTGCGCCGCGCCCAGTGCGAAGAGGGCTGGCACCTCACCTCTGAACCCGTGGTGGAACCCGACCCGCCCTCCCAGACGCAACGGGCCTGGGTGGAACAGCGGGCCGTGGCCACCGCCGAACGGGAACGACTCGCCTCCACGGGGACCGCGTCGGCTGACGGGCTGGCCGAACTCGATGCCACCATTGCGGACCTGGATGAGGAGATCACCGCCTCGGGGCTGCGGGGCTCGGTCACCCGCTCGGCTGGCTCGTCGTCGGGGTCGCGTCGGGTCCGCTCCACCAAGCGTCGTCAGGACGTCCCGGACCTTCCCAAGCGGCCCATGACCAGGAAGACGGTCGGGCGGGCCTACACCGATCCCAACACCGGCAAGGTGTTTCGGCCTTCGCTGTTCATCACCCTGACCCTGGACTCCTACGGGCGTGTCCGCTCGGACGGGACCCCGGTCGATCCGGAGACCTACGACTACCGTCGGGCTGCCCGGGACACGCTGCACTTCTCCAAGCTGGCCGATCGGTTCGTGCAGAACCTCCGGCGTGTGGCCGGGTTCGATGTCCAGTACTTCGCGGCCGTGGAACCCCAACGCCGCCTGGCTCCGCATCTGCACATGGCCACCCGGGGCACGATCCCCCGGGCCGAACTGCGGCAGGTGGCCGCCGCGACGTACCATCAGGTGTGGTGGCCCCACGCCGACCAGTTCGTGTACGAGGGTGACCGTCTGCCGGTGTGGGACGAGGACGCCGCCACCTACCTCGACCCCACCACGGGTGAGGTCCTGCCTACCTGGAATGAGGCGTTGGACGCCTTGGACGAGGACCCTGAGGCGGAGCCTCATCACGTGGTGCGGTTCGGCCGACAGGTCGACGCCAAGGGGGTCGTGGCCGGTTCGGCGGACGCGGACCGGTGCGTCCGCTACCTCGCGAAGTACCTGACGAAGGACATCGCCGAGTGCCACGAGGTGGAAACCCTCTCCCAGGAGCAGCACGTGGACCGGCTGTTGGACGCTTTGCGGTTCGAGCCGTGCTCACCCCGGTGTGCGAACTGGCTCCGCTACGGAACCCAACCCAAGGACGCCAAGGCGGGGCTTCGCCCCGGGTTCTGCCGGTCCAAGGCGCACCGCCGTGAGCACCTGGGCTACGCGGGACGGCGCGTCCTGGTCTCGCGCAAGTGGTCGGGCAAGACCCTCGCCGATCACAAGGCGGACCGGCTCACCGGGGTCCTGGGCGCCCTCGGCATCGACCCCGCCAACGAGGACCAGGGCGACGAGAACGATGTCCGTCCACCCGCGTTGACCTCGGTTGACTCCGGCCGGTTCGCGTGGGAACTGGCCCGTCCCACCGATCCGGACGTGGCTCCTCGGGAACGGCGGCTACTCCGGGCGGTGGGCGAGTCCCTCAAACGCCGCGCCCAACTCGACACGGCACGACAGTCCAACCTTTCGGCAACTGGAGCAGCATCATGAACGTGATCCCCCTTCAGCGTCGCCTGATGACCGTCCCGGAAGTCATGGACGCCCTGGCCCTCAAGCGCGGGAAGGTCTACGACCTGATCCGGACCGGCCGCCTGGAGTCGGTGAAGATCGGTCGGGATCGGCGCATCCCCGTCGAGGCCGTTGAGTCGTTCCTCTCCGCCCTGCGTGAGGAGGCCGTGTGATGGCTGAGAAGCGGGAGAACTCGGCGGGCAGGCGCAGCCGTGCGAACGGTGAGGGAAGTGTCTACCAGCGCAAAGACGGGCGCTGGGTCGCCTCGGCCTACGTGCTCGCCTCGAACGGCTCCATGAAGCGTGTCCAGCGCTACGGCAAGACGCGCAAGGAGGCGTACGACAAGCGGAACCCTCTTTGGGGACGGCGACTGAGGCCGTTGCTGTCACCACTGCTGTCAAAGGCCCCCGTCGGTTTCCCGACGGGGGCCTTCGTGCAGCTTACGAGTGTGGGCGTACCAGGACTTGAACCTGGGGCCTCATCCTTATCAGTAATAAGCTGCGATGATCCGACCACAGGATGTCTCCCTTGACCTGCATCGGAGCGTTACCAACCGTCCATGGACGTCTACGGTCGTCCGTCAGTGATGCAGTACTCGAAAGCAGTACTGCAAGCGCTCAGACCGCCTCTGAACAGTCGTTTTCGGCCACGATGGATCACCCTCGGGTAGTCGTGTTCGCGCGTCTGTGGGCATCTGGTGAGGTCGATTTTTCGGGGCCTTGAGTGTCTGTGACGGGTGACGTCGAAGCCACGAGGGGCTGAAACACCCACCGTGTTTCAGCCCCTCGCCCGGGCACTCATGGTTCTGCGGTGTCCGGCCTGTTTCTGCTGATCAGAGACTCAACCGGACAGTCGGACACTGCCGATTCTGGGGTGTCCGGTTAGTTTCCGCAGGTCAAGGGCTCAACCGGACAGTCGGACACTAGGACGCCCCTTCGAAGCGCCGGATCACATCCAAAGGCTCAGCCCGTAGAGGAAGAGCGCCCCGAAGACCATCGCGACGATGATCCGCCACATCACTCCGGCCGCCCCCATATGGAGCTGAGGGACGACGTCACCGGAGGACTGGTGGTGCTCCATCACGGGGCGGGGAGCACTGCTTGGTTGAGCCCACCAAGGGGCATCTGACGCTGGGCTCAGGTCGCTGTCGCGCAAGCCTCGTAGGATGCGGTTCCCCGGGATGATCTGAATGGTGTAGTCACCCAGGAGTCCAGCTTCCTGGACTACGCCGAACGAGCCGGGTGGTACATCTCCGAGCATTCCAAGGTTCTTCGTCGTGATAACGCCGTCGCCGCGCCTGAACATATGCGGATCCCTCCGCTAAGGAGTGGGGGTTGGATCATTCAGATGTTAGGGACGGAGCCCAGAGAGGCGTTCCAGAAACTCCGTTGATTCTTTCTCTGACGCGTACCGATTTCGCAGAACCTCCGTCAGATCCCGACTCACCATGAGGAGAGATGGGATCGATTTCCTGCCTGACTCCAAAGCCTGGTCTCCGTAGGCAATAGCCTGATCCAGGTCTCCCTCCCTCGCAGCCGCAACACCGAGCGTAATTCGGGCTTCAGCGATTCGCATCGGCATCCTCTCGGTACCGTCGAAATCAGTACCTGTCTCGATGACCACTCGCGCGAGATTCGACGCCAAGGCGTCCTCCCCGAGACGTCGGTAACAGTCCATGGCATAGAAATCGAATTTCGTGGGATCCACTACGAAGTGGTTCTCAAGGTTTTCCGGGTGGGGAAGCCGTTCGAGGGCCTTGCGCCCCTCTTCCAACGCCAACTCAGTCTGTCGTCGGTCGCCCAAGCGAGCCCAGGCCTTGGCGGCTTGGCCAGCGAGTTGGACATCGACCCCGTACCCCGCCGAGAGCTCTCGCCCCTCTTGGGCCGCCGCGACAACTCCGCGGAGATCACCCCGCGTGAGCGACATCCACGAACGGATCTCCTGAGCCCAACCGCTGATTTCCGGGTGGCCAGCCTCGTGTCCGAGCGCCAGCGCAGCCCTCCTGGTGGCTTCAGCAGACCGAATGTCGCCCATGTCGTGCTCCAGGCACGAGACGAGCAACGCCAACCATCCGGCGGTCACGAGCACTTCGCGGTGCTGGGACAACGTGAGTCGCTGGGACTGAAGGCCGGCGACTCGTCGCAGCCACTGACGCCCCTCCACCAGGAGTTGGTCACTGGGCATGTAGGGATACTCGGACGCCAAGCGATCCGTGGTGATGTGCAGAGCCTCAAGCATGGAGGAATCGATGTCAGAGGTCTGCAACCGCGACAAGATGTCGTAGGTCTCCATGCCGGTGACAGCGAGCTCCGCGCTCGCATCACGGCGTCCTTCGACAGGAAAGATGCTCGTGGTGACCGTCCCGAAGACAGCTGCGATCAGGGACTGGTACTGAGCAGAGGGCTTCGCGGCTCCGGTCTCCCATCGCTTCCAGGAGCGCAGCAGCGAGTCATCACTGGGGAGCGCACTCTTTGAGTGGAGCCGCATCGCCGTGACCGCTCGGGCCTGCGACCAGCCTCGCGCTTCCCTTTCAGACGAGATCCGACGTGCCCACGTAGGACGGTCATCCATCTGCACACCTCCTAGATAGGTGTTCCCAGGTTTCCGTGTTCCGGGGTCGAGTACCAGTGGTGACAGGGTGACAAGCGCTTGTCACCCCTCTTGTCACCCGATGACACCTGTGATGTCACTTACGTCGATCTCCTATCTCGTGGAGGCTCTAAGAGCCCGAAGCCCCCACGGGAAGGAAGATTCGATGATCCCCACGCAGCCAAAGAAGATCTGGCCCTATGTCGTGACGATCGTGTTTCTCATCTTTGTCGTTCAGAGCCCCGAGGTCGCTGCCTCGATCGTTTCCGGTGCTGTCAGATTGCTGTTCACCGGGGCCGAAGCGGTGGGGACTTTCGTCGAAGCGTTGTAGTTCAGGAGGCTTCCATGATCCTCCGTACTTTCTCCTGAACGTTGTCTAGGTCTACCTGGATTCGCGCGAGTTGCTCATATACCTCTTCAAGATCGCTGGGCGTCCCGCCTTCGGGTTTCGACTGCCAGTCCCGCACGAAAACTCCCCGGCCCTGCTGCGAGATGACCAACCCTTCGTCTCGCAGCACGCGGATGGCCTCTTGGACGGTCATGCGAGCTACTCCGTAGCTCTTCGCGAGCTCGGGTCCGGAAGGCAAGCGAGTACGTGGCTCAAGGTCCCCCGATCGGATCGAGGTGCGGATGGCCTCCGCGACCTGCTGGGACAGGGGTCGGGGGTCGTCCGGATTCAGGGGGCGGAGGTTGCCTGGTTCAGCGCTCATGACCCCAGCTTACGGATGCCTGTCTAGGTAGCCCAGAAGAAAAATCCTCCCAACCCCTTGACTCATCCATGAAACCTGGACAACCATGTTGCCTAGGCAAGACGTTCGGAGCCTGCTTCATAGCCGCCAGCAGGCTCCGGAAACCCACCCATCCAGAGGAAGGAGGGACAGATGGGCCCCGACCCGAAGCCCCAGACCACGAAGCGTCTCCGCGCCGAACTGGTCGAGCACACGCTTCCGTGCACTGCACAGCCCGACCTGTTCTTCGAGCCCGACACCGCCACCCCCTATAGCGAGACCCGCGCCGCCAAGAAACTCCGCGAGCGCTCCGCCGCCGCCCTGTGCGAGGACTGCCCCGCCCGGGCGCTGTGCCTGGAACTGGCATTCCAGGTGAAGCCCACCGCCGGTGTGTGGGCTGGCTACACCGCCCGGGAGATCGACCGTCTCCGCGACGACGTCAGCGAGGTGGCCTGACATGACCACCACGACGAAGACCACGCGGTGTTGCGGGACCTCGGTGGGTGCCCGGGTGCGTCGTCGGACCACGACCGGGTGGGAGTACCTGCTGATCGGCCGTGCCTGGTGGCCCATCGGACAGGCCCCGGTCGCCGGGCACGTCTACGACGCGCACACCGACGTCATCGACGCCCTGGTCGCCGAGATGCGCGAGGAGAGCGGTCTGAAGGTCGTCTCCCACACGCTCTTGTACGAGGCCCACCTGACCAACCTGTGCCAGTCCCCGCCCGCAGAGCCCACCCCGGGCCACCACTGGTGGCTCTACGACGTGCAAGCCACCGGCGAGCTGACCCCGGACCCCGAGGAGACCACCGGCGCGCGCTGGGTGGACGCGACCGAGCTCCAGGGTTTGGCCGACGTCACCGTTTCCCACGCGCTGGCCGCCGGACACGCCCGCGACCTGCCCGCTCAGTCCTTGGAAGCCGTCTGGGTGGCCCACTTCGCCGCGACCGGCGACATCACCGCCACCCCCGCCGCCCTCACAGCGGTGGAACGCCTCTACAGCACCCCGCCGGATGAGTACTGGCGGGGCTGAGGCCCCGTGACCGCGAAGCCGCCTGACCCCACCCCGACAACCACCAGCACGCACACCAAGAAGGAGACCCACGTGGGCCTGTTCAGCCGCAAGGAGCCCGACTACACCGACCCCGCCGAAGCCGCACGGGTCCGCAAGGAGCTGGCCAAGCTCGACGCCTCCCAGCGCAGGCACGAGCAGAGCGTAGGCGGCATCTGGCCGCGCGACAAGGCCGCCTACGACCGCCAGCGCGCGCAGCTGACCGACCAGCTCGACTGGGCAACCTGCTCCGGCAAGTACAAGCGCTGACCCCTCAGGGTCGGCCCCGGCGCAGAGCCGCCTAGCAGATCCGCCGGGGCCGCCACCCCCAAAGGAAGGAAGCAGTTCCCATGATCGCAACACCCCAGACCGTTCAGGCCGTCCGTTGGCTGTCCACGCCCGAACTGCTGGTGATCGCGTCGGTGATCGTCGGGCAGATGGACGACAAGTGGGCCGAGTGCCCCCACGTGGGCGTCGACGCCAGTCGTATCCGGAGCTCGCACACGCCGCTGATCAAGCTGTACATCGACGTTGAGGGCACCACCCCCGTGGAGCGGGCCGCGTGGCTGGCAGACGTCGCCCGCGTGGTGGGCGAGCCCGCCCCCGCCCCTTCACCCGGATCCGGGATCGCGTCCCTCTACCACCGGGACTGGCAGGGCACGGGCGTCACCGTCGACGCCCAGGCCGTCGTCGCCACCCCGACCCGCAGCTACTCCCGCGCCAACCGCTGACCTCCGTGTGGTGCCGGTGCCGCCCCTCGGGGCGGTGTCGGGACCCCACGGTCCACCACGGCAACACCCAGACGGAGGACTCCCATGAACAAGAACACCGCAGCCCAGAACCTGAAGGCCGCCAAGGAACAGCTGGCCAAGGTCGCCGAGGCCGACAAGAAGGCCGGACGCCACTACGAGACGGACGCCTACCTGAAGGCCAACGCGCGGGTGGTTGAGGCCGAGAAGCACGTGTCTTGGTGGCGCCGCTGACCGCGGGTGCCTGTGCCGCCCAGCCCCCGGCTGGGTGGTGCGGGGACCCCACGGTCCGCCCCTGAACAGTACGAAGACGGGCCCGCCACGACTGGACATCTGCGCGGGCCCGCCACCCCAAAGAGAGGCACGACCAGTATGACGAACCAGACCAACCGCCTGCACGCGGGCCTGCGTAGGTGGGCGTGCGGGTACGCCGCCGACCGTGCCGCGGTCGAGCTGCTCATCACCCACCACGCGTGGCTCACCCGCCTCGACTTCTGCCCGTTCATGCAGGACTTGACCGACACCTCGGGCGAGCCCATCACGGTCATCTACTGGGACGAGGTCCGCGACGCGCTCAACCGCGGCCGCCTCACCGGCTCGTCCTCGGAGACGGCAATCCTGCGCATCGCCCTGTCGTTGACCATCGGCGACCTGGTCGACCTCGGACAGGCCATGTCCGGGTTGGACGCCACCAACACCGCCGCTGTCGCCCAGGCCCTGATCACGGCCGCGCAGCACACCGACCGCGTCACCCTCTCCCTCGCCCCCCGCCAGCTCCCCGACTGGCTGAGGGAGGGCTGAGACGTGCCGAGTCTGCTGTTCATCCTCGCCTGGGTCCTGTTCTTCACCGTCCTGTCGGTCCTGGTCGTCGCCGCACTGCTCGCGGAACTGAACGCCACCCCCCGCTCCTGGGACCAGACCAAGCGTTGGGAGGACGACCGGTGACCACCATGGCGCTCATCCACCAGCTCGGATTCGGCACCGTCCTGATCATCCTCACCCTCAACGTCCTGGTCGCACTGCTGCGGTTCGCGGTCCTGCCGTTCGCCGCCGCCGTCCTGGTCCTGGACACCGCCGCGAACCTGGCCGCCCGCCCCCTGCCCATCCCCACCACGACGGGCCGGGGGAACACCCGATGACGAACAAGCCCCTGACCCCTGAGGAACTACGGGAACGCCTCACCCGCCGAGAGAACATCGCCCAGGTGCGCGAAGAAGTCGCCGCCCAGCGAGCCGAACGCCGCGCCGCCGCCCGCTCCCGCCGGATCCAGCGCCGAGCACGCCTGACCGGCCAGCAGGCCCGCACCCGCTACGACGTCTACCAGTCCGGAGAGGCCCGCGCTCAGCGCGTGGCCAACACCCGCACGCTGGCGCTCGCGCTGCTGGTCCCCGTCCTGGTGGCGTTCGGGGCCTGGTCCGCGGCCGGTGTCCAGGCCGGGATGGTCGCCATGCTCGCACTGGAGCCCCACAGCCCGGCCGCCACGGCGGCCTGGCTGGTCGAGCCCGCCCTGTTGGGCATCGTGGCCGGGATCATCCTGATCCGCGCTCAGCTGCAAAGCGCTGGGGGCGACCTGGATGAGCGGGCCGTGCGGATCGAGGTCGGCGCGTTGGTGACCTCGATCGTGCTGAACATGGCCGGGCACTGGCCCCAGGAGTGGACGGGCGGGGCGTTCGCGGCCATGGCCGGTCACGCCCTGGGCCCGCTCGGGGCCGCGGGGACCGCCTACCTGATCAGTCTCGTGCAGGACGGTGTCACCAAGGCCAACCCCTGGACTCTCGACGACGGCTCCCCAGCCCCTTCCCTGGTCGACTCCCCAGAGCCGGAGCACGAGCAGACCAAAGGTGTTTCGCAAACGTCCGCAAGCGTCCCGGTGGGCCGCTTCAACAGTCCCGAGAGGTCCTTGGAGATCCCGGCCGGAGCGACCCGCCTGTCGGTCGTGCAGTGCTGCCGACCCGCTGTCGGCACACCCGTTGAGAAGCCGCGACGTTCGACCGCTGACCAGGGCGAACGCCCCGCTCAGAAGTCAGCCCCCACCAGCTCTCGCAAGGTCCGTGCGGACAAGGGCACCAAGGTCCCGGACGCCGCCAAGAAGACCCCCGAGGCCGAGTCGCGCCTCTCGCCGCGCCGACTCTCGGACGTCGACCTCGCGGTGACTCTCCAGGAGCGGATCGACTCCCACGAGCTGCCCGAGAGCCCGACCATCGCCGCCGTTCAAGAGTCGCTCAGCGTCGGCTTCGAGCGCGCCAAGAGGGTCCTGGCGCTCCAGCAGGAACGCACCGAGACCGTCACCGACCCCGCCCACCTGACCGCCGTCCCCGCTGACCGTGAGGAGAACGCCGCATGAACCGCCCCACCCCGCACCACGCGCCCTGGGAACTGCCCCACGGGCAGGACACCGACGGGCGGGTGCTGCCCTTCCCCGACCGCACCACCACCCCCGAACCCAACGGTGAGGCCCCCGCCCCCGACACCGATGTGGAGGTGATCGAGGACGCCGACGTGGAAGTCCTCGACACCGACGACACCAGCCCGGTCCTGAGGGTGGACGCCCAGGTCGAGACGTGGGCCCAGGAATCCCACTGGCTCTCAGACCTCGCCGAACGGTCCCGCACCGCCCGCCCCGTCCTGCCCCCGTGGATGCGCTCGACCACCGAGGCCGGTCAGGTCGCCCGGTGGGTGGCCGCCTACTACGCCCACGTGGGCGCCTACCACGCCACCCGCTCGCCCCTGTACCTCCTGCGGTTGATGGGCCGCTCCCCCCGCGGACTCGCCCGCGTCGTGGGCGGCTACACCCGGTGGGTCGCCGACACCGAGGCCCGGGCGCTGATCCGCGAGGCCGCCGGGCGTGAGCTGAGGATGGACCTCGGTGAGGGGCTGGTCAGCAAGGTCAACGGCGACTCCCAGCGCTACCTGATGCTGACCATGCGCCACGACCACCGCGTCAAGGCCCGCGTCATCCTCACCGTCGTGGCCGTGCTGCCCGTGCTGGTCACTGTCGGCGCGGTGGGTGTGGCCACCATCGGAGCGTGGTGGACGCTGTTCGGCGCGTCCCTGGTGCTCGGACTGTTGGGCAGGCGTCCCGACCGGCCGCTCATCGACCGGGCGGTCCTGCCGTCCCAGGTCGAGAAGCTGACCAGCGACGCAGTCCTCAAGGCCCTGGGGGCGCTGGGCATCAGCGAGATCACCAAGGCCCTGGCCCCCAAGGGGGGCGAGGAGATCGGCTTCACCGCCCCCATCACCCGCGACGGCCCCGGCTGGCGGGCAGAGGTCAACCTTCCTCGCGGGGTCGTGGTCACCGACGTGCTGGACAAGCGGGACAAGCTTGCCTCTGGCCTGCGCCGACCCCTCGGGTGCGTGTGGCCCGAGCCTGTTAACGAGGAACACCCCGGCAAGCTCGTGCTCTGGGTCGGTGACCAGGCCATGAACCAGGCCAAGCCGACCCCGTGGCCCCTGACCGACAAGGGCACCGCGGACCTGTTCAAGCCTCTGCCCTTCGGGGCTGACCAGCGGGCCCGTCCCATCGACCTGACGCTGATGTTCGAGTCCGTCCTGATTGGTGCCAAGCCCCGCATGGGCAAGACCTTCGCGCTGCGTGTCCTGCTGCTGGGAGCCGCCCTGGACCCCAACGCCGAACTGAACATCTTCGAACTCAAGGGCACCGGGGACTGCCAGTCCACCGAGAAGGTCGCCCACACCTACGCCTCCGGGGCCGACCAGGACACCATGTCCGCCTGCATGAACACCCTCCGGCGGATCGCGAACCAAGAACTGGTCAAGCGCTCGGAGACCATCTCCCGCATCGCCAAGGCCGACCCCGCGCGCTGCCCGGAGAACAAGGTCACCCCGGAACTGTCCGCCGACCGCAAGCTCGGGTTGCATCCGCTCGTGCTCGCCATCGACGAGTGCCAGGAGCTGTTCACCAACGACGAGTACGGCAAGGAAGCCGCCAAGCTGGCCGAAGCCATCATCAAGCGCGGCCCCGCCATGGGCATCATCTTGCTGCTGGCCACCCAGCGCCCTGACGCCAAGTCGCTCCCGACCGGGGTGTCCGCGAACGTCGGCATCCGGTTCTGCCTGCGAGTCATGGGCCAGCTGGAGAACGACATGGTGCTGGGCACCAGCTCGTACAAGAACGGCGTGCGCGCGACCACGTTCACCGCCAAGGACAAGGGAATCGGCTACCTAGTCGGCGTCCACGACGACCCGGTCATCGTCCGCGGCGCCTACATCGACGGCCCCACCGCCGAGCAGATCAGCGAGCGCGCCCGCGCCATCCGCATCGCCGCCGGCACCCTGACCGGCCACGCCGCCGGGGAGACGCCGGTCACCGAGGACACCACCACGATCCTCGACCACCTGCTGGCCGTGTGGCCCGGCGACGTGGACGCGGTGTGGTCCGTGAGGCTCATCGACGCGCTGGCCGAATATCGCCCCGACCTGTACGGAGCGTGGTTGGACATCGAGGACGAGAAGACCCGAGCAACCCAACTCGCCACCGCCCTCAAGCCCTACAAGGTCGCCACCCGCCAGCTGTACCGGGAGGGCTCGAACAAGCGCGGAATCGACCGCGATGCCGTGGCCGACGCGGTCAACCGCTAGCACCCCGCCCTGCTAGGCATAGCACCCCTGCTAGCGCCACAGGCCCTGTTTGACCAGGTAACTAGCGACTAGCACCCGACATTGGACACCCCCACGAAGCCCGCCCGCAGCCCCCTTGAGAGGGGACGGCCCCCGCAAGGAGCATCCGATGCGTCAGCACGTCACCCACACCGTCATCGCTCTGTTCGCCGGGTCCTCCGGCCACGTCCCGCACACCTTGGATTTGTCCTACGACCCCGCCGATCCGTTCACCGTCCGTATTCGGATCGAGGGTGTGGTGTGGGACATCGACCGGGAGACCGTCGCTCGCGGCTTGACCGGACCGGCCGGTGACGGCGCGATCCGCGTCGCCCCCTACGCCCATGTCTGCCGCCGCCCCGGCCTGTCCGGCGGGATCGCGGTCGACTTCCTGAAGCCCGGCGAGTTCGGCCGTTTGGTCCTGAACCGGACCGACCTGTGCGAGTTCTTGTCGGCCACCTACGAGGCGGTGCGGGCCGGGACCGAGTCCGCCCACCTCGACATCGACGCGACCATCGCCCGCCTGAGGGACGCCGCCTGACCAGCCTCCCACCAACCACAAGGAGCTTTGATGATGAACAGCGACCGCATCTGCCCGGACTGCTTCTTGCCTCTGTCGAAGACCGGGCGCGACGGCTTGGGTCGGTGCGATCACGCGAGGATCACCCAGGTCTTCCGCGTCTCCGACCTCAACGGTGACCCGACCCCCGATATCTGCGGTGACGGCGATGACCCTTGGCCGTGCGACCTCGCTCCCGGCCACGACGGCGACCACCACAGTCGGGCCTACGACGCCTGGTGCGAAGAGGGTATCGACACCATCCGGCCGGAGCCCGACCACTTCGACCCCCACGGCCACGAGTAACCACACACGAACGCGGTCCCGGTGCATAGCCGCCAAGCAACCACCGGGACCGCCCACTCCACAACAAGGAGCTTTCTTCATGATGCAGCACACGCCTTGTGAGGTCACCCCATGACCTCTCCCCGCTTCCTTGACCCCGATGGCTCCCGCTACGGCCTGCCCACCTACCCATGGGGTATGGCGTGGGTGGCCGATGACGGTCTGGCCACCCGCAAGCAGCTGTCCGCTATGGGCCTGCGCCCCGGCACCTCTGAGCCCGTCGCTCAGCTGATGTGGTTCTCCCGCCGCGCCCGGGGCGGTGTTCGCACCGCCGCCCTGTACCGGATCGACCAGGCCCTCCCGAAGGAGGAGTTCACCGAGGCTCGCGCCCGTGGACTGGCCGCCGCGATGCGCGCCCGCCGCACCTGCCCGACCTGCCGACTGGTGTTCGTCTACGTGATCCCCACCTCGCTGGGGCAGTGCCCGGCCTGCCACGAGGGCGGCACCCCCCAGGCGTGGGAGCTGGAGGCAGCGGCATGACCCCCACGAACATCCTGGCTTGTGTCAAAGCCGCCGCCCGCCGGGGGTGGCCCGTCTTCCCGATCTCCCCAGGGCGGAAGGGACCCCCGAGGGTGCGGGACTGGGAACGGGCCGCCTCAACCGACCCCGATCAGATCCACGCCTGGTGGAAGCAGTGGCCCGCCGCGAACTACGGCATCGCGTGCGGTCCGGCCCACCTGGTGGTGGTCGACCTCGACGTCCCCAAACCCGGACAGCTCCCACCCCCGGAATGGGACCTTCCCGGGGTGCTCGACGGGGCCGACGTGTTCGCCGTACTGGCCGAACGCGCACGCTGGCGGTACCGCCCAGACGACACCTTCACGGTCCGCACCCGCCGGGGCGGACTCCACCTGTACTTCACCCACCCAACAGGGGATCGACTCACCAACACCGCTGGCGAGCGTGGCGGTCTGGGCTGGAAGATCGACACCCGCGCCCACGGCGGCTACGTCGTCGGACCCGGATCGTTCGTGGACGAATCTGACGGCGCGGGGGCCTACACGCCCCTGAACCGCGCCCTCGCCGCCCCGCTGCCTGCTTGGCTGGTCGACCTGTTGCGACCGGCTCCGCTGCCGCCGCAAAGGCCCGTGGCGGTGCCGCTGGTCGCCCACGACCGCCGGTCCGCCTACCTGCGCTCCGCTGTCACAGATGAGATCCGGCGGGTCACCCAGTCCCCGCCCCACGGCCACAACAACGCCCTCTACCAAGCCTCCGTCGCCCTGGGGCAACTGGTGGCCGGGGGAGAGCTCACCGAACACGAGGTGACCGGCTGGCTCTCCGAGGCCGCCGCCCGAGTCGGGCAGAAGCCCCGCGAGATCCCGAAGACGATCGCGTCCGGTCTGCGAGCCGGGGCCAAGCGTCCCCGGAAGGTCGCCGCATGAACAACCCGTTGAGCCCTCAGCACCTCCAATCGGTGTCCAAGACGCCGCCGAGTCCGTTGGAAGAGGCCGCTCAGGTGCGTAGGCGCACCGCGTGGACCGCCGCCGAGTTGATGGCGGCAGAGTTCCCCGAACCCCGGTGGGCGGTGCCCGGCCTCCTCTCCGAGGGGGTCAACCTGCTGGCCGGACCGCCCAAGGTCGGTAAGTCCTGGCTCTCCCTCGGACTGGGGTTGTCGGTCGCCGCCGGGGGCACCGCGCTGGAGTCCGTCCCCGTCCAGGCCGGGCCGGTCCTCTACCTCGCGCTGGAGGACACCCCCCGGCGGTTGCAGAGCCGTATGGGCAAGATCCTCGCCGGGCGCCCCGCCCCCGCCGCTTTGACGTTGGCCACCCAGTGCCCGCCCCTGCCCCAGGGCGGCACCCAGGCCGTCGCGGACTGGTTGGACCGCAACCCCGACGCCCGCATGGTCGTGATCGACGTGTTCGCCAAGGTCCGGGGCACCTCACCGCCCGGGGCGTCCGCCTACGACGCCGACTACGCCGCCGTGGGGCACGCCAAGAAGCTGGCCGACTCCTACGGGGTGGCCGTGGTGCTGGTGCACCACGTCCGCAAGGCCGGATCGGACGACTTCCTCACCGAGGTCTCGGGCACCAACGGACTGGCCGGAGCCGCGGACGCCACCCTCGTTCTCAAACGGGCACGCGGGCAGGCCGACGGGGTCTTGCACGTCACCGGCCGCGACGTCGACGAGTCCGAACACGCCCTGAAGTTCCACTCCGAACGCGGCGCGTGGGAGCTGCTTGACGGCCCCGTGGCCGACCACACCGTCAGCGAAACCCGCGCCACGGTCCTGAGGTATGTGCGCGACAACCCCGGGGTCCGGCCCAAGGACATCGCGACCGCATTGCCCGAGATCGACGCTGACACGGTCCGCCGGTACTGCTCGCGCATGGCGGAGTCCGGACAGCTCACCAAGGACGCCAGCGGACGGTACTTCCCCGTCTCACCACCGGACAGCGCCTAGCTCGTGTCCGACTGTCCGGTTGGGTCTCTGACCAGCAGAAACGACCCGGACACCCCCAGAAGCCCAGTGTCCGACTGTCCGGTTGAGTCGCTGACCAGCGAAAACAATCCGGACACCCAGTGTCCGGCCACCGAAATGAAGCGGTCCCGGCGCATAGCCGCCAAGCAACGCCGCCGGGACCGCGCCCCTAGGAAGGAGCACCACCATCATGACCGAACACCCCATCCCCGCACAGCGCCCCCCACAGGTGCTGTACACCGTGGAGGACGCCACCCAGGTCCTCCGACTGAGCCGCGCCGAGCTCTACGAGCAGATGCGCGCCGGACGTCTGCGCTTCGTCAAGGTCGGCCGCGCCCGCCGGATCCCGGCCGGTGCGATCACGGAGTTCGTCGCCCTCCTGGAGAAGGAAGCCGAGGTGGCCGCCTAATGGCGCGACGTGGCAAGGGCGAAGGCACGATCTACAAGTACCGGAACGGCTACGCCGCACAGACCTGGGTGACCACACCCGAGGGCAAGCCCAAGCGGAAGACCGTGTACGGCAAGACCCGAGAGGCCGTCTACAAGAAGCTGGTCGACACCCAGACCGCCGCACGTAAGGGGCCGGTGGCCACGTCGGTGCCGACGGTGGAGACCTACCTGAAGTACTGGATGGAGAACGTGGTGAAGGAGCCCGACTTCTCCCCGCTCACCGTCGGCACCTACGGCCAGTTCGTCCGCTACTACCTGGTCCCCCACTTGGGGAAGAAGAAGCTGGACAAGCTGACCGGCAAGGATCTCCGCGCGTGGGTGAACAAGCTCCGCCAGACCTGCCAGTGCTGCGCGCAGGGCAAAGACGCCGTGCGTCGGCCGGAGCGCCGTCGATGCTGCGCGGCGGGGAACTGCTGCGAGAGCTTCACCACCGAGAGCAACATCTACGAGGCGCGAAAGGTGCTGCGTAGCGCGCTGAGCAACGCGGTCCGGGAGGAGATCGTGTCCCGCAACGTCGCCACCCTGTTGAAGCTGTCCAAACCCAAGCCGAAGAAGGACAAGCCTTGGACCCTGGACGACGTCCACCGGTTCCTGGCGTCCGCGCGGGCCGACGACGATCCGCTGTACGCCGCCTACGTCCTGCTGTTGGTGCTGGGACTGCGCAAGGGTGAGCTGCTGGGTCTGTGGTGGCCGGAAGTCGACATGGGCGCTCAGGAAGTGTCCGTGGAGTACCAGATCCAGCGGATCAAGGGCAAGCTCCGCCGTCGACGGCAGATGAAGACCGAGGACTCCGAGGCCACCATGCCTCTGCCGGACATCTGCGTGGACGCGCTCCGGTTGCGGGCGGAACAGCAGGCCAAGCAGCGGGCCGACGCCACCGAGTGGGAGAAGTCGGGGTACGTGTTCACCACCAGCACGGGCAAGCCGGTGGATCCTCGCAGCTTCACCAAGCAGTTCGACGCGAGGTGCGCCAAGGCCGGGGTTCGCCGGATCGAGGTGCACACCACCCGCAAGACGTGCGGCACCCTGCTGGCCGCCCTGGACGTCCACCCTCGGGTGGCTATGCGGATTCTCCGGCACAGTCAGATCAAGCTGACCATGGACCTGTACACGCAGGTGCACGACGACACGACCGTGGCCGCGCTGAAGAAGCTCGGAGGGAGCATCACCGGGGGATGAGACGGCCCCTGACGTCGGGTCGCTGAGAGCTTGATGCAGTACTTTTCAGCAGTACGCGAAAGACCCGCCGGGTTTCCGGCGGGTCTTTTCGCTGGTGGGCGTACCAGGACTTGAACCTGGGGCCTCATCCTTATCAGGGATGCGCTCTAACCGACTGAGCTATACGCCCGCGTTCCTCGTGGAACTCTACCGCATCCCGGTGCGCGGGGCGAACCGGTTCGATGACGCGGAAGCAGGAGGGGCACGGGCGACCGCGTCCCTCTTCACCTCCCATTTTACCGGGTTTCCCGAGTACTCGGGCCACGCCGGGAGCGGGCGCGGAGCGGCCCCGGGCACCCCGCCCGGAGCCGCACGCGACGCCTACTCGGCCTCGGTCAGCGTGACGTCCACGCCGCCCACCAGGTCGGCGACCAGGTTGTACACCATCGCGCCCACCGTGGACAGGGCGGTGATCAGCACGATGTTCAGCGCGCCCACCACACCCGTGTATCCGAGCACGCGACCCGGGGAGAACCACGCGGCCGGGTCCAGGCCGAGCTCGTCGTCGCCGCTCTCGCCCTCCAGGAGCGCCTCCATCATGCTGGTCACCTCATCGAAGACACCCAGCATGGACAGGGTCGCGTAGATCACCGCGACCGCGACGAACAGGATGATGAAGCACACCAGCGACACGACGAAGCTGAACTTCATCACCGACCACGGCTCCACGCGGGAGACCGTCAGGTGCGCCTTACGGCTCGACATGGTCGCCTTCACGGCGCCCGGCCCCTCGGGGACCGAGGCCTCGGAATCGGTCACTGCCGTCTCTCCCGCCTCTGCGTGGTCCTCCACGGACTCCATCGCGGGGACCTCGGCAGCGGCCGTCTCGGCCTCCTTCGGCTCGTCGGCGGAGTCCTTCTCCTCGGCGGGAGGGGTCTCCTCGACGGCCTCCGTCTCGACCGTGTCCTTCTCCGCAGCCTCGTCTCCGGCGGTCACCGCCGTGTCCGCTTCGGATTCGTTCGTGGGGGTGTTCCGCTGGTTGTCAGACATAGAAACGTTACCGCTGGACTTTCGTTGAGACGGGTGAATGCCGCGAAGAGTTGTCCCGTGGGGCTCGCGAACGGAACCCCACGGGACCAATAGGACCTAACGCGCAGTCTAGGCCTCGGGGTTTCCTTCCCCGGTCACCGCGCCCTCGGCCGTGTCGCCGGTCTCACCCTCGGCGGCGTCCTCCGCGGCCTCGGCGTTGCGCGCCACGGCCACGATCTTGTTGCCCTTGTCGAGGTTCATCAGGCGCACGCCCATGGTGGTGCGGCCGGACTGCTTGATCTCGGCGGCCCCGGTGCGGATCACCCCGCCGGCGGAGGTGATCGCGAAGATCTCGTCCACATCCGGGTCGACCATCATCGCCCCGACCAGCTTGCCGCGCGCCTCGACGACCTTGGCCGTCAGAACGCCCTTGCCGCCCCGGTTCTGCAACGGGTACTGGTCGGCCGGGGTGCGCTTGGCGTAGCCGTTCTCGGTGGCCACCAGGACGTCGGAGGGCCCGTCCTCGGGCCGGATGACGTCCATGCTCAGCAGGTAGTCGCCCGCCATGAACCGCATGCCGATCACGCCGCTGGTCGCGCGTCCCATCGGGCGCAGCGACTGGTCGGAGGCCGGGAAGCGGATCGCCTGGGCGTCGCTGGAGATCAGCAGCAGGTCGTCGTCGGGGAAGACCAGCCGCGCCGCGATCAGTTCGTCGCCCTCACGCAGGTTGATCGCGATGATCCCCGCCGACCGCGCGGAGTCGAAGTCCTCCAGGCGCGACTTCTTCACCAGGCCGTCACGGGTGGCGAGCACCAGGTACGGAGCGGCTTCGTAGTCGCGCAGCGCCATGATCTGCGCGATCTCCTCGCCCGGCTGGAACGGCAGCAGGTTCGCCACGTGCTGTCCGCGCGCGTCCCGGGCCGCCTCCGGCAGCTCGTAGGCCTTCGTCCGGTACACCCGGCCCTGGTTCGTGAAGCACAGGATCCAGTGGTGGGTGGTGGTGACGAAGAAGTGCTGGACGATGTCGTCCTGCTTCAACTGGGCGCCGCGCACGCCCTTGCCGCCGCGCTTCTGCGCCCGGTAGTTGTCGATCCGCGTGCGCTTGGCGTACCCGCCCCGGGAGATCGTGACGACCACGTCCTCCTCGGCGATGAAGTCCTCCATGCGCATGTCACCCTCGAACGGGATGATGTGCGTGCGCCGCTCGTCGCCGTACTTGTCGACGATCTCGGCCAGCTCCTCGCGGATGATCGACCGCTGGCGCGCGTCCGAGCCGAGGATGTCGTTGTAGTCCGCGATCTGCGCCATCAGCTCGTCGTACTCCGCGGTGAGCTGGTTGCGCTCCAGCGCGGCCAGCTTGCGCAGCTGCATGTCGAGGATGGCGCGGGCCTGGATGTCGTCGATCTCCAGCAGGGCCATCAGGCCGGTGCGCGCCTCGTCGGCGGAGGCGCTGGCGCGGATGAGGCTGATGACCTCGTCGATGCGGTCCATCGCCCGCAGCAGCGCGCGCAGGATGTGCGCCCGCTCCTCGGCCTTGCGCAACAGGTAGCGCGTCCGGCGGACGATGACCTCGACCTGGTGCTTGACCCAGTGCCGGATCATCTGGTCCAGGCGCAGGGTGCGCGGCACCCCGTCGACCAGCGCGAGCATGTTCGCGCCGAAGGTCTCCTGGAGCTGGGTGTGCTTGTAGAGGTTGTTGAGCACGACCTTGGCGACGGCGTCGCGCTTGAGCACGATGACCAGGCGCTGACCGGTGCGGCCGCTGCTCTCGTCCCGCACGTCGGCGATGCCGGTGACCTTGCCGTCCTTGACCAGGTCGGCGATCTTCAGCGCCAGGTTGTCCGGGTTGACCTGGTACGGCAGCTCCGTGACCACCAGCGTCTGGCGCCCGCGGCTGTCCTCCTCGACCTCCACGACCGCGCGCATGGTGATGGAGCCGCGACCGGTCCGGTAGGCCTCCTCGATCCCGCGCTTGCCGACGATGAGCCCGCGCGTGGGGAAGTCCGGGCCCTTGATCCGCTCGATGAGCGCGTCCAGCAGCGCCTCGTCGCCGACCTCGGGGTTCTCCAGGAACCAGTTGACGCCGTCGGCGACCTCGCGCAGGTTGTGCGGCGGGATGTTGGTCGCCATGCCGACCGCGATGCCCGACGAGCCGTTGACCAGCAGGTTCGGGAAGCGGGCGGGCAGGACGACCGGCTCGGCGGAGCGGCCGTCGTAGTTGGGCCGGAAGTCGACGGTCTCCTTGTCGATGTCCCGGAGCATCTCCATGGCCAGCGGCGCGAGCTTGCACTCGGTGTACCGCATGGCCGCGGCCGGGTCGTTGCCGGGCGAGCCGAAGTTGCCGTTCGGGTCGACCAGCGGCATCCGCATCGACCACCACTGGGCCAGGCGTACCAGGGTGTCGTAGATCGCGCTGTCGCCGTGCGGGTGGTAGTTGCCCATGACGTCGCCGACGACGCGGGCGCACTTGAAGAACCCGCGGTCGGGGCGGTACCCGCCGTCGTACATCGCGTACAGCACGCGCTGGTGGACCGGTTTGAGGCCGTCGCGCACGTCGGGGAGGGCGCGCCCGACGATGACCGACATGGCGTAGTCGAGGTAGCTGCGCTGCATCTCGACCTGGATGTCGACCGGTTCGATCCGGTCCCTGACCGGGCCTGCGCCAGCGGAGTCCGCACCCTCAGGAGAGTCCGGGTTGTTCGCATCCGTCACGGATGTCGATCCCTTCTACGAAGCTTCGTTGAGCGTGGTTCTCCCGCCCGGCCGCCACCCGAGGGGGCGCGACCCGGGCCGGCACGGACTAGATGTCCAGGAAGCGGACGTCCTTGGCGTTGCGCTGGATGAAGGAGCGCCGGGACTCGACGTCCTCGCCCATGAGCACGCTGAACATCTCGTCCGCTTGGGCCGCGTCGTCCAGGCTGACCTGGAGCAGCAGACGGTGGTCGGGGTCCATGGTGGTGTCCCACAGCTCGTTGGCGTTCATCTCGCCCAGACCCTTGAAGCGCTGGACCATGTCGCGCGGGCGCGGGTCCTTCTTCCCGGCGGCGATCCCGGCCTCGATGATCCGGTCGCGTTCGGCGTCGGAGAAGGCGTAGCCCGCGTCGCTGCCACGCTGGTCCCACTTGATCTTGTACAGCGGCGGCGACGCCAGGTAGACGTGACCGGCCTCGACCAGCGGCTTCATGAAGCGGAACAGCAGGGTCAGCAGCAGGGTGCGGATGTGCTGGCCGTCGACGTCGGCGTCGGCCATGAGGATGATCTTGTGGTACCGCAGCTTGTCGGCGTCGAAGTCCTCGTGGATGCCGGTGCCCAGCGCGGTGATGATCGCCTGGACCTCGTTGTTCTTGAGGATGCGGTCGATCCGCGACTTCTCCACGTTGAGGATCTTGCCCCGGATCGGCAGGATCGCCTGGTGCTGCGGGTCGCGGCCGCCCTTGGCCGAGCCTCCCGCGGAGTCACCCTCGACGATGTAGAGCTCGCACTCCTCCGGGTTGGTCGACTGGCAGTCGGACAGCTTGCCGGGGAGGGAGGTGGACTCCAACAGGGTCTTGCGGCGGGTGAGGTCGCGGGCCTGGCGGGCGGCGATCCGGGCGCGGGCCGCCTGGCTGGCCTTGGAGACGATGTCCTTGGCCTCGCCGGGGTTGCGCTCGAACCAGTCGCGCAGGTGCTCGTTGGTGACCTTCTGGACGAAGGACTTCGCCTCGGTGTTGCCGAGCTTGGTCTTGGTCTGGCCCTCGAACTGCGGGTCAGCCAGCTTGACCGAGATGATCGCGGTCAGGCCCTCGCGGATGTCGTCGCCGGTGAGGTTGTCGTCCTTGTCCCGCAGCAGCCTCTGGTCCCGCGCGTACCGGTTGACCAGGGTGGTCAGCGCGGACCGGAAGCCCTCCTCGTGGGTGCCGCCCTCGGCCGTGTTGATCGTGTTGGCGAAGGTGTGCACGGACGAGGTGTAGGACTGGTTCCACTGCATCGCGATCTCGACCGAGATGCCCTCGCCGTCCTCCTCGAAGGAGATGATCGACGCGTGCGCCGCCTCCTTCTTGGCGTTGATGTGCCGGACGAAGTCCGACAGACCCTCGTCGTAGTGGAAGGTGCTGACCGTCGGGCCGTCGTCGGTGTGCTCGGGCCGCTCGTCGCGGATGGTGATGGACAGCCCCTTGTTGAGGAAGGCCATCTCCTGCATCCGGCGGGCGAGGGTCTCGATGGAGAAGACCGTCGTCTCGAAGATGTCGCCGTCGGGCCAGAACGTGATCTGCGTCCCGGTCTCGTCGGTCTCCTCGCCCTTGACCAGCTCACCGGTGGGCGCGGTCATCTCGTAGTGCTGGGTCCACACGTGGCCGTCGCGGCGGATCTCCACGTCCAGCGCCGTGGACAGCGCGTTCACGACGGAGACGCCCACGCCGTGCAGGCCGCCGGAGACCGCGTAGGACTTGCCGTCGAACTTGCCGCCCGCGTGCAGCGTGGTCAGCACGACCTCGACGGCCGGACGCTTCTCCACGGGGTGCAGGTCGGTGGGGATCCCGCGGCCGTTGTCGGCCACACGCACGCCGCCGTCCGCCAGCAGGGTCACCTCGATGGCGTTGGCGTGCCCCGCCAGCGCCTCGTCGACCGAGTTGTCGACCACCTCGTAGACCAGGTGGTGCAGGCCCCGCTCCCCGGTGGAACCGATGTACATCCCTGGGCGCTTGCGTACTGCCTCAAGCCCCTCAAGGACCGTGATTGATCGAGCGTCGTAGGCCAAGTGGGAACACCCTCCTGCTGGGGACGCCTGCCGGCCGTGGCCGAGCGGACGGCGGTCAGCCCACGGGGCGGTGACCGAAGGGGTCGGCGTACCGCGACACCAGGGGGATCACCACATCACCGTACGGGCCGTCCGCCCACCCTCTCCTGGGGGCGTGGGACCGGCTACAGGCATCTGAAGAACCGCCTCCATGATACCCCGCGCGGTGCGACAAAAGAGCATTCGCGGCGCTGTGCCGCTCGACAACGAACGTTCAGGGAGGGAGACGACTCCCTCCACGCGGGTGGGTCCTCCCGCAAGTTCCGGTGCGGTTCAGTGGCCGTTGGGCGGCTCCGCCCCGACCGTCGTCCCGGCGGTGCCCGAACCGCCCCTCCACGTCGCCCGTGTCGTCGGAACGCCGAGGCCCAGCGCCCCGACCTGCGCGAACGCACCCCCGTGGACGGCCGGAGCGGTCAGCGACGGCGGGAGCCCGGGCCCTTGACGTCGATGGAGACGACCGTTCCCTCACCGAGTTCCTCGTTCAGGCGGCGCATCAGGTCGCGCACCATCGACCGCCCGAGGGCCGCACTGGTCGGCGAATC
This sequence comes from Nocardiopsis sp. NPDC049922, assembly GCF_040660275.1. Lineage (NCBI taxonomy): Bacteria > Bacillati > Actinomycetota > Actinomycetes > Streptosporangiales > Nocardiopsidaceae > Nocardiopsis > Nocardiopsis sp. NPDC049922. The sequence continues at coordinate 68,341 of NZ_JBFAME010000015.1, read as the reverse complement.
GGCCGCCACGACGAGTTCGCCCTCCGAATACCTCACCGGACGGAGATGCTGGGCGTTGAACTCGCCGACGATGTCCGACCACCGGCCGAAGACGCCGCCGACGGCGACCTGCTCCTGCCAGCCGTGCTCGACGAGCCACGCCCGGACGGCGTCGCCGAACAGTTGGGGCTCGTTGCGTGACCGGATCCGGCCACGCGCGCGCCTGCGGGGGGCGCCCCGGGGCACCGCCCCGCGCTCGCGCGCCTCGGCGCGGGCGCGGGCGAGCGCCTGCCGGGCGAGGTCGGCGCCGGACACGGCCGGCGCCGTCGGGGTGGCCGGAGCGGCCGGTGTGGACGCCGGGTCCGAGGCGTCCACGGCGGGAGCCGCCGCGCCGCCGCGGGCATTGTCCACAGGGTGTGGACGGACCTGGCCGAACCCCGTTCCCGCGCCCGCGGTCCCGTCGCGGCGGTCCACAGGCTGTGGACGACCCTCACGCACGCTCGACCACCCCCGCGCTCACCGTGAAACGGACACCGTCCAGCTCCTCGGGGATGTCGTCGGGCACCGCGGCGGTCACCAGGACCTGTTCGGAGTCGCGCACGCGCTCGGCCAGGCGGCGGCGGCGTTCGGTGTCGAGCTCGGCGAACACGTCGTCGAGGATGAGGACGGGATCGTCGCCGTCCGCCCGCAACAGGTCGAACGCGGCGAGCTTGAGCGCGAGGGCGTAGGACCACGACTCGCCCTGGCTCGCGTACCCCTTGGCGGGAAGGTCGCCCAGCTGGAGGTGGAGTTCGTCGCGGTGCGGACCGACGAGGCCGACCCCCCGCTGGAGTTCGCGGTCCCGGGCCTCGGCCATCGCCGCGCGCAGGGTTTCCACGAGCTGTGGACGGTCGGCGGGCGGCTCCCCGCCCTCGGGGTCGGCCGAACACCGGTAGGCGGGCACGGCCGGTCCGCCGGAGTCGGTCAGGCCCGCGTAGGCCCGCGCGATGCGCGGCCGCAGCTCCGCCACGAGCGCCAGCCGCGCGGCCAGCAGTTCCGCCCCCACCTCGGCCAGGTGGGCGTCCCAGACCTCCAGAGTGCTGAGGTCGGGCGCCGAGCGCTGCCGGAACGCCCGACCCGAGGCCGACTTGAGCAGGGCGTTGCGCTGCTTGAGCACCCGGTCGTAGTCGGAGCGCACCCCCGCCATCCGGGGGGCGCGCGCCACGAGGAGGTCGTCGAGGAAGCGCCGTCGCTCCCCGGGGTCACCCTTGACCAGCGCCAGGTCCTCGGGGGCGAACAGCACGGTGCGCAGGATCCCCAGCACGTCGCGCGGACGTCCCGCGGCGGACTGGTTGATCCGGGCGCGGTTGGCGCGGCCGGGGTTGAGCTCCAGGTCCACCACCATGTGGCGGTCGTCGCGCACGATCTTGGCCCGGATGACGGCCCGGGGCGCGCCCTGGCGGATGAGCGGCGTGTCCGAGGAGACCCGGTGGCTGCTGAGGGCGGCCACGTAGCCGACCGCCTCGACCAGGTTGGTCTTGCCCTGGCCGTTGGCGCCGACGAACACGCTCACGCCGGGACCGAGTTCCAGCAGGGCGTCGCCGTAGGACCGGAAGTCGACCAGTCGCAGATCGGAAACGTACATCCGGCCCTCCTCCTGGGACGGTGGCACTGGACGACGGACGCGGGGCCCGGGGAGCGCCCGCGGGGATCCCGTGCGGGCGCGTCCTCGGAGCGGTGTGGATCAGTCCCGGGAGGGGGTGCGCGGGTCCGGGCCGGACTTGGTCACGGCGTGCCCGCCGAACTGCTGGCGCAGGGCCGCGACGACCTTCATCGCCGGACTGTCGTCCTGGCGGGAGGCGAACCGGGCGTAGAGCGCGGCGGTGATCGCGGGGGCGGGGACGGCGTGGTCGACGGCGGCCTGCACCGTCCAGCGGCCCTCACCGGAGTCCTGGGCGTAGCCGCGCAGCTCGGAGAGGTCGGGGTCCTCCTCCAGGGCACGGCTGAGCAGGTCGAGCAGCCAGGAACGGACGACCGTGCCCTCGCGCCAGCTCTCGAAGGTCCCCGGGACGTCCTCGACGATCCCGGAGGCGGCCATGATCTCGTAGCCCTCGGCGAAGGACTGCATCATGCCGTACTCGATGCCGTTGTGGACCATCTTGACGAAGTGCCCGGCGCCGACGGCCCCGGCGTGCACGAAGCCGCCGCCCTCGTCGGGGGTGAGGGACTCGAAGACCGGGCGGGCCCGCTCGACGTCCGCGGCCGGACCGCCGACCATGATGCCGTAGCCGTTCTGGCGGCCCCAGACACCGCCGCTGACGCCGACGTCGAGGTAGCCGACGCCCTTGGCGCCGAGCTGCTCCGCGCGGGCGCGGTCGTCGACGTAGTGGGAGTTGCCGCCCTCGATGACCAGGTCGCCCTCCTGGAGGAGGCCGCCGAGTTCGTTGATGGTCGCGGCGGTCGGGTCGCCGGAGGGGACCATCACCCACACGACGCGGGGGGCCTCCAGGCGGTCGACCAGCTCGGCCAGGCTCGCGACGTCCCGTTCGTCGGACGAGACGTCGTAGCCGACGACCTCGTGCCCCTTCTCCCGAAGCCGGGCGGCCATGTTGCCGCCCATCTTGCCGAGACCGATCATTCCGAGCTGCATGGCAGTGCTCCCCTTCGCCGCCGGTGAACTGGTGGGCGCCGTCCGGTCCGGGCGGTGGCCGCGGACGCGGGACGGCAGACGCGAGTCAATCGAACCGAACCCGAACCGGTCAGCCGGACAGGCGCACCGGCATGATCAGGTAGCGGTACTCGGGGTCCGCGCCCTCCTCCGCCGGCTTGCCGGTGAGGATCGCCGGTTTGGTCGAGGTCGTGAAGTTCAGGCGCGCGGTGTCGGTGCCGATGGCGCCGAGCCCGTCGAGCAGGAAGCCCGAGTTGAACGCGATCTGGATGTCTTCGCCCTCCAGGTCGGCCTCCAGGACCTCGACGGCCTGGGCGTCCTCGCCGGTCCCGGCCTCCAGGACCAGGCGGCCGGGGCTGAACGCCAGCCGGAGCGGGGTGTTGCGCTCGGCGACCAGCGAGACGCGCTTGACGGCCTCGACGAACTCGGAGCGGCTGACCTCGGCGACGGTGTTGAAGCTGTCCGGCAGCAGCGCGCGGTACTTGGGGAACTCGCCGTCCAGGAGGCGGGTCGTGGTGCGGCGGCCGCCGCCCTCGAAGCCGATCATGCCGTCGCCGGTCTCGCCGCTGGAGAGCGCGATGGAGACCTCGGCGCCCGAGGTGAGCGACTTGGCGGTGTCGTGCAGCGTCTTGGCCGGGACGAGCGCGACCGCGGACAGCTCCGGGTTCTCCGGCTTCCAGGTCAGCTCGCGCACGGCCAGGCGGTAGCGGTCGGTGGAGGCGAGCGTGATGGTCTCGCCCTCGATCTCGACGCGCACGCCGGTGAGCATGGGCAGGGTGTCGTCGCGGCCCGCGGCGACGGCGACCTGGCCGACGGCGGCGGCGAAGGCGTCACTGCCGACGGTGCCGCTCACACCGGGCATCTCGGGCAGGGTCGGGTAGTCCTCGACCGGCATCGTCGTGAGCGTGAACTTGGCGCTGCCGCAGCTCACGACGGCCTTGGCGCCGTCGGTGGAGATCTCCACAGGCTGTGGAGGAAGGTTGCGGGTGATCTCGGCCAGGAGCTTGCCGGGGACGAGGACCGTACCGGCCTCCTCGACCTCGACGTCGATCGCGGCCTGGGTGGAGACCTCGTAGTCGAAGCCGGACAGCCGCACCTGCTGGCGGCCGTCGAACTCGCCTGCGTCGAGCAGGACGCCGACGAGGACCGGGACCGAGGGGCGCGTGGGGAGGGTGCGCGCGGTCCAGGCGACTGCGTCGGCCAATACGTCGCGTTCGACCCGGAACTTCACTTCGACTCACTTTCCGCACGACCGGTGGGCCGGTCGAAGCCTCAACGTTGCAGCTGGTGGGTCGGCCGAGGGCTCCGGCACGGATGGGCGGCCGCCGGCGAGGGCGGGTGCGTCGGCACCACCGGGTCTGCCTCGGTTCCCGTGGGACCGCCACCCGGACGGGGCGGCGGTGGACAGGGGCGAGACCACACGTTACCCGGATTCCTCCGCTGTCGCTGACGCCTCGGTGATGGACCGCGACGGGTCGCCGATCGGAGCGTTGTCCACAGATTTCCCGCGGAGCGGTTGTGGAGCCACGTTTGGGTTAATGAAGGTGCGTCGTAGTAGTAGGGCCTGTGGATAGTGTGGATAACCCTTGTTATTGCAGGTCAGCACGGAGATTTTTGTCCACAGGGCCTGTGGGTATCCCTGTGGGTAACTCGGGGGGTCTGTGGACGAACGATGTCGCCCACAGGTTGTCCACACTCCGTCCACAGCTGCGTCCACAGTTTTTCCCCTGGTTGTCCACAGCAGCTGGTGGTCTGGTGGTCCGATGGTGGGGCAGCGCGTCCACAGGAGGACCCCCGGTTACCCACAACTCCGGAGCACTTGTCCACAGGTTGTCCACATGGTTGTCCACAGATTTAACCCCCTTCCTGTGGATAACTCGGCCAAGAAAGTGGAGAACTTTTTTTCCGGGGCCCCGAGCAGACCTCCCGAACCAGGACGAACCGGTTGTGCACAGGTTTGTCCACAGCCCGGTGGGCGGCTGTGCGCGGACGGGGCGCGAACGGCCGGGGCGGCGCCGCCGCCGAGTCCGGTGTGGGCAGCGCAACAGCGGCGACAAGCCCGACGGGGCCGGGGAAACGGGGTGGTACCGGACGAGGCGGTGCGTCCCCGCCGATCGGGCGGCGAACCCGGCGCGTCCCGCCCGTCGTCCCCAGAGCCTGTGGATAACCCCTCGCGGTGGAACGGCCCGCGCCGCCGGTGGGCGAGGTCGGGCCCAGGCGCGCACAGCGGCAGGTAGGGGGTGTGGACGAACCCCCGTGTGGCCGGGCCCGGCGTGGGCGCGGGCGAACCCCGGTGCGGGTGGACACCGCCGTGGACGGCCGGGAACGCGTCGGGGGCGGCCCGCACCGCGGACCGCCCCCGACGACACCCGTGCCCGGCTCAGGCGAGCGGGGGCTGGTCCTTGATCCGGCTCGTCAGCTCGTGCACCTGGTTGTAGATGGACCGGCGCTCGGCCATCAGCGCCCGGACCTTGCGGTCGGCGTGCATGACCGTCGTGTGGTCCCTGCCGCCGAACTGCTGCCCGATCTTGGGCAGGGACAGGTCGGTGAGCTCACGGCACAGGTACATCGCGATCTGCCGCGCGGTCACCAGCACGCGGGAGCGCGAGGTCCCGCACAGGTCGTCGACGCTCAGACCGAAGTAGGCGGCCGTCTGGGACATGATCGCCCCCGCCGTGATCTCGGGGACCTCGGTGCTGGGCACGAGGTCGCGCAGCACCTGGCCGGTCAGGTCGAGGTCGACCGACTGCCGGTTGAGGCTGGCGAAGGCCGTGACGCGGATCAGCGCCCCCTCCAGCTCACGGATGTTCGTGGAGATCTTGCTGGCGATGAACTCCAGCACCTCCGGCGGCGCGGCCAGCCCCTCCTGGGCGGCCTTCTTCCGCAGGATGGCGATGCGGGTCTCCAGCTCGGGCGGCTGGACGTCGGTGAGCAGCCCCCACTCGAACCGGCTGCGCATCCGGTCCTCCAGCGTGGTCAGCTGCTTGGGCGGCCGGTCGCTGGAGATGACGATCTGCTTGTCGGAGTTGTGCAGCGTGTTGAAGGTGTGGAAGAACTCCTCCTGCGTCTGCTCCTTGTTCTCCAGGAACTGGATGTCGTCCACCAGCAGGACGTCGATGTCCCGGTAGCGGCGGCGGAACCCGTCCGCCTTGCCGTCCCGGATCGAGTTGATGAACTCGTTGGTGAACTCCTCCGAGCTGACGTAGCGCACGCGCGAGCCCTCGTAGAGCCGGTGCGTGTAGTGCCCGATGGCGTGCAGGAGGTGCGTCTTGCCCAGGCCCGACCCGCCGTGGATGAACAGGGGGTTGTAGGCCTTGGCGGGCGCCTCGGCGGCCGCGACCGACGCCGCGTGGGCGAACCGGTTGCTGGAGCCGATGACGAACGTGTCGAAGGTGTACTTCGGGTTCAGTCGCGCGTGCTCGCCCGTCGGGATCTCCTGGGACCGTCCCGGCGGCGCGTCCGGGGCGTCCGGACGCGGTTCCTCGGCCGCCTCCGCCTCCTCGGCGGGCTCCGGCGCCCCGTCGGCGCGGTCCGCCCCGGCCGGGGCCGCGGGGGCCGGTGGGTCGGGCGTGGCGGCCGCGCGCTCGGTCGTCTCCGGACGCGGGGTCTCCCAGCGGTTCGGCTGGTCCCACGCGGCCTCGTCCCAGGTCGGCTGCTGCCATGAGGGCTGGGCGAGCTGCTCCCACCCCGACGGCTCCCACGCGCGCCGGGGCTCCGGCTCGGGGCCGGCGGGCGCGGGGCTCGGAGCGGGGTCCGCCGGCGGCGCGGGGTGGGCGGGGGTCTCGGAGGGGGGCGTCCCGGCCGCGGGGTTCGGGGGTCCGAGCACGTCGCCCCGCCCCCGGCCGTCGTCGCCGGTCGGCGCGGTCGACGGGGCCCTCCCGGCGGGCCGGGCGGTCGGGCCGCCGACGGGAGGTCCTGGGTGTGCGGGGCCCGGCGCGGGGCGCGAGTGCCGTCCGGTCGGCTCCGGCGGAGTCGGAGCGGCCACCGGCGCGGAGGGCGCGGGCGGGGCGGGGGTGGGCGGCGGGGTCGGCACGGCCGTGGGGTCGACCGTCACCGCGACCCGGATGTCCCGGCCGAGGTGGGCGGAGAGCGCCCTGCTGATCGCCGGGTAGAGCCGCGTCTCCAGCACCTTCTTGGTGAACTCGTTGGGCGCGGCGATGAGCGCGGTGTCCTCGATCAGACCCAGCGGTCGGGTCTGGGGCAGCCAGGCGCGCTGGTGCGCGGGCAGGGAGTCGTTGTCGATCCCGTCCAGCACGCTGGACCAGACCACTGCGAGGTTGACCTGTGCGTCAGCCACGGTGACCTGCCATGGTTGCTGTCCCTTCGGTGCGGATCTGTTCGGATGCGGTGGGGAGCAGGAGGGGACGGGGAGACCCTGGGGGCCCTCGCGGTGTGTCGTCGGTCAGGTGTCCGCGCGGACCCCTCGCGGGCACGCGGACCGAACGTCCATTGTCCTCCCCCCGCGGGAGTGCCGGGGCGGGAGGAGCTGTGGACAACCCGTGTGACCGCGGTCCACCGGCCTGTGGAGAACGTCACGGCGGCCGGAACGGGGTGGCGCGGCGGTCGCGCGGTGTCCACAGGTCCGCCGTGTTGTCCACAGGTTGTGCACAGGTTTATCCACAGGATGGCAGATCACTGTGCACAGCGCAGAGTTATCCACAAATCGCAGTTCACAGGGTGTGTAAATCGGATGTGGCGGCCGACGGCGGGGCGCGGCGCGGGGCGAGGGGCGAGTTATCCACAGGTTGAGGTTATCCACAGACCGGGTGCGGTGGGGACGTGCCACACCCTGTGGACAACCGTTGTCCACAGGTGGCCGGAGCCGGCCCCGGCGTGGGCGCCGACACTGGGTGGGGCCGCGGGCGTCGGCCGTCTGATTTGACCCCGACCGGACCTGGTCGTATCTTCTTTATGCTTATGCCGATGATCTGCCTGCGCCCGTGTCCACACGTCGGCGCGGCCTCGGCTCATGCACCGTGAGGCCCCGCGTATCCTTGGGGGTCTGTCGTAGTTCTTTCCTGACACGCCCCTGGAGCCAGCAGTGAGCAAGCGTACGTACCAGCCGAACAACCGGCGTCGCGCGAAGGTCCACGGCTTCCGGCTGCGCATGCGTACGCGCGCCGGTCGCGCCATCATCGCCTCGCGTCGTCGCAAGGGGCGCGCGGCGCTGACCGTGAGCCACTAGGCCACGCTCAGCCCCAAGTTCCTCGGGACCGGTCCGGCCTTCTCGCCGGCCGGTCCCTTTGTCGTGGGACGAGGCCCGAGTCCCGGAGGGAGTGCCGATGCTGTCGTCGCGGAACCGGATGCGCCGTAGCTCCGAGTTCGGCTCCGTGCTGCGCGCGGGACGGCGCTCCTCACGCGGGGCCGTGGCGGTCGTCTACCTGCCCCCTCCCGTGGACGCCCCCGAACCCGCGGATCCGCCGCGCGTCGGCTTCGTCGTGAGCAAGGCGGTCGGCGGAGCGGTGGTCCGCAAGCGCGTCCAACGTCGACTCCGTCACGTCATGCGGTCCCGGTTGGCCGTTCTGCCAAACGGTAGCCTGCTGGTAGTGCGCGCCAAGCCCGCCGCCGCCACGACGCGGCAGGCGGAGCTGGACGCGCACCTCGACAGTGCGATCGCCGCGGCGATGCGACCCCGTGGGACGTCCCGCCGTCGGCGGGGCCGAGGCGGATCGCCCGCGTCGGCGGCCGAGCCGACGGGAAACGGGACGGCGCCCGGGCGCGTCCCGGACGGGGGCGGAGAACGGACGGGGCGATGACCGAGCACAGACCGACGGCTTTCGCGCGGTTGCTGATCCTGCCCATCCGGGGCTACCAGCGTTTCATCAGCCCGCTCTTCCCCCCGGTCTGCCGTTTCTACCCCTCGTGCAGCGCGTACGCCGTGGAGGCGCTTCGCGTGCACGGGGCCCTGCGGGGGTTGTGGCTGGGAACCCGGCGCATCGCCCGCTGCCACCCCTTCCACCCGGGGGGACTCGACCCCGTGCCGCCGCCGAAGGGGCGGCGGCACACCGAGGCGGAGGAGTCGGAGGGCGGAGCCGGAGCCACCGGACCCGCTCCCGGGGACCAGTAGCTGAACCGAGGCAAATAGGAGTTGGCCGGTGCTCGACTGGCTTTACAACATCGTCGGCTGGACGTTGGCGCGGATCCACGAGGGTCTGGCCTTCATCGGGCTGAATCCTGACAGCGGGTGGGCGTGGGGCCTGTCCATCATCCTGCTGACCGTGCTCATGCGGCTGCTCATGGTTCCGCTGTTCGTCAAGCAGATGAACACGCAGCGGAAGATGCAGGAGATCCAGCCGAAGATCATGAAGCTCCGGGAGCGCTACAAGCACGACCGGGAGCGCCTGAGCCGCGAGTCGATGAAGCTCTACCAGGAGAGCGGGACCAACCCGATCATGGGTTGCCTTCCGCTCCTCCTGCAGATGCCGGTCTTCTTCGCCCTCTTCAGCGTCCTGCGGAGCGTCGCCGAGGGCAACGCCCAGTACGGCTTCTCCGAGGAGCTGGCCGAGAGCGCCCGTCAGGCGCTGATCTTCGAGGCCCCGATCGCGGCCCAGTTCAACAGCTCCCCCGAGGAGCTGCTCGCCCTGGGCTCCGCGAACCCGGTGCTGGCCAAGGTCATCATCGCGATCGCGTGCGTGATCATGGGCACGACGACCTTCCTCACCATGCGTCAGAGCATCAAGCGGAGCACCGCGCAGATGCCGGACAACCCGATGATGCAGACGCAGAAGATCATGATGTACATGGCGCCCCTGTTCGGGCTCTTCGGCCTCATGATGCCGGTCGGTGTGCTCGTCTACTGGGTCACGTCCAACATCTGGACGATGGTGCAGCAGCACTTCCTCTACCGGAACCACCCGGCCCCCGGCGAGCAGGACGCCAAGGGCGGCGGCACCCCCTCCACCGGTCCCGCCAAGGGCATGCTCGGTCGGAAGAAGGCGGCCGAATCCGCGCCGGAGCCGAAGGAACAGCCTAAGATCGAACGCAAGCAGCCGAAGAAGCAGCCGCGCTCCAAGCGTGGGGGCGGCGGGTCCCGCTAGGGGACGGCGTCACGTCGGCCGCGGAGATCTCAACGAGTGCGCAGGCGACACAGCCCCTGAGGCGTACGACGGTCAGGGCGTGAATGATGAGGAGACGGGATCGCTGTGGGACGTAGCGAGGAAGAGAGCGGTGGAGTAGCGGTGGCCGATGCGCCGGAGTCCGAGATCGACGTCGAGGCCCTGGAGAACGAGGGTGACATCGCCGCGGACTACATCGAGGGGCTCCTCGACATCGCGGACTTCGACGGTGACATCGACATGGACGTCGAGGGCGACCGCGCGATGGTGTCGGTCGTGGGTGCGACGCTCGACGAGCTGATCGGTGACCACGGCGAGGTCCTGGAGGCGCTCCAGGAGCTGACCCGCCTCGCGGTCCACCGGGCCACGGGGGAGCGGAGCAAGCTGATGCTCGACATCGGCGGGTACCGCGAGGAGCGTCGCAAGGTGCTCACCCGCATCGGCGCCGAGGCGGCGGAGAAGGTCAGGAAGACCGGGGAGACCCACCCGCTGGAGCCGATGACCCCGTTCGAGCGCAAGGTGGTGCACGACGCGGTCGCCGCCGCCGGGCTGAACAGCGAGTCCGAGGGCGAGGAACCGCACCGCTACGTGGTGGTCCACCCCGCCGACTGACGGCGTCCGCGCGCCGTGGCCGACGGCCCCGAGGGGGCGATGTTTCACGTGAAACATCGCCCCCTCGTCGTGTCCGGGGTGACGGCGCCGTGTTCGGGGTCGACGGATCGACTGGTCGACAAAGCCGTCTGCCGAGGTGTCGACGTACCGCCGTGTGGTTCGGGGGACATCTCGGGGCGGCCGGATGTTTCACGTGAAACCATGGTGGTCCGCGACCATAGGATCGTGGACCGTGGGAAGTGATGATGGACGAGTTCCGACAGGTGGTGACCGATGACCTCGGGCGCTGAGGAGCCCGGCGCTACGCCGCCCGCCCCGCCGAGCGAGGCGGAGGCGGTCTTCGGCGACGCGTTGCCGAAGGCGCGGCGCTATGCCGAACTCCTCGCCGACGACGGTGTCCGGCGGGGACTGATCGGTCCGCGCGAGGTGCCCCGCCTCTGGGAGCGGCACCTCATCAACTGCGCCGTGGTGGAGGAGTTGCTCCCCGAGGGGGCGGAGGTGGTCGACATCGGCTCGGGCGCGGGACTGCCCGGTCTGGTGCTGGCCCTGGTCCGCCCCGACATCAGGGTGACCCTGCTGGAGCCCCTCCTGCGGCGGACGGTCTTCCTGAACGAGGCCGTGGAGATCCTCGGACTGGCCAACGTCGAGGTGCGGCGGGGGCGGGCCGAGGAGGCGCACGGGGAGCTGTACACCGATTTCGTGACCGCCCGCGCCGTGGCTCCCCTGGCGCGTCTGGCCGGGTGGGCGCTGCCGCTGCTGCGCAAGGACGGCAGCCTTCTCGCGATGAAGGGGGAGCAGGCGGAGGCGGAGTTGGCGACCGCGCGCGACGACGTGTCCGAACTGCGTCCCAGCGTCTGCGATGTGATCAGGGTGGGCCGGGGTAAAGTCGATCCCGCTACCACGGTCGTTCGCGTCACGGTGACATCCGAAGGTGGTCCGCCCCCGTCAGCGGGAGCCCGGAAGGCGCGGGGCGGCAAGAAGAAGCGCGGACGGAAGAGGTGAACTCATTCGTGCCCCAGAACCCAGCCGACCACGACGGTGTTTCACGTGAAACACCCGCGGGTGCCTACGGAGACCTGCTCGATGTTTCACGTGAAACCGCCCCCGACGACCAGCGCCCTGTTTCACGTGAAACATGGACCGGCGACACCCCCGCCCCCGGTGGATCGACGGGTGTCCCCGACACGCCCCTGGCGCGCGCGGCGCACGCCGCGATGGCGGTCCGCGGGCACGATGACGCCTGGCCCCGCCCCACGTCCTGCCGCGTGATCGGCGTCGCCAACCAGAAGGGCGGCGTCGGCAAGACCACGACGACCGTCAACATCGCGGCCGCCCTGGCCATGCACGGCCAGCGCGTCCTGGTGGTCGACCTCGACCCCCAGGGGAACGCCTCCACGGCGCTCGGCATGGAGCGGGACAACACGACCCGCTCGATCTACCACTGCCTGGTCGAGGACGAGGAGATCCGCAAACTCGCCCAGCCGGTGCCGGACATCCCGAACCTGTGGTGCGCCCCGGCCACCATCGACCTGGCGGGCGCGGAGATCGAACTGGTCTCCCTCGTCGCCCGCGAGGCCAGGCTCAGGCGCGCGCTGGACGCGTACGACACGTCGGAACTCGACTACATCCTCATCGACTGTCCGCCGTCGCTCGGCCTGTTGACGGTCAACGCGATGGTGGCGTGCGACGAGGTCATGATCCCGATCCAGTGCGAGTACTACGCGCTGGAGGGGCTGGGTCAGCTGCTGCGCAACGTCGAGCTCGTCCAGTCCCACCTCAACCCGGGACTGGCGATCAGCACCATCCTGCTGACGATGTACGACGGCCGGACACGGCTCTCGCAACAGGTCGCCGACGAGGTGCGCTCGCACTTCGGCGAGCTGGTCCTCCAGACGGTGGTGCCGCGCAGCGTCCGCGTGTCCGAGGCGCCCAGTTACGGGCAGTCCGTGATGACCTACGACCCGGGGTCCACCGGTGCGGTGGCCTACCTGGAGTCCGCCCGGGAGATCGCGTACCGCGCCCCGGGCGTCGACGGCTGACGGCGGTGACGCCCCGGCGCGGAGCCGGGGCGCTGATGTGTTCGAGGAGAGTGGAGGGAGTTGCCGGTGAGCCAGCAGCGGCGCGGACTGGGCAAGGGACTGGAGGCGCTCATCACGCAGGGGCCGCCCGCGCCGTCGGGAGGCGTTCCGGAGAGGGTGGGGCTCTCCGACGGTTCGTACCTGGAGGAGATCGAGCTCGGCGCGATCACCCCCAACCCGCGCCAGCCCCGGGAGCGCTTCGACGACCAGGCGCTGGAGGAGCTTCGGGACTCCATCAGCGAGGTCGGGGTGCTGCAGCCCGTCGTCGTCCGCAAGCTCGACGACGAGACGGGCGTTCCCCGCTACGAGCTGATCATGGGGGAGCGCCGCTGGCGCGCGAGCAAGGAGGCCGGTCTCGACCGGATCCCCGCGATCGTCCGCGACACCGGTGACGCCGACCTGCTCCGCGACGCGCTCCTGGAGAACCTGCACCGCCAGGAGCTCGACGCCCTGGAGGAGGCCGCCGCCTACAAGCAGCTGCTGGACGACTTCGGCGCCACCCACGGCGAGCTCGCCCAGCGGATCGGCCGGTCGCGGTCGCACATCACCAACACGCTGCGCCTGCTGAACCTGCCCCCGAAGGTGCAGAAGCGGGTCGCGGCGAAGGTGCTCAGCGCCGGTCACGCCCGCGCGCTGTGCGGCGTCGACGACCCCGAGCGCCAGGAGCGGCTCGCGGAGCGGGTCAATCTGGAGGGCCTGTCCGTCCGCTCGCTGGAGGAGATCATCGCCCTGGGCGAGGAGATGGACGAGCCGGAGGAGAGGCGTTCCCGCGTCGCCCCGGCCCGCCGTTCCAACCCGCCCCAGGTCGAGGAGTGGGCGAGCCGCCTCGCCGACCGCCTGGACACCACGGTGAAGGTGGACCTGGGCAAGAAGAAGGGCCGGATCGTCGTGGAGTTCGCCACGATGGAGGACCTGGAGCGCATCGTCGGCCAGATGGACACCCGCGAGCCCTGATCCCACGCGAGCCCCGCCCCTTGTTTCACGTGAAACATCGGGCCGAGGGCGTGTGGTGGCCGTGGGACGCCCGGGAGCCGGGTGACTGGCCCCGGGGTCCCGAAGACGCCGGAAGGCCCCCAGAATCGCTCTGGGGGCCTTCCGGGCGTACGCCCGCCTACAGGAAGTCGGCCAGCTCCTTCTCCAGCAGACGCAGCGGCTTGGCGCCGATGATCTGCTTGACGACCTCACCGCCCTTGTAGACGTTCATCGTGGGCAGGGACATCACGTTGTACTCGCGGGGCGTGTTCGGGTTCTCGTCGGTGTTGAGCTTGACGACCTCGATCTTGTCCCCGTGGGTCTGCGCCAGCTTGTCGAGCACGGGAGCCATCTGCTTGCAGGGGCCGCACCAGGAGGCCCAGAAGTCGACCAGGACGGGCTTGTCGCTGCCGAGGACCTCCTCCTGGAAGGTGGCGTCGGTGACGGTCTTGACGGTGGACATGGTTCTCCTTGGTTCGACGAAACCGGTGTGGTCTGTGTGGGGGAGGGGAGACGGGGCCGGGTCAGTTGCCCATCTCGGCGAGGTGGCGCTCGGCGTCCAGCGCGGCGGAGCAGCCGGTCCCGGCGGCGGTGATCGCCTGGCGGTACTGGTGGTCGACCACGTCGCCGCAGGCGAAGACGCCGTCCAGGTTGGTGCGCGTGGACGGGTGCTCGACCCTGACGTAGCCCTCCTCGTCCAGCTCGACCTGCTTGTTGAACAGCTCCACCCGCGGGTCGTGGCCGATGGCGACGAAGACGCCGGTGACGTCGAGGGTGCTCGTCTCGTCGGTCCGGTTGTTCACGACCTTCAGGCCGGTGACGCGCTCCTCGCCGAGCACCTCGACGACCTCGGTGTTCCACAGGAACGAGATCTTCTCGTTGGCCTGGGCCCGCTCGGCCATGATCTTGCTGGCGCGCAGCTCGTCGCGGCGGTGCACGACGGTGACGGACCTGGCGAAGCGGGTGAGGAACAGGGCCTCCTCCATCGCGGTGTCGCCGCCGCCGACGACCGCGATGTCCTGGTCGCGGAAGAAGAAGCCGTCGCAGGTGGCGCACCACGAGGTGCCGCGCCCGGACAGTTCCTTCTCACCGGGGACGCCCAGCTCGCGGTAGCCGGAGCCGGTGGCGAGGACGACGGTGTGCGCGAGGAAGGTCTCGCCGCCCGCCACGACCTCCTTGACCGGCTTGGTGAGGTCGACGTCGGTGACGTCCTCGGGCACCAGCTCGGCGCCGAACCGCTCGGCCTGCTTGCGGAGGTTGTCCATCAGGTCGGGGCCCATGATGCCGTCGGGGAACCCGGGGAAGTTCTCGACGTCGGTCGTGTTCATCAGCGCGCCGCCGGCCGTGATCGAGCCCTCGAACACCAGGGGCCGCAGTTCGGCGCGTGCGGCGTAGACGGCCGCGGTGTACCCCGCGGGACCGGATCCGATGATGATGACATTGCGGACGTCACTCACGCTCGTAGGCCCTTCACACAGTCGCTGCCCTGGCCACGGACGTGACCCCAGGGGAAAGTCGGTTAGTCACAACCGATGGTAGGCGCACCGCATTCCCACCGGGACATCGCCGCAGTGTACGGGGGTGGGGTATGGGTGAAGGGCCTGGATCCGGCGACCGCGGGGCGTCGTCCGGGTCACCCGGCGCGGCGGTGGAGCACCCGGTCCGCGCCGAGCGCGAGCAGACCGGCGAAGGCCCCCCAGAGCGTGTTGACGACGAGGACGCCCGCGAACGCCACCGGGTCCGTGAGCGGCCCCCGGAGCTCGCCGCCGAGCACGGGGGACAGGACCGCGCTGAGGACGATAGAGAACGCGCCGTAGAGCGCCCCGGCGCAGACCAGGGTGAGCAGGGGGCGGGGCGCCCGTGCCGCCACCACGGCGAGCACCCACACGAGGGTGATGACCGCCGCCAGGGCCACCTGCAGGAAGGGCCCCCAGGCCAGCGCGTCCATGAGGCCGGTGACGACCACCAGAGGCCGCAGCAGGGCGAGCGACCCCAGCCCCAGGACCAGCGACCAGGCGACGCCCGGCGGGGGCTCGAAGGACGGCGGAGGATCGTCCGGCCGCGATGACCGGTCTGTCATGGGCTGCCTCACGGGTTCGAGGAGCGGACCGCCCGCTCGGTGACGTGCCCGACGGTAGGTCCCGGCGAGCGCCGCGCGCGTCCGCCGTCCGACCCGACCGCCTACGTCCGTACGCGTACCCCGCATGGTGCCGGGCGCGCACCCGCGCGCGCCCGAGAGACACCGCCACGGCGGGCCCGCGCTCCGTAGAATCTGCCGCATGACACGTCAGTCCGGCCGCCAGGACGTCATCGTCGACGCCCTCCTCGGGTTCGCGGTCTTCTCCGTGGTGGCGATCGCGGCCGGGGCCGACGTCAGCGACACCGGCAACCTCACCCTCCTCGCGTACGCGCTGGCCGCGGTGCTCGGCGGCCTGATGCTCGTCCGCCGCCGGTGGCCGGTCGCGGTCGTCCTGACCACGTCGGTGCTCATCGTCGCCAACTACGTGCTCGACCTGCCGACCATCGGTCTGGCCGTGCCCGCCGCCGCGGCGCTGTACTCGGCGGCCGAGGCGGGGCGCCCCCGGTGGTCGGTGGGGTCGGCCGCCGCGCTCGTGCTCGTCTCCACCCTGGCCCGACTCGGGCAGGGGGCCGACCCCGCCTACCTCCTGGGGTACGAACTGGCCTCCACCGTGGCGATCATGGGCGCGGCCATCGCCCTGGGGCACGTGCAGTGGCAGCGGGGGCGGGCGGAGCGGCAACGGGCCCGGATCGCGGCTCTCGACGCGCAGGCGCGGGCGGCGGAGGCGGCGGAGACCGTGGCGCTCGAACGCATCCGGATCGCCCGCGACCTGCACGACGCGGTCGGCCACCACCTGTCGGTGGTCTCCCTGCACGCCGCCGTGGCCGCCGAGGCGCTCGACGACGCCCCGGCGGACGTCGACGGGGCCCGCTCCGAGCTCGGCCACGTCCGCCAGGCGTCCAGGGAGGCCCTGAGCGAGATGCGCGCCACCGTTCGGGCCCTGCGCGACACCGACCCCGACGGCGGGCGGGTCGCCTCCCTCGCCCGTCTGGACGAGCTGGTGGCGTCGGTCCGCGCGGCCGGGGTGGACGTTCGGGTGGAGGGCGCTCCGGCGCCGGGCGAGGTCTCGGGGATGGTCGACGCGACCGCCTTCCGGATCGTCCAGGAGGCGTTGACCAACACGCTCCGGCACGCCCGTGCGGGCCGGGTCCGGGTGGTGTTCGCACGCGAGGGTGAGGAGTTGGACGTGGTGGTGACCGACGACGGCGGACGAGGCTCCGGGGCCGGGCGGCGTCCCGTGGCGGCGTCCGGGGGACAGTCCCAGGGCAGCGGGTTGGCGGGCATGCGGGAGCGGGTCCGCATGGTCGGGGGCAGCGTGGAGGCCGGCCCCCGCCCCGAGGGCGGGTTCCGCGTGCGCGCCCGACTGCCGCTCGGAGGCGACCGGTGATCCGGGTCCTGCTCGTCGACGACCAGCCCCTCGTCCGCGCGGGTGTGCGCTCGCTCCTGGAACGGGACGAGGACATCGAGGTGGTGGGGGAGTCCGAGGACGGTCGCGCGGCCCTGGCCGACATCGACCGCCTCCGGCCGGACGTGGTCCTGCTCGACCTCCAGATGCCCGGCATGGACGGCCTCGCCGTCCTCCGCGAACGGGAGAGGCGACGTGTCGACACGTCGGCGAGTCGACGGGACGACACGGCGGGACGCACGGGGGGACACGTCGACAGGTCGCAAGGTCGACACGTCGACACACGGGTGGTCGTGCTCACCACCTTCGGCGAGGACGACAACGTGTTCACCGCCCTGCGGCTGGGCGCGTCCGGCTTCCTGCTCAAGGACGCCGAACCGCGCACGCTCCGGGACGCGGTGCGCACGGTCGCCCAGGGGGAGGCGCTGCTGTCGCCCGGGGTCACCCGCCGGGTGATCGAACGGCTCTCCGACGCCACCGTCGCGCCGGAGGCGGCCGCCCGGCTGGACGTGCTCACCGACCGCGAGCGCGACGTCCTGGCGCTGGTCGGGCGCGGCATGTCCAACCAGGAGATCGGGGCGGAGCTGCACCTGAGCCCCGCGACCGCGCGCACCCACGTGGGGCGGGTGCTGACCAAGCTCGGGGCCCGCGACCGGGTGGGCCTGGTGGTGATCGCCTACGAGAGCGGACTGGTCCGCCCCGGGCGGGAGGGCTGAGCCGGGGGGATCAGGGGGCGCCGAGGGCCGTCCGGGCCAGCACACCCCGTTCGGCGTCGCCGCCCTGGGCGCAGCGCGGGTCGACCACGAACACGTCGACCTGGTCGCCCCCGGGGGCGAACATGACCCAGGCGCGCGCGGCGTCGCCGCCGTAGAAGGCGTCGTCCACCAGGGTGACGCGGGTCTCGAACGCCTCCTCCACCCGGACGGAGCACTGCTCGACCTCCAGGGTGACGGTCTGGTCCGTCGACTGGCCGCCCGCCGCGTCCGGGGCGGGCTCGCTCTCCGAGCCGTCCTCGGCGGCCGCGAGGTCGAAGGTCCGGGCCGCCTGCTCGTCGAGCGCGGCGTCGGTGTAGACCGTCCCGGTGGCCACCAGCTCCGGGGCGTAGGCGCGGGCGGCGTCCCCCTGCTCGGGGACCGCCTCCGTGCCCTCCAGGGGAGCGGCGATCTGGGCCGTCTCGTCGCCGTCCGACAGCACCGTGTCGACCACGGCGGCGCCACCGCCGACGACGAACACCGCCGCGGCGGCCGCCACCAGGAGCTTGGGCAGCCCGAACACGCGCCTGCGACGGGCCGCGCCGAGGGAGGCCACGGTGGCGCCCGTCGCGGTGTCCTCCGGTCCCGTCGCCGCGGGGGCGGAGGCGTCGGCCGCGATCCCGCGCCCGGCGCGTTCACGCGCGGCGTCGGCGATGCGCCGGTCGAGGAGGTCGGCGACGTCCCGCGGGAGCTCGGGGGCCGGAGCCGACGCGAGGATCTCGGACACACCCGTGAGCTCGTCCAGTGTGGCGGCGCACAGGGAACAGGTCTCGATGTGCGCGGTGACGGTGCGTTCCTCGTCGGGTTCGAGTAGATCCTCGGCGAGGAAGGCGAGTGCCTCCGCGTCCGGATGGGGCGTCACGATGGGTTGGCACCTCCTCTCCCAGATGTGACGTCTCGCGGCGGCTGAGGGTTCCTTAGATGGGCGAGAGACGGAAGAAGTTTCGCGCGACCGCGCGCGCACCTGCTCTTGACCGTGCCGGAGGCCACGTCGAGGATCCGCGCGGCCTCCTCGACGCGGTAGCCGAGCATGTCCACGAGCGTGAGCGCCAGACGCTGGTCGAGGGGCAACTGCTCCAGGGCGGCCTGGACGTCGAGGCGCGACTCGGTCTGCGCGGCGTGGTCGGGCGCCCCGCCGTGACGGCCCAGGCGCTCGTTGGACATGACGTCGAGGGTCTCGTCCTCGGTGGGGGTCGCCGGGCGCACCTTGCGGCGGCGGAGGCGGTCGTGGCACGCGTTGACCACGATCCGGTGCAGCCACGTGCTCACCTGCGCCTCGCCCCGGAAGCGGTCGGCGGCGCGGAAGGCGGACAGGAAGGCGTCCTGGAGGGCGTCCGAGGCCTCCTCGGGGTCGCCCATCATCCGGACGGACACAGCCCACAGACGCTCACGGTGCCGCCGCACCAGGACCCCGAAGGCCTGGTCGTCACCCTGAGCGTGCCTCGACAACAGCTCCCGGTCGGGAAGCTCCTGGACCGCGTCCATCAGTTCAGCTCACGTATCTCCGCACCTAGGCCACGCCCCGGATCTCGACCTCATTGACCGTACCCCGCCATTCGCCGCCGTTGTTCGGAAGAGCCGTGAACCAGATGAGGACGTACTGTCCGGACGCGGGCTCATCGAGCTCGACCACCTGGGACCCGCCACTCCCGCTCCCCGCGCCGACGACCTCGTAGTCGTCCTCCGCGGCGCCGTCGCCGTCCGCGACCCGGACGTCGAACTCGTAGCCGCTCCCGGTCAGGTCGAGCTCGACCTCGTGGATCTCGCGGACATCGCCGAGGTCGAGTTGGAGCCCGACGCCGGGTTTGATCATGTCCAAGGGATCACGGTAGCCCTGGGTGTTCCAGGCGGTCTCCGGGTTGCCGTCGTAGGTGTAGGGCGTGTTCTCGGTGTGCTCGTCGGTGTCACCGTGGGGGTTGAGACCGCGCGACTCGGCGATGTCCAGTGCCTCCAGCTCCACCGAGTCCGTCGGGTCCTCGGAGGCCTGCGGGTCCGGACCGGTCGGCTCCTCCCCGCCGCCGGGGCGCATCATCGAACCGATCGTCCACGCGCCGACGACCACCGCCGCGAACACGACCAGCGCGACCACGGCGATGAGGATCTTCTTGGGCGAACCCTGGGTACGGGCGGCGCGCTCCTCCATCCGGGAGGGCTGGCGCTCCGGGGCGGACCGGGTCGACGCGGCGCGGTCCGCGCTCCTGGACGCCGAGCCGTTCCGGGCGCCGCGACGCGGGCTCGTGGAGTCGAACTCGCCGGTGCGCCGGGACGTGCCCTGCTCGGGCGGCGGCGCGGGCTCGGTGGGGGTGACGGGCAGCGGGATGAGCCGCGGCACCTCGGCCAGCGCGGCGCAGAGGTCGGCGGGCGAGGTGATCGGCCCGCCGGGCACCAGCTGCCCGGCCAGCTGCGGCAGGACGGCCCGGGTGGTGATGGTGGCCAGGGGTTCGGTGATCCCCGTGCGCACCTGTGCGGGCGGGTAGGGGCCCGCGGGGCCCTGCGGGGCGGCCGGGAGGCCGTCCTGCGGGCCGCCGGGCCAGTGGCCGGTGAGCGCCGCGTAGAGCAGGCTGCCCAGCCCCTGGGCGTCCACGGCGGCCGGGTTGGCGACGTTGGCGCCCAGCAGTGCGGCGTCCACGCCGATGCCGATCACCTTCACCGCGCCGCCGCTGCTCCACATGAGCTTGGCGGGGGTGAGGCACAGGTGGTGGAGGCCGCCCGCGTGCGCGGCGGCGATCGCCTCGGCGGCCTCGGCGACGAGACCGGCGGCGCGCTCGGGCTCCATCGGGCCCTGGGCGATGAGGTCGGCGAGGGAGGAGCCGCTGACCCACTCCTCGACGACGTAGGGGGTGGCGGCGGTGTCGTCGGCGTCGAAGACCTGGGTGACGCGGGCGTCGGGGATCCGACTGGTGGCGCGTGCGGCGTGCACGACCTCGGAGGTGCGCGGGAAGCCGTCGGCGAAGGTCCACACGCCGACGGGGCGCGCGAGGGTCTCGTCGGTGGCCTTCCAGCGGGTCGCTCCACCGGTCTCGCTCACGACGTGGTCGAGTCGGTACCGGTTGGCCAGCTTCGCCCCGGGCTCGATCAGGAAGGTGCTCATGATGGGAGTGACGGGTGGCAGTGCCGGAGGTTCACACGGGGTTCCGTCGCGCCGGGGGAGATGGCGCGTGTCGGTACGGGGGTGCGTCGTGTGAGGGGGTGTCGGCCCTGCGTGCTGTCCCCAGCCTCCCTTCGGGCAGCTCGGTGGGAAGTTGCTATGTCGATTGAGCGATGCCAGTCCATGCTAGGACGCTTGAACAGCATCTTTGGAGGACAGGGGACCACTGTTCACCTTCTCGGGCGATCGGGTGCACGACTACCCAACGTCATCCATTCCTGGTGATCAGCGACGTCGTAGCCGTGTTCTGAACAATTCGAGGAACGATGTGACTTCGGTCACTTTCAGGATTCTCGCGGTGAGGACGAACAGGACGGCACCCCCCGCGCCACCTGCGGCCATCGCCGCCAGGGCGGGCCACACGTCTCCGGGAAGCCCCCGGAACACGTGGATCACCGCCCAGCCGAGGAGGGCCGCCGGAAGGGTGGCGAGGTGGAGCTTGAACAGGACCCGCGCCGTGCGGCGGCCGTCGAGGCCGTTGAGCCGCCGGTGCAGCAGGACCCACATGATGACGGAACCGACGACGTAGTAGAGGCCGTACGGCACCGGCAGCCACAGGACGACGGACTGCGGCTCCATCCACAGCAGCAGCGCGAACGCCGTGGTCGCGTGCGCGATCTCCGCCGGGATCGACACCAGCGCCGGGGTGCGGGTGTCGCCCAGGGCGTAGAACACGCGCATCTGGAGCTGGAACAGCGTGAACGGGACGAGCATCACGACGAAGACCATCAGGATGCGCCCGATCGCCTCCGCGTCCGCCGCGCTCGTGCTGCCCTGCGCGTAGATCATCACGCAGAACGGGACGGCGAAGACCAGCATCGCCACGGAGATGGGGACGAGCAGCACCGACGACAGCCGGAACCCGCGTGAGAAGTCCGAGCGGACCTGGTCCTTGCGGCCCGCGGCGACGTGCTCGCTCATGCGCGGCAGCAGCGCGGTGATCACCGACACGGCGATGATCGCGTACGGCAGCTGGAACAGCATGGACGCGAACTTGTACGCGGCGATGCCCGCGCCCGTCTCGTACCCGAGGTCGGCCGCCGCCGCGCCCGCCCGCGTCGCCACGTTCGTCGAGACCAGCGCCCCCGCCTGCGCCACGACGATGTAGAGCATCATCCACGACGCGGCCCCCGCCGCCTCGCCGAGCCCCGACCCCCGCAGGTCCAGACGGGGCCGCCACCGGAAGCCCGCGGCGGCCAGCGCCCACACCAGGACCGCGGCCTGCACGACCTGGCCCAGCGCGGTCCCCAGCCCCAGCAGGGCGAGCTGGGAGGGGTTGGCGAGCAGGTCCTCGGGGGTGCTGCCCGGGCCGGCGACGGACAGGAACCACAGGCACACGCCGATGATGACGAGGTTGTTCACCACCGGGGCCCACATGGGGGCGCCGAACCGCCCCCGCGCGTTGAGCATGGCGCTCGCCAGCCCGCTCGCCCCGATGAAGAAGATCTGGAGGACGAGGTAGCGGGCGAGGATCACCGAGACGTCGTACTGGGCGTCCCCGAACCCGCCCGCGTAGATCCGGATGAACCACTCCGCGACCAGGACCGAGAGCACCGTCATCGCGAACAGCGCCAGCAGCATGAGCGTGACCAGCCGCTGCTCGGTCCGGTCGCCGCCGTCCGCGTCGAGCTTGCGCCGCTTGACCAGGAACGGCACGAACACGCTCGCCAGCAACCCGCCGATGAGCAGGTCGTAGATCATGTACGGCACCATGCCCGAGACCTGGTAGGCGTCGCCCAGCAGCTGGGTGCCGATGGCCGCCGCGACCACGATCGTGCGGACGAAGCCCGTCACGCGCGAGCAGATCGTGCCGACCGCCATGATCGCGCTCGACCGGGCGATGTTGCCCGGAGCGGTGTGCGCGGTGCCGCCGATCTCGTCGCCGTCCTCCAGACCGGCGCGGTCGGCGGTGCCCGCGTCACCGATGTCGCTCGGGTCCCGAACCGTCGCCAGCCCGGTCTCCGGAGCGGTGTCCGGATCGTCGCGCTCGTAGGTGTCGAGCACGTCCTCCGGCATGACCAGGTGCCGACGGCGCTCCTCGCGCGCGTCCGGCCCGGCGTCCGGGACGCGGGCCTGCTCTCCGGGGTGGTCGCTGGGCACCGTCGGGCCGTCCTTCTCTCGGGGGCGTGCCGGTCCGGCGGGGTCAGTGCCGGGGGACGTGTTCGGGGTCATCGACGCAGGCGGCCCCGGATCAGTTCCACGGCCGAGGTGAGCTCCGGCACCCGCAGCAGCTTGGCCGCGCCCAGGAACAGGACCGCCCCCAGGAGGCAGCCCACCGCGGGGGCGCCGATGTAGCTGGCGAGGCCGGGGCCGACGTAGGCGTCGAAGAACCAGAGCACGCCCAGTCCTGCGGCGACGCTCGGGACGACGGCCACGTGCAGGCGCAACAATGTGCCAACCGCGTGCCTCCCGTCAAGCCCCCCGAGACGTCGGCTCAGCAGGTTGCCCGCGATGGTCAGGCCGGACACGAACGAGAACATGAACCCGGCGGCCACGCCCACGACGACGCGGTCCGGCGGCAGGAGCAGGTACGCGGTCAGCGCGAGCGCGCTGTGCACGGCCAGGTTGGCGACGGCGACCATCGCCGGGGTGCGGGTGTCGCCGAGCGCGAAGTACACGCGCAGCATGAGCTGGAAGACCGTGAACGGCACCAGGCCCAGCGCCATGACCGCGAGGATCTGGCCGATGTTGCCGGCGTCGGCCACCGAGATCGATCCGCGGGCGAAGGCCAGGATGGACAGCGGGACCGCGTACATCGCGATCGCGAAGGACAGCGGCACCAGGACGAAGGACGAGATCCGCAGCGTCCGGGAGAAGTCGGAGCGCACCGCCGCCCAGTCGCGGTCCTCGGCGTGCGCGCTCATCCGGGGCAGGAGCACGGTGATCAGCGAGACCGCGATGATCGCGTACGGCAGCTGGAAGAGCTGGTACGCCAGGTTGTAGGCGGTGATGCCCGCACCGACGTCCCGGCCCTGCTCGATGCCCGCCACGTTGGCGGCGTTGGCGATGTTGGTCGTGATCCACAGCCCGGCCTGCGTGAGCAGCGTGTACAGCATCATCCACCCGGCGGTGCGCAGGGCCTCGCCCAGGCCGCTGCCGCGCAGGTCGAGCCGGGGCCGCCAGCGGTAGCCGGAGCGGCGCAGCGCGACGAACAGCACGAGCGCCTGGAGGGCCATGCCCGCCGCCGTGCCCGCGCCGAGCAGGGTCAGCTGCGCGTCCGGGACCGGCGGCTCGCTGCCCGGCCCGGCCGCCCACAGGAACATCCCGCCGACGGCCATGATCACCAGGTTGTTGAGCACGGGGGCCCACACCGGCGCGCCGAACCGGTTCCGGGTGTTGAGCATGGCGCTGAGCAGGCCGCTCATGCCCACGAAGAAGATCTGCGTCAGCAGGTAGCGCGCGAGGAACACCGAGTCGTCGAACTGCGCCGCGGTGAACCGCGACCCGTACATCCAGATGAGGAACTCGGCCGACAGCACGGCGACCGTCGTGAGCAGCAGCAGCGCCAGCAGCGTGGTCGTGAACAGCCGGTCCTCGGTGGCCTTGCCGCCGTCGGCGTCGCGCTTGCGCCGCTTGACCAGGAACGGCACGATCACGCTGGCCATCAGGCCGCCGATGAGCAGGTCGTTGAGGATGAACGGGATCGTGTGCGCGGTGTTGTAGGCGTCGCCGAGCAGGTGGGTGCCGATCGCCGCGCCCAGCACGATCGTGCGCGCGAACCCGGTGATCCGGGAGGCCATGGTGCCCACGGCCATGATCGCGCTGGACCGCATCAGCCCGCCCGAGGACCCGGCCCCCTCGTCCTCCCCGTCGCGGCGGGCGTCCTCCTCGAACACGGGCTCGGGCAGCTCCCCCTCCTCGAAGGTGGGGGCGGGGCCGCCGCTCGGACGGAGGGGGTCCTCACCAGGGACGGGGCCCCGACGGTGGCGCGGCTGGTACTGGGCGGAACGGTCGGCGCGGTGTCCGCCGTCGTTCGGGGAGTCGGTGACCACCGTGGATCAGGCTTCCTTTCGTAGGACCGGGGAGGGCGACGTGTCGTCGTGTCGACAGGACGACAGGTCGGCGGGGGAACAGGTCACGTCGTCGCGTCGTTCCCGCCCGCGTCGTGACCAGTGTCCCCGGTGGCGTCGGTGGACGGTTTCGCCGCGGCGGCCCCGGAGGCGTCCGCGCGACCGTCGGAGGAACCCTCGGGGGTGTCCCCGGCGGAGGCGTTCCGCGCGGCGCGCGCGGCCTGCCCGCGCAGCCACTTGCGGACCGCGCGCGGGGCCAGCGCCGCGACCAGGATCAGCAGCCCGATACCGCTGATCAGGAGCGCCTGGGTGCCCAGACCCGTGGCGTTGACCGGAATCACGGTGGCATGGGCGCTGATCGGCTCGCCCGCCTCGTTCTGCAGGCTCGCCTGGAGTTCCGTGCGGCCGTTGATCCTGGCCGTGAGCGGAATGTACACGGTGGTCTTCGCGCCGGGGGCGATCTCGAAGGACCGGGTGTAGCCGCCGACGCTCAGCCGCTCGGAGTTCTCCGAGTACACCGACAGGATGACGTGGACGGTCTCGTCCTCCAGGTCGTTGGCCACGACGATGCCGGTGGTGCCCGTGCTGCTGGCCAGCGTGACCGGTTCGCCGGGGATGATCCGCACGTCGCCGAGGCGCTCGTCGATCGAGTCGGACACCAGCGAGCGGATGGCTCCGGCGATGTCCTCCCGCTCACGCCAGTGGTACGACTCCATCCGCAGCACCGCCGGGCGGAACGGGTCGCTGCCCCCGAGCAGGACGCTGTTGAACAGGCGCACGTCGCGGTTGACGTCCGCGACCTGGCCGAGGTAGATCGAGGTCAGCTCGTCCGTGTAGCCGCGCTCCGGGTACGTGAGCGCCCGGCGGGTGGTCTCCCGGTCGTCCGGGTCGGCCAGCTCGACGTCCTCCAGCCGCTCGGGCGTCAGCCACGGCAGGGAGTCGCTGGCCTCCAGGACCCCGGCGGCCAGCTCCGCGCTCGGGTTCCAGTCGGGGCCGGGGTAGGCGACCACGACCCGGTCGCTCCCGGCGTTCTCCCCGGCGATCATCGCGGTCTCGGCGGCGAACCGCTGGAGGGCCAGTTCGCTCTCGCCCGGCCCCCGGGACGGCATGGCCAGCACGTCCGCCAGGCCCTGGTCGGCGATCAGCGCGAACGGCTCCTCCTCGGGGCCGCCCTCGACCGGGCTCAGCGCGGCCTGGGCGGTCGGGGTGGTGGACAGGCCGGACGCGGCGGGCATGGCCGACTCGTCCAGGAGGAACCGGTGGGCGCCGTCGCCGGACAGGAACGCGTACACGGCGTCGTCCATGAGGCCGTCGGCGGGGAGCGCGAAGGACGAGTCCGCCGCCACGCCCAGAGCCCGCTCGACCGCGCTCCGGCCGGTCTCCAGCGAGGCCGTGGCGTCGGCCTCCATGCCGTTGCGCAGCAGGGACGCGAGGTCCACGGAGGCGTAGGGGGTGGCGATGACGGTGTCCTCGGCCAGGGCCGCCCGGGCCTCGCGCAGCCACACCTGGGCGGCGACGTCGGCCGGCCGCTCCTCGCGCCCCGGGTCGGAGCCCTCGGAGACCGCGCCGGGGTCGTCCAGGACGTCGTGGGACTCCCGGGCCAGGCGCACGATGTCGTCCAGGGTCGCGGGGTCCACGGCCCAGGTGACCGGGACGCCCGCGGACTCGGCCGACCCGGTCTCCTCCCCGTCGGAGCCCTCCGCCTCCGGGGAGGCCTCGGCGTCCTCGCCGCCCGTCGCCTCGTCCCCCGTGGGTTCGGCGTCGGAGGGCTCGGCGGTCGCGTCCTCCGTCGGCTCGTCCGTGGCCTCCGGCCCGGGGGTGGCCTCCGGCGGTTCCTCGTCCAGTCCGAGCAGTTCGACGAGGTCCTCGTCCCCGGTCTCGAAGGACAGGTCGCTCTGGGCGCCCGCCTCCAGCAGGCGGCCCAGGCGGCCGTCCTCGCCGACCGAGCCCGCGAGCGCGTCGCTGAGGAAGGTGTCGTCGTCCGCGCGCTGGGGCGTGGCCATGAGCGGCCACACCCACGCGATGTCCACCGAGGGGACGTCCTCGTCGTCCTCGCCGGTGAAGGGGAGGAAGGTGTACTGGGCGCCCAGGCGCTCACCGTCGCCGTCGACGGCCTCGATCACCAGCGGGTACACGCCGAACGACGACAGTCCGAGGTCCTCGACCGGCACGCTGAGCGAGAACTCCTCGCTGGCGTCCGGCTCCAGGGAGGCGGCCACGTCCTCGTCGGGACCGGACGCGCCCGGCTGCCAGCCGTGGCCCGAGGCGAACTCGTCCAGGTCCTCGCGGCCGCTGAACGGGCTGCGGGAGTAGCGGATCCGAACGGTGACGTCCTCGACACCGTCCGCGGTGGTGTTGGTCACCACCCCGGAGACCCGCAGGGTGCTGTCCGCGTCGACGGCGTCCGGGGTGACGCGCTCGACGACGAGCGGCTCGACCGACTCGTCGTTCCCGGGCTCCGCCAGAGCTGTCGTGGCCGGTATCGGAAGCAGACCGGCGGTCATGGCCATGACCGCGGTCGCGGAGGCAAATCGACGCAACGCTTGACCGGTTTCCTGATTCGGGTCCAGGTGGCCGTCCCGCCGGGGACACGGCGCGGGGGCGGGATCGGTCTCGGTGCCCGCACGGCGCACGCGGCGGACGTGGGTCGGCGGGACGTGAGGCCGACGGATCGTCCCACCACCGCTCCCGAAGATACCGCCCGGGGCCGCCCGGCGTCTCCTCCGGCGGGCGCCGGCCGTCGTCGGCGGGGAGTGCGGCCGTGGAACATGCCCTAATCTGCGTGGTGTGCCGAACACAGAGTTTTCGAGTGAGAACGACACCGCCCAGCGTCCGAACACCCCGACGGGTTCCGTCGAGGGTGCGCTGACGGGCGAACAGCGGGCGGCGATCACCGCGCTGGTCGACTCGATCCAGCCCGTCTCGGGCGAACTCGGCGACCGCTTCTCCGCGCACGACCAGCAGCTCGCCGTCGTCGGCGGGCCGGTGCGCGACGCGTTGCTCGGCAGAATGTCCAACGACGTGGACCTGACCACGGACGCCGTGCCCCAGCGGATCCTGGAGATCGTCGACGGCTGGGCCGACTCCGTGTGGACGGTGGGGATCGAGTTCGGCACGGTGGGGCTGCGCAAGCGCGGCCTGCAGCTGGAGATCACCACCTACCGGAGCGAGTCCTACTCGCCCAAGTCGCGCAAGCCCGAGGTCAACTACGGCACCGACATCCACGACGACCTGCTGCGCCGGGACTTCACCGTCAACGCCATGGCGGTGCGCCTGCCCAGCCGGGAGTTCGTCGACCCCTTCGGCGGACTCGCCGACCTGCGGGCCGGAGTGCTGCGCACGCCCGGGCGGCCCGAGGACTCCTTCAGCGACGACCCGCTGCGCATCATGCGCGCGGTCCGCTTCGCCGCCCAGCTGGGTTTCACGCTCGCTCCCGAGGTGGCCGAGGCCGCCCGGGACATGGCGGACCGGCTGACCATCGTCTCCGCCGAGCGGATCCGGGACGAGCTGGTCAAGCTCATGCTCAGCCCGAACCCGCGGCGCGGGATCGAGCTCATGGCCGACCTGGGGATCGCCCGGCACGTGCTGCCCGAGGTCCCCAGGATGCGGCTGGAGATCGACGAGCACCACCGCCACAAGGACGTCTACGAGCACTCGCTGACCGTCCTCGACCAGGCCATCGACCTGGAGCGCAAGCGCGGGCACGAGCCCGACCTCGTGCTGCGCCTGGCCGCACTGCTGCACGACATCGGCAAGCCCAGGACGCGCTCCTTCGAGTCCGGCAACCGGGTCACCTTCCACCACCACGAGGTGGTCGGCGCGTCCATGAGCCGCAAACGCCTCACCGCGCTGCGTTTCCCCAAGGACGTGGTGTCCGACGTCAGCACCCTGGTCGCGCTGCACCTGCGGTTCCACGGCTACGGCAAGGGCGAGTGGACCGACTCCGCGGTGCGCCGGTACGCCCGGGACGCCGGGGACCAGCTGGAGCGGCTGCACATCCTCACCCGCGCCGACTGCACCACGCGCAACCGCCGCAAGGCCGCCGCCCTGGCGCGCTCCTACGACGACATCGAACGCCGGATCGCCGAGCTCGCCGAGCAGGAGGAGCTCGACCGGATCCGGCCGGACCTGGACGGCAACGAGATCCAGCGGACCCTGGGCATCAGGCCGGGGCCGCTCGTCGGCCGCGCCTACCGCTTCCTGCTGGAGCTGCGCCTGGAGAACGGGCCGATGTCCAAGGAGGACGCGACCGCCGCGCTGCGCGCCTGGGCCGCCGAGCACCTGGAGCAGGAGGCGCCCTAACGGCCGGGCTTGACGGCGGTCACGGCCATCGCCATGCCGAACACGCGCAGCGGGGTGCCCTCCAGGCGGTCGGAGACCGTCTGGAGCGGCCGGGGCCGACGGTCGAACGGCGGCATGATGTAGCTGATCGCCCGCACACGCAGCCCGGCGCCGCGCAGCAGGCGGCCCATCTCCTGGGTGGTGAACGCGCGGGCGTCGGACATGCGGTCGTGCAGGGGGCGGACCCACGGCAGGAACGGGGCGGTCAGGGCCGAACGCCGCCGCTCGCCCCAGAGCACCCCGTGGGTCTCGAAGGGGAACCACCGGTTGGGCGTGGTCAGGGAGAACGCGCCCCCGGGCCTGAGGACCCGGTGGATCTCCGCGAGGCCGCCCTCCAGGTCCTCCAGGTGCTCCAGCACCTCGAACGCCGTCACCCGGTCGAAGGTGTTGGCCTCGAAGGCGAGGGATTCGGCGGACATCTTGTGCACGCCGACGCGGTGCTCCAGTTCGGTTCCGGCGATCCGCTCCTCGAACGCGCGCAGGCGTTCCGGCTCCACGTCGACGGCGTCCACCCGCACGTACCCGCGCGCCAGTTCGACGGTGTAGGTGCCGTCCCCGCAACCCACGTCCAGCAGGCGGTCGCCGTAGGTCGGCAGGTGCTGGGACACGGCCTCCATGCGCTTGGCCACCCCCCGGGCGCCGAAGGCGCTCGTCGGGTTCCCGAGTCCGTAACCGCCGGTCATGGCGCACCATCCCCTGCTCGTAGGCGAGTCCTTTCCGGGGACACTACATGAAGTGACGTTCCCATCACCCTGGGATGGGAGAGTTGGGCTCCGTCGGGAGAGTCCGTGTCCGATCGGCGGGAACAAGAAGGTGGGGCGCCGAGGGGGCGGCTATGGTGCGGCGTGGAAGAAGTGGCCGTATTCGCGAGGGTGAAGGCGGCGACCAGAGGAGGGGGACATGAGAGTCGGCATCAAGGATCTACGTGACGGCCTGACCCGACACCTCGGCGAGGTGCGCGAGGGGCACACCATCACCGTCACCGACCACGGGAAGCCGATCGCGAGGATCGTTCCGGTGGGAGAGCACAGCACCCTGGACCGACTCATCCTGGAGGGGCAGGTCAAGCCGGCTCGCCGTGCCTAACGCGGCGCCCCCGCACGGATCAAGGCCAGCGGCACGGTGAGTGATCTCGTGGTGGCCTGCGGGGACCGCCGGCTCCTCGACGCCTGTGCGGCTCTGGGGCTGGCCACGGGTGACACCGCCGCCTGACCCGCTCAGCCGCGGCGGCCGGTCAGCGCGAACTGCGCCCCGATCCCGATCATCAGCGTCCCCGACACCACTCCGGTGACCTCCATCCGCCGGGGCCGGGCGGCGAACCACCCGCGCACCGTGCCCGCGAGCAGTCCGTAACACGTGTCCGAGACGATCGCGGTCAGCAGGAAGACGGCTCCGAACAGCGCGATCTGCGGCGCGACCGGCCCGAGCGCGGGGTCGGCGAACTGGGGGAGCGCGGCGACGAAGAAGACCAGGGTCTTGGGGTTGGTCACCCCCACCACGAACCCGTCCCACAGCGACCGCGCGTGGGACAGCCGTCCGGCGGCCGATCCGGTGAGGGCGTCGGAGGCGGCCTTGCGGTGCCGGATGGTCTGGACGCCGAGGTGGACGAGGTAGGCGGCCCCGGCCAGCTTCACCGCCGTGAACAGCGGCGCGAACGCGGTGACCAGCGCCCCGACGCCGAAGGCGACCGCCAGCACGAGGACCAGGCCGCCGAGCGCGTTGCCGAGCACCGAGAGCACGGCCACGCCGCGCCCGTGCGCGATGGCCCGGCCGACGACGAACAGGACGCTCGGTCCCGGGACCACGACGAGCAGCACGGACGCGAGGGTGAAGGTCAGGAGGGTGGTCACGGTCGGCATGGGGTCCTCTTCCGGTCAGGGAGGGTGGGCGGAAGCGTACAGCAAGCGGGCCCGGGCCGCCCAGGCCGCCGCCATGGCCAGGTAGGCCACCGCCATCCCCGCCACCACGGGCACGCTCACCCCGGACGGCGGCACGAGTCCGGCCGTGAGCGCGGCGCCCAGCACGAACGTCGCGTTGAACAGCACGTCGTACACGGAGAACACACGGCCCCGGAACGCGTCGTCGACATGTCGCTGAACCAACGTGTCGACCGTGACCTTCACCCCCTGGGAGACCAGACCCAGGACGAACGCGGCCACCGGGAACAGCACGGGGGAGAACGGCAGCCCGAACGCCACCAGCGTCACCGCGGCCAGCGCCAGCAGCAGCGCGATCCACGTGCTCGGGCTGACCCGCGCGGTCGCCCACGGCGTGGCCACGGCGCCCAGGAAGAACCCGACCGCCGAGAGCCCCATCGCCACGGAGAACCCCGCCAGCCCGGCGACACCGCCGCCGGTGAACGTGTTGTTGTACAGCAGCAGCGTGATGAGCGTGGCGATCCCGAACAGGACCCGGTGACCACCGATCGTCAGCAGGCCGTCCCTGGGCGCGGGGCGTTCCCACACGTGCCGCAGACCGGCGACCATCCCGCGCACGACGTTGCGCACGGCCGCGCGCACCGCCTCCGGTTCGCGCTCCAGGTGGGGGCCCAGCTCCCGGTACCCCAGGGTGAGGGACACCCCGGCCGCCCCGGCGAAGCCCAGCGCGGCGGCGAACAGGATCAGCCCGGTGCCCAGTGCGGCCTCGCCGCCGACCAGGCCGATCGCCGCGCCCGCCCCGGCGCCGAGGAAGCTCGCGATGGTGCCGCTGGTCGGGGTGACCGCGTTGGCCATCATCAGCTTGTCGCGGGGTACGACGTACGGCAGACCGGCCGAGAGCCCGGACAGGAAGAAGCGGTTGACGCTCATCACCAGCAGCGCGGCGACGAAGAACGAGGGACCCTCCCCGTTCGACACGAGCAACGCGGTGAGGGTGGCCATGGCCGCCTTGGCGAGGGAGGACAGCAGCAGGACCTGGCGGCGCGGCCAGCGGTCGATGAGGACACCGGCGAACGGCGCGACCACGGAGAAGGGGAGGAGCAGGACGGCGAAGGCCGCGGCCACCGCGCCCGCGCTCGTGTGCTGCTCGGGGGTGAAGAAGACGAAGCCCGCCAGGCCCGCCTGGTAGACGCCGTCGGAGAACTGGGACACCAGCCGGGTGCCGAACAGCCGACGGAACCTCGGCCCCCGCAGGACCACGCGCAGATCGCCGAAGAAGGACACGCGATCAGCCTAGGCCTTGGCCCGGGGCCCCGCGGACCCCGGGCGTACGGGTCAGCTCTCGGCGTCGCCCGCGATGAAGCGCTCGACCGCGTCGTGCGCCTCGCTGTCGCTGTACTGCACGGGCGGGGACTTCATGAAGTAGGAGGAGGGCTCCAGGATCGGGCCGCCGATCCCGCGGTCCTTGGCGATCTTCGCGGCGCGCACCGCGTCGATGATGATGCCCGCGGAGTTGGGGGAGTCCCAGACCTCCAGCTTGTACTCCAGGTTCAGCGGCACGTCGCCGAACGCGCGGCCCTCCAGGCGGATGTAGGCCCACTTGCGGTCGTCCAGCCACGGCACGTGGTCCGACGGGCCGATGTGCACGGACCCGGCGTTGAGCTCGTGGGGGATCTGGGAGGTGACGGACTGGGTCTTGGAGACCTTCTTGGACTCCAGGCGCTCGCGCTCCAACATGTTCTTGAAGTCCATGTTGCCGCCGAAGTTCAGCTGGTAGGTCCGGTCGACGACGACGCCGCGGTCCTCGAACAGCTTGGACAGCACCCGGTGGGTGATGGTCGCGCCGATCTGCGACTTGATGTCGTCACCGATGATCGGCACGCCCGCCTCGGTGAACTTCTCCGCCCACTCGGGGTCGGAGGCGATGAACACGGGCAGGGCGTTGACGAAGGCCACGCCCGCGTCGATCGCGCACTGGGCGTAGAACTTGTCGGCCTCCTCCGAGCCCACCGGCAGGTAGGACACCAGCACGTCGGCCTTGCTGGCCTTGAGCGCGGCGACGACGTCCACGGCGTCCTCGGGGGACTCCTGGATCGTCTCGCGGTAGTACTTGCCGAGCCCGTCGTAGGTCGGGCCGCGCATGACGGTCACGCCGGTCGGCGGGACGTCGCAGATCTTGACCGTGTTGTTCTCGCTGGCCACGATGGCGTCGGCCAGGTCGTGGCCGACCTTCTTCGCGTCCACGTCGAAGGCCGCGACGAACTCGATGTCGCGCACGTGGTACGGGCCGAACTGGACGTGCATCAGGCCGGGAACCCGGGACTCCGGGCTGGCGTCCTTGTAGTACTCCACGCCCTGCACGAGTGACGCCGCACAGTTGCCGACGCCCACGACGGCTACACGTACCGAACCCATAGGTCCTTGCTCCTTCTTCTCCGCGAACATGGATTCCACAGCGCACGACGGCGGAACCGCCCCGGCCGTGGCCGGAACCGTCGTCCCGCGTCCGATTTCCGTATGTGGTCAGCAGCTCACACGGCGGTTCTGTTCCCGTGCACGGCACGCGGGCGCGGGCAGAACGTGTATGTCTGGCTGGTTTGTAAGCAATGACTCTATCCTCGCCCGTTGGCGGAGCCGCATGTCAGACGGGTGACACGCGGGTACGGGGCGGGGCGCGCGGGCACGGCGCGACGGTGCGCGTCCGGGTTCCCGCCGCCCGATTCGCGTCGAATGTCACACGGCCGCCATCGGGTGCGAACCCGGCCCGAACCCGCTTCGGACCTGGGCGTTCGGTGCGTTCGGGGGTCGAACGTGTCGAACCATCCCGTCGCACGCGTTACCCTCGCGCGTGGGTTGTGCTATACGGTTCCATCGCTCTAACGTGACCTGTGATTTGCGTGTGCGGCCAGTAGCACCCCCGGACGCCGTCCTCGCCGCGGCGGTGTCCCTGTCGGAGTGGAGCACCGGCACGGGGGCCGTGCCCCCGCAGGCCAACGACCAGGAGGGAACAGCGCGGCCAACGTCTTCGCGACCTGTGGAAAACCCACACGGGGGACTGCGCGTCCCTCTGATGAGCCTTCGACGACAGGCGCATCGGCGGAGTCGGACGAACGAGTCGTCCCACGCCGGTCGACCGCGGACAGGTCGCGGATCACCGATCCCCCAGGGGGACCGCCCCCCGTTCCACCCAGGAATCGTCAGGCCGACCGGCCGTGAGAGGCAATCGAGGACCACGTGAGTACCGAACGACGACGGAATGCCGACGGCGGCCGTCGCAGGGCCCAGGGCCCGGGCGACGGTCCACGAGGCGGCGGACGACGTAGGGCGGACGGACCCCCGCCGGAGGGCCGCGCGGGCGGACGCCGCCGCCCCGACGACGAGGGCGGTTTCTGGGGCGACGCACCCGTCGAGCGCCCCCGGCGCCCCCGTCCCCAGTCCGACCAGGCGCGTGCCGAGGGCGGCCCCCGCAGGCGGCCCGACGCCCAGCGGCGCCGTCCCCCGGAGGGCGCCGGTGAGCGGCCCAGGCGTCGGCCCCCGGAGGACGGGGACCGTCCGCGCCGCCGTCCCGAGGACGACCGGCCCCGGCGACGTCCGGAGGGCGCGGCGGCAGCGGCGGCCGGAGGCTCGGCCGGTGGCCGTCGGCGCGCGGACGGGCCGCGTGACCCCCGGGACCGGGAGCACGGCGCGCGTTCCGAGGGCGGCGGTCGCGGCCCGGGGCGCGGCGGCCGTGGCGGCGGTGGACGCGGCGGCGGTGGACGCGGCGGCGGCGGTGGTCGTCGGCGCGGACGCCAGGAGGAGCCGGACGACCGCCCGTGGATCAAGCGGGCCTGGTCCAAGACCTGGAAGCCGCTGCTGGCCTTCTGCGGGCTCATGATCATCGGCGGCGTGGCCGCCTTCGCGATCCTGTACGCGGCCGCCCCCGACCCGGATGACCTGCGGGAGCGAGCGGAGCAGGAGATGTCCGCCTCCCAGATCTTCTGGGCGCCGTCGGAGGAGGGGGCCAGGCCCGAAGTCGCGGTGACCACCGGTGAGGTCCAGCGCATCCTGGTCCAGGAGGGGGAGCTGCCGCAGACCGTCGTCAACGGGGTGCTCGCCGCGGAGCAGCGGACCTTCTACGAGGACGGCGGCATCAACGTCATGGGCATCGGCCGCGCGGTCCTGTCCGCGGGGCAGTCGGGCGGTGGCTCCACCATCACCCAGCAGATGGCCCGGAACTACTACGGCGACCTCAGTGGCGAGAACCGCTACATTCGCAAGATCCGTGAGATCTTCATCGCGATCAAGCTGGACCAGAACCGCACCAAGGACGAGATCCTCACCACCTACCTGAACACGATCTACTTCGGTCGCGGGGCCTCGGGCATCGAGATGGCGGCCGACCGGTACTTCGACAAGGACCTGGACGAGCTGACCGACGCCGAGGGCGCGTTCCTGGGCATCATCATCCAGCTGCCGAGCGAGTTCGAGAACCCGGCCGAGGACTCCTGGACGAAGACCTACCTGGAGGAGGAGCGCTGGCCCTACGTCCAGGAGCAGTTGGCGCTCATGAACGAGGCGGACCCGAACCTGGGTCTTCCGCGTGACGAGGCGATGGCCCTGGAGATCCCCGAGCGGATTCCGTACGAGGTCGAGGACGACGACCCCGATCCCAAGTTCGGCTACGTCCGCCAGGCCGTGATGAACGAGATCTCGGAGCGGTACGCGGAGGAGGGCGTGACCGCCCAGGACATCGCCACCGGTGGGTACAGGATCGAGACGTCCCTCAACCCCGAACTCATGGACGCCGCAGCCAGGGCCTTCGAAGAGCTCCCGCCGGTGTCCGGGTTCGATCAGGCGGAGCTCGTGGAGGGCCTCACCGCGATCGACCCCGACACCGGCCAGATCGTCGCCTTCCACGGCGGGGACGACTGGACGACCGATGACGACAACTCGTTGATCCGTCGAACCCAGGCGGGTTCGTCCTACAAGCCCTACGTGATGGCGACCGCGCTCTCACAGGGCATCGGCCTGCGCACCCAGCTCGACGGGAGTAACGGCAGGGAGTTCCCCGGCCTCGCCAGCCCGGTGTACAACGCGGACCTTGGGGACCACAATCCCACCGATCTCATCGACTCCACCGCCAACTCCATCAACACGAGCTACGTGGACCTGGCCACCCGTGTGAACAGTCTCGATGACATCGACCGGATGGCGGTCGACCTGGGTGTGGGTGAGGAGCAGGTGGAAACCTCGGCGCGCGGCCCGCTCATCGCGCTGGGCACCCACGAGGTGAGCGCGCTCGACCAGGCCAGTGCGTACGCCACCTTCGCCAACGACGGCGTGCACCTCCCGAGGCACATGATCACCGCGCTGTACGACGGTGACGGAAACGAGGTGACGCCGGACGACGCGGACCTGCTGGAGAACGGCCAGCGGGTCCTCGAACCCGGTGTCGCCGCCGACGCCACCCATGCCATGCGCCAGGTGGTCGAGAACGGCGGTGGCAGCAGCGCCCGCCTTTCCGACGGCCGTCCGGTGGCGGGCAAGACGGGTACCTCGTCCAGCGCGGTCTCGGCGTGGTTCGTCGGATACACGCCGAACCTGTCCGCGGCGGTGGGGATCAGCCGGAGCACTCGGGGCCCGCTCGCGTTCGAGGGGATCGCCAACAGTTCGGTC
Source organism: Nocardiopsis sp. NPDC049922 (assembly GCF_040660275.1). NCBI lineage: Bacteria > Bacillati > Actinomycetota > Actinomycetes > Streptosporangiales > Nocardiopsidaceae > Nocardiopsis > Nocardiopsis sp. NPDC049922. The sequence goes on along the minus strand of NZ_JBFAME010000015.1, from coordinate 31,730 downwards.
TTCGGTGGCAGCACCTCCGCACTGGTGTGGAAGGCGTTCATGGAGGAGGCCGTCGGCATCCTGGAGTTGTCGCCGGACGACTTCCCGCCGCCGCAGTACGTCGGTGAGGACCTGAACTTCGCGCCGAGCCCGAGCCCGAGCGAGAGCCCCTCGGAGGACGCGTCCGAGTCGCCGAGCGAGGACCCGTCGCCCTCGCCGAGCGACGACGACGTGTGCGACCCGAACAACCCGGGCAATGGCAACGGAAACGGCAACGGGATCCCGGGCTGTGACGACGACGGCGACTGCGACCCGAGGGACCCCCTGTGCGAGGAGCCGAATCCGACCGACCCGCCGGACGACTGCCCGCTCTGGAACCCCGACTGCAACGATGATCCCGACCCCACCGACGACCCCACGGACGGTGACACCGGCACGGGCGACGGGACCGGCAACGGCAGGCAGGGTGGCAGCAACAACGCCATGGTCCGACCCTCACGGGAGGACTGACCCGGCCACGCGGCCATGACCGAGGGCCGGTGCGCGGCCATCCCGCGCACCGGCCCTTCGCGTGTCCACGCCTCCCGCCAGGACGTTTTGTCGACCTGTCCACAGATCTCCACAAGCCAGCCGACGCGGTGCGTGTCGGCTGGTAATCTTGCATTCCGTATGGCTCAGAGCCCACCCGGCGTCCCGCTCACGCGGAGCGGTGCACGCCTCGGGCTCCTGCCCTCCTGCCATGGAGATTCCATGGCCGCAACAGTCCAGAGGAGGAACGTACGCCTATGCGTCGTTACGAAATCATGGTCATCCTCGAGCCCGGCCTCGACGAGCGCACCGTCGCCCCGTCGCTGGAGAACTTCCTCGCCGTCGTCCGCAACGACGGTGGCAAGGTCGAGAAGGTCGACATCTGGGGCAAGCGTCGGCTCGCCTACGACATCGACAAGAACGCCGAGGGCATCTACGCCGTCATCGACCTCACCGCCGAGCCGGCCACGGTCAAGGAGCTGGACCGCCAGCTCGGGATCAACGAGTCGGTCCTGCGCACCAAGGTCATCCGGCCCGAGGTCCACTAAGAGGGCGTTCGCGCCCGCGCCCCTCACCCGTCTCGTCCGAGTATGTCGGTACCGACACGGATGATCGGGGGAGCAGGCGACCCCGCCTGATCCGACTATCTCGAACCGGAGCCGATTCATGGCAGGCGAAACCCAGATCACGCTCGTCGGCAACCTCGTCGACGACCCTGAACTGCGCTTCACGCCCAGCGGAGCCGCGGTCGCCAACTTCCGTGTGGCGTCCACGCCGCGCACCTTCGACCGCCAGTCGGGTGAGTGGAAGGACGGCGAGTCCATGTTCCTCACCTGCACCGTCTGGCGGCAGTACGCGGAGAACGTGGCCGAGAGCCTCCAGCGTGGCATGCGCGTCATCGTGCAGGGCAGGCTGAAGCAGCGCTCGTACGAGACCCGCGAGGGCGAGAAGCGGACCGTCTTCGAGATCGACGTCGACGAGGTCGGCCCGGCCCTGCGCAGTGCCACCGCCAAGGTGACCAAGACGCAGCGCCAGGGTGGCGGCGGCTTCGGCGGCGGAGGCGGCGGCGGTTTCGGTGGCGGCCAGCCCCAGGGCGGCGGCTACGGGAACCAGGGCGGCGGTTTCGGTGGCCCGCAGGGCGGCCGTAGCGGCCCTCCGGCCGACGACCCGTGGGCGACCAACGGCGGCGGCGGTTTCGGCGGTGGCGGCGGCGGAGGAGGCTTCTCCGACGAACCGCCGTTCTAGCCGGCCCCGCCCGTACCCGACCCGGCGCCCGCCCCTGGGCGCCGAGTCACCATCCACATGTCCACAGACCATCCCCGGGAGGACCCCGGGGCTCTTGCGAAGGAGCACCACGATGGCCAAGGCGGCAGCTCGCAAGCCCAAGAAGAAGGTTTGCCTCTTCTGCCAGGAGAAGCAGTCCTACATCGACTACAAGGACACCACGCTTCTCCGGAAGTTCATCTCCGAGCGCGGCAAGATCCGCGCCCGCCGCGTCACGGGTAACTGCACCCAGCACCAGCGCGACGTCGCGACCGCGATCAAGAACGCGCGCGAGGTGGCCCTGCTGCCCTACACCAGCACCGCGCGCTAGCCGGGATTTTCCGAGGGAGGTTTTTGTCGTGAAGCTGATCCTGACCCACGAGGTCAACGGTCTCGGAGCCCCCGGCGACGTCGTCGAGGTGAAGAACGGCTACGGCCGCAACTACCTGCTGCCCCGCGGGTTCGCCATCCGGTGGACGCGCGGCGGTCAGAAGCAGATCGACCTGATCCAGCGGGCGCGCGCCGCGCGTGACATCCGCACCCTGGACGAGGCCAAGCAGGTCGCCGGCCAGGTCAGCGCGCTCACCGTGCGGCTCAAGCAGCGCGCCGGCGAGGGCGGTCGTCTGTTCGGGGCGGTCAAGCCCGCGGACATCGTCGAGGCCGTCAAGGCCGCCGGCGGTCCCGAGCTGGACAAGCGCCGGATCGAGATCAAGACGCCGATCAAGTCCGCCGGTTCCCACAAGGTCCAGGTCCGCCTGCACTCTGAGGTCTCCGCGCAGATCAAGCTGGACGTCGTCGGCCTCTGAGCCGAACCGTTCCACGCGTCGGTGCCCCGCTTCTCCATGGGAGAGGCGGGGCTTCCGCGTGTGCGGGTCCGTGTGGTGGGAGAGACGTGGGGGACACGCCAAGGAACCGGAACGCACTCTTTAGTTACTCATTGTAACTTATCGTGTTCTCTGTGTTGGTATCGCGCGTAGTGGTACCCCGCACGGAGAGGACGACGAACATGTTCGTTAGACCCAACCCCGATCATCCGCCACTCGTGGACCGCCGCACCGTGCTCCGGGGGTCCGCCCTGGTGGCGGGGGGAGCGCTGCTCGGCGGAACGGCGGGAGTGTCCTTCGTGGACACGGCGTTCGCCGCGGTGAAGCCCAAGATCTACAAGCGGTCCGACTGGGGCGCCCGTCGGCCGAGGACGTCGGTCGACGTCCTGCCCAAGCCGCCGACGCACATCGTCGTGCACCACACGGCCACGGCCAACACGTCCGACACCTCGAAGTCGCACGCCGCCGCACTGTCCCGTGCGATCCAGCGGCACCACATGGACACCAACGGCTGGAACGACACCGGCCAGCAGCTGACGATCAGCCGCGGCGGCCACATCATGGAGGGCCGGGACAAGTCACTGCCCGCGATCTGGGACGGCAGGCACGTCCTCGGCGCGCACACCGCCAACCACAACTCGCACACGATCGGGATCGAGAACGAGGGTCTGTACTCCTCCGTCACGCCGCCGAAGGAGCTGATGGAGGCGCTGGTGGAGACGTGTACGTGGCTCTGCCTCGTCTACCAGCTCAATCCGTCCGACGCGATCGTCGGCCACCGCGACTACAACGCGACCGCGTGCCCCGGCGACCGGCTGTACGCGTTGCTGCCCAAGCTGCGCAGGGACGTGGAGTCCAGCCTGCGGGAGAAACTGCGGCGCCTGAGCCGCGTCGCCGGGACCGAGCTGACCCTGGAGCAGCTGCCCACCTACCCGCCCACCCCGCAGGGCGAGCGGACCATGCCCTTCTACCACGGCCCGGCCGTGGGGGAGTTCGACGTGTCCGCGTGACACCCCGTCGCACCGCGTGCCGGCGGCGCCGGGGAGAGCGACGCCGGTGGTGACATGTCGTGACGGAGACGTGTCGCCGTGTCGACATCCGGGGGCGGGTGAGCGGGTTCCTCCCCGGTTCGTCCCCGTCCTGTCGGACGGCTGAGCACAATGGGGAGTGGACCCCGCGCGCCCCATCGACCCCTTGCACAGCGCGCGGGGCCCGATCCTCCCCGGACCGGAGCCCGCGCCGGGGCGCGGGTCAGGGGCGTCGGGCCCCGGTCACCAACCAGGCGGCGCCCCGCGCACGCACCCCGAGCGTGACCGCCCGCGCGAGGATCCACACGGAGAACGCCGCCCACAGACCGACCAGCGCCCACAGCTCGCTGTCCGCCAGGCGGGGCAGGACCAGGGCGAACGGCAGGAAGGCGAGCATCGTCCACAGCGACGCCCAGGCCAGGTAGCGCTGGTCGCCCGCGCCCATGAGCACGCCGTCGAGGACCATGGTCACCCCGCTCAGCGGCTGCAGCAGTGCGGCGACGACCAGCGTGGCGATGATGAGGACGCGCACCTGGGGGTCGTCGGTGAACGGGAGGGACGCCCAGGGCAGCACGGCCAGCAGCAGCGCCATGAACACCAGTCCGAGCAGGACACCCCACTCCACCATGCGCCGGGTGGCGTTCCGGGTCCCGGGAACGTCCCCGGCGCCCAGGTACCGGCCCACGATCGACTGCCCGGCGATGGCGATCGCGTCCATCGCGAACACCAGCAGCGCCCAGATGTTGTAGCTCACCTGGTGGGCGGCGATCGACTCGTCCCCCAGGCGCGCGGCGACGGCCGTCGTCACCAGGAGCACCACCCGCATCGACACACTGCGCAGGAACAGGGCGAACCCCGCCGAGGCCGAGGAACGCAGCCCGCCCAGGCTGGGCGTGAGGGACACCCGCTCGCGGCGCGCGGCACGGGCGATCGTCGCGACGTACCAGAACGCCCCCGCGCCCTGCGCGATCACCGTCGACCAGGCCGAACCCGCGATTCCCCAGTCCAGGACCAGCACGAACACCGCGCACAGCGCCGCGTTGCCCACGTACGACGCGACCGCGACCACCAGCGGGGTCCGCGCGTCCTGGAGACCGCGCAGGACCCCCGTCCCGGCCATGACGATGAGCAGGAACGGCGTGCTCAGCAGGCTGATCCGCAGGTAGGTGAGCGCGTGGGGGCGCACGTCCGCCGACGCGCCCAGCAGGTCGACGAGCGCGGGTCCCAGCGGCCAGCCGACCGCGATGGCCGCCACCCCCAGCAGGACGGCGAGCCACAGCCCGTCGACCCCGTCCCGGATGCCGCCGCGCGCGTCCCCCGCGCCGAACCTGCGGGCGACCGCCGCCGTGGTCCCGTAGGCGAGGAAGATGCACACCGACGCCAGCGTCAGCAGCACCTGACCCGCCACGCCCAGCGCGCCCAGGGCCTGGGTGCCGAGGGTGCCGACGATCGCCGTGTCGGTCAGCAGGAACAGCGGTTCGGCGACGAGGGCGAAGAAGGAGGGGACCGCCAGGGCGAGGATCTCGCGGTCGTGGCGGTGGCGGAACGGGGCCGCCGAGAGGAGTTTCGGCATGACCCCGCCACAGTACCGGACAGACGTTCGACCGCCGCTGAGAGGTTGTCCACAACCTCTCCGAAGCCTGTGGATAACTTGTGGAAAGGGGGGTCGTGAGACATCTTTCACGTGTCGGGCGGCGCTGTGTTTTCGCAGGTGGAGGCTGGTATATGTGGATGGCGGCAAAGTTATCCACAGGTGATGTGCACAACCCTTGTCCCGGATGCCCCGCAGGGGGCGGGAGATGGTGGTAAAGGACGGGTCCACAACCCGCTCCGCGGCGTCCCCGCTCCCGGGCATGCGGCATCCTGGAAGGGTCGGTCCGCGTCCGGACCCGACTCGAAGGCACTGCCCCTGGGAGAGAGTTCGTGAGTGTTGCCGAGCCACCGCCCGACGAAGGCGGGTACGAGCGCACACCCCCGCACGACATCCAGGCCGAACAGAGCGTCCTCGGCGGCATGCTGCTCTCCAAGGACGCGATCACGCAGGTCGTCGAGATCATCCGGTCCGCGGACTTCTACCGTCCGGCGCACCAGATCATCTACGACTGCGTCGTCGACCTCTTCTCCCGGGGCGAGCCGGTCGACGCCATCTCCGTCAACGCCGAGCTGACCAAGCGCGGCGAGGCCACGCGCGTCGGCGGCGCCACCTACCTGCACACGCTGACCGAGGCCATCCCGACCGCGGCGAACGCGGGCTACTACGCCAAGATCGTCTCCGACCGCGCGGTCCTGCGCCGCCTGGTCGAGGTCGGCACGCGCATCGCCCAGATCGGCTACGCCGGGGACGGCGAGGTGGACGACCTCGTCGACCACGCGCAGGCCGAGGTCTACAAGGTCGCCGAGAAGCGTACCGGCGAGGACTACGTCATCCTCGGCGACGTCATGCCGGGCGCGCTGGACGAGATCGAGGCGATCGGCGCCCAGGACGGCACCCTCACCGGCGTGCCCACCGGCTTCGCCGACTTCGACGCCCTGACCAACGGCCTCCACCCCGGCCAGCTGGTCATCATCGCCGCCCGCCCGGCCATGGGAAAGAGCACCCTGGCCTTGGATTTTGCCCGGGCGGCGTCGATCAAGCACGAGATGACCTCGGTCTTCTTCAGCCTGGAGATGGGGCGCAACGAGATCGTCATGCGCCTGCTCGCGGCCGAGGCGCGCGTGGCCCTGCACACCATGCGCTCGGGGCAGATGACCGACGAGGACTGGGCCCGCCTGGCCCGGCGCATGGGCGAGGTGGCCAGCGCCCCGCTGTTCATCGACGACTCCCCGAACATGTCGATGATGGAGATCCGCGCCAAGTGCCGACGGCTCAAGCAGCAGCACGACCTCAAGCTGGTCGTGGTCGACTACCTCCAGCTGATGTCCTCGCCCGGCCGGGTGGAGAGCCGCCAGCAGGAGGTCTCCGAGATGTCCCGGTCCCTCAAGCTCCTGGCCAAGGAGCTCGAGGTCCCGGTCATCGCGCTCTCCCAGCTCAACCGTGGTCCCGAACAGCGAACGGACAAACGTCCACAGGTGTCCGACCTGCGTGAGTCGGGCTGCCTGACCGCCGACACCCGGGTGTGGAGGGCTGACACCGGGACCGAGTCGACCATGGGAGAGCTCTACCACGCTGGAGAGCGGGACATCCGGGTCTGGTCACTCGACGAGCGCCTACGGCTCGTTCCCATGACGATGACCCACGTCTTCTCCAGCGGGGTGAAGGAGGTCTTCAGGCTGAGGTTGGCCTCTGGCCGGGAGGTCACGGCCTCGGCCAATCACCCGTTCCTCACGCTCGACGGATGGCAGCCGCTGGCGGATCTCGCCGTCGGAACCCGGCTCTCGGTGCCCCGACGCGTTCCAGCGCCGATCGAGACGAGGGAGTGGCCCGAGGCCGAGGTCGTCATGCTCGCGCACATGATCGGGGACGGATCCTTCGTGCGACGCCAGCCGATCCGTTACGCGAGCGTCGACGAGGCGAATCTGGCGGCGGTGACCGAGGCGGCGAAGCACTTCGGTATCACAGCGGTGCGCGACGAGTACGCGGCCGCGCGCGTCACCACGTTGCGGCTGCCAGCGCCATTCCGCCTGACACACGGGAAGCGCAACCCCATCGCCGCGTGGTTGGACGGGCTGGGTCTCTTCGGCCTGCGCAGCCACGAGAAGTTCGTACCCGACGAGGTCTTCGGCCTCACTGACGATCAGGTCGCCCTGTTCCTCCGTCATCTGTGGGCGACTGACGGCTGCGTGTACTGGGATGAGAAGAACGGTCAGGCACGTATCTACTACGCTTCGACGAGCCGACGGCTGGTCGACGGTGTGGCACGACTCCTTGGCCGCGTCGGCATCATGAGCCGGATCAAGGCGACTCGTAAGGGTGCTCACAGGGTCTGTTTCCAGCTGCATGTCACCCAACTCGATGACCAGGCGAGGTTCGCGGAGCGCGTCGGCTGCCACGGGGCCCGCGGCGAGAGTCTCGTGACATGTGCGTCCGAGCTGACCTCCAGGAAGGCCAACACCAACTTGGACACGATCCCCCTACAGATCTGGGACCGGGTTCGCACGACGCTTCGTGAGAAGGAGATGACGCACAGGGAGTTCGCCTCTGCGTTGGGGACCGCGTTCTGTGGTAGCGCCCAGTGGAAGACAGCTCCAAGCCGCGCTCGACTCTCGCGGGTGGCCGAGGTGCTCGACGACGCCGACCTCGAACTGCTCTGCACGAACGACGTTTTCTGGGACGAGGTCGTGGCGATCGAGCCCCTGGGGAAGCAGGAGGTCTTCGATGCCACGGTCCCGGGCACGCACAACTTCGTCGCGGACGGCGTCAACGTCCACAACTCGATCGAACAGGACGCGGACATGGTGATCCTGCTGTACCGCGAGGACGCCTACGACCAGGAGTCCCCGCGGGCGGGCGAGGCGGACATCATCGTGGCCAAGCACCGTAACGGTCCCACCGCCGACGTGACGGTCGCCTTCCAGGGCCACTACAGCCGATTCGTCGACATGGCGCCCGGATAGCGGTCCGCCCCCCGGGGCGTGACGCCGCGCGCCACGCCCCGGGGATATCGGTTTGCCCCTATCTCGGTTTGTGGTCAAGCCGATTTATCGACAAAGAGCTACGTCGACACTACGCACAGTGAGAATCGCGGGTCACCATCCCTTCGTGGAGCTCCAGGTGACGGCCGGAGAACCGCGACCGCGCGCGGCGGTCGTGGGTGACGATCACCAGCGCCCCGGTGTACCGGGACAGCGCCTCCTCCAGCTCCTCCACCAGTCCGGGGGACAGGTGGTTGGTGGGTTCGTCCAGGAGCAGCAGGTCGTGGGCGCCCGAGGTCAGCCGGGCCACCTCGATCCGCCGCCGCTGGCCGACCGAGAGCACGGCCACCGGCCGGTCCAGTTCCTCCGGTCGGAAGAGGCCGAGCGAGGCCAGTTCGTCCCGGTGGTCGTCCGGATGACCGGGTCGCCCGGAGGCGTAGGCCTCCAGGACCGTTCCGGTCCCCGGTGGCAGACCCTCGTCCTGCCGCAGGTGGCCGACGCGCCCGGGCACGGTCACGGAGCCCGAGTCGGGGGTCAGCTCTCCGGCGAGCAGGCGCAGGAGCGTGGACTTGCCCGCCCCGTTCGGGCCGGTGACCAGGACGCGCTCCCCCCGGGTCACCGCCAGGCGGGGCACGTGGATCCGATGGCCGACGGTGACCCCCTCCAACACCGCGGCGGGCGCGTCGACGGTCTCGGCGGCGGTGTCCGCGGCCGCGAAGTCGGCGCTCATCCGGAGCGGTACCGGCGGCGGGGCCACCGGGTCCTCCGTCAGCCGGTGCAGACGCTCCTTGGCGATGCGGATCCGGCTCCGTGCCCCGTGGTCGCGACCGCGGAGTCTGAACGCGCCGTGCCCGAAGGCGGCCTTGGCCATCCTGCGCGGGATGCCGTCGAGGCGCTGGGCGTTGACGTCCGCCAGCCGCCGCTGACGTGCGACGTCCCTCTTCCACTCCTCGTACTCGCGGATCCACCGGGCCCTGGCGGCGGCCTTCGCCGCGAGGAACCCGTCGTACCCGTCGCCGTACCGGCGGATCCGGCGGGTGTCGTGGTCGACCTCCAGGACGGTGGTGGTCACCCGGGCGAGGAAGGCCCGGTCGTGGGTGACGGCGACCACCGTGCCGCGGTGCCGTCGGAGCCGCTCCTCCAACCAGGCGACCGCGCGGTCGTCGAGATCGTTGGTGGGCTCGTCGAGCAGGAGCAGTTCGGGCGAGGCCGCCAACATCGCGGCCAGTGCCAACCGGGAGCGCTCTCCGCCGGAGAGCGTGCGCAGCGGGCGGTCGCGGTCCAGGCCGGGCAGGCCGAGACCGTGCAGACCCGCGTCGACGCGGGCGTCGGCGTCGTAGCCGCCGCGCGCCTCGAACTCGGCGACCAGGTCGCCGTAGGACGCCAGTTCGCCGGGGGTGGCGGAGCCGAGGACGGCCTCGGCCTCGCGGATCCGTGACTCCAGGTCGCGCAGTGGCGCGAGGGCGGAGTCGACGGCGTCCGCGACGGTGCCGGTCAGGACCCCGCCGGAGACCCCGTCGAGGGTCTGCGGCAGATAGCCGACGCCGCCGGGGGCGCTGACGGTGAGCTCGCCGTTGGAGGGGGCCTCCTCTCCGGCGAGCAGGCGCAGCAGTGTGCTCTTGCCGGATCCGTTGTCACCGATGACGCCGACGCGTTCGCCGGGGCTGACGGTGAGGTCGGCGCGGTCGAGGACGACGCGGTCGCCGTACCGCTTGGTGATCTCGGTGAGCTGGAGCTGGGACGTGGCTGGGCGTGGGGCGGTGAACACGAAGGGCCTCCTGATCCGTGGAGCGTGCCGGGTGGGACGGGGCCGCGGATCGGTGGGGGGTGCCCGTGTGACGAGGTTTTCGGACCGGCGCGCACGCTGACGGCAGGCGCGCGGGTCCGAGGAGACGGGATCGTCGAGGCTTCCCCGGTCGACCGCGGTGCGACGACGCCGACGGAGCCGCACCGCTGGACAGCGGGCGTGGATGCTCGGAACGTGGGCGTCGGGCGCGGGATCACAGGAAGAAGTACAGCCTCATGCCACAAGACGATACGTCTCGTCTCGTCAAGTGTCAACGCCAGGGGAGTGAGACCGGTGTCACCCGCTGGATGCTCCTGCGGCCCCACTTACGGACAGAAGAATCTCCGTTAATGGCTATGCCGATTTGTCGACAGTGCGGTGTGCGAGAGGCGTGGAGGCACGGGAGGGGCGGTGTCCGGTGTCGCCGGGGTGCCCCGGCGACGACGAAGGGCCGCCCCGCGGGGCGGCCCTTCGCGTGCTCTCCGGTCGGCGGGTCGGTCCGCCGAGGCCCTCGGGGCGGCTCGTCAGAGCCAGCGCGCCTCGGGGCGGGACCGGCCGTTCTCGTCGGTGACCATCACCCAGTGCGTGATCGGGTGGTGCGATCGCGTGCTGTCGGCGTCCTCGCGCGGCTGCGGGAGGCAGACGGCGTCGCCCGTCAGGCGGCGTCGGGTCCCGGGCGCGGTGCGCGTGCGTCGGCGGTCGGTCGTGGAGCGAGCGAGGCGCGGCGCACGTTCGGTCCTGCGTGCCATGAAACCCTCCTCGTTTCCGTGTCTGATGAGTAAAGTTAACTCTATGTTCACCTAATAGTCAATCCATTTTCCTTGCGTGGAGGCGCGAGGAAGGTCCGGGTGTCCGCGTCGAGCCCCTGTCCGCGCCGCGCTCGCCGAGGAACGCCCAGGTCGGAGAGGGTGGCGCGGGCGGGCGCCGGTGGCGGTGTGAGATAGGGGACTGTGGCCCCGGGGCAAGGTGAACGGAAGGTGAACAACACCCGAACGCCCGCGCTGGAGGGGGTTCCCGATCGCCGGAGCGGCAGCGGCGGGCGGTCCGGGAAGCACGAGTGGCACCCGCCGTCGCGGCGGGTGCCACACTCACGTCGGCGGCGGGGCTACTCCTTGAAGATGAGCCCCACGACCTCCAGGTAGAGCTGCTCCGGGTACGGAATGAAGTTGATCTTGCTCAGCGCCTGGTCCTGGCCGGCCGACTCCATCACGAAGGTGCCGTACCCGAGGAAGCGCCCCAGCAGGGTCCGCTCGAACCTCATGTCGGTGACCTTGCCCAGCGGCATCATGTTGACCTGCCGGGTGATCAGGCCCGTCGTGAGCAGCAGGCGTGCCGAGGTGATGACGAAGTAGTCCACCGACCACTCGGCGACCCGCCAGACGAACCACACGACCACCAACAGCCACAGCCACCAGATGATCGCCAGTGCCGCGCTGTTGTCCGCGATCTGCGTGTTGCTGAGGATCCCCGCGGCGATCAGCGCTCCGAGGACCGCTCCGACCGGGCCGATGAGGACCGCGGGGTGGCGTCTGATCGTCACGACGTCCTGCTCATGGGGCAGGAGGTAGCGGTTGACCGACGCAGGAGCGCTATTACTCGACGCTACGAGCCGCATGGAACCGGACCCAACTCCCCACTACGGCAGCAGTGCGTTGACGAAGCGGGACATCGACTCCGCGCCGCCCATCAGGCCGCCCAGGGCGCTCTGGATCACTCCAGCGGCGCTTTCCGGCTGCGTGAGCAGATAAAACGCCACGAAACCGATGAGCGCGTAGCCGCCCCATTTCTTCAACTTCGCCACGACTGACTCCCCTTGGAATCCACCTGACCCACCAACCCAGCAGTGATTCTTCCATTGACGGTGATGCCCGTAAAGCCTGGGGCGCACCCTCGGCGTGGCGGTATGTCGGCCATTCGACACTTACCGGCTCTGTCCGGTTCCGGTGGTGTTGGTAACCCTGGGGTTGACGGTCCGTAACTGGAGTGGTCGGTGGGACGGGATGGGGGAACGGGGACCCTCCCGCCCGGTCCACCACTCACGGCGGTCGGCCTCCGACCGTCGTGCCGGTCCCGTCGTCGCCTCCGGAGGTCGACTAGCGCCGTTCGGCGAAGGCCAGGGCCAGGACCTGGAGGTGCTGCCGGGCGATCCGCTCCACGAGGTCGGGGGTGGCCGAGCCGGTGACGTCCTCGGCTCCGTGTCTGGCCGCGTCCACGCACCGGGTCACGGTCGAGCCGTGGTGCACGCCCGAGAACTCCGTCGTCAGCCGGTTGACGACGGGGCCGAAGCTCGGGTCCGGGGAGAACGAGGTGGTGGAGGCGGGAGTCTTGGGCATCTCACTCCTTCGAGGCCGTGGGGTGGATGGCGAAGCGTGGTCGCTCGGGGGCTTTGGGTAGTCGTCCGAGGGAAGCCTGAACCGTCCGTCGAAAGCGGGCGGACACGAGGGGATATCGGTGGACCATACCCGGTATGGGGTGGTTTCGGGCTGACGGTTCACGCGGGTTACGGGCAGTCAGGAACCATGATCACTCTCATCTGTTACGTTCCCGTCTCGAAATGAATTCGGGTGGTGCAAAGCCGTGTCGTCGGTTGCGTCCGTCCTGGCCGCCGCCAGGGTCGGTGCGGGGATCCTCTGGGTCTCTGCCCGATTTTCGGCTGTTCATTCACTCCATACCGAAAAGAACCAAAAAGCGCCCTACCGGGGGTGCGGTAGGGCGCTGACACCTGCTGTGTCGGGTGTGGCCGGAGTCAGGAGCAGCCGTACAGCCGGTCTCCGGCATCGCCCAGGCCAGGGAGGATGAAGCCGTTCTCGTTGAGGCGCTCGTCCACTGCGGCCGTCACCACGCGCAGGGTCGCGCCGTGGTCGGGGTCCAGGGTTTCGGTCAGCTTGCGCTCCACCGCCGTGAGCCCCTCGGGCGCGGCGAGCAGGCAGATCGCGGTGATGTGGTCGGCGCCGCGCTCGACCAGGAGCTTGAGCGCCGCCGCCAGGGTGCCGCCGGTGGCCAGCATCGGGTCGAGCACGTAGCACTGGCGGCCCGACAGGTCCTGCGGGAGGCGGTCGGCGTACGTGGCGGGCTGGAGCGTCTCCTCGTCACGGGCCATGCCCAGGAAGCCCACCTCGGCCGTCGGCAGCAGACGGGTCATGCCGTCGAGCATGCCCAGGCCGGCCCGCAGGATGGGCACGACGAGCGGGGTGGGGCGCGTCAGCTGGGTGCCCGTGGTCTCCACGAGCGGGGTCTGGATGGTGACGTCGGTCACGCGCACGTCCCGCGTCGCCTCGTAGGCGAGCAGGGTCACCAACTCGTCGGTCAGGCGTCGGAAGGTCGGGGAGTCGGTCCGCACGTCGCGCAGGGTGGTCAGTTTGTGCGCGACCAAGGGGTGGTCGACGACCAGGGTTTCCAAAGCGTTCTCCGGATGAGCTGGGATAACGGGACGGTGGCTGGGGAGGTTTCGGCCAGCCCGAGTCTAACCGTGTGTACCACCCGTGCCCGGGGCGCCGAGGTCTCCGCCGTGGCGTTCCACGAGCCCGATCCGGCCCGGAAGGCGGCCGATCCCGACGGTGTGGGCTCGGGCACGCGCGAGTCGTGAGAACGTGGGGCGCGTTGACGGGTGACAAGGGCGACCCCGGAACGGCGGTGATCGTTACCATGGCACTCGCACGGGCGATCAGGTGTTCCTTCGCCCGCACCGATACACCGGCCGGGTTGGGGTGACGATGACAGTGCTCGATCATGGCGACGACGACTCGGGTGACTTCGCGGCCGTCGCGTACAGGGAAGAGGACTGTTGGGACGTCGACCTGCTCCCGGTGGCCCTCACCCACGACCTCAAGGGTCTCATCCACGCGCTGCGGCAGCAGCCCAGCATCAGCGGCTCCCTCGGGCTGGTGGCGGTCGGGGACGACTTCTTCATCATCGTCCGGGTCTACGGCGAGGAGGTCTCCCTCTTCCTCTCGGACGTGACCGCGTCCGTGGACTGGCAGGTCGCCAGGGACGTGCTCGACTACCTGGACATCGACCTCCCCGATGACGACGACCTCGACCAGGTGCTGCCCGCCGGGGACCTGTCGATCGTCGCGGACCTCGGGCTGGACGAGATGGAGCTCGGCGCCCTCGCCGGCGATCTCGACCTGTATCCCGACGAGGTGCTGGCCAGCGTGTCCGAGCGGTTGGGATTCGCCCAGTCCTTCCAGCGTGTACTGGACGGTATGGGGTAGGGAGAGCTGGAGAACGGCCACGGAGAACAGGAGGGCACGCGGTGTCGACCTTCGCAGCTGTCTTCGCTCCCAACGGGAAGGCGTGGCGGGGAACCGAGGTCGATCTCGGGACGGTGGACGTGATCGACGACGTCACCGACCTGATGATCGACTTCGCCGTCGAGCGGGGGAGCGATGTGTCCCTCCTGCTCGTGGAGGCCGACGACGAGTGGTTCGCCATCGTGCGGGCCGAGGAGAGCGGCGAGCCCCGTGTCTACCTGTCCGACGCCCGCGTGGTGCACGACCATCCGCTCGCGGGGCTGCTGTCCGAGGCGGGCGCCCTCGGTGCGCCCCAGCCCGCGGAGAGCGCGGGGGCGCGGCCCAACCCCGTGCCGACCGGGGACGGGGACCTGCTCACCGACCTCGGCGTGACCGGGGACGAACTCCGCTCGCTGTCGACCGGCGGGGGCGTCCTGCCCAGCGACGTGTTGGCCGTCGTGGCCGAGCGCGCCGGATTCTCGGACCTCCTCGACGGTATGAGGCTGTGACCGGGTGATCGACCGGGAGGCCGCGGACGCCGCCCTGGGGCTCGCGATCGAGGAGGGCGAGCGGGCTCTGGAGACGGGCGACGTGCCCGTGGGCGCGGTCGTGCTGGACGCCGACGGCACGGTCCTGGGCACGGGTCGCAACGAGCGCGAGGCGACCGGGGACCCCACGGCCCACGCCGAGGTGCTGGCGTTGCGCGCGGCGGCGCGGGCGCGCGGTGAGTGGCGGCTGACCGACTGCACGCTGGCGGTGACGCTGGAGCCGTGCCTGATGTGCGCGGGCGCGGTGGTGCTGTCGCGGGTGGACCGCCTGGTGTTCGGGGCGAGGGACGCGAAGGCGGGAGCGGTCGGATCGGTGTGGGACGTGGTGCGCGACCCCCGGCTCAACCACCGTCCTGAGGTCCTTCCACCGGATCTGGTCAGCGAGGACGTCGCCGAAAGGTGCGCCGAACTCCTCTCCCGGTTTTTCGCACGGCGCCGCATCCGGTAGAGTGCCTCTCGGTGGAGTCGCCTAGTGGCCGATGGCGCCCGCCTCGAAAGCGGGTAAGGGGCAACCCTTCGAGGGTTCAAATCCCTCCTCCACCGCCACCAGCCGTCCCCGGCAGCGCCGGGGGCGGCTTTTTTCATGCCTGTTCGGGGAAGCTCCGGCGCGCGTCGCAGGCGACTTTGGTCGACCGGGGACCGGCGACCGTCGCTGCCGGGTCAGCCCGGCGCGCCGTCGAGACCCTCCAGCTCCTCGATCGCCTCGTCCAGCCAGCCGACCCAGAAGGTCTCCATGTCGATCCCCGCCCTGAGGACCAGGCGCTGCACGCGGTCCCGGTCCGTGCCCCGCTCCCGGGCCGCGTCGCGCTTCTCGATCCCCCGGTACTCCTCCAACTGGGCGGAGTGCAGGTCCCGGTGGCGGCGCAGCTCCGCCACGAGCCCTCCGACCCCCACGACCCCCGCCGCGCGCAGTCGCAGCGGCAGGGGATCGCGGATCGGTCGGGGGTCCTCCGACTCGTCCACCCAGCGCGCCAGCTCGGTGCGGCCGGTCGGCAGCACCTCGTAGGTCTTGCGCTTGCCCCGGGCCGGGGTGTCGGAGGGCAGCGCCCGGATCAGTCCCGCCTTCTCCAGCTTGCCCAGCTCGCGGTAGATCTGCTGGTGCGTCGCGGACCAGAAGTACCCGATCGACCGGTCGAACCGGTGGGTGAGGTCCAGCCCGGAGGACGGCTTCTCCAGCAGGGCGGTGAGGATCGCGTGGGGCAGGGACATGAGCACATTCTAGGTTCGGCTCACAGGGCGGCGGCCAGCTCCGTGCCCTGCTTGATCGCACGCTTGGCGTCCAGCTCGGCGGCCACGTCGGCGCCGCCGATCAGGTGCGCCTGGCGCCCGGCGGCGGTCAGCTCGTCGGCGAGGTCGCGGCGGGGGTCCTGGCCCGCGCAGACCACGACGGTGTCCACGTCGAGCACGCGGCTCTCACCGTCGACGGTCAGGTGCAGGCCCTCGTCGTCGACGCGGTCGTAGCCGGCGCCCGCGACCATCTCCACGCCCCGGTGACGCAGTTCGAGGCGGTGGATCCACCCGGTGGTCTTGCCGAGTCCTGCGCCGACCTTGCTGGTCTTGCGCTGGAGGAGGTGGACGGTGCGGGGCGGTGCGGGGCGCGTGGGCTCGGTGAGGCCGCCGGGGGTGGTGTGGTCGGTGTCCACGCCCCACTGGCGGAAGAACTCGTCGGGGTCCAGGCTGGCCTTCTCTCCGCCGTCGGTGAGGAACTCCGCGACGTCGAAGCCGATGCCGCCCGCGCCGATGATCGCGACACGGTCGCCGACGGCCGCCTCGCCCCGCAGGACGTCGACGTAGCTGACCACCTTCGGGTGGTCGATGCCGGGCATCTCGGGGGTGCGGGGGGTGACGCCGGTGGCCAGCACGATCTCGTCGTACCCGTCGAGGTCGGCGGCGGTGACGCGGGTCTTGAGCCGCACGTCCACGCCGTGCTTGGCGAGCTGCACACGGTAGTAGCGGAGGGTCTCGTCGAACTCCTCCTTGCCGGGCACCCGGCGGGCCATGTTGAGCTGGCCGCCGATCTCGTCGGCCGCGTCGAAGAGGGTGACCGTGTGCCCGCGCTCGGCGGCGGACACGGAGAAGGCGAGCCCGGCGGGGCCGGCGCCGACCACGGCCACGTTCTTGCGGGTGCGGGTGGGGGAGAGGACGAGTTCGGTCTCGTGGCAGGCCCGGGGGTTCACGAGGCAGGAGGTGATCTTGAGGCTGAAGGTGTGGTCCAGGCAGGCCTGGTTGCAGCCGATGCAGGTGTTGATCTCCTCGGGGGCGCCCGCCTCGGCCTTGTTGACGAAGTCGGGGTCGGCGAGGAGGGGACGGGCGAGGGAGACCATGTCGGCGTGGCCGTCGGCGATGATCTCCTCGGCGACCGCCGGGGTGTTGATCCGGTTGACGGCGACCAGGGGGAGGGAGACCTCGCCCATGAGCTTGCGGGTCACCCAGCTGTAGGCGCCGCGCGGGACGGAGGTGGCGATGGTGGGGATGCGGGCCTCGTGCCAGCCGATGCCGGTGTTGATGATGGTCGCCCCGGCCTCCTCGACCGCCTTGGCGAGCTGGACGACCTCGTCGAACGTGGAGCCGCCGGGCACGAGGTCGAGCATGGACAGGCGGTAGACGACGATGAAGTCGGGGCCGACGCGCTCGCGGACGCGGCGCACGATCTCCAGGGGGAAGCGCGTGCGGTTCTCGTAGGAGCCGCCCCACCGGTCCTCGCGTCTGTTGGTCGCGGACACGATGAACTGGTTGATGAGGTAGCCCTCGGAGCCCATGATCTCGACGCCGTCGTATCCGGCGCTCCTGGCGAGTTCGGCGGCGCGGGCGAAGTCGTCGATGGTGCGCTCGACGTCCTCGTCGGTCAGCTCGCGCGGGGTGAAGGGGCTGATCGGCGCCTGGATCGCGCTCGGCGCGACGGAGTCCTCGCTGAAGGCGTAGCGGCCGGTGTGCAGGATCTGCATGGCGATCCGGCCGCCCTCGCGGTGGACGGCCTCGGTGATCACCCGGTGTTCGTCGGCCTCGGCCTCGGTGGTGAGCTTGGCGGCGCCCTTGAAGGTGACGCCCTCCTCGTTGGGGGAGATGCCACCGGTGATGATGAGGCCGACGCCGCCCCGGGCGCGCTCGGCGTAGAAGGCGGCCATCCGCTCGAAGCCGCCCGGGACCTCCTCCAGACCCACGTGCATGGAGCCCATGATCACGCGGTTGGGGAGGGTGGTGAAGCCCAGGTCCAGTGGTGCCAGCAGGTGCGGGTACTCGCTCATGTGGTCTCCTCGCGCGGTGCGTCGCGGGTCGGTGTCCGGCCGACCCGAATCACATTATGCAACAAGTTGCAAAATGGTTCGAGGGCGGACCCGCGAGAGGGGACCTCACGCGTCGTCGGGGCCGTCCATGACGCCGTCGTACAGCGCGAACAGGCGGGGGCCGGAGGACGGGGGGCCGCCTGGGGCGTCCGCCTCGGCGAGCGCGGACCAGCACGCGGCCGCCAGACGGCGCGCCTCCGCGCCGGCCCAGGGACGGGGAAGCAGCTCCGGCGGCAGGAGGGGGTCGGGCTCCATGGCCTCCGTGAAGGCCGCCGCCAGGCGCACGGCCATGGTCAACCGCTCGGGGCCGGTGAGCGCCTCCGGGGCGTCGAGCCGTGCGAGGCAGGCGCGGGCGAGGTCGGCCAGGCGCACGTGCCGGGCCGAGATCTCGTCGAGCGGCCACAGGGCGGCGGCCAGGGCGGTCGGGTCGGTGAGCTCTCCGACGCGCAGGTCCGTGCTGGTCAGGTGAGTGAGCGTGCTGAGGACACCGAGTTCGCGGGCGCGGATCTCGACCAGCGGTGTGATCGCGTTCGCGCAGACGTAGAGGCCGCCCTGGAGGGGCGCGGACCCGAGGTGGAGGAGTGTGTCGCGCAGCGCGTCCCGGGCGGTCCTGAGGGACTCGGGCACGGCGAAGGCGAAGAGGCGCCAGACCCCGTCCCAGGGGGCGAGCCCGCGGTCCTGACGGTAGGCGTGGCGGACGAATCCGACGTCGGGGTCGAGGGCGCCCGTCGCGTCGGGGGTGGCGCGCAGCACGGCCTTGCGCCCCCGGCCCTCGTGGGTGAACCGGCCCTCCTTCACCAGGCGCTTGACGCAGAGCCGGACCTGCTGGTCGGTCATGCCGAGCAGGCCGGCGACCGAGTAGAGCTCGCCCGCGTCGACGGTGCCGTCCCCGCGGACGAGGGCGTGCACGAGCAGGCGGGTGGGGATCGGGGGCCAGGAGGCGTCCTCCGGCGTGGGGCTCGTCGCGTTCATCGTGCGGTTCCGGGGTCCGTCGTGTCGGCTGGGGCGGCGTGACGGCGCACCCCCTTGTGCTATCTATCTTACTACGTTCATTATAAAAACGTTCGTTCTGAATCTGATAGTTCTTGGAGGTGTGCGGGATGACCCACGGGCCCGTACCAGACCAGGGGCGTACGGCCCCGCCGACCGCAGAGCGCCGCGACCGCGCGACCGCACGGATCCCCCAGGTCGACGCCCTGCGCGGCTTCGCGCTGCTGGGCATCCTGATCGTCAACATCGGCTACCTGGCCTCCGCCTACCACGGCAGCGGGATCGAGGACCCCGCCTTCCGGAGCCCCCTGGACCAGGCGGTCCGCGCGGTCGTGGCGGTGTTCTTCGAGGCCAAGTTCTTCCTCCTGTTCTCCTTCCTGTTCGGCTACAGCTTCACGCTCCAGATGGACTCGGCCGAGCGGCGCGGCGCCCGCTTCGTCCCCCGGTTCCTACGGCGCCTGAGCGGCCTGTTCGTCCTGGGTGCGGTCCACGCGGTGGTGCTCTTCCCCGGCGACATCCTCACCACCTACGCGGTGCTCGGCGTCGTCCTGCTCACGCTGCGGCGCCTGCGTCCGCGCATGGCCACGGCCGTCGCCGTCGTGCTCCTGGCGGTCGTCGGCGCCGCGTACGCCCTGATCGCCCTCGGGCTCCACGCCGCGGGCGGTGCGGGTGTGGACCCGGCCGCGGCCGAGACCGCCGCGGGGGCCGCCGAGGCGCTGCGGGGCGACGCCGCGTCGGTCGTCGGCGCCCACCTGGCGGAGCTGCCCGACGTCCTGTTCCTGCTCGTGTTCTTCCAGGCGCCCTCGGCGTTGGCCGCGTTCCTGTTCGGTCTCGCGGCGGGGCGGCGACGCGTCCTGGCGGAGCCTCTCGCGCACGGTCGGACGCTCGTCCGCCTCCAGTGGGTCGGCTTCACGGTGGGCCTGGCCGGCGGCCTCGTCTACGCTCACGCGTCCCTCGCACACCCGGGCGGCGCCTACCAGGTGCTCGCCCTGGGCGTCGACGTGGTCACGGCCCCGCTGCTGGCCGCAGCCTACGCCGCGACCGTCCTGCGGATGTTCTCGGGCCGGTACGGCTCCAGGCTCACGGACGCGCTCGCGCCGCCCGGACGCATGGCGCTCACCCACTACCTCGGGCAGTCCCTCGTGTGCGCCCTGCTGTTCACCGGATACGGGGCGGCGCTCGTCGGCCGGGTCTCGCCGCTGGGAACCGTGGTGATCGCCCTCGCGCTGTTCGCCGCGCAGGCCGTGGTGAGTCGCTGGTGGCTGCGTCACCACCCCTACGGCCCCCTCGAATGGCTCCTCCGGGTGTGGACCACCCTGGCCCCGCAGCCGTTTCGTCGTCGTGACGGGGCGGCTGGAGGCCCGGGGGCGGCTGGCTGAGCCCGGAGACGACCCTGGGCCCGTTCGGGAGGGGGAGCGGACTTCGAGCGGTACCGCGCCGCGACCGGGGGTCGCGGGGACGGCGATCCGGCTGCGGGGGTCGGGTGCGGGCTCGTTCCTCAGGGAAGGGCGGAGTGCGCTCCGGTGAGCCGGTCCGCGACCGCGGGCGCACCGGGGCCGCTCAGCTGGTCGAGGCACACGGTACGTCCCGTGAGGGCCATGAGCAGCGCCTGGACGGGGCCGCGTACCTCGGCTCCCTCACCCACGGTCCAGTCCGTGTCCTCGGCGGTGAACCGGAGCCCCCGCATCCGCTTGCGCGCCGAGAACGGGAAGCCGATGGACCAGACCTGATCGGCGCCCGCCCGAGCGGCATCGACGGGCATCGTCCGGGGGATGTCGAGGGGTATGGCGATGTCCTGGCCGTGGACGAGGACGTCGAAGAGGGTGTTGCGGTGGTTGGTCACCGCCGGGAGGCGCCGTGACCCAGCCTGTCGGCGCAGGTGGTCGGCCAGGCCGGAGCCCAACCTGTCGGCGAGTTCGACCGCGGAGCCGTGGTTGAGCCTGTGGAAGCTCCCTCCGACGCGCAGGGCGGCCGCGGCCATGCGGAGAGGGGAGGGCGGGTCGGTCACGTAGGCCAGGTGAGCGGCCACGTCACGAATCCGCCAGCCCGCGCAGAGCGAGGGGCTGTCCAACTGCTCCTCGTCCAGCTCGTCGAGCAGGTCGGCGATGCCGCGCCGCTCGATCTCGATGAGCCGCCAGTATTCCTCGTGTTCCATCGTGGTTCTCCCACCGTGGTGACGAAAGCACATCAGCCTCTCCAGGCAGTCAGAGACGCTGAAACCCGTCAAGGGCGGCGATGCTGTCGAGCAAGGAGGAAGAAGCGGCGCGAAGGGGACGGCTGGAGGCCCGGGGGCGGCCGACTGAGACCACGAACGACGAAGCCCCGGGGCGCTGAGCGCTCCGGGGCTTCGTTCTGGCAGCTAGCCGTGGCGGAGGATAGGGGATTCGAACCCCTGAGGGATTGCTCCCAACACGCTTTCCAAGCGTGCGCCCTAGGCCACTAGGCGAATCCTCCGCGAACAACTCTACAGGTTCGCGGGAGGTGGTTCGAACGGGTTTCGAGGGCGGGCGGAGGGTTGCCCGGGCACCCGGGGGTTCGGATACACTCGGAGCAGACCCCTCGTGCGGCGTCATCCTATGAACCTCCCCAGGGCCGGAAGGCAGCAAGGATAAGTAGGCTCTGGCGGGTGCGCGGGGGGTCCTTTTCTGTCTCCGGGCCCGGACGAGCCCCCGGCTTTCCACGATCCCGTCCGAGTTGTCGCCGCGTGCGGGTTGAATGGACCCGTGGCAGGGACCAGGGGAGTGATCACACCGTGAGCATCGCGCTGTACCGCAAGTACCGTCCGGCGACGTTCGGTGAGGTGCGCGGACAGGAACACGTGACCGATCCGCTGCGCCAGGCGCTGCGCAGCGGCCGGATCAACCACGCCTACCTCTTCAGCGGTCCGCGCGGCTGCGGCAAGACGACCAGCGCCCGCATCCTGGCGCGCTCCCTGAACTGCGTCGAGGGCCCCACCCCCGACCCCTGCGGCGCCTGTGACTCCTGCGTGGCCCTCGCCCCCGACGGCGGCGGCAGCATCGACGTCATCGAGATCGACGCCGCCTCCCACGGTGGCGTCGACGACGCCCGCGACCTGCGCGAACGTGCCTTCTTCGCCCCGGTCAGCTCGCGCTACAAGATCTACATCATCGACGAGGCGCACATGGTGACCCGCGAGGGTTTCAACGCGCTGCTCAAGCTCGTCGAGGAGCCCCCACCGCACCTGAAGTTCGTCTTCGCCACGACCGAACCCGAGAAGGTCATCGGGACGATCCGGTCGCGCACCCACCACTACCCCTTCCGACTCATCCCGCCGAGCACCCTCAAGGAGCTGTTCGAGGACCTGCTCAAGGAGGAGGGGATCCCCTACGACCCGGCCGCGCTGCCGCTGGTCGTGCGCGCCGGCGCCGGTTCCGCCCGTGACGGTCTCTCCGTGCTCGACCAGCTCATCGCCGGTTCGGGCGAGGAGGGCATCACCCGCGAGGGCGCCGTCTCCCTGCTCGGCTACACCGACTCCAGCCTGCTCGGCGACATGGTCGACGCGCTCGGCGCCCGCGACGGCGCCGCCGTGTTCTCCCTCATCGACCGCGTCGTCGAGGGCGGTCACGACCCCCGCAGGTTCACGACCGATCTGCTGGAGCGGTTCCGCGACCTGGTCATCCTGGCGGCGGTCCCCGACGCCCTGGACAAGGGTCTGATCAACGCCGACCCGGAGGCCGCCGAGCGGATGCGGGAGCAGGCCGCCCGCCTGGGACCGGCCGAGCTCACCAGGGCCGCCGAGATCCTCAACCAGGGCCTGACCGACATGCGCGGCGCCACCGCTCCGCGCCTGCTCCTGGAGCTCATGTGCTCGCGGGTCCTGCTGCCGGGGACCGACGGAGCCGAGAGCGCCGCCCTCCTGGCCCGTCTGGAGCAGATGGAGCGACGCGTCTCCTCGGGGCCCGTGGCTCCGGCCGCCCCACAGGCGGCTCCGCCCGCGCCGGTCCCCGCGGCGCCCGCACCGGCCCCGGCGGAAAGGCCCGCTCCGGCGCCCCAGGCCGCCCCGGACCCCACGCCTCCGACGCGCCCGGCCGCACCCGACCCCGCGCCCCGCGCCGCCGCGGAGCCGGACGACTGGTCCGCGCCACCGCGGCGAACGACTCCCGACCCCGCGCCGCGCCCCGCGTCCGCCCAGCCGTCCTCCGGCGGATCGCTGGACCTGGGCCGCGTCCAGGGTGCCTGGGGTCAGATCCTGGAGGTGGTCAAGGGCCGTCGCCGGTTCACCTGGATGGTCCTCAGCGGCAGCGACGTCCGTCCGGTCGGGGTGGAGGGCAACACCATCCTGCTGGGCTTCAACCGGCCCAACGAGGCCAAGGGGTTCGCCAACAGCGGCAGCGACCAGGTGGTCGCCGACTCCGTCCAGCAGGTCCTCGGCGTCGAGGTCCGCGTGGCGGCCGCCGGATCGGGTCAGGGAGGCGGAGCGGCACGGCGTCCCGAGCCCGCGCCCCGTCCGGTCGAGCCCACCGGCTGGGACCCGCCCGCGCCGCAGCCCGCCCGGTCCGAGCCCGCGCGCCAGGAGCCCGAGCGCCCGGAACCGGCTCCGGCGCCCGAGTCGACCGCTCCCGCTGGTCCGCCGCCGGACAGGATCGTCACCGGTCTCCAGGAGCCGCCGCCGGACCCCTTCGAGGACGCTTCGGCCGCGCCCCCGCCGGAGTACGGGAACCCCGCCCCGGAGCCCGCACGCCGATCGGTACCGGAGCCCGCCCAGAAGACCGTCGCCAAGCCCGCCGCGAAGCCCGCCGCGAAGCCCGCCGCGAAGCCCGCCAACGGCGGATCGCCGGAGGACTCTTCGGGGGCCGGCGCCTCGCTCATCGAGTCCGAGCTGGGCGGTCGCGTCATCGAGGAGATCGAGCACGAGGCTCCGGCCGACTGACCCACCCGCCGCTGCGCGGTGGGGCGGGACACCCTCAACGCGGACCGATGGCCCGCAGCGCCGCGTCCAGGAGTTCGTCCACGTACGCGTGGGTGAGCGGTGCCGTGCGCATCAGCCACCGTCGCGCGATCGGGGCGGTGACCAGCTCCAACGCGATGTCCAGGTCCAGGTCCGGGTCGAGCTGGCCCGCGTCCCGCGCGGCGCGCAGCCGTTCCCGGAAGACCTCGTCGTTCGGTCGCGTCAGCCGTTCGTCCACGGTCGCGGCGAGTTCGGGGTCGTGCTGGATCTCGGCCGTGAAGGCGCGCGCGACGCGGTCGGTCTCGGGCGTGGTGAACTCGTCGACCGTGGCGTGCAGCACCGCCCGCAGGTCGGCGGCCAGGTCACCGGTGTCCGGCAGCGGGGTGCCCGGGGCGCCCGTCATCCGCTCGAACACGTCGAGGACCACGACGGCCTTGGAGGGCCACCAGCGGTAGATGGTCTGCTTGCCGACCCTCGCCCTGGCGGCGATCGCGTCCATCGTCAGCTTCGCGTAGCCGACCTCGTCGATGAGCTCGGCGGCGGCGTCGAGGATGGCGCGCCGTGCGCGCTCACTGCGGCGCCGGGGGTCGGGCGCCCGCCTCTCCCCGGTCTCGTCCTTGGGGGTGTCCATGGGCTCCACGGTAGCCGCAAAAAAGAACGAGACGTCTCGTCTTGTTTCTGGTTACTCTTCTAGGGACCGAGTACGGAGGCGGGACCCCGGGTCCCGCGGTGAGGGAGAGGAGAGCCCATGGCCAGGAACGGCGACAACCTTCTCGGACTGGGCGGCCAGCGCAAGACCGTCTCGCGCGGCGCGCTGCGCGGAAAGTCCAAGGACGGTGCGAGCGGCCCCAGCGCCCAGGCCCAGGACCAGAGGAGCGAACTCCTGCGCAAGCTCAGGGAGAAGAACGAGAAGGAGAAGGGGGACGGGGACGGGGCGTGACCGTGAGGTCGCTGCCCCGTCCCCGTCCGTGACCGCGTTCCCCGGAACGGAGCGCGGTCACACCTCCCATCCCGGCCCGTCGGGTGCGTCCAACCACACCCGGTGCCCGCCCTCGGCGTCCACGAGGAGCCCGAACCGCTCCGGCTCCGGCCGGTCCAGCCGCTCCCACTCCGCGAGGGCGTCCTCGAACTCGTCCCAGATGCTCCGCGGCCCGCCCTGCTCGATCATCCACGAGGTGCCGTAGGGGTACACCCGCACCCACGACTCCCCCGCCCGGTCGCACACCCACACGCCCGACCCCGTGCCGATCCACCGCCGCCGCACCCGCCAGTCCGGCACCAGCACCGACAGCACGAACGCGGACGCGAACGCCGTCAGCGGCGCCAGCGGGTCGACCTGGGTGAGCCGGTACTCGTCCGGCTGCTGCCCGGAGTCCCGCACCGGCGGGACGGACGGCCCCGGCACGCGCAGCGGGACGAACCCCACCCCGCCGTGGAAGGTCCCGGTCAGGGACCCGTCCTCCGCGCTCTCCAACCGGACGATCACCCCGGCCCCCTCCAGCAGGCCCCACGGGCAGACGACCAGCCCGCCCGGACGCACCTGTCGTGCCCAGGCGGGGGGAAGGCGCCGCACTCCGCAGGGAGAGGTGATCCGGTCGTAGGGGGCGCGGGGCGGCCACCCCTCGTACCCGTCGGCGTGCTTGACATCGGGGGTGTAGCCCTCGGCGCGCAGCGTCCCGCGCGCCGCCGCGGCGACCCGGGGGTCGATCTCCAGGCTGGTGACCGCGCGGTCGCCCAGGCGGTGGGCGAGCAGGGCCGTGTTCCACCCGGTCCCGGTCCCGACCTCCAGGACGTGCTGGCCGTTGGCGAGGTCGGCCAGCTCCAGCATGCGCGCCAGCACCGTCGGCGCGGAACTGGAGGAGGTGGCGGACCTCCCCGGCTTCGACGGCTGTTCCCGGGCGCCGCGCTGCCGGGGGAGGTCCGCCCCCTCGAACCGGGTGCCGATGGCGTTGTCGGTGTAGACGGCGGCGAGCCACAGTTCCGGGTTGGTGGCGGCGCTGAGCGGGGTCCCGCGCGGGGTCAGGGCGCCGGACTCGGGGATGAAGCGGTGCCGGGGGACGGCACGGAAGGTGTCGATGAGCGCGGGATCGGTCAGTGTGCCGTCCGCGATCATCGCCTCGATCAGAGCCGCGTGGCGCTCCCTGGCGGTCAACACGTCGTCCCCCGTGACTGTCGGTGATGCCGGTGGTGCCGTCGGGACACCAACGGGACGTTTGTGCCCCGCAGCGCGGTCTTTCAACCGACAGTGACGCAAGGGCTACTCTTCGCCCTCGGTTCCGCGCTGGTCAACGGGCCGCCGCTCACCGTGGCGCGGGTAGTCGACGTATCCGCGGGGCCCCGAGGCGTAGTGCAGCTCGGGCTCCCGGTCGGGCGACCACGGCACCCCGGCGGCGATCCGTTCGACGAGGTCGGGCGTGGCGATGAAGGGGCGGCCGACCGACACCAGGTCGGCGCGGCCCGCACCGATCAGGCGCGCCGCGCCCTCGACGGTGGTCACCTCGTGTTCGCCGGTGTTGCCGACGAGCGTGGAGCTCCAGCGGGGGCGCAGGTCGTCCAGCGCCGGGTAGTCGGGGTCGTCGGTGACGTGCAGGTAGGCCAGGCCCAGAGGGTCGATCGCGGCCAGCAGTGCCCGGTAGACGGGGGCCGGGTCGTGCTCGACCATCTCGA
This sequence comes from Nocardiopsis sp. NPDC049922, assembly GCF_040660275.1. Lineage (NCBI taxonomy): Bacteria > Bacillati > Actinomycetota > Actinomycetes > Streptosporangiales > Nocardiopsidaceae > Nocardiopsis > Nocardiopsis sp. NPDC049922. The sequence continues at coordinate 5,120 of NZ_JBFAME010000015.1, read as the reverse complement.
ACTGCGGGTTGCCGGGGGAGATCCGCAGGCCCACCCGCTCGGCGCCGACCGCGTCGGCCACCGCCTCGACGACCTCGACCGCGAACCGGATCCGCCCGGTGACGTCGCCGCCGTAGCGGTCGGTGCGCAGGTTGGTGTTGTCGGCGAGGAACTGGTGCGGCAGGTAGCTGTTGGCGCCGTGGATCTCCACGCCGTCGAACCCGGCGCGGATCGCGGCGCGGGCGGCCTCGGCGTGGTCGGCGACGGCGGCGCGCACCTCGTCGAGGGTCATCGCACGCGGCGCGACCGGTGCGACCTTGCCGTCGAGCGTGTGCACCGGTGCCGTGGTCGGCACCACCGAGGGCGCCAGCGGGGCGCCCCCGTCCGGCCGGTTGAGGGGGTGCCCGTTGCGTCCGGCGTGCATGATCTGGGCGAAGATCCGCCCGCCCGGTCGCCCGTGGGAGCGCTTCGCGCCGTGGGACGGGCCGCCATCCTCGACGGACGCCTTCGGCGTGGTTCTCCCCCGTTCTCCGTCGGTTCCCGCGTGGACGGCGTCGGTGACCGTCCGCCACCCGGCCACCTGCTCCTCGGTGAACAACCCCGGCTGGGTGAGGAACTGCTGGCCGGTGAGGCTCGGGGCGACGCCCTCGGTGACGATGAGCCCCGCGCCGGAGCGCTGGGTGTAGTAGGTGGCCATGAGCGGCTGGGGGACGCCGTTCCGGTCGGCGCGCAGCCGTGTCATCGGCGCCATGACGACCCGGTTCGGCAGGGTCAGGGAAGGGAGCGCGTACGGGGTGAGCAGCGGGTGGTCGGTCGTTGCGGACGGGTGCGCGGTGGCGGCGTCGGCCGTCGTCGTGGTCGTGTTCATGGGACGAGGCTAGAATTTGACATGGATGTGAGATTCAAGTGTTTGTGGCGCACATCACGTGGTGGAGGTGTGATGCGGATCGGTGAACTGGCGCGGCTCACGGGGGTCAGCCCCCGGTCGCTGCGGTACTACGAGGAGCAGGGGCTGCTGGCGTCCACCCGCACACCCGGCGGGCACCGCGAGTACGGGCCGCTCGCGCCCGAGCGCGTCGAACGCATCCAGTGCCTGTTCGCGGCGGGCCTGAGCAGCGGCACCATCTACGAGCTGCTGCCCTGCATCTACGCCCAGGAGCGCGGTGACCCGGCGCCCGACCTCCTCACGAACCTGTGTGAGGAGCGCGAGCGCATCGCGGCCTCGATCGACCGGCTCCAGCGGAGCCTGACGGCGCTCGACACGGTGATCGACGGAGCCCGTCGCGACGACGCCCCGGAGCGGGCGGCCGCCGGGTCGGGGACGCCCCACACCGGAGGACGACCGGTTAGTCTCACAGCGAGAGCGACACGACAAGCGAAGTCCCGCACCACGAGTGCGACGAGGAGGCGGCCGTGAACCCTGGCGGAATGGACATGCAGGCCCTGCTCCAGCAGGCCCAGCAGATGCAGCAGCAGTTGGTCGAGGCCCAGCAGGCGCTCGACGAGGCCGAGGTCGAGGGGACGTCCGGCGGCGGCCTGGTCCAGGTCAAGCTGAACGGGCGCGGGCAGGTCGAGGACATCACCGTCGACCCCGGGGCCGTGGACCCGGACGACGCCGAGGAGACCGCCCAGACCATCGCCGACCTCGTGCTCGCGGCCATCCGTGACGCCGAGGCCCAGGTCGAGCGGCTCCAGCAGGAGAAGATGGGCCCGCTCGCCCAGGGCATGGGCGGGATGCCCGGTGGCGGCGGCATCCCCGGGCTGCCGGGCTTCTAGGGGTTCCGGGCCACCCCTCGCGACCCGAGGGCGGCACCGCCGCGTACGCGGCGGGTCGCCGCTCCGGATACGGTGGTCGTACGGGGTGACGGACCGCCCCCGAGAACGCGGTCCGACCGAGTGGGTAGGCGATGTACGAAGGCGCGGTACAGAATCTGATCGACGAGCTCGGGCGGCTGCCCGGCGTCGGTCCGAAAAGCGCGCAGCGTATCGCCTTCCACCTGCTGTCCGCGGAGAACGCGGACGTCCGACGCCTCGCCAACGCGTTGGTCGAGGTGAAGGAGAGGGTGCGCTTCTGCTCCGTGTGCGGCAACGTCGCCGAGGAGGAGCAGTGCCGTATCTGCCGTGACGCGCGCCGTGACAGCGCCGTCATCTGCGTCGTCGAGGAGTCCAAGGACGTCGTCGCCATCGAGCGCACCCGCGAGTTCCGCGGGCGCTACCACGTGCTCGGCGGCGCGATCAGCCCCATCGAGGGCGTCGGCCCCGACGACCTGCGCGTCAAGGAACTCATGACCCGTCTGGCGGACGGCCAGGTCACCGAACTGATCCTGGCGACCGACCCCAACCTGGAGGGGGAGGCCACCGCGACCTACCTGGCGCGGCTGGTCAAACCGATGGGTCTGAAAGTGACGCGGCTGGCCAGTGGCCTTCCGGTCGGCGGCGACCTCGAGTACGCCGACGAGGTGACGCTGGGACGTGCCTTCGAGGGCCGTCGCAGCCTCGAGTTCTAGCTCACATTCGTCCGTAATCCGACCGAAACACGAGTAACCTCCGGTTCTCGGGGTAGGCCCGAGTGCTGGCGTGTCAAGTCGCCGCGCGCTCCCGTCGCAGGTCGGACCGGGTTTGGCGAACGCGGCTGGCTACACTCCAATTGTCTGTTGACTTGATCCCAACTCCTCAGGAGCATCGATCGTGGCCCTAATCGTGCAGAAGTACGGTGGGTCTTCCGTGGCTGACGCGGAAGCCATCAAGCGAGTAGCCCAGCGGATCGTCGCTCAGAAAAAGGCGGGATATGACGTCGTCGTCGTCGTGTCTGCCATGGGCGACACGACCGACGAGCTGCTGGACCTGGCCGAACAGGTCTCCCCGATGCCGCCGGCGCGCGAGCTCGACATGCTCGTGACCGCGGGTGAGCGGATGTCCATGGCCCTCGTGGCGATGGCCATCGAGAACCTGGGGTACGAGGCCCGGTCCTTCACCGGTTCGCAGGCCGGTGTCATCACCACGTCGCTGCACGGCAACGCGAAGATCATCGACGTGACTCCGGGGCGGATCCAGGAGGCCGTGGACGAGGGCGCGATCTGCATCGTCGCCGGGTTCCAGGGCGTCTCCCAGGACACCAAGGACATCACCTCCCTCGGGCGCGGCGGCTCCGACACCACGGCGGTCGCGCTGGCCGCGGCCCTGGAGGCCGACGCCTGCGAGATCTACAGCGACGTGGACGGGGTCTTCACCGCCGACCCGCGCATCGTCCCCTCCGCCCAGCGCATCCCGCAGGTCTCCTACGAGGAGATGCTGGAGATGGCCGCGTGCGGGACCAAGATCCTGCACCTGCGGTGCGTGGAGTACGCGCGGCGCTACAACATCCCCCTGCACGTCCGTTCGTCGTTCAGCCAGAAGCCCGGGACCTGGGTCGTCTCGGAAGTCGAGGAAAGCGAAGGCATGGAACAGCCGATCATCTCCGGGGTCTCCCACGACCGGAGCGAAGCCAAGATCACCGTCGTCGGCGTGCCGGACAAGGTGGGCGAGGCCGCCACGATCTTCAAGGCGCTCGCCGACGCCGAGATCAACATCGACATGATCGTGCAGAACGTGTCGGCGGTCTCCACCTCCCGTACCGACATCTCCTTCACCGTCCCGAAGGAGTCGGGCAAGACCGCCGTCTCCTCGCTGAAGAAGGTGCAGGACAAGGTCGGCTTCGAGTCCCTGCGCTACGACGACAAGATCGGCAAGGTCTCGCTGATCGGGGCGGGCATGCGCTCCTACCCGGGCGTCACCGCCCGCTTCTTCGACGCGGTCGCCGGCTCCGGCACCAACATCGAGATGATCTCCACCTCGGAGATCCGCATCTCGGTGATCGTCGAGGAGTCCCAGATCGACGCGGCCGTCCAGGCCGCGCACAGTGAGTTCCAGCTCGACGCCGACCAGGTCGAGGCTGTCGTCTACGGAGGTACCGGCCGATGAGCAACCGTCTTCCCACCCTGGCCATCGTCGGGGCCACCGGCGCCGTCGGCACCGTCATGCTCGACATCCTCACCCAGCGGGAGAACGTCTGGGGCGAGATCCGCCTGATCGCCTCCCCGCGCAGCGCGGGCAAGGTGCTGAGCGTACGCGGCGAGGACGTCGTCGTGCGGGCCCTGGCCCCCGAGGTCTTCGACGGCGTCGACGTGGCCATGTTCGACGTCCCGGACGAGGTGTCCAAGGAGTGGGCGCCGATCGCCGCCGCCCGCGGTGCGATCGCCGTGGACAACTCCGGCGCCTTCCGCATGGACCCCGACGTTCCGCTCGTCGTGCCCGAGGTCAACGCGGACCAGGTCCGCAACCGTCCGCGCGGCATCATCAGCAACCCCAACTGCACCACGCTGTCGATGATCGTCGCGATCGGCGCGCTGCACCGCGCCTTCGGCGTCACCGACCTGGTGGTCGCTTCCTACCAGGCCGCCTCCGGCGCGGGCCAGGAGGGCATCGACACCCTGCGCGACCAGATGGCCAAGGTCAGCGCGGACCGCGGCATCGCCGAGAAGGCGGGCGACGTGCGCGCCGCCGCCGGCGAGCTGGGTCCGTTCCCGGCGCCGCTGGCCTACAACGTCGTGCCGTGGGCGGGTTCGCTCAAGGAGGACGGCTGGGCCTCGGAGGAGCTGAAGGTCCGCAACGAGTCCCGCAAGATCCTGGGCCTGCCCGACCTGCGCGTCTCCGCGACCTGTGTGCGCGTCCCGGTGATCACCACCCACTCGCTGGCCGTGCACGCCACCTTCGCCGAGGAGGTCACCGCCGACGCCGCCCGCGAGCTGCTCCGCTCCGCCGAGGGCGTCGTGGTCCAGGACGACCCGGCCAAGGGGGAGTTCCCGACCCCGGCCGACGTCGTGGGCACCGACCCGACCTGGGTCGGCCGGATCCGCCGGTCGCTGGACGACCCGAAGTCCCTCGACCTGTTCCTGTGCGGGGACAACCTGCGCAAGGGCGCCGCGCTGAACACGGCGCAGATCGCCGAGGTGGTCGCCAAGGAGTTCACCGGCTGACGCCCACGGCCCCGATGACGGCGGTGGCCCGTCTCCCGTGCACGGGAGTGTCCCTGCTGGGCGGTCCGATCGCCGGAGCCGTCTACTACCTGCTCGTCCGGGGCCGGGTGGGCCCGACCACCGGCC